>JBKPDP010000076.1:0-12834 GCA_046727935.1 Verrucomicrobiota bacterium | reverse complement strand
CGAAAGGCTGTGTCGTTTTGCTTACAGTCTGTTGACCCATTGGTCGCACTGGTTCTATCGCCAACGCTCGCTCCGACGCTTTAGCGATCGATTGCGCCGGCTTTTGCGTCATCGCGGTCATCGGCTTTTTCGTCATCGTTTCCGCCGGTTGTTTGGCAATGGCTTTCGCTGGCTCCTTAGCGATTGCTTGCGTCGGCTCTTGCTTGACAGGCTGCATCGATTTTTTCGTAGTCACGAAGGTCCGCTTTTTCGTGATCGCTTTTACGGGCTTATCCGTGGTTCCCTGCGCCGACTCCTGCGTGATCACTTGAACCATGTCGTCCGCGCTTTTCTGATCGTGGCTCGCAAGATCTAACGTTGAAGGAGCCAATGCCTGCGCGCGAAGAGCTGCGCTGGAAATGACAAGAAGCGATGCAGTTGCGAATGCCCAAAGGGCAGGTCGTTTCCCCACGAAGGCGAGGTTATGCCGGGAATCGCGCCACTAGGCAAGCTTTTTTTTGAAGTTTTTTAGGGGGTCAGCGGCCCAACAAAAAGTACTGCCGCTGAGCAGCAGCCGTTATATCCTTAGCGTCTCGCGCTAACTAATTATAAGGAAAATCATCCGGCCCAAACTGAGGAGGAGGAGCAAATATTTGGTCGCGCTGGATGACAGCGCGGCGGTGTCTACGCGGAGCGGATTCATTTTCACCCGAATCAGGCGCGACGATTCTGGTGCGGCCCGAGGGCAAACGATAAATCAGCCTTCCATCGGACGTGATTCCAAGCATCCGGACGCGCACCGAACCCTGACGAGGCGACGATGTCGAAGCAACGCGTTTCTTTTTGCTGCGCGAGCTCGACTGATCCGTGGCGATCGGTTCTGCAGCCTCGGAACCTTTCGGGGATGTGGGAGCAGCCTCGTTCTCAACGGAGCTTTCCGGAACGGCGTTCGGGGAAGCGGCCGCGACAGCATTCGGCGTCGCAGCGTCCTGCGGTTGCGCGTTCGATGTCTGAGTCTGTTGAACATCCGCCGCTGGGGCTTGAGACGAATTCGGAACTGCCGCGCGGTCCGTCGCGGGTCGGTTCCCTAACGCCAGAGCCGCATTCGCGGCTTGCGAAAGCACAGTCGCAGGAGCAACTGGTGTCGCAGCATTTTCGACTACGGTCGGTGTTGGTGAAGATTCGGGAACGCCAACCAGAACGCCGATCCTCTTTTTCTCGCGAGGCTGGTGCAAGATTGTGCCAATTGACTCCGGAAACAGGACCGCGGCAACCACTGCCGCAGCCAGAAAGAGCGCGCCAAACGCCAATGCCGTTCGTAGCAAGCGCCGCGGTCGAGGTTGGGTCGGCTGCGGAATTGTTGTCCTGAGCGGGATGCCATATCGGTCGGCCAGCGCCAGCCGGCGTTCAATCTTCAGCAGGCAACTTCGAATCATCTCTCCAAGCACGACCAGATCCTTCGGACGTTGATCGGGATTGGGATGCAGCATCTGGGAAAGCAAGTTCCGCAACGGTTTTGGAAACCCCGAGAACTTGGGAGGTTGCCGGAGTGTCTCAGCCGAAAGCGCAACGCCGGTCAGGAGAAAATACATTGTCGCGCCGAGCGAATAAATCTCCGAGCGAACGTCCGTCGCTCCATGCTTTCCGGTAGACTTCCTAGATTCAGCGGTGAGAGACCGCACTGCAGAAGGCGCTGGATCATGTAATTCTGCACCCTTTGACTCGGGGTCGACCGCTCCACTGGGGAACGAGGCTCCGTCCCGCGGCGAGTTTTCGGGCTCAGACTTCAGGCCGGTCAAGCCGAAATTGGTCAACTTCACGAGCGGCCAGCCACCTTCTGGAGTCTGTCCCGGCACGACAATGACGTGGGATGGCTCAATGGGTGGATACGGAAGCTTGTGAAAACTGGCAGAGGAAAGGACGCTCACGATTTGTTCCGCCACGCGCAACGTGGCGTCAGCTGGCATCGGGCCGTGTTGGGCAACCCACGCAGCAAGGGTTTCGCCTGCCAGTCGCTCGGAGACGTAAACGTAATTTCCGCCTTCACGTCCAAAATCAAAAACCTTGGCTATATTGACGTGGCGCAGTCTCTCCACAGCGCGTGCCTGCTCTTCGAATTGCTCCCGGACGGCCGGATCAATGCTTTCTACCGGAACCAGCGTTAGGGCAACCGATTCACGCGATCTTTCGTCCACCGCTTCGTAGGCAATTGCGGCACCATCTCGGCCGAGTTCATTCGGCGTGCCATCAGAGGCAAGACAGACGCGATAATGCTGAAGGAAAATCGTGCGCTCCATGACCATGTCTCATTGACCCAGCGGCGAGAGAATCACACTCGTCCCACCGCCCCTAGATTCAACCTCCATTTTCCCGGCGAGTTGCTCCGCGCAAGCCTAGGTACACTTGAATTTTGGACATTGCGCTTGAATCGAAAATCGCGAATCTAAAATTGCAAACCCGCATACCCCGTAGTGTAACGGTAACACAGCGCCCTTTGGAGGCGTTATTCTTGGTTCGAATCCAAGCGGGGTAGCCACGTAAACAGGCTTGCGCCTCACGTGGCCTGCGGCCTTAGATGTTTTGAGCGACTCGGAAAGTTTTCGAGGTAATGTCTCAGTTGCGTGCGCAGGAAGCGCCGACCGGCGCCGCTCTTCAGATATCATTCCCGTTTCTCAGCATCTCCCCGCTCGGTGTAAGCTTCGTAGTAGATCAGCTTCCAAGATCGGCGGTGCCTTGTTACAAATGAGGCGCCTTGTTTATGGTCAATTAATCGTCTCCTCAAATCCGTGGTGTAGCCGAGGTAAAAGCCGTCATCCGCAATTGAGTGCAGCAGATAGACATAGAACACGCCTGCCAATTAACTGTTTCCCACCGCGTGAGGCGAAGCCTTTTACGCGGTTCGCAAATCCTCTAGACCGACGTATATTTGTTGTTCGCTTTATGAAGGAATTGAACATAGAAAAGTTGCACATTGCTGTCGGCGATCAGGAGATCGTGCGGGGTCTAACTCTTCGCGTCCCACGGGGCGAAGTGCATGCGCTCATGGGCCCAAATGGTTCAGGAAAAAGCACTCTGGCCAAGGTTCTGGCTGGTCACCCTGATTACCACGTTACTGTTGGCAAAATATCAATGGACGGCGAGGACCTTCTGGAACTTGAACCCGACGAGCGCGCGCGGCGCGGTCTTTTCCTGGCCTTCCAGTATCCGAGCGAAGTTCCGGGCGTGACAATCGCCAACTTTCTCCGCGCCGCATTGCAATCGCGCCTGCCGGAAGGCGAAGAGCTCGAGGCAACTGATTATTACGCGAAGCTTTATGAAAAGATGGAGCTGCTTGGGATGGACCGCTCGTTTACGTCGCGCGCGGTTAACGAGGGCTTTTCCGGAGGCGAAAAGAAGCGCACAGAGATTCTACAAATGGCGGTGCTCGAGCCCAAGTACGCCGTGCTGGACGAGACCGACAGCGGCTTGGACATCGATGCGCTTAAGACGGTCGCGCACGGGGTAAACTCATTGCGTGGTCCCGATCTTGGCGTATTGTTAATTACGCATTATCAGCGCCTCCTGAACTACATCGTCCCCGATCACGTCCATGTGATGGTGGCGGGGCGAATCGTTAGAAGTGGGCGAAAAGAGCTCGCTCTCGAGCTTGAAGAGAGAGGCTACGATTGGGCGCGCGACGGGGCGACTGAACCAGCGTTTAGGTAAACAGGGTAAAATTAACCATGAAAACAGAGACTTCTGCAGTCGATATCAATCGCAACATTGGAGACTTCTTTTATCCGGAAGCTCACGTGCGCGACGCGGGCATTGGGCTGACCGAACGAACCGTACACTACATCTCGGATGTCAAGGAAGACCCGGAGTGGGTGCGCGAGTTTAGGCTTCGGGGCCTAAAAACGTTTCTGGAAAAACCGCTCCCCACGCATTGGGCCAGCAAGGACCTCGAAGCCATCGATTTCAGCAAAATCCGTTATTACCTCGCTCCTGGGACCGAGGCGAAGCGCAGCTGGGAGGAAGTGCCCGATGACATCAAGCGCACATTCGAGCGGCTCGGTATTCCCGAGCAGGAACGAAAATTCCTCGCAGGCGTGGAAGCGCAGTTCGACAGCGAGGCCGTCTATTCAAACATAAAAAAAGCCGTCGGCGAACAAGGCGTCATTTTCGTCGGATCGACTGAAGGATTGAAAAAGTATCCGGAAATATTCCGGAAATGGTTCGGTAAAGTCATCCCGATCGCGGACAACAAGTTCAGCGCGCTGAATTCCGCCGTGTTCAGCGGCGGCTCATTCATTTACGTCCCGCCCGGCGTGAAAGTGAAACATCCGCTGCAAGCTTACTTCAGGATCAATGCCGAAAACTTCGGCCAATTCGAGCGAACCCTCATCATTGCCGATGAAGGCTCGGAAGTCACTTACATGGAAGGCTGCACGGCACCGAAGTTTAATACTCCCACGCTGCACAGCGCTGTGGTGGAATTGGTCGCCCTGAAGGGCGCAAAGATTCAGTATATCACGGTACAGAACTGGGCTTCGAATGTGTTCAACCTCGTTACCAAACGCGGTCTTGCGCAGGAAAACGCCGAAGTGAAATGGATCGATTGCAACATCGGCTCTCGGTTGACCATGAAATACCCCAGCGTGATCATGAAGGGTCGGAAAGCGCGGGGCGAAGTGCTTTCAATTGCGCTGGCTAACGACGGCCAGCACCAGGACACCGGCGCGAAAATGATCCATGCTGCTGACGAGACAACCAGTAACATCATTTCCAAATCGATCTCCATCGGCAAAGGTCGTGCCACGTATCGCGGCCTGGTCCATGTGCCGAAGCATCTAAAGCACTGCAAGAACAACACCGAGTGCGACGCGCTGCTCATCAACGCGACCTCGCGAACGGATACTTATCCGGCTATCACCGTGCGTGGCACCGGCAACGCAGTTCAGCACGAAGCAAGTGTCAGCCAGGTGAGCGCGGAGCAAATCTTCTACATGCAACAGCGCGGCTTGACTGAAGCGCAGGCGATGAGCTTAAGCGTCAACGGCTTTGTCAACGACCTCGTGCGCCAATTCCCGATGGAATACAGCGTTGAGCTCAAGCGGCTGATCGAGCTGGAGATGGAAGGCTCGGTTGGGTAAAGCTGTAGCCGTCGCCCTGTTCGCGATTCGTGAGCCTTACATGGGACGCCTTGGTCCTATCTGTCCTATATTCGGTATTCAGTGATGACTAGCAAGACAACGGTGCTTGAAGAGCCAGCCGGCTCAGTGCTTTCTGGCCCGGCCGAATTGCGCGATTTCCCGGATTGGTTCCGCGATCAGCAGCGGGCAGCCTGGAAAGAATTCGAATCGTTTCCAAACCCAACGCGAAAAGATCAGGCCTGGCGATTTTCCAATGTCGGTCTTCTTGATCTGACGCCGTTCAAATACGGTGGCGCATTAAGTGAGGATGAGTGCGCCGCGATTTTGGAACAATCTCGCGGGCTTGATGAAGTAGCTGGGCGCATGATTTTTGCGGGCGACCAGCTCATTGAGCGGGATGTGATTTCTGATCAACTGAAAAAGCGCGGCGTCATCTTTCAATCGCTGGAGCGCGCCATGGTCGAGCACACCGATTTGTTCCGGAAACATTTCATGTCGCAACCGGCCATCCTCGGTTCGGCGAAGTTCGCGGCTTTACATCAAGCGCTGGTTTCGTCAGGAACATTTCTTTACGTGCCGCGCGGAGTCGAGATCGAGTTGCCAATCGAAATTTTCCATTGGCTGAATGGTGAAAATGCTTCCGCATTTCCGCATTTGCTCCTGGTCACGGATGAGCTGGCCAAAGTCACCGTGATCGAACATTTCCGCTCGGTGAATGACCACACGCCTGGATTCGCGTGCGGCGTAAACGATCTCGTGGCCGGTCCCGGCGCGAAAGTGACCTATGTGTGCGCGCAAAATTGGGCAGACAATGTCGTCGCGTTGCAAATGAACACGACCACGGTCGATCATGATGCTTCGGCCATGAGCCTAAACTTGCATCTTGGTTCGCGGTATTCGCGTTTCGAAAGTCTCAGCCGACTCATCGGCGAAGGCGGCCGCAGCGATCTGCTTGCTGTCTCTGTCGCCGAAGATCAGCAGGAATTCGACGCTCGCACATTGCAGGACCATATCTCTCCTCACACTGCGAGCGATCTGCTCTACAAAAACGCGCTCGACGATCGCGCTCGCACGATTTTCGGCGGCCTTATCCGGGTAGAGCCGCACGCCCATTTCGCAGACGCCTACCAAAAAGTTCGCAACCTTCTGTTGAGTGACGACGCCGAAGCGAACTCAATGCCGGGCTTGGAAATTCTCGCCGACAACGTCCGCTGCACGCACGGAGCTACTTCCGGCCAAATCGACGAAGACGAACTCTTCTATCTGCGCACTCGCGGCATTCCCGTCCCGGTGGCCCAGCGCCTCATTGTGACCGGCTTCCTCGACGAAGTCGTCCAGCGCCTCGATCATCCAGCCATTGCTGAGCACTTAGGTCGCTCGATCGAAGAGAAATTTGCGAAAAAATAGCCGCCGGCTACCAGCCGCTCATTTCCGCGAGGCGGCGTTAATCTGTTAAAATCTTGCAGGCGCAGAGCTCGCTACGCGCGAAAAACTGGTCAGAATTTCATCTTGGATGCCAGCAGGCAAGAGGGCCTTTTTCTGGTCATTACTGACGTCTTGAAATGGCAAGATGGCGATGGTGTTCTCCAGGGCGACGGGTACTGATGACGTGCTTTCAGATTCAGAAAATACCCGCTCGACGAGTTGTTTGAAACGTGGCTCGTTGCGCAAGGTATCGAGGAAGGGATCGACCCGGATTCCATAAAGCGAGCCATCGTCATATCCTTTCTCAAGCCAGTTTAGCGCCTCCTCGTTTTCGCCCAGAGCACATCACGCGACTAGACGCAGAAAAACTGCGTTCATCCGGCCCTTACTGCTCTCCGGTATTTAATTCGAAATTGATTTTTACGTCGTAGTGATCGCCTTTGATGAGTCCAGCCGGCGGCGCGTCAACTTCAGTCACGCGCTTGGCGATCGTCGCGACAGATTCGTTCACCACGACGTTCTCGGAAGGTTTGATGATTTCGAATTTTGAAACGCGCCCGTCTTTTTCGATTCGCACTTTAACGAGCGTCGAAATTTTAGCTCCGGTAGGCACGCTGGTGGTCGGCTGAATCCAGGCGCTGTAGAAGCGATCGTGCAGCATGTTGCCATACCAGCCGAACTCCGATGTGCTGCTTCCGCCGCCCGCCTGAGCACCTTTGCCCGCTGAACCTGTCCTCCCCGCGCTGCTGTCGGATGAGGATTCAGTCTTTGCGCTAACAGTTTTCTCATTCTTCTTTTTCTCTGTATTGGCATCGATCTGTGCTTCCTTGGATTTTGGCAGACTCGATTTCGGTTTCGCAGATGATTTAGACGATTTCGCCACCACGGTTTTTCTGGGAGTCGCTTTGGGTGTTGGCTTCGGAGTTGGCTTTGGCGTTGCCTTCGCTTTTGCCGCAGGGGTCGCGGTTGGCTTTGGAGTGGATGCCGGTGTTGAAGTCGGTTTCGGTGTCGCCAATTCGATTTCGCTCTTCGCTTGAGTCAAAGGAGGATGTTCTTTTTCTGTCGCATCCGCTTTCAACCGTTCTGACTCGACGGAAGGAGCTGAAATCTTTGCGGGAGGCGCCGCGCTGGTCTCTAATCTTCCCGCCGCAATATCTTCCGCGCCGCTCAACCAAACAATGTTTTGCGTATCTGACGGACTCCTCGCTGCGAGACTCCAGCGAATTAATCCTGCGATGAGCGCGACATGCGCAAGCGCGATTAGCGTGACGTTTCGCCAAAAGCGCCCGCTTGCCACGCCATAGCTACGCGAAGGCGGGTCTTTCGACATCTATTTCGTCTCGGCTCTTGTCGCGATTCCGACTTTCGTAATTTGCGCCTGCTTTAATGTGTCCATCAGCGCAATCAACTTTTGCACAGGCAATTCGCGATCGGGCCGAATGACGACGGCCACATCTGGATTAGTCTGTTTTAACTGGGTCAGTTGCGCGGCGAGCGCTTCCAAATCGACTGCCTGATTGTTAAACCAGATCGTTTCGGACCGATCGATCGAGATAATTTGCACTTGTGCCGACTTGATCGGCGGATTGCTCGCGCCACTGGATGGAATCACGAGGTTCATGCTGCTTTCCAGCAGCGGCGTCGTGATCATGAAGATGATGAGCAGCACGAACGCCAGATCGAGCAGCGGCGTGATGTTGATCTCGCTGAGCGTCGAGAGACTTTGGCGTTGTGAGTAGCGTCTCATCTGCGAAAGGCCGATTCACGCGAGCTGTGATCGACGTATTTGTGCTCGAATTCCGAAGCAAGCTCGGCAGCAAAATTGTCCATCTCCACGATGATCCCGCGAATACTGGTGACGAGAAAATTGTAACCGAACATCGCGGGAATGGCGACACAGAGCGCCGTCACGGTGGTAATGAGTGCGCCCGAAACGCCGGGAGCCATCGAGACAAGGCTGGGCGAGCCCGCTTCGGCCACACCGGTAAAAGCGTCCATTACGCCCCAGACCGTGCCGAGCAATCCGAGAAAGGGCGAACCACTCACCGCGGTTGCGAGCAAGATCATCTGCGATTCGAGAGAAAGCGCCGTCTCGCCCACTGCTCGCTCCATCGCCGCGTTCACGGCGCCCATTTGTACCGGCGAAATCTTATCAGCGATCCCGAGTCGCGCGCGAAAGGTGTCGTCCACTTCCGGAGAACCGAGCAAATGAAATGTCATTTCCTCGCAGCCAGCGCGATACACGTTGAAAACCGGCGATCCCGGAAACCGTGCATTCTTCTCGAACAGACGCAGCGGTTGTCGATCTTGCCGAAAAGCGGCCAGGAAACGCGCGTTCTGTTTTCGAGCAAAGCGGATCACGCGCAATTTCGTGATCATGATTGACCAGCTGAAAATGGAGGCGACGGCCAGTAGAGAGAGAACGAGCTTTCCTGCGATCGTCGCGTGATCGAACGCAAAGAGGAGACCGCCGGCTGCTAGCAGCGTCGCAAAGAGCATTTCCGCGTCACCGGCATAAGTAATAACGCCGTTTTGCAGAAACGCCACTTGTCATTTCGACCGAAGCGCAGCGGAGTGGAGATTGGAGCGGCTAGGGAAGCCGCGGCATAGACGGGTGGGCTGAAAGCTGAGCAAGCGGGAAGTGAGCGAATCAAATCTCTTGCCAGAATCCCTAACCAGAGATGTCTCGACTTCGCTCGACATGACAAAAGGCTACGAGGAAATCTTTCGTGGGAACGTTGGTCTCATTTTTGCCGCTGCAACAAACCCGACCCCGATCGCGATGAGGAAAAACGAAAAAAATTGGCCGCGCGTGAACGTACCGATCAGCGTCGCGTCGGGTTCGCGGAAATATTCAATTACGATCCGAAAAATCGCGTAACAGATAAAAAACAGTCCGGTCAAAACGCCATTCGGCTCACGCCTGCGCGTACGCACGAACCACAAAATCGCGAACAGAACAACTCCTTCAAAAAACGCCTCGTAAAGTTGCGAGGGATGGCGCGGCGAAAGGATTGAGCGCAACGCAGTGGCCACTTGTGGCTGGCTGCGAACCGCGTCAACGATTGCGTCGGGCGTGGTGAGCGATGGATCGATTCGCGCGCATGCTGCCACCGCGCGCTCGGCCTCCTGGGGGTGATCGAATAGTTCCTTGGGGAATTGCATCGCCCAGGGGACTTTCGTCATCCGGCCGTAAAGTTCGCCGTTGATGAAATTGGCGCAGCGTCCAAAGAACAAACCGATCGGCGCGGTGACAACCAGATTGTCGCCCAGATTTGTCCACGAGATTTTGTGCCGGTGCGCATAGTACAAAGTGAAAAGCAACAGACCAAGCATTCCTCCGTGGCTGGACATCCCGCCTTCCCAAACGCGCAAGATCGATAACGGCTCCCGCAGCATTTCAGGCTTATAGAAGAAAACGTAGCCGAGACGCCCGCCGATGATCACGCCAAACAACGCGCAGCCAGTGATGAAGTCGCCCACTCGTTGCGGCGGCAGATCAGCAAAGCCGCGTTTAGCAAGCCAAAGTAAGAGCAGGTAGCTGGAGATAAATGCAAGCACGTAAGCCAGGCCGTACCAACGGGGGCCAACATTGTCGGAGATCCGAAAAATAATTGGATCGAGATTGTGCAGATAATACGCGAGCATTGCGCCGATTGTCCGTGATGTCCGCAGGACTCGCAACGAAAACGCGCGTCATCCCGAGCGAATGTGAGCGACCTTCTACCGGACATGGATCATTCAATCTGCGCTGCATGACGCTCGCTTCGATCGCGAGATCCTTCCCCGGCTACTTGCAAGGCGTTGAGATCACTCTAGTGGAAGAACTAACCAAATAGCTGGGTCAGGATGACCAAGCGGTTTATTGGCGCGTCGCTCTTAGCATTTTTCGCAAAAACGGTGCGGTGCGGCTCACGCGGTTCTTTGCGACTTGTTCCGGCGTCCCACACGCGACGACTTCGCCTCCATCCGCGCCCGCCTCTGGGCCAAGATCAACAATGTAATCGGCTTCTGCGATCACGCTGAGATTGTGCTCGATGACAATCACCGTGTTTCCTTCGTCGACGAGCCGATGCAGCACGTTGAGAAGCAATTCAATGTCGGCCATGTGCAGGCCAATGGTGGGCTCCTCAAGTAAATACAATGTCGAGCCTGGCTTGCGCATTTTTCGAATCCGTTCATCCGCCGCGCGGCTAACACCGCGTTTCAGTTGCGTCACCAGCTTTAGGCGTTGCGCTTCGCCACCGCTCAGCGTCGGACTCGGTTGTCCCAGCTTGAGATAGCCCAGCCCCGTATCGACCAGCAAAGAGAGCGGACGCGCAATTTTCGGATGCGCCGAAAAGAATTCCGCCGCTTCTTCGATCGTCATTTCCATCACGTCGCCGATCGATTTGTCGTTGTAGAGTACCTCAAGCGTTTGAGGATTGTAACGTTTACCGCCGCAGTCTTCGCACGGCACATAGCTACGCGGCAGAAAATTCATCTCCAGTTTGATCACGCCCTGACCCTTGCAAGTCTCGCAACGTCCGCCTTCGGCGTTGAACGAGAATCGGCTCGCGGAATAGCCGCGCACGCGGGAGACCGGCAATTGCGCGTAGAGATTCCGGATCTCGTCGAACACTTTGACGTAGGTGCCCGGCGTCGAGCGCGATGTCTTACCGATCGGCGATTGATCGACTTCGTAAACGGCTTCGATCTCTTGTGCACCGCTAACCAGTTTGAACAGATCGCCATTCCCGGCGCGTTTTCTTTCTTTCAGCTGCTCGCGCACCGCAGGCCAGATTACCTCGTGCATCAGTGTGGATTTGCCGCTGCCGGAAATTCCTGTGATCACGGAAAGCCTAGCTACGGGGAACCGAACATCGATATCCTTCAAATTATTCGCGCTCGCGCCACGGACTTCGATCCAGTCTTCAACGTCGCGCAGAGGCCGACGCAATCCGCGGGTAGGATGCTGAAGTGGTACTTTCAAGCAGCGCGCCGTTTCGGAATTTGGATTCCTTTCGACGTCGCGCAGCGTGCCTGTGGCCACGACCTCGCCGCCGTGAATTCCTGCACGCGGACCAAGATCGACGATGTGATCAGCGCGCCGCATCGTTTCCTCGTCATGCTCGACAATAATCAGCGAGTTTCCTTTGTTCCGCAGCGCGGTGAGCGTGTCGAGCAATCGCAAGTTATCGCGCGGATGAAGACCGATCGTCGGCTCGTCCAATACGTAAAGGACGCCGCGCAGATTCGAGCCGAGTTGTGCTGCTAACCGAATCCGCTGCGATTCTCCGCCGCTTAACGTCTTAGCCGAGCGCCCGAGCGCGAGATAGCCGAGGCCAACTTTTTCCATGAAACGTAATCGCTGCTGTATCTCAGGAACGAGACCGGCAGCGATCGTTTGATGCGTTCCCCGGAATTTCAATTTCTCGATCTTGCGTGCTGCTTCGGTGGCCGAAAGATTCGTGAACTGATCGATCGTGTAACCTTGGACACGCACGTGGCGCGCCACGGCGTTCAAGCGCGAACCGTGACAACTCGGGCATTCGCGCGCTTCGCCCTCCTCGATCCATTCGGACTCGCGCTCCGCGGCGAGCTCGGTTTCCAGAACCGAATCACCGTCGGGGCTGGCACCGGTTTGCAGATCCTGGTCCCAAATTTCGCCGAATCCGCCGCATTCTTCACAGGCGCCGTGAGGCGAATTAAACGAAAACAAGCGCGGATCGAGCTCCTCAAACGCGCGGCCACAGTTTGGACAGCTCATTTCAGTGCTCATGACTGCAAGCCTGTTTTTGGAGTCAAGCAGACGCCCCGTGCCGCGGCCGATCTCCAACGCCCGACGAACGACGTCGCGCGTTTCCGAAATTCGCTTCCGATCGATGAGACCAACGACCACGTCGATCGTATGCTCTTTGAATCGCTCCAATTTTCGAAAATGCGGAATAGGAAGCAATTTTCCATCCACATACAGCGTGTCGAATCCCTGGCGCTCCGCCCAGCGCGCGACTTCGGTGTGAAAACCTTTTCGAGCCTTGACCAGTGGCGCAAGCACTCTCACCGACCCGCGTTTCGCTGTTGATTCAATTTGTTTGGCGATGGCGGCGAGGCTTTGCTTCTCCACAGGCAAATCGCAGTCCGGGCAAAATTGCGTTCCGGTTTTTGCGAAAAGCAACCGGAGAAAGTGGTACACCTCCGTCACTGTAGCGACGGTCGATTTCCCTCCGCCGCGTGTGACGCGTTGCTCAATCGCAACACTGGGAGGCAACCCGCTGACCAAATCGACATCCGGCTTTTCGAGCTGCTCGACGAACTG
>JBKPDP010000075.1:0-47967 GCA_046727935.1 Verrucomicrobiota bacterium | reverse complement strand
CTGAACGATGTCGCGGAAGGCGATCCTTCCCAACATGCCGTCCCTCTGTTCTCGGCTTGGGAACTTCCCGGACAAGACCTTGATGTTCTCGCACCTGGCGCTGTAGTTCCCGTTGCGGGGCCACTTGGCGGCGGAGGAGTCGGACTGTTGGACTACACCTTTGCCGCCGGCACCAGCTTTGCATCTCCGCATGTAGCGGGGATAGCCGCGCTCATGCTCCAGAAGAACCCGGGACTGACAGCGGCTCAGATTGAACAAATCCTCGAAAACACAGCTTTACCGCTACCGCCTGGCTGCCGCAACGTAAGAGTGCCCCAGGTTGGTCCCGAACACTGGGCGAGTTTCCGCTGGCTAGATAACATTTCCTTGTTCAACAGAACTATATGCTGGAATGCGAGTCCAGCAGGACACGGTCTGGCGCAGGCGGATGCAGCGCTCGCCGCAACTCCGTTGCCGTAATCATTTCCTGAGGAAGCAAGGCGTCCGCCGCATCAGCGGCGGACATCGCACAACGACTTTGTCTCACAATTTTGAGCCTGTCGCCGGCGGCTTCCTGCCAACGATGAATCTCGCCTGCAAGACGAGAAATCACCCACGCGTATTGTCGGTCCGCTTAAAGGTTGCGCGTCTCCAGTGGATCGTCGTTCAAGTTGTATAATTCATTCAAGCCCCCGAAAGCATTCGGAGTTGTTCCCTGAGTTTCACGAGCTGGCGAATCGCGTCGACCGGTAGCGTGCTTCGCAGCGCATCCTTAATCGGAGTTGGCGAAAATTCCGTCATTTTACGTCCAGAGATTGACTTGTTCGTCTCCCGACTCTCTCGCCGCTACCCTGGCGGCGCAACCCTCTATATCGCTCGTCCCACTCGCTCCATTCCTCGACTTCGCTCGGAATGACAAGTGAGACGGCGCACCTGGCGGAGGTCGCCATCTCGAGATCAACTTAACGGCAGCCAACTGCCTGATTGGGGGGGCAGCTTCACACCGTTGAGCGATAGGTAGGTGTATTCCTGCAAAAGGCGCTCGTAGTCGTCCAATAGTCTCATGGCATCGTTGGGCTTAAGGCGATCGGTTTTGATGGCGTCATCAACCTGTGACTTAACCAGCCGCATTAACTCAACTTTGTCCCATTGCGTCATGGCAAGAACTTCCCCAATCGTGCTGCCTCCGATTACTTCTTCGATGTACCACCCGGACTCCTCGTCGGGATCGAGAAAAACATGCACCTCGGTCACCCGGCCGAACAAATTGTGCAGGTCGCCCATGATATCCTGATACGCGCCCACCATGAAAACACCGAGATAATACATTTCGCCCGGCACAACGCGATGCAGCGGGATAGTGTCCCGCACATCCTGCAAATCGGTGAACTTTGAGACCTTGCCGTCGGAGTCGCACGTGATGTCCACAATCATTCCGTGGCGATCGGGCGGTATATTGAGACGATGGATCGGCATGATCGGAAACAATTGACCGAGCGCCCAGTGATCGAGCAGCGATTGGAAAACGGAGAAATTGCAGATGTACTGATCGCCCAAAGTGTTTTCCAGCTGCTTGACTTCTTCCGGAGTGAAACGCAACCCGCGATGCATGTTCACGATCTGCTGCGCGAGCTGCCAATAGATGGTGTCGATCTTCGCTTTTGATTCAAGATCAAGCAGCCCTAACTCGAATGTTTGCTGCGCTTCCTCTTTGATTTGCTGGATGTCGTGCAGGCTCTCAAGGCGATTGCCACGCTTAAGCCGTTGTTTCACATCGAGGATGTCGCCCACCAGCTTGTGATCTTTCTCGCCGGGAGTGACCCGCACCTTCGGCGCCGTCTTCTCGATGGAACTGAACGCTTCCATCACCAGCACGGAATGATGCGCGACGATCGCGCGACCGCCTTCACTCACGATCGCCGGATGCGGGACACCTTCGGAATCGCAAAGGTCCATGATATTCCAGACGACGTCGTTGGCGTATTCCTGCAGCGAATAATTCGCTGAGCTGTCGAAATCGCTGCGCGAACCGTCGTAATCGACGCCAAGCCCGCCGCCGACATCCAGGTATCCGAGCTCATGTCCAAGCTTCGCGATCTTCGCATAATAACGGGTCGCTTCGCGCACGGCGCGCTTGATGGTTGAAATATCCGGCACCTGCGAACCGACGTGGAAGTGGATGAGTTTGAGACAATGCGCGAGGCCCGCTGCCTTAAGCATTTCACTCGCGGCGATGAGACTCGTGGTGTCGAGACCGAACTTCGCGTTCTCGCCGCCGCTCGGCGCCCATTTTCCAGCGCCTTTGCTGTAAAGACGTACCCGAATTCCGATGTGCGGTTCCACGCCGACTTCCTTTGCCGCACGAATCGTTTGCTCCAGCTCCTCGAGTTTTTCGGCAACGATGACCACCTTCTTGCCGAGCTTGCATCCAAGCAATGCGATGCGGATGAACGCTGCGTCTTTATAGCCGTTGCAAATGACGAGACTCTCAGGATCCTTGTGCATTGCCAACGCGGCGACCAGCTCCGGTTTGCTCCCGGCTTCAAGACCGAAATGAAATTGCTGGCCAGCATCGACAATTTCCTCGATGACTTCGCGCAATTGATTGACCTTGATCGGGAAAACGCCGCGATATTCGTTCTTGTAACCGAATTCCGTTATCGCATTTTGAAATGCGCGGTTGACCGATTCGACACGGTGGCGCAGCAAATCCTGAAATCGAATGACGAGTGGGAAACTCAAACCGCGGCTGCGCGCTTCGTTTACGACTTCCAGAATGTCGATTGTGCCGCCGTTTTCCTGCAGAGGGCGGGCGACCACATTGCCGTTGGTGTTGACGGTGAAATATCCGCCGCCCCAGCCATCGACATTGTAGGTCGCGATCGCTGTGTCAACGTCCCACTCGTTTTTCATTTGGCCAGATCGCGCGGCGCCCCGCAGGCGCGGGCCGCAAAACGCACAATGATTCAGCACGCCTAACATGCAAGCCCGCAGGTTCAAAATTTTCATGCGACGAATATGCCGCGCGCATCTCGATCAGATAGGAGCGACATAGTCGGTCCACACCGCTTGTTTTTCGCTTCCCTGCGGATAATGTTCGCTCGTGAACAAAACGGTGATCGAAGTGCAGGTGCGGGCGGTTTTGCCGACAAGCGGCGGGTGCGCGGTATTTCTCGGCAATAACGACAAGGTGTTCATTATTTATGTCGATCAAACGGTGGGCAGCGCGATCACGATGTTCATGCGCCAGATCACCAAGGAGCGCCCTCTAACCCATGACTTGATGGCACATTTACTGACTGCGCTAGGCGCAAAGGTCGAGCGAGTCATCATCAATGACCTGAAGAATGCCACGTACTACGCCCGCGCGATCATTCGCGTTGAAAACGAATTGCATCAGAAAAAGATCATCGAACTCGATGGCCGGCCGAGCGATTGCATCGCAATAGCTACGCAACAGAAAGCTCCCATCTACGTGAGTCAGGATGTTTGGGACGAAGTGGACGACATGAGCGACGTCTTGCGCAAAATGGAAGAAGAAGGGCTAAAGCCCGATCCCGAAGCGGAAGAATAGGCACGTTAAAAAGTTACAAGGTTAGAAAGTTAAAAAGGATTCGCCAGCGGGTAATCAACGTTTGTAACTCTTCAGCTTTCTTCTGGCCTTCAGCCCAAAAGATCGCCGTAACGTTTGTCTGCTAGTTCGAGGCAGCGCGCCAGAATCTCAGAAGCAGTATTGAGCTTGAGCGTTGCCTCGACGAGCTCGCGGCATTCGGGAATGGTCAGACTTTGGACGGCGCGTTTGACTCGCGGAACCCGCGTCGCGCCCGCGCTCAGTTCGTCCATGCCGAGACCCAGCAAAAGCGGGACAAGCGCGACATCTCCCGCCATTTCTCCGCAAACCCCTACCCAGATGTCGTTGGCATGCGCCGCGTCGGCGACCATTTTGAGCAAACGCAGTACTGCCGGATGGGTCGGTTCGTAAAGGTGCGCGATCTTCTCGTTCACCCGATCGACCGCAAGCGCATACTGGATTAGGTCGTTCGTTCCAATACTGAAAAAATCCACCTCCAGAGCGAGCACGTTTGCACAGATGGCTGCGCTCGGGATTTCGATCATCGCACCAACCTCGATCTCTTCGCCCACAGGAACGCCCGACCGGTGCAACTCTTCTTTGCACTCGGCGAGCACCGCCTTGGCATGGCGCAACTCCTCCAATCCCGAAATCATGGGAAACATGATTTTTATATTGCCAACGGCGCTGGCACGGAGAATAGCGCGCAACTGTGTTTTGAAGATGTCTATATTCTCGAGACAAAGACGGATGGCGCGCCAGCCCAGGAAAGGGTTTAACTCATCAGTGATATCCACCGTACCTGGGGCCAGTTTGTCGCCACCAAGATCAAATGTTCGGATAATTAGCGGATCGGGCCGGACGCGCTCCGCAACTTTTCGATACGTCTCAAATTGTTCGTGTTCCGTTGGCAGAGTGGAGCGGTTCAAGTAAAGAAACTCCGTGCGATAAAGTCCGATGCCCTCCGCGCCGTTGGCCGCCACCGCCTCGACGTCCTCGGGGAGCTCGATATTTGCTGAGAGTACAATGTGGCGGCCATCGCGCGTGGTCGACCTTGTCGTGCGCAGTTCTTTCAGCTGTGCCGTAACTCTGGCTCTCCTTGATTCAATCTCTGCATAGTAGGCAATCGTCTCTGGTGACGGATTGATAATTAGCAAGCCGTCGCTCCCATCGAGGAGCACGTGTTGGCCGGTCTCGAGCTTCGCGGTGATATCGTGCAATCCGACTACTGCCGGGATGTTGAGAGAACGGGCCAAAATCGCAGTGTGCGAGGTGCGGCTACCAAGGTCCGTCGCGATCCCGAGCACGTTCGCCCGGTTGATGCTTGCGGTATCCGAAGGAGTAAGATTATGCGCAATAAGAATGTGCGGCTCGCTCAGGGCAATAAATGTCTTGGGAGCTTTGCCCTGCAGATTGCGAATCACGCGTTTCGTCACGTCCTGGATATCGAGCGCCCGCTCCCGCAGATAGGGATCGTCAATTTTATTCAGTGTCTCGGCGTAACGGGTGGCGACTTCCTGAAAAACCCACTCGACGTTGCAAAGATCAGTTTCCAGTTTCCGCAGCACTTCGTCAATCAACGTGCGATCCTCGACGACGAGCAGATGAGCATCGAAAATAGCTGCATCCTTCGTTCCGATCGATTCTGCAATGCGCTGCTGCATTTCCAAAATCTGCATGCGCGTTTGAATAAGCGCCGTCTCGAAGCGGCCGATTTCGTCCGCCACCTGGGAGGGCGCGATGCGGTAGCGCACGACGTCATCGAATTCATCGCGCACGACATGAATCTTGCCACAGGCCATTCCCGGGGAGACGCCTGCTCCTTCAAACCGAATTTCCTGACGCGCGCTGTCGCTCATGCACCTGCCAGAGTAAAGCAGATGTCAAACAATGCGAGAATCCTGTTAGTGACTGGTAAGCGACGCTGGCTGCGACGTTTGGTCGTCGCAGCGCGACGACCTACCTCAATCCTCGTCAAAACCGGCCTTGATCAACGCCTCGAGTTCTTCCATCGCCTTGTCGGCGTCGGGGCCCTCGCAACGGATGCGCAGCTTCGATCCCTGCCCAGCAGCCAGCATCATCAGACCCATGATGCTTTTGCCATTTACTTCTTCTCCTTCCTTCGAGACCCAGATTTCCGAGCGGTAACGACTCGCAATCCGCACGAACATGGCGGCCGGTCGTGCATGGAGTCCCAGCCGGTTGGTGATCGAGAGATCTTTTTCAATCTTCTGAGAACGCTCTGCGCGGCCCGCTTTTCTATACAGCAAGCCCATTACACTGCTCCCTTCCGCTCCATCAAACTGAGCAACCTGGTATTGAAATCCACTGCACTGTTTTGACCCAGGCCCTTCAATTTTTCATCCATCGCCGCGACCTCAATCAAGCGCGCCATATCGCGGCCGGGCCTTACCGGAATAGTCACGTGCGGCACCTGAAGCCCAAGGATTTCGTAAAATTCCCGATCGAGCCCGATTCGATCGACCTCATCCACGTCGTGCCACTCCTTGAGCGTTACCACGAGATCGAGACGCTTCTCGACTCGAATGCTGCCAATGCCGAAAACCTTCGCCACGTCGATAATGCCAATGCCGCGCACTTCCATGTGATTGCGAGTCAATTCGGGAGCTGTTGCCATAAGCTCGCGTCCTTCGAGCGACGTGATTCGGGTCACATCATCAGCTACAAGGCTGTAGCCGCGCTCGATGAGACCCAGGACACATTCGCTTTTGCCAATTCCGCTCGCGCCGCGAATCAAAACACCCACACCGAGGATGTCCACCATACTACCGAACTCGGTCACGGTAGGAGAAAAATCCATCTCTAAGGCGATCGTCGCCGCATTAATGAATTTCATGGTAATCATCGGGGTGCGAAACACCGCGATTTCTGCCTCAGTAGTGACCGCTAGTAATTCCGGGAAAAGGTGAAACCCCCGCGACATGACCAGACACGGGATTTTGCGTTCACACAATTTCTGAAATCGCTTTATGCGCGTTTTTCGAGGTAAGCTCTTCAGATAAGAATGCTCGGCCGCGCCCAGCACTTGTACGCGTTTCTCGGCGAAATAAGTGTAGAAGCCCGAGAGCGCGAGACCGGGACGATTGATGGTGGGCTCGCGAATTTTTCGGTGGAACCCCACGCGCGGTCCCTCCAGCTTCATCTGCAACTTCTCGGCATGCGAATTATAGAAACTCTCCACCGTGACAACTGGAACAGTCTTCTGCTGGGCGCTTGGAGATGTAATCGTTTGGTTCCCGCGTTGTTCCGCCATGAGACCTAACTTCTAGCGTGAATGGCGCGCAATTTCCAATCTCCAACGAATCCGTATGCGATACGCTTCTCCTACAACAGCACAAACCTCATTCGCTGAAGACTGGCACTGCATCAGCGGTTTCCCACTCGCCCAAAATCTGGAGATCGTTTTGAATCGCCGATGTGTCCGACAAGCCTGCAGCAGTGGGCGCAGCTTCAAAGTGGGCGCGATGCATGTCGGCAAATGCATTAAACGCATTCCGCAGCGCATTGATGCTTTGTTCCATCCAGCGGCGAAGACGATTTGCGTAAAGACTCAGAAACTCCAATAACACGCGCTCATATTGCTGCTCCAGTTTTCGCCGAACATGCGACGCAAGCACACTCTTGCCGAGCAACGAAAGCATGCGCGGCTTTTCGATCGCGATGTTTTGGGAGATCTCGTTCACGTCTAGCATCGGCATGCCAGCGGGTTTCGGCAGCTGATCGTGCGCTCCGTGTGCGGAGGCCGATGCGACAATCTCCATCGCCTCGGACAGAGCCTCGCGCGTCTGTTCGATCGAACGAAGCGTAGCAGCTACAGGTTCGGCAATAAGACTCGTGAGCGTTTCGGAAAAAATTGAGCCTGGATCCGCGTCACCTGACTCGATTAGCGCTGTTGCGATTCGTTCTGCAGCGATGTCAATGATCGCGCGCTGCATCTTTGCGATTTTCCGCGTTAGAAAAAAGGATTCGCTTTGCGCTCGCTCCAGGACGCGATCGCCTTCGCGTAATGCCTCCGTCGCGGCCTTAGGCAAACCGGCGCCGTCAACTGAAACTATTTCTGAACTCGCTTGCACCCTCCGTTCCAAGGCGCCGATGACGGCCTCACGCAGCGCACCAATCTTGCGCTTTTGCGAAGTGATAGCGAGTTCGCGGTGTCGCGTCAGGAACGGACGCAGTTCACTTTCGAACCAGCGATCACATAACTGCGCATCTGCGCCAAAGACGCTGACGGCATGCACAAATGGATCGACGCGAAGCTGATCCCGCACGTTCGTTTTTACGTATGAAATCATTTTTTCGCGGTCGGTAGCGCTGAATAAATCGGCTTTGCTGATGAGGACCATTGTGCTGGCACCAGCTTGATAAAGCGCCTGCACCACAACGAGATCATCCTGGGTAAGACCAGCACTAGCGTCGATCAACACTATGCCGAGATCGCACCGCGGCAGATACGCGATCGTTTCTTCGGCACCGGCGACCGCGAGCGAGCCAAGCCCAGGCGTATCAACGAAAGTAACGCCCTCTGCCAAACGATCGGACGGAAGTTTAACGAAGATGCGCGTGACATGCTTTTTGTTCCCCGGATTTTTCTGTTCCGTCGCAAACTCAGGCAGCTCCGATAACGGAATAATTTGCGGCTGCGCTTCAGCGAATTCGATCCCTGCTTCCGCGACAGGGCCGTGGCTGATCCGCGTTGGGATCGCCGTGACCGGCGTGACGCCGATCGGTAGGACATCCGTTTGCAAAATGTAATTCAGCAGTGACGACTTACCGGAGCTCACTCTGCCGAAAACGCCCACTTCAAACGCGGCGCTTTCCATGCGATCGAGCAGCATGCTGAGCGTACCGCGGAATTCGACCAACCCGTGTGCGGTAACGATCCTCTCGATTTCGCTAAGCAAACGAATCTCGTCGCCAGTTTTGCCTAATTGCTGGAGCCGTCGTTGCAGATCGCCACCGGCACCTTTGCCCAGATAAGTTCGCAGCTTGGCTACTAGCCCATCCAACTCTGCTCGAATACGGTCCAATCGATCGGCCGCTTCAGGAGAAAGAGGTCCGTAGGCGCGCATTCGCTCGGGCGTGAGCTCGTTGAGCGAGATCGAACAGTACATCAGATTGATCGCGGCGGCCCACACCGCGCCGGAATGCGGCTCGGGTGGCGGAATGCTCAACTCCTCCATGACGCGCCGCATCTCTTCGCGAATGCGCAGAATGTAATCATGCGTCACCTTGCGCTGGATCGGCGTGGTATCGTCCGAGTGTCTCCGGAAGGGCGACGCTGAACCGGCGTCGGCCATCGTGTGCTCAGCTTCGGAAAGCAGCTTGTCGATGTACTGAAATGTCGTGCGCACATGTCGCTGGTGATGTTCGCTGAAGGTGTGCGCGCTTGGTTCGTCATTCATTTTCTTGAGGGCATTCCCACCGTTGCTTCCACAGCGAGATCGATTTCGTGAATGCGCCTGTCCAGATCGAGAAGGTCCAGGCCGGATGAGCCGTCGATCTTGTACTCACGCGCTGCGAGTTCGATGAGCAGCTCTTCCAAAATTCGCGGATTGCCTCCACTCATCCGGTGCAATTCATCCGCGTGCTTGCGCGCATTCACCTGGATGTTTCCTTGCGCTACGGCCTCTTCAACGAGCGCTCGCGCTTCCAGCGCCGTCAGCGGCGAGATTTCGATCCGCTGGAATTTGTAGAGGTCCGGCCAGAGGTGGCCGATCTCGTGTGGCTGGTCCGAGCGGCACGCGATCCAGATTGGGGTCTGCTCGGCAAGATGCGCGATGAATCGCGCGACTCGCGGTGCGATGTGCGTCACGTGGTCAAACGCGACCGGTTCCCCGCGGCAGATTAAATAAGCAAGCAAGCGGTTCTTGCGTTCGATGACATTCAGCTTGTGACGAACCCATCCAAGCAGCCGTTCCAAGCTATTGCAAATCCGCCGCAGACTCGATGTTTCATCACAGACCAAGACCGGACAGTGTTGCCGGATCTGTTTCAAGAGCGCCGTCTTTCCGATCCCGCCTGGGCCCACAATGACCACGTGCTTGCGCAAGGTGTAGAGAGTACGGAGCTCACCTATCTCTCGCTCGCGGCCGAAGAATGCGAAACTCTTGTTCATGGAGCGCAATACTCCTCTGCACCAACGAGGTGAATTAATGCGCGGAGAGAAGCGTCCTCTTCATCTGCGCTGATCAGGTCGCGCCGGACAGCCTCTCGCTTTGCTGCATAGTTACGCATCTGCTGCGTGACCTGCTCGAACCGACGGGAGGCAGTGTTTAACAGGAGTTCGCCAACCGGCTTCGATACAATCGCAAGCACTCGCGCCAGATGGCGCAGGCAAACTCCTTGTGAACATTTGTAAGACTGCGCTCCTTCCTCATCAGAAACAAAAGTAGCCAGGCGCTTGACATAAGCTGTCTCGGCGTTCTTGAGCATCACGCAAACGCGGCAATTCTCCCGGGCTCGCAGAGTTTTGTGGACATTAGAGCTGGCAGTTTTATCGCATTCTGTTTTCGCAAGCAGGCGCGCGATGTCTTCTGTCAACGCCGCGAGCCCAATCGACTCTCCCCAAGGCGAAGACATCCTGTGGAGTTGCCAGATGTGACGCGGACAAAAGCCTAACTCTGCCGCGAAAGTTCTCTGGGCTTCTTTCTTCGAAGAAAGGGCGTATTGCCATTGAGCGAAAAAATCACGCGCGGCGTTGATGACCTGGTTGCAAACTGGGCAGCCGCGGGTTCGCAAATCCGCGGCAACGTTAGATTGTGAGTTCACTCTGAGTCGACTGCTCCTTCCGAATTTTCTCGGTAGGAGTCATCAGCCCTTCGGCGTTTTGGCTCCGAACGCTTTCGGAGCCGAGCAAACTCCATTGCAGCTTAAAAATAGCCATTACTGGTGAGCAAAATCAAGCTCCCGAAGAATTGCGTTGAAGCTCTAATCCGTTAAAGCGTTGAAGCGATGCGATGACTGAAACTTGGACAAACGAAAAGGATGGCTCACTGATGCGGCTCATTCCCGCCTGCGAATTCATCATGGGCTCGACACGCGAGCAGACCGAAGCCGTGAAGCGCATGGACAAGGCTGCCCCACAATTTCCGCTGCTGCATGAAACGCCACAGTTCCGCGCCAGCATCGACAACTTCTATCTCAGCGTCTTTGAGGTAACGAACGAGCAGTTCGCGCGCTTTTTGTCAGAAGCAAAGCCATCGGCCACAGAACTCCAGCGCTGGATCTCGTGGCTCGATCGCATCCTCATTCAACCTAACGACTTGTATCGCGCTGTGCCCGATTTCAAATCGCATCCAGTAATCAATGTCACCTGGTTCGGCGCGCAAGCTTATTGCGAATGGGCTGGACTACGTCTGCCGACAGAGATCGAATGGGAGAAAGCCGCGCGTGGAAATGACAGCCGCATTTTCCCATGGGGCAGCGAATGGGATGCAACCCGGCTTTGCTGGTGCGGCAGTCACGATGAAAAGGAATCGACCGCACCGGTGAACGCATTTCCTCAAGGTTGTTCGCCATACGGGATCTTCCAGATGGCCGGCAACGTCGAGGAATGGTGCGCCGATTGGTATCAGCGGGACGTTTACAAGCGTTACGCAACAGGAAATCTGGCAGCACCGCGCGCGGGAATGGGACGTGTAATCCGCGGCGGCAATTGTCTGCGAAAAAATAAATTGGAATTCCGTTGTGCAATGCGGCGCGCAAACACGCCTTCCTTTACAAACATTCTTCTAACCGGCATTCGCTGCGCCGCAGATTGAGCCGCGCATTCGGCTGCCACTCATGATGATGTTATTCGTCTGTAGTGGGCAATCCCTTAGACGCCAGATTTCTTAGAACGTCGCGCGCTTTCACGCGCACACGCAAACTTGAATGCTGAGTCGCGCTGCGCACGGCCGCAGTCGCGGCGCTGCCCCCGATTTTGCCAAGCGCGTCCACTGCGCTTTCAACAAGGAATGCTTCCTTTGCTTTCTTCACAATTTTCGTTAATGCAGGCACGGCCTTTTCCTCGTGGCGCTCACCCAAGATCCATGCGGCGCGCACTGGCAGTCATCGGTTGCTTGTGACGCAGCGCGGCGATGAGCTTGTCGGTGTAATCCGCTTGCGAAATCCGCTCTGAGATATCGCTATGGCAATACGGGCAAATAGCCGCGCTTTCCGAGACTTCGGCCCAGCAATGGGGACAGTATAAAATGTTGTCATTCTTCCAGAGCAGGGAGCGGCGGCGTTTCTAGCCCTGCACACGATTGCAAACGTGTTGTTTCTTGCCGCGCCAAAGTCTCAGTAATCTCAGCCAATCGCGACAATGCTTTGTGCTTTGTTTCGATTTCCGAATCGACCTGCTCGGCATGTTGTTTACGTTGATCGAGCGCTTTTTTCATCGCGCCCCGCGTTGCCTCCAAGCTGATCGCCAATCGCTCATCCAGCTCGGCGCCAAAACGACGGAACGTGTCCTCCATGTTTTGCCGCGTAGCCCAGCGGAGGTTTTCTACGTTGCGAATCACGACGGCATCAATCTCTTCGAGCAGTCGTTTTCGCATTCTTCTTTTACGCATCAGCGCAGGTAAAAACTGGTCGAATGCCCCCCGTGGAATCGGATTGAGTTCCGCGTGCGCGCAGTAGTTACCCAAAACGGTTCGCGTTTGGCTTCAAACGCTTCGCTGCTCTCGGGCGCGTGAAAAGGAATCTCTAACAGGTTGGCCGCTGTTTGCCGCACGAGAGTAATGAGTTCGTCAGCGCGACGTTGATGAACGCGCAATACTTCTTCCAATCGCGCGCCCACTTTGTGAATCACATCCCTTAACACGTCCTCGAAAAATGTGATAACCGTCGCGGTAAGCCGCGTCCGCGCGCCCTCGGAATCTTCGCCAGCAGCGAGCGCCTGATCGAGTTCGCGTTTGAGAACGACGCGAGCCTCGGCCCGAAGGCGTTCCGCCTCCGCTTCGAGTTCTTGCAACGCACGCAAACGATCGCCGACCAGAAGATCATTTGCGTTGCGCCGTTCCGCCTCGAAACGCTGACTGGCTTCATCAAAAGTGGCCATGCGCCGTTCGAGATCTTCCGCCGGCATGCGTAGCGATTTGAGCGCGATCTTTGTTTCGAGTTCAAATTGCGTAACCAACGCGGCTGCTTTTCGCGCGACCGCTGCATTGAGCGTTTCACGCTTTTCATTCGCGAGGAATTGCACCAAATGCTTTTCGAGTTCCGCGAATCCACTCGCAGAGAAAGCTTCAGCGTCGCCAAATTCTTTCGCCCGAAGAGCATCGCGCGCCGACAGATTGAAAATCGGTGTGAATGGATCGACGCCGGCGTGATCGACAAGCGCATTGCGCAGGAAGGTTGCAGCTTTCTCGCGTTCATGCGCCTCGATCAAGTCGATCTTGTTTAAGACGACGATCAGCCGCGCCACCGTCGGCCGGATTCGGGCGAGGTAATCGATCTCGATTTCTGTGATTGACGGGTCCGCCGAGACAACGAACAGCGCTGCGTCGCATTCCGGCAAAATCGCATCAGCAGCCGCCGTTTGATGACGGTGCGTCGAACCGACGCCTGGAGTATCAATGAGCACCACACCGTGTTCGAGCAGTTCTGCAGGCAGAAACGCATCTACCCGTGCTACATTCAACACGTTGCGCGGGTTGTCTTCCTCGCTGACGAAAGTGGTGAGCCTCTCGCGCAAAGCATCCGTGCTCTTCGGCGCAAATTCCTCCACCTTGCCCGAAGTGTAAGTAACGCGAATCTTTAAGGCAGCCGCAGGCTCGAGAAATGTCGGAATCGCCGTAACGGGCACCACGCCGATGGGCAACACCGACTGTCCGAGCAATGCATTGAGCACGGTGCTTTTGCCGCGCTTGAATTGGCCGAGCACAGCAAGTTGAAACCGCTCAGTCGTCAGCCGCCCACGCAATGCATTCAGCCGCTCCAGAATTTTCCTCTGACTCGCTGACGGGCTATCGATACTGGCGGCAGCTTCATCCAAAAGCCGCGCCAAACAACGACTCGCGAAGACATCCCGAGAATTTTGAGCCGCTGCTAACATGCTCTGCCAATTGGTTCCCCTGAATTCACAAACCGCAGCGAGATTCTTCAGGCTCGACTTTCTACGTGGTACTCAGCGCCCACCTTCGCGGCCTCGCCTTCAGCTTCCCCGTCCACATCTTCGACTGAAAGCGTCCCAAGTCGTCGCCGATAGAGATGCCCCCACGCATGCATCATCTCGACCGTGGGCTGGAAAAATTTCTGTGCGATTAGCGTCGGCACAAATGCGCTCAAAATGACGACACTGACAAGAATCGTGTACTGGTTCTGGTCGATGATCCCGTTTTGCAGGCCATACAAGGAGGAAATTGTTCCAAATGTCAGACCCGTGGCCATGAGCAGCGTGGTGTAGCTCGCTTCCTTCACCTTCATGTAGTGCAATCGAGCGAGCGGAAAAACGCCGACGATTTTAGTCACCATCTTCAGGGCCAGGAACACGCTGATGACCAGGAGCGAAGTCCATAGCGCCGGCAGCGAGACGTACAGGCCGGCTTTGATAAAATAGAACGGCGTGAAAATAGCAAAGGCGATGCTGCGCATGCGACGAACAAGCGTTTTGTCACGAAGGAATACGCCTGCAACAACAAGACCAAGAAGATAGGCTGGCAGGACTGCTTCGCTTTTGGCTGTTGTGGCCAGGCCGCCGAGAAAGAAGAGAACAAAGAAAATGAATTTTACTTCGGGTTCGCTCACCTGTGTTGCGCCCAACCGCGTGATGATCGATTGCGTCCAGCGCGGCATGAACCAGAGAACAATTAACGTCACAATCACAAACAGCAGTAGCCACAGATTGTAATTGGCGAATAGCGTGCCAAGCGCGAGCACTGTTCCGAAATCGGTGATAAAGCACGCAGCCAGGATCATCTTGCCCATGGCAGTGTCGCTGAATCCGCCCTCGATCATCACCGCGTAAACTACGGCGACGGAGGTCGTGGAGAGCGCTATGCCAGCGATTTGCGCTTGGTGCAGAGGCCAGCCGAAAACGAATTGGGCGAAGAGCCACACGACAGCAAATGGAATGGCGAATGAAAGAACGCCAATCAGCACGCTCGCGCGCCAATTAGCCTTTAGCGAAATCGGATCGATCTCTGCTCCGGCAAGAAACGTAAGCACCCCACTGCCCAGCAATGCCAGGAAGTTGGTCCATTCCGTCGATTGTAGTACGTGATGCAGTTGTCCCGCACCTGTACCGGTGCCCGCAATGCCGATATGCAGTGTGCCGCCTTCCAGGCCGACAGCCAAATTGCCTGCAAGGACGCCAACCAGAATTTCAATCAGCGCCACCGAAATTCCGATCCGGATGGAGATCAGGCTCGCAATCAACGCCAGTCCCATCCAGATCGAGGCAATAAACCAAACGTTTCCGAGCATAAAAAAACTCCTTCCGATTAGAAGGAGTCATCAGCTTACGCACTTTTCCCAATGTGAACCGGGGACGGCAAACTCCATTGCCTTGGCCGAGATTCTACCGCATCTGCATTTCAAAAGTCAAGTCACTCGAGCGGGATAGCCGCTATATGGATAGGCTCGAGCTTGCTGGGATCGAGTACCTTTCCATCCTTGTAGTTGGCGATGCCGGTATTGCAATGAAGTAGAACTTCCCCTTCATGATTGCGCCAGTAGTCGGAAAACTGATTAGAGGAGTGCGATATTCAAACACCTCCGTCGATGCGACTCTTAGCCCATCAGGCGAAAGCCGCCAACGCGCCACGCGATAAGGCCCATTCCCATACTGAACTCCAACCAGATCGCCTTTGTACCAATAGAGTCCGTCGATTCCGGCAAGCGTGTTATGCATTCGCGCAGGCAATCAATGAGAGCACTGCCATCGGGACCAGCAATATGAGAATGGCATTCATACCTAACACCAGCGCAATCACCGCGAGTGTAGCGAATGCAGGGGCTTTCCACAGTTGGTGTAGAGCGAGTTTCAAATTGCTCATCGACCCACCTCAGGCGGTTGAGAGAAATGAGCTGAATGACTGGCCATTTGAACGAATACCGAGCTCCTGCCGAAGTTTTCGATAACCGACAGTCGTAACTTCAATTAGACGAGGATAAGTTGGGTGACGCTGTAGCCATCTCTTTTTGTACCATAGAGCCAACAACCTTGCTCCCAAGGGACCGGCCAAGTGTGGCCGCCGTTCAGTCCAGTCGAGACATTGGCGCGCAATGCCGTACCGCCCAGGCTTCAGCGCATTGAAATCTACTCCCTGCCTTACAAACCATCGCCGCGCATTTTCTCCACCGAGTTCATAGCGCTTACCATCTCCACGAATGAGGAGTCCGCGTTGCTCCAAAGCCTCTGCAATGGCAACCGCGAGCTCGCCTGCGAGATGGTCGTAACAAGTGCGTGCGTGGCGTAGCGCTCTCGCAGCAGGAGGCATCTTTGGCAACCCAAACGCAAGTGGCTTTCCCACAAGGTGCGCTAAATCCTCGATAACTGCCGCTACGTCAGGTCCAGCTAAACGGTAGTAGCGATGTCGGCCTTCCCGCTCGACAGCGAGCAGGCCAGCGTCCACTAACTTTGCCATATGAGTGCTTGCGGCCGTTGCTCCGACGCCAGCCGCGCGAGCCAGTTCGCCTGCGGGAAGGGCCCGACCATCCATCAACACTGTCAAGATAGCTGCGCGACTAGGTTCGCCAAATAGCGCCCCTACGTGCGCAATGTCAGGCTCGATCCGTATCAAAATTATTCCTCCACCCCATTTTCACTAACACGGTAAAAGTAAGAGCGATCCTCGATTAGAATGCAGCGCGACTTTTCGGCGTCAGCGAGATTCTTCTTCGAGTCTAAATCAACTGCTATTCTGCTTCTATACGTTTCGTAGGCTGCGAGATTTTGGAAGCCAATGAGGGCCAGTGCGATATTGTCCGGACCACCGAAGCCTCGTTTGGGAAGAAAATAGCCCAGCGGTTTGCCACCGCAGCGCGTGATGATGCCACCTTCCATCCACCTCCGCGCGTAAGCTTCGAAGCCGTCGAGTTTATGTCGGTCGATCGTGTAACGAATGCAGTGATAGAGCATCCTTTTCTCTACGGCACATGGTTACTGATACAATTCAGCGACGGATGAAGTGTGCGTCGGAACCAACGGCCCGAACGCTGACATTTTGGTGGATTGCTCAACCGTCCCCCCAGGGTAATTAAATCTCTAGCCATTTGCGGAGCGAAGATCACAAACCAGACCGCAGACTGAAGATTTGATAACGATCCGGATTTAGTTCCTTACCGCATACTTCAACGGTCGTTGAATTGCCTCCTTGTTCTCCCGAGCTGATCCTCGGCGATCATGGCCTCCGGCTGGCTTGTAGCAGGAGAGAAACTTGTGCCCGAACTATTCATTGGAGGCGCCCTGGTGATTTCAGGTACTGTACTCATCGTCACTTTTCCCTCTCTTCGACCTGCAAACATCGAATCTAACTCGCAGATCGTTGAGCAAAGCCAATGAGCGGAGTTGCAACAGCGGAAGCACGCTGAGGCGGAATGACAGAATTACATCTTGAAGCGTTCGCCGAGATAAAGCTGGCGACTGATGGGATCGTTAATGAGAAAATCTTTTGTGCCTTCGCTCTCGACGCGTCCGTCGTAAATCAAATAGGCGCGGTCTACGATGGAAAGGGTCTCGCGCACATTGTGATCGGTGATCATGATCGCAAGCCCCGATTTGCGCAGGTTTACGATAATTTGCTGCACATCGTATACGGCGATGGGATCCACACCGCTGAACGGCTCGTCGAGCATCAACAGCTTTGGCTGTGTGACCAGCGACCGTGCAATCGTTAGGCGCCTTTTTTCCCCGCCACTCAGAGTAAGCGCGATATTTTTGGCGATCCGCTCAATGCCAAACTGGTGCAGCAGTTGATCGCAACGGTTTCGCCGTTCGGCCTTGCTTAGCGGAAGCGTTTCCAAAATGGCCAGGATGTTTTGCTCGACTGTCATCTTCCGAAAGATCGATTCTTCCTGCGGTAAATAACCCATGCCGAGCCGCGCGCGCTTGTACATCGGATAGTCGGTGACATCAGTGTCGGAAAAAATCACGCGCCCGCTGTTTGGCCTGACCAAGCCAACGATCATATAAAAACTGGTAGTCTTACCTGCTCCGTTCGGGCCCAGCAGTCCGACAATCTCGCTGGCCTTAACGTGCATGTTCATCCCATCCACGACCGCTCGGCCTCCGTAAATCTTGACCAACTGATCGGTGGTCAGGACGGTCTCTGCCTTCCTGGTGACCAGCGAAGGAGCTTTCGGAGTCGAAACAGTTGCAGCTTGGCTGATCATGGTTTTGGCAGAGACGGAGCGGGTGACGCCTGGGCGGCTGGAGCCTGGGAGGGGCTTGCCTGACCTTTCTTTTCCTCGCCTTTCTTTTCCTCGTTCGGCTGTTGATGAATCTCCGTGCGGCTTGGCCCGTGCGTCGACAGCTGGCTGTTTTGATTAATGATCATCACCGTATCAGGGCTGGTCGCCACGTGCATGTTCGGTCCCTCTTGCACTCGCGGTGTTCCCCTCAATTCAACATCTCCGGTTGCAGCCGTATACGTCGCTTTATCGGCGCGGCCAACGGCACGCGTTGGCGCTCCGCCGTTCGGATCGGCCCGCTGGCGGACTAAGCCAACGTTCCCTTCGGCGACGGCCTTCTCCAGGCTCTGGTTTTGTCCCTTTGTAATGAACACTGTCAATTTGTCAGATTGAAGATTGAAACGCGGATCGACTACCTTCACACGGCCGCTAAAGATGCCCATGTTCTTGGTCGAATCAAAAAAAGCCTCATCCGAGTAGATTTCCGTCGTCGTCGGTTCATTGGACTGCAGCCCTGCAGCGCTCGAACCAAATAAGTTCGCGCCGGATGACTTGTCTTCTTTCTTTTTGTCTTTCGCTTTCACCTTTGCCGGCTTCTCCGTCTTCTTCGTCGGCGAAGGTGAGCCAGCTGGCGCAGCAGCGATCTGCCCCGGTGAGCGCGCTCCGATCGCACATGCGAGAAACAAGACCAACACCGCTAGTTTTTTCATTCGTTCGTGTTGGGTTTGGCGGTCAGATGCGATTTGTCAGTGATCACCATTTTCACATTTCCGATTAATCGTCCCGTCTTCGAGTTCGTGTCGAATTGCACTGAATCACCAGCGATGTTGAAATCCGACCGTTGGATCGTTGTGCGCTCCTGCGAGCTTAAAATCCGGGTTTTCAGGTCGAGCACCGACGTGTGCATGTCGATTTGCAGGTCGGGCTGGCTCTCCGGAGTGTAGGTCGTGATCTTAAGATGTTGAAAGCCGACGTGCTCCTGATCAATTCGGTGCGCCGTCCCAGCTTCAAATTTTCCCCTTAAACGACCGTCACCATCGAAATCTGGCAACACAAGGCCCTTGGCTTCGTGCCCGATTGGAAGCGGAATGTTCGTCAAGCTCTGTTCGCCCGGCGCCACTTTCGCGCGACCTTCCTTTTTACGGCCTTTTGACTGACCCGACACTTGAGGAGCAGCTATTACAGCGCACATCAAGACCGACGGGACCCAAATCGACAAGACCCAGCGCAGATAGGAACGGTTCACCCGAACCGCCCGCCCGTTCGACGCAATACCCTTGTTGCCCGGGCGATTGAGCTCAATCGCCCCTACCTGAGACGGCAGCATGAATAGCCTTTAACACGCGCAGATGCTTCGGCAAATCCTTTAGGGGAATCTGATTCGGCCCGTCCGATAACGCGCGGCCCGGGTTTTCGTGCACCTCCATGAAAATTCCATCGCACCCGGTAGCCATTGCCGCTTTGGCCAGCACCGGTGCCAGAAGTCCATCGCCCGACGTAGAGTCCCCTGCTCCGCCCGGCCGCTGCACCGAATGAGTCGCGTCAAAGATCACCCGATAGCCGGCGTCGCGCAGCCAATACAGCGAGCGCATGTCGGCAACGAGGTTGTTATAACCAAACGTGGTGCCGCGCTCTGTGAAACAGAATTTGTCATTGCCAAACGCAATCAATTTCTCGGCGATGTTTCGCACGTCCCACGGCGCAAGAAACTGACCTTTTTTCACATTGATAGCGCGCCCTGTTTTCGCGGCGGCGTGCAGGAGATCGGTTTGCCGGCAAAGAAACGCTGGGATTTGCAACATGTCGATCTTTTCGCCGGCAATCTCGGCTTCGGCCGGCGAGTGAACGTCTGAAGTAGTCGGAATTTTCAAGTCGCGTCCAATGGCCGAAAGAATCTCGCAACCTTCGCGCACGCCGATTCCTCGAAATGAGCGCACCGAAGTTCGATTCGCCTTGTCGTAGGAAGCCTTGAAAATGAAATCGATATCTTCGTCCGCGCAGATTTCAGCGATTTTCTTCGCCATCCGCCAGACGAATTTCTCCGACTCAATCACGCACGGGCCGAGAATGAACGCCGGACGTTTGCCACCAATCGTGACTTTGCCAACTTTGAGGGGCTTGGCTTTCATTAATCGCTCATTTTCGCGATGGGGCGATTGAGGTCAATCGCCTCTACCTTCGCACTCGCTCGGGTTCCGAGCTGCGATTGCGTCGCACAAGATCGACAATGGCAAATGGCGCATACAGTCCGAGAAAAAAGAGCAAGGCCAGCCCATGCATTTGCAAAAGATAAAGAGGGCGCGAATCTGAGAGAAGACTCAAAACGGAAAACGCTTCCGGTTTGTGCAGCAAAAATCCGTAGTTAAAACCCGTCAGTTCGTCAGTAATGAGGGTAACTACAAAATAAAATTCCGACCACAGAAACACGCGCACGATCGACATCGGATAGGGCCGGTACCAGCGAGTTAACATCAGAAAGACCACGCCGACGATAATACCGCAATGCGAAGTGAAAAAGCTGATGAATCGCCAATCTGGAAAACCAAACCGCAAGTTTGGCGTAAGCACAGCCTGTAACGTGCCGCCAATTCCCCAGAAATATGCCACCTCGAACCAGCGTTGATTTCCGGTCCACATCGCCACGATTACGACCACCATGCCCCAGTCACACAGTTGCATCGGTAACATTTGTTGCCACGTCACGACGCCGCGGCTGCGGATAAAAATCAGATAGACCACGTAGTTCAACATGAGGACTGCGGAGAGAATGCCAATGATCATCTTCTCCACACGGTGTGATTTTGTGCGCCACACGATCGCGGCAAGCGCAAACGGCAAAACGATTGTGAGGAAAATGACCGTGAGATGCGGCAAACCGTACGGTTGGAATTCAAGCTCCATGTGTTGTTGTAACGGCGGTTGTATCAACCGCCGACTCCGATGGGAAGGCGCTCGCCGCGGCGAACGGCTCTACAAATCATGCGCGAGCTCGGCAATTTGATTCACCGAATGATCCACAGATTACACGGAATGACGTCGGTGACCCACGCGATATTACTTGGCAGTTGTTGTATCTCATCGGCATTTTTCTGCAGCGGCACCACGAGCAAATCCGCTTTCATCGACTGAACAAAATCTGACGCAGCGAGTCCGGTGTTTCCACGAATGCAGCGCGCCTCGATCGGGACGTCGGTCGCCCCCACTGATAGAACGAATTTTTCCAAACTCTCTTCTTCGTCGTCTTCCACATCTGACTTTTTGCCTCTCCTGCCGCCTGCGCGAATGGACGCGCGCGCCTGATCAAACGTAGTAATGATGCGAATAACATAAAGGCGCTCGCACGATTCCGCCGCCGCAAGCGGCAGTGTTCTTTTCAAAGCCTGCAATCCGTGATCGGAATAATCAGCAACAAAAACGATTCGGCGGAGCGGCTGGGGTTTCGTTGCGGGTTTGGTAAAGAGCATGACCGAGCAGAGGGCTTCTCGCACAAGCCGCCGCGCGACGTTGCCCAGAAATGGATGCAACACGAGCTCCTTTTCCAGCGCACCAGCAACGATCATATCGATCTTCTCACGGGCGAGCGCGCGCAGAATTGCTTCGGCAGGGGCTCCTCCTTCATAATGAATCGTTGAATCGAGCGGAAGCTCCAGTTGCGCGAGTGTGTACTTAAACTTTTCTGCCGTTTCTTCATTGCGGTCGCCCACATAGATCAGATGTAAATCAGCGGAAAAGCGTTCCCGGATGCGCTTGGCCTCGGCAAGTACCTGCTTAAAGCGCGGGGAGAACGTCGTCGCCACGGCGATGGTTTTGTATGGCGATGGTTCGCGCATCGGAGTGATGATCAATTTCGTGTCTCACGAACTTTAGGCAACTCGGACAGAGACTTTGTGCTTTCGTTCGTCGTCATTGCTTTTCAATACGCTTTTCATTTTCCAATTCCTCTGCGAATTTTCGCAGATGCGACGTGCGATTTACCCTGGGAGCTTTGATCCCGTAACAAACGGTCACCTCGATGTGATCGAGCGGGCTCGAAAACTGTTCGATGAAGTGGTTGTCGCCGTGGCGCACAACGACGAGAAGCAGCCGCTTTTCTCACTCAAGGAACGTCTCGACTTGCTGGGAGAAACCGCGGGAAAAATCGACAATGTGCGAATCGCTGAGTTTCAAGGATTGCTTGTCGAGTTCGCCAGCAAAGAAGAAGCCGGAGCGGTCATCCGCGGTTTGCGCGCCGTCTCCGATTTTGAATTTGAATTTCAGATGGCGCTGATGAACCGAAAGTTGGATGCGACGGTAGAAACAATTTTTCTCATGCCGAAGGAGGAATACACTTATCTAAGTTCTCGCATTGTTAAGGAAATCGCGCGCCTCGGCGGCGATGTCTCCGGTTTTGTCCCGGCTTGTGTTGCCAAGGCGCTGAGCAGGAAATTTAGCTGACGATCTTCGAAAGGTTTGACGAGTGAAAATTCATCTCAAACAACTTCCTGCACAGGGTCTGCATCTGGACGGGGACGACGATTGCCCGATCCATGACCTCGAAGCAGAAGGAATTCGTTGCGCTGGCCGGCTGCATTACAACATCGACTTGGGCATTGCTGGAGGCGCCCTTTGGGCAAGGGGTTCACTGTCGCAGTCAGTAGAGCTGCGCTGTGTATCGTGCCTGGAAAAATTCGTGTACCAAATTCAAGTGCCTGCATTTGCCGTGCACATGGAGCTGCCTGGGCCGGAGACGGTCGATCTCACGCCTTGTATGCGCGAGGATCTCTTGCTTAATCTACCCGCGCATCCGCGCTGCGACAGAGATGGCAATCGTGTTTGCCAGGCGAAACAACCGGAGACTGTGGAGCAAGATACGAAGCGGAAATCGGATTGGAGTGTGCTAGATAAGTTGAAGTTCAAATAATGATTCAGGGCCGGGTTCAGAAAAACATACAGAGCGACCTGTTGCCTTTTTGTTTTCTTCTGCTTTCGTGTCCGCTCGCGAAATATGGGAGTCCCAAAACGCAAAACATCTAAAATGCGATTACGTACGCGCAAAGCGGCGAACCGCTGGCACGCCTCGCACCTCAACAAATGTCCGCAGTGCGGGAGCACAGTTCCCTCTCACATCGCGTGCCCGTCCTGCGGTTACTATCGCGGGCGCCAGGTGCTAACACTTGAAGGGAAATAGCTGTAGCCGTCGCCCTGTGGGCGACCGCAATCCACGAATTTTGCCCTGGTCAGCGCTCGCTTCGCAGAGTGAGGCGGCGACAATTTTCGCTTTGCAATCCGCAGTTTTAGTTCGCAAAGTTTCCCACCGATGAAGATCGCCCTCGATGCGATGGGCGGTGATTTTGGCCCGCCTAATCTCGTTGCCGGCGCAGTTATGGCCCTGCGCGATTACCGTCACATCAATAAGCTTTTTCTTGTCGGCGACTCCGCGCGGATCGAAGCAGAACTCAAGAAACATGGCTGCAACGACAGCCGGATAGAAATCACGCACGCAACGCAAGTGGTAGATATGAGCGACCGCGCATGGTCGGCGGTCAGGCGAAAGAAGGACTCATCAGTAAGCCGCGCCTTCGATCTCGTGAAGCGCGGCCAGGCGGATGCAGTCGTCAGCGCAGGTCATACGGGCGCGGCGGTCGCCGCGGGAACGATTAAGCTTCGCACGTTGCCAGGAATCGATCGACCAGGCATCGCGGCCGTCCTTCCGACGGAAACGAATGTCTTCGTTTTGATCGATGCAGGCGCGAACATCGATGCGCGCCCAGAACATCTTCTTCAATACGCGTTCATGGGGTCGGTCTATTCGCGTCATGTTCTCCATTACAAGAATCCGACGGTTGGTCTGGTCTCGCTCGGCGACGAGGATGTTAAGGGCACCGAATTGACCAAGGAAGTGTTCAAGATGCTGAGACCAAGTTCGCTTAACTTCGTTGGCAACATAGAAGGCCGGCATCTCTTTGAAGATCCGGTTGAAGTTGTCGTGTGCGACGGATTCGTTGGCAACGTAATCTTGAAAACGTGCGAATCGATCGCGGTGGCGATGTTTCAATGGCTCAAACACGAGCTCATGCGCACAACGATGCGAAAAGTCGGCGCATTACTCGCGAGGAATGCCATTGGGACGATTAAGGATAAGACGAATTATGAAGAGTACGGCGGCAGTCCGCTTCTCGGCGTGAATGGCATCTGCATTATCGCGCATGGCGCGAGCACGCCGCTGGCCATCAAGAATGCGCTGCGCGTGGCTGCAGAGTCGATTGAACAGCAGGTGAACCCGCATATCGTCGAGGAGATTCGCCGTTACCATGAAACGACAGCCCCGCTCGAGCCCGCGCTCCAATAAAGCGCTGCGCACAGTCTCAATCGTCGGCACGGGCAGTTATGTGCCCGACAAAATTCTCACCAACGCGGACCTGTCGCGGATGGTCGATACCAGCGATGAGTGGATCACCACTCGGACCGGTATCAAGGAACGCCGTATCGCCGCGAAGGATGAAACCACCAGCGAAATGGCGACTAAGGCCGCGCTCAAGGCAATCGAACAAGCAAAAATTTCGCCCAAAGAAATCGACCTCATTCTGGTGGCAACGGCCACTCCCGACATGCTATTCCCAGCCACTGCCTGCTTCGTTCAGAAGAAGATCGGGGCAACCAACGCCGCTTGTCTCGATGTTTCCGCAGCGTGCGCCGGCTTTCTTTTTGGGTTGGAGATCGCGCAGCAATTCATCACCTCGCACACGCACGATACTGTCCTTGTGATAGGAGCCGAGAAATTGACATCGATCACTAACTGGACTGATCGAAATAGCTGTGTGCTCTTCGGCGACGGCGCTGGCGCCGCTGTTTTGCGGCATCGGGGCAGCGCCCACGGGGTCATCAGCACTCATATCGGCAGCGATGGTCGCTACACCGACATCCTGTTTATGCCCGGCGGCGGTTCGCGCTGCCCGATCACGCGTGAAAATGTCGACCTGAATTTGGCAACGATCCACATGACCGGCAAGGAAGTGTACAAACAGGCTGTCACCGCGATGCTGAACGCGGCCAAGAAAGTCCTCGATCAGGCTGGGCTCTCTATCGAGGACATCGCCTGCGTTATTCCGCATCAGGCCAATGCTCGCATCATCGAAGCGATTGCAGATCGCCTCGGTATCTCGCGCGACAAGATGTTTGTGAATTTAGATCGTTATGGCAACACCTCCGCAGCGGCCGTGGCCATCGCGTTGGATGAAGCCAATCGCAGCGGCCGAATCAAACCCGGCGATTACGTCCTGATGGTCGTGTTCGGGGGCGGGCTCACCTGGGCGAGCACAATTCTGGAATGGTGAACCTCTGTGGCGTCCGCCGCGGCGGACGCTGAACCAGAAGTTGGCGTTTCACAGAAACCCCCTACAATCAACCTGTGCTGGTCGAAACTCACGCGCATCTCGATTTTCCTGATTTCGCGCACGACTTGGATGACGTGCTTCGTCGCGCGACGGATGCGGGCGTGACGCGCATCGTCACGATCGGGACGTCGGTGGAAAGCAGCCGGCGCGCTATCGATCTGGCAGAAAAACATCCAGCCATCTTCGCGGCAATCGGAGTTCATCCCACTAACGTTGAGGAGGCAGAGGACGACGTGATCACGCCGCTGCGCGAGTTAGCAAAGAATCCGCGCGTCGTAGCGATCGGCGAAACCGGCCTCGATTATCACCGTTTGCCAAGCGAGCAAGTATCGAAGGAAGAGCAGGTCCAGGTCATGTCCGCCCTGCGAACCGAGACCGACGAAGAAATTGAAGCGCAAATCCGTGACGGCGCTTACAAATCGAAACAGGCAAGCTTATTTCAACAGCAACTCGATCTTGCCGTGGAGCTGGGGCTCAACGTGGTGATCCATCAGCGCGACGCATGGGAAGACACGCTTAAAATTATGGGTCCATACACCGGCAAGCTCCGCGGCGTTTTTCATTGCTTCGGCGGCTCGCTCGAGCAAGCGAATGAAGTTTTAGATCTTGATCACCTCGTTTCCTTCACTGGAATTGTCACTTTCAAAAACGGCGCGGCTGTGCGAGAAGTTGCGGCGCAAATCCCGCTCTGGAAATTCATGGTAGAAACCGATTGCCCATATCTGGCGCCTGTCCCCTTTCGCGGGAAACGCTCTGAACCGGCGCATACACGCATCGTGGCGGAAACCATCGCTGCGGCGCGAGAGACTTCGCTGGAAGAAGTCGCCGAGGCGACAACCGAAACCGCAGAAAAGTTTTTTCCGTTCAATCGCACATGAAGATCGATAATGATAGGGCGCGACCGCCGGGCGCGCCGAAAACGCGCGAGGGCACGAACCGTTCCGCGGTTCGTCACGGTCTGCTGCTTTTCGCTGTCTTTCTCGCATCCTGCGCGGCGCCAGACACGCAGCATCAAATCGTGGTCAGCACGCGCGAGCAAAAACTGGCTCTTCTCGATCGTGGCAATATCCTGGCAATTTATCCAGTCTCTACGTCGAAGTTCGGATTAGGCGATTGGCGCGGCAGCCGTTTTACTCCACTTGGTAAATTGCAAGTTGCGGAAAAGATTGGCGATAATGCGCCGCCTGGCGCGGTATTCAAAGATCGCCGTCGTACCGGTGAAATCGTCCTGCCGGATTCTCCGGGACGCGATCCAATCGTCACGCGCATTCTCTGGCTGCGTGGACTGGAGGCGCAGAACGCCAACGCGTTCGGCCGAGATATTTACATCCATGGCACGCCGGAAGAACGGCTCATCGGAACGCCTGCGAGTTATGGATGCATTCGGATGCGCTCGAGCGACATCGTACAATTGTACAACGTCGTAGGAACGGGCGCCGCAGTTACCATCGTGAGCACGCCGCTAACGAGCGCTGTTCCGAGTCTCGTATCAGCTCATTCGATGGCGGATACTAATCCGGCGCCATTCGTGATGCGCTAAGGCTGTAGCGGGGCCGATTCTCCGACACTCGTGGACCGAACTTCACAGAGCAGCGGTCAGCGACAAGCGGCTACAATTACGGCAGCTTGCCGAGATGCTTTCTCGGTGTCTCTCGCGAGAACAATGCCATGTCCGCATCTACCATGATGCGCACCAGTTCATGAAACCGCACTTTCGGTTCCCAATTGAGTATCTTCTTCGCTTTCGACGCGTCACCGACTAGACGGTCCACCTCCGCCGGTCGCTCATAACGCGCGTCGTGCTTCACGAATTCCTTCCAGTCAAGGTTGGCATAAGCAAAGGCTGCTTCGGCAAACTCACGTACTGAGTGCTCCTCGCCCGTAGCCAACACGAAATCGTCTCCTTCTCCGAGCTGTAAAATTCGCCAAGCGCCTTCAACGTAGTCCGGCGCATATCCCCAATCTCGCTTCGCATCGAGGTTGCCGAGGAACAATTCCTTTTGCAGCCCATGTTTGATCGCAGCAACGGCGCGCGTGATTTTGCGCGTGACGAACGTTTCGCCGCGCCGCGGGCTTTCATGGTTGAACATAATGCCGTTGCTCGCGCAAAGCCCGTAGCTCTCCCGATAGTTTACGGTCGCCCAATATGAAAAAATCTTTGCCACCGCGTACGGGCTGCGCGGCCAGAAAGACGTCTCCTCGGTCTGCGGAAATTCCCGCGCCTTGCCAAACATTTCGCTACTGGACGCTTGAAGAAAACGGGAACGCAATCCGGCCTCGCGAATTGCCTCCAAAATGCGGATGGTACCCACGCCCGTGACGTCCGCTGTGTACTCAGGAATATCGAAACTCACGCGCACGTGGCTCTGTGCGCCCAGATGATAAATCTCGTCCGGCTTCAAGTCGTAAAGAAGCTTCACCAAATTCACGGAGTCGCTGAGGTCTCCGTAATGCAAAAACATTCGTACGCCGTTGACGTGGGGATCGGCGTAAAGATGATCAATACGGGAAGTGTTGAAAGTGCTCGCGCGGCGAATAATGCCATGGACCTCGTAGCCCTTCTCCAGCAGCAATTCGGCCAGATAACTACCGTCCTGACCGGTGATGCCGGTGATTAGTACCCGCTTCATTTGATCTTGCGCTTTAGCCTATCGTTTGTGCAGCAGCAAATGATTTAGCTCGCACGCGTTATCGTGCATGCGCATGATGTCGCTTCCCGCTAGAGTATGTTCACGAATGACTTCTAGGAGAATTCCGTTTTTCGACCGAGCAATATGTGCTCCAGGTATCCCGCACTTTCAATTCACAGTTCGAGGTGCTGATATGCAGCAGCTAATCTGGGCTTGTCTTTTCCTAAGGAACTCAAAGCCTGTTTCTCACGCCGTGGGGGGCGGAGTAAGGTTCTGGAGGCGAATAAAATCACCCAAATGCCGATTGGGATTTAGCACCTTGGCGATATGACTTGACGAAAGATAGCAGTTCAAGAAGTTGGACAAGCAAACTATTTTTATGAAGCGATTCATTCGGACCACTGCTGTTTTCTTGCCGCTGCTCTTTTTCGCTGGATGCAATCCCTCAAAAATCCCCGAAGCAACTGCGCCATCTGCCAGTCCCGGAGCGTCCACAGCGACGATTACGGCATCGCCCAATCCGGTGCTTGCGAGCCAAGGGCCCGGTACCACAACCGTAACTTGGAATACGGGCGACGGCAGCGCGGGGCAAGTTTACGTCTCAGTCGATGGCGGGCCAGAAACGCTTTTCACCGGTAGCGCATCGGGATCTGCCGCAGCACCATGGATCGAGGCGGGGAAAACGTTCGAGTTTCGTCTCTACGCCGGGACCGAGCACAGCAAGATACTCGCGAAGACTCAGGTGACGGGTCAGAAATAAAAGGCGGTTTGCCTGTAGCAATTTAACCGCGAACTTCCCGCGCAATAAGCCATTTAGCTGTCAGATGGCGTCACCATCAACCGCGCGAGCATGGCGCGCTGGGCAGCAATTAACTCAGCGATACCTTTGCGCCCGAGCGCAAGCATTTCATCCAGCTGCCATCCGGCAAACGTCGCTTCTTCACCCGAGCCCTGCACCTCTACAAACTCGCCGTCTTCGGTAGCGACAAGATTGAAGTCGACAGTGACGAGCTTGTCCTCTTCGTAATTAAGATCCAGTACGGCCTGCCCATCCAGAATGCCAGCGCTGACTGCGGCGACTAATTTTTGCATCGGAGGCGCGTCGAGCTTTTTTTCCCGCACAAATTTGCGGCAGGCTATGGCTAGCGCCAGGCTGGAACCGGTAATTGCGGTGGTGCGTGTTCCGCCATCAGCTTGCAACACGTCGCAATCGATCCAGATCGTGCGCGGCCCGAGCTTTTCGAGATCCATAACCGCTCGCAGCGACCGGCCAATCAACCGTTGAATCTCCACGCTACGACCGTCGATGCGGCCTTTTGCAATATCGCGCGGTTTACGTGGCTGAGTCGAATATGGAAGCATCGAATACTCGGCAGTGAGCCAGCCACCAGTTACTCCCTGCTCTTTTATCCAACGCGGCACTGCTTCTTCAATTGTGACGGCGCATATCACGCGCGTTTTACCCATCGAGACGAGCACCGAGCCGCTCGCATGCGGGGCGACGTTCAATTCGAAATTGATCGAACGAATTTCATCGGGTCCGCGGCCGTCATTTCGCTGCATGGCTGGGAACTTAGATGTAGCTGGCATTTGCGCGACGAAAGATTTACAACGCCAGGTGGATTCCAGTACGAGAGATTTCCCGGTCCTAGCGATCGCTGCCAAGCCCAAGTATCGGGCTTGACGCATTGCGGCGGCCATCGTTGTGTAAGCTTTTTGAGTGAAAAATACCGCTGATAACCAGACAGCGATTTGCATTGCCGGAGCACACCGCTCAGGAACATCGATGCTGACAAGGCTGTTGCACGCTTGTGGACTTTACCTGGGTCCAAAGCATGAATTGATGCCCGCGCAAGCCGATAACCCCGATGGCTTCTGGGAACACCTTGGGTTCGTAGCGCTGAACGACGAATTATTAAACGAACTGGGCGGCGCCTGGGACCTGCCGCCCAAGGCTGACGAGGACTTCAAGCATCTTCGGCTCGGTCCTTTGCGTCAAAAGGCGCGATTGCTCATCGACGGATTTGATTCATCAAGCGTCTGGGGATGGAAAGACCCGCGCAACAGTTTGACTCTGCCGTTTTGGCTGGACCTCCTCCCCGGGGTGAAAACGCTCATCATGGTGCGCAATCCATTGGAAGTCGCTTACTCAATGAAGGAGCGAAACGGAACGTCTTATTCGTTCGGTTTGCGGCTTTGGGAAATCTACAACCGGCGCCTGATCGACTCAGCAACCGAACAAGATCGGCTCGTTACCCATTACGATCTATTTTTCACAGATGCGGAATCCGAATTGCGGCGAATTGCGCATTTCGTTGGTTTGCCCGATAAAAAAGTAGCTAGCGCAGCCGCGCTGGTAACAAAACGAAGACGCCACACCCATTTCACCATTGACCAACTGATCGATGCTCGTGTCTCTGCAGAAGTAATCGAACTTTATCGCGCTTTGATTGCCGAAGCATCTGCGAGGAGAAGGAAGAAAGCGAAAAAGGCGACATCTCCGCCCGGTAGCCGCCGGACAAAACCGGCGGAGGCCGATTTGCTTCCGGGATCGGTCAGCCGCGTGAATGCGGTGATTCCGGAAAGAATTGCGCAGATTGAGCATCTCTATGGTGAACTCCTGGCGCAGACAGAAGCTCGACACAAAGCGGAAATCGAGAAACTGAGCGCGCATACGGCCCATAGCGAAGAGCGGCACAAAGCGCAAGTCGAGGAACTCACGACCCATTTAGCGCAAACAGAAGCCGCCCACAAAGCGCAAGTCGAGAAACTCACGACCCATCTGGCCCAAACCGAAGAGCGGCACAAGGCGCAAGTGAAGGAACTCACGACCCATTTAGCGCAAACAGAAGCCGCCCACAAAGCGCAAGTCGAGGAACTCACCACTCATTTGGCCCGAACCGACGAGCGCTACAAGGCTCAGATCGAACAAATCAGCGCTCATTACACCGGCGAAATTGATCGCCATGCGGATGAAATTCAGCAACTGCGCGATCGCATCATGCAGATCAATGAGCTTCTTCGGACCAGAAGCATCAGTCTTGCGGAGAGTGAAACCCGCGCACAGGAGATGCAAAACCGTCTCCGAAGACAGTTGCAAGCTACGAAACGGCTTATCCGAATTTTGGACGACACTAGCAACGCATCAACTCGGCTTCGCTCTTCAATGCGCTGGCAAATTGCAAATCCTGTTGCCGCGTTGAAAGCGAAACTTTCTCCCGAAAAGTCGAAGGACTTGTTAGGGTACGGACATCTGGAAAAGGCGATCTCCAGTTACGAAAAATGGCGAGGCAGCCATCCTGAGATTGCGGTGATTGACGAGGAAATCCAAGCGCTAGTCTCGGGCACAAACTCCGTGCCCCCGCAACATTCAACGACCGCTACGCCAGAAACTGCTTCTGTTTTCGCGCCGCCCGTCACAAGCGGTTCAATCGAGTTTCCGATTCACGAGCAGGTCGATGTTTCGGTTATCATACCGGTATTCAATCAGCTTCAGTTCACCCAAGCTTGTCTGGGATCGCTCCAAGAACACCAGGGAACGGAATGCTTGGAAGTCATTGTAGTGGACGACTGCTCTACGGATGGAACTTCAGAGGCCGTTCCGCAAATACCGGGCGTTGTTTATCTGCGAAATGACACGAACTCCGGTTTCATCGTTTCCTGCAACCGAGGGGCGCAAGCCGCGCGCGGGAAATACCTCGTTTTTCTGAATAACGACACCATTGTAAAGCCGGGCTGGCTCACTGCGTTGCTCGACACCTTCGCAGAAGAGCCGCGAGCAGGCATTGTCGGTTCAAAACTTCTTTATCCGGATGGACGGTTGCAGGAAGCGGGTGGGATCATCTGGCGAGATGCTTCTGGATGGAATTATGGCAAGTTCGATGATCCACAAAAACCCGAATACAATTATTTGCGGGACGTAGATTATTGTTCGGCGGCAGCGTTGATGATTGCAAAAGCGCTGTTTGAAACTGTGGGCGGGTTCGACTCGCGTTACGCACCTGCGTACTACGAGGACACCGATTTGGCATTCAAGATTCGCCGAGCGGGTTACAAGGTCCTGTATCAGCCACTTAGCGAGGTCATCCACTACGAAGGAGCAACCGGAGGAACTGACCTCGCCACGGGCGCAAAAAAACATCAGCAGATTAACCGTTCGACCTTTGCCGAGGCATGGGCCGAAGAGCTGATGAGAAGGCCAGCCAGCGGCGATTTGAGCTTTTTGCAACAGCAATCGGCGGATCGGAAAAACATCCTGGTGATTGATCATCATCTTCCCATGCCCGACACGGATTCAGGATCGTTGCGGATGTTCCAAATCCTAAGGATTCTTCGACGACTTGGTCATCGGCTAACTTTCATCCCCGATAATCTGGCAAACATTCCTCCCTACACGGGCCAGCTCCAGAAACGCGGGATTGAAGTTGTCCATCATCCCTACGTCAAAAAAGTGCGCGATTACCTCGTTTCGCACGGCGCCAGTTTCGATGCGGTGATACTCAGCCGATGCGATTTTGCGCGGAAGCACATCGCAGACGTTCGACTGTACGCGCCACAGAGTCGAATCATCTTTGATACGGTTGATCTCCATTATCTCCGCGAAGACCGCGAAGCGCAGTTGACCCGGGATCCCGAGGTGCGCCGGAAGGCGCAGGAAAAACAGCAGCGGGAACATGAGTTGATCGAGCAGGCCGATGAAACCTGGGTCGTGAGCCCCATTGAACAACAATTGCTCCAGGAGAAGTGGCCTGCCAAGTCTATCGAGGTCGTTTCGAATATTGTCGATATCCCTGGATCAAAAACGCCGTTTCCGCTTCGGCGAGACTGGCTTTTTATCGGCGGGTTTCAACACAAACCAAACGCGGACGCGGTGCTGTTTTTCTTACAGAATATATTCCCGCTCGTAAGCGAGCATCTTCGGGATGCAAAGTTTTACATCATCGGTGATAAGGCGCCGCCGGAAATCGTCGCGCTAGCGACTGAGAGGATCATTGTGGCGGGATTGCAGAGAGATGTTCGTCCGTTTTTCGACAGCGTAAGGTTGTCCGTGGCGCCCCTGCGATTTGGGGCAGGCATCAAGGGCAAAATCAATCAAAGCATGGCTTTTGGCGTGCCGGTCGTTGCAACGTCGCTGGCTGTGGAAGGAATGGGGCTCACCGACCACGAAGACATTCTCGTAGCCGACAAGCCGGAAGACTTTGCCAGGGCTTTGATTGAGCTCTACGAATCGGAAGAACTTTGGAACCGGCTTTCAGCGAATGGCGTTAGGAAAACACGTGCGCTCTACTCCATCGAAGCGGCACGCGAAAAGCTAGAAGCTTTATTTAGCGATGAGCATATCGCTTCGTGTGGTTGCTTTCGGCGAGATAGCGAGGTTCTGGGGAGCTTCGGCTCGGCTTCTTAGTCTGGGCGAGCGGCGTTGATGTTATGAACCCAGTGTTGCCCAAGGCAATTGCCGGAAAAATCATGGCGACGCCTAATCCGGTCCCAGCCGAGGCGGGAGCGCGCACGACTCTACATTGGGAGGTTAATGCCCCGGAGGGGGCCGAAGTCTATGTATCTGAGAGTGGCGCACCAGAAAAGCTCGTCGGTCAGGGGAGAAATAGATCTTTGGAAGTAGAATGGATTCAAGCCGGCACCGACTACCTCTTTCACCTATACAGCCGCACCGAGCCACGCCGGAGACTGGACTCGGTTTTGGTCCGGCGATGCATTACTGGACGAATCCGAGCGAGTCCCAATCCCGTCCCATTCGAAGCCGGATCTAAGACATTACTAGAATGGGAAATCACGCCTCCGGCGGTGGCCGAAATTTACGTCTCAGAAAATGGCGGAAACGAGAGGCTGGTTTGCAGGGGCGCAAGCGGCTCCTTCGAGTTTGGCGGACTCCAGGGCGGTAGTAAGTACGTTATGACCCTCTGCACGGCTACCGAGCCGCGCCAGATATTGGACTCGATAGTTGTCCAGCGACCCATTACTGGACGAATCCGAGCAAGTCCCAATCCCGTCCCGCTCGAAGCCGGATCCAAGACATTGCTAGAATGGGAAATCACGGCTCCGGCCGTGGCCGAAATTTACGTCTCAGAAAATGGAGAACGGGAAAAGCTAGTTTGCAGAGGCACGACCGGCTCCGTCAAGTTGGAAGGGCTTCAGTGCGGCAATGACTACGTTGTGACTCTCCGCGCGGCCACCGAACCGCGCCGGAACCTCGACACGATAACGGTTCGTCGCATGGACATTCCCTGGAAATTCCTCTTAGCCGAGTTGAGATCGGGAGCGGATTGGCAAGAGCAACAGTTCACTGAGATCGGCGAATTTGTCGCTGGAGTCGCGTCCCGCTACCTGCATCATCCAAAGTTTCTGGAGTTATTTCGACTCTGGGAGAAACACGGGTTTCATATCACTCCGGTGCATTTCTATCAGCCGATTCCTGATACCCGATCGTTGCCTGAAACGCTCTGGAGCCATCCGAGCGAACTCGCAGGCATTGACATGAACGATGCAATGCAGCTCGATCTGCTGCGAAACCATTTCCGAAAATTTCGGCAGGAATACGAGCGCTTCCCAACCAACCCGACTGAAGGGGAGACTCAATTTTATCTCGGGAGTGGTCTCTTTGATGGTACGGACGCATTGATGGCTTACTGTATGGTCCGTCACTTCCAGCCACGGCTGATCGTCGAAGTGGGCAGCGGTTTCTCTTCTCTCCTATTGGGGCAAGCCGCTGCGAAGAACAAAAGCTCCGAGCTCATCTGTATCGAACCATTTCCGCGCGAGTTTCTTCGCAAAGGATTTCCTGGCTTGCAGTCATTGATTGAGAAAAAGGTCCAGGACATCGATCTGGAATTTTTCTCACAGCTCGAATCGGGCGACATTTTGTTTATCGACAGTTCCCATACCGTGAAAATTGGCGGCGACGTTAATTACCTATTCCTGGAAGTCCTGCCGCGTCTCAAGCCGGGAGTGATCGTGCACGTCCACGATATCTTTTTGCCTTTCGAGTATCGGCGCGATTGGGTGATGGATGAATTTCGCTTTTGGACCGAGCAATACCTGTTGCAAGCGTTCTTGACTTTTAATTCAGAGTTCGAGGTCCTGATGGCCAATAGCTACCTCAGCCACTACCATCAGGCGGAACTCAAAGCTACATTTTCGACCTTGCCTTCAGGTGGTGGAGGCAGCTTCTGGATACGCCGAAAGCCGTCCGTGGATTGACTCGGTCCTGCAACAAGGGTAGGAGAACAAGACTGAAAGGGCGACCGAATGCAGCATAGGATAAACAGACCTATCTTTGTCGTGGGATCACCGCGCTCGGGGACAAGCATTCTCACTTGGTGTCTGGGGCATCATCCCAATCTGTTTCCGGTGCCGGAGTCAAGTTGGATGGGCAATTTTGCCGTCAACGTGGCGATTGCGTACCAAATTGGCGCGGCACGCGGTGACTACTCGCTCTTGAGCGCTATGGATATTCGGGATGATGAATTGTTTGCCGCGTTCGGCCGGAGCATCAATGATCTGATCCTGTGCCATCGCAAGGATCTCGAAACAAAGCGCGAAACCAGGACCATTGAATTGAAAATTGAACCGCGTTGGCTCGAAGCCACGAGCACAGCCGCGGGGCCCAAAACACGTTGGGTCGATGGAACACCAGAGTATTGTTTGCACATCTGCGGGTTGCGGAAGCTTTTTCCTCAAGCTCTGTTCGTCCACTTGTTCCGAGATGTTCGGGCGGTCGTTCGCTCGATGGTCAACTTCCATCGCGCGACAGGAATTCATTTGGTACGCAACGAGGAGGAGGCCTATCGATATTGGCTTCGAACGGTCAGCGCGTGCCTCACGGCTGAGCGCGCCTATGGGCCAAACGTCGTGCGCCGCATCCATTACGCAGACCTAATCGATAGCCCGGAATCGACGATGCGCTCATTGCTCGAGTTCCTCGAGGAGCCCTATACGGAGAAATGTCTCGAGCCGCTCGCACAACGAATCAATAGTTCCAGTCTCGCAGCCGGCTTTGAGAGCACCGATGCCGGCGTCGATCCGGTGCTCGTCCAAGAGGCGATACGGCTTTCTGCTGAAATTGGAAAAACTCGCCAGCCGGCCGAGACGTCATCCGTTGCGGCCGATGAAATGCAGGCTAGTTTTGACAAAAGAGTTCAATACATCGCTGCTCTGGACAACACCTACCAGACGGAGAAATCGAAGCTGGAATCCGCTATTACCGGCTACCAAGCGCAGGCTTCAAAACTGCAATCAACGATTGCGGAGCTCCAAGCACAGATCCAGGATCTGGACGTTCGCTTTGCGCAGGCAAAAGGATGAAGTGTCATGTTAGCCCAGCGTACACCTCGCGCGTGTTAAACTCCTGAGAGGCCGACTCTTCAGCGCGACCATCTCTCATTTGACGAACGGAAGCACTTTTCTTTAGGTATAAGGCAAAGCTTGATTTTATGAGCACGCCGAGCCAGACAGTCTCGCCCACAAACATGCGGAGTACGCAGCTAAATTTAGTTTCCTATGAGACTGACAAGATAAAGCATTATTACCTAGAATTGTATGACCCCATTCTGTCAGCTTGGACAGACAGGAACGTTAAGCTTTTGGAGATTGGCGTCCATAGAGGGGGTTCGCTCAAATTGTGGCGCGACTATTTCCCGCGCGGTATGATTGTTGGGATCGATCTCAAATTGCCAGAGAGTTTCGTCCCTGGAGAGCGTATTCAACTCTTCCAAGGTAGCCAGGCGGATACGCGATTTCTGTCTGCGGTCGCTACGAAGACTGCCCCCGAGGGATTTGACGTCATCATCGATGATGCCTCACATATCGGCGAGCTAACTAAAACCACGTTCTGGCACCTATTCGATCATCATTTAAAGCCAGGCGGGCTGTATGCGATTGAGGACTGGGGCACGGGTTACCTGAATGATTTTCCTGACGGCAAAAGATTTAACTTGAAGCCGTCGGTCTTCAGTCGCGCTCGGGCACTACTGCCGCAACGCCTGAGGGGGAGAATCAAGGTTCCTTTCCCGTGTCATTCCCACGGCATGGTAGGTTTTGTTAAAGAGCTAGTAGATGAACAAGCGGCGGGAAGCATCGCATTGGGTCGCAAGGACGAGTTCCGGCTGTCCAAGTTTGAAAGCCTGCTTATTACGCCAGGCGTCGTTTTCGTCACCAAGATGATGCCGACCCTTAATGCGTGTCCAAATCCCGTGCCAGCCGGCGAAGGGCCGGGGCAAACGACCATTTCATGGAATAGCGTCGACGGGAAGATTTACGTTTCCGAGAACGGCCGCGACGAGATGCTGTTCGCAGGTTCACCTCGCGGTGCGCAAGAAGCGAATTGGATCGAAGCCGGTTCCCGTTATGAATTTCGGCTCTATAATGCAGATCACACAGAATTGCTGGCAAAAATCGCCGTTACAAGAACAATGCAGTAACCCGCGTTGCAAGAACTTCAAACTAGTGTCTTGTTCCAAGGCCGATTCACGTTCGCGCCCGTTCTTGACGCCGCTGCAATGAAGCATTGTTTCGCATGAGTGAGGCCACAAAAAAAGCGGCGGAATGGTGGAGCGATCCCCAAAGCCAGGCTTTTGAAACACAATGGGTCTGGGTCCCGGGCGTCGTGGAGAATATGAACCGGCGCGCTACCGGCGACCCAGCAATCGATTGGGGTCAATCATTCTGCCGGCTTTCTGATCAGTTTTGCGAAACCAATTAAAGCGCTGTCGGTTGGTTGTGGCTTTGGCGTCATTGAGCGGACATTGCGCCGTCACGACTTCTGTCAGCTTATCCATGGTGTGGATGTTGCCGAGAATGCGATCGAAAGCGCAAGGAAAGCAGCCGAAGCCGAGGGGCTAGACGGTTTGACGTACGAAGTCGCCGACCTGAACACGGCGGAATTTCCCGCCGAGACGTACGACGCTGTTTACGCACACGCTTCGCTACACCATGTTTTTCAACTCGAACACCTTCTGGATCAAATCAAACAAACACTTAAACCGAGTGGATTATTGGTTGTTTACGAGTACATCGGGCCTTCGCAAATGCAGTTCCCACGAGGCGATCTTGAGCTCGCCGACATCTTTCTTAAACTGATTCCAGAGCATTATCGCAAGTTCCAAAGGCGGGAGGGCATTAAGAAGGAAGCGTTTCGGGCGTCGCTCGATGCCATGAACAGGTCGGATCCCACCGAAGGCATTCGTGCAAGCGAGATAGTGCCGTTAATTGCCAGCCGATTCGAAATTAGGCATTTCCGCTATGTTGGGGGCACGTTGTTACTCTTGGTTTTCAACGAAATTGCCGGCAATTTCGTTGAAAACGATCCCGAAATCATGCCTCTAGCAGATGCGCTGATTACTCTCGATAATTTCCTCATCGATAACGCTGTCCTGCCGTCTTACCACGTTTACATGGTTTGTCAGAAAACGGATAATCCACTACCCATGCAGACTCGAAATGTCCTCTCGCCAACTGTACCAATTTTCCGGACGCACGACTCGGACGCACTCACTATAAAGCCGCGGCCCATGGGGTTAATCGCTGCTGAACCAAATCCCTTCCGTGCCGATTCACAAGGCCGAGGACGTATGACGGTATCGTGGATGACATACGCGACAAACAAGGTTGAAATTCATCTTGATGCTCCGGACGGGCCGCTTTTCGCCCGACGTGGGCCCGGAATTTTTTCCCAAGAAACTGGTCAGTGGGTCCGCGAAGGCACCACGTTCTATTTGCAAAATGTTCCGAGGGTCTTCCCTTGACGGTCGAGAACACGATTGCAGTCGTCACTCTCAGACAGCAGGGATAACGAATAGTGGTATAACTATGCGGCCTATATTCGCGAGTATCTCAAGAGCCTGGTACCACGACGATCCGTGGAGGGATCGAGGTAATAATCGTCAATGACGCGTCGAGCGACGATTCCTTGGCAAAGGCGATTAGGGCGCTGGAAACCTCGCGTCACGCCGTCCGTATTGTCGACAAACGGTTCAATACGGGGCTGGCGGATGCGCGCAACATCGGTCTAAAAGTCGCGCGCGCGTCTTACGCTTTCATCCTAGACGCAGACAACATGGTTTTTCCGCGCGCGCTCGAGCAATTGCATAGCAAGATTGTTAATGACAATTCCGTAGCTGTTTACTCGATGCTCTGCCGAGTTGAGGGCGATTACAGGCATCGGGACGGACTGCTTTCTTATTTCGATTTGGACCCGCAGATGTTAGTCGAGCGCCCGTACATCGACGCGATGGCACTATTTGATCGCTGAAATATGATTAGTGTATGGGCTTCATGCGCCCCAGAACATCCTTTTCAGAACTGTATGCTCCCAAATAATAAGCTTGACAAATTTTCGTCCGATTTGGTAAACGAGCATCGATTACGTTATCCGAGTTTCGACGCATTTTTGGCTGGGCTGAAGAAGCCCATGGCGCTGATAGTTCGTTGGAAGCCGCCTAACGCGATCTCCAGATCCAGCTAGAGTCCCGAGTCAGCTGAAGCGAGGTTGTTCAAAACCGCCTCCTGCGGATGATTCCCGGCTCCGCGCGAACTGGAGTCAGTGCAGTTCAACAATCCAACTCAACAAAAAAATGAAAATAAACAATATGACAACTCTACACTGCAGAAAATCAATCGGCCGGTCGCTGTCGGGGCGATGCGGTTTTGTTCTCATCCCACTCGCGCTTGCCTGCTTTGCGCTCGTCCAAAACACGCAAGCGGTCAGTCCGCCACCGGATGGCGGCTATCCCGGCGCCAATACAGCTGAGGGCGATAACGCTCTGCTCAACCTCACCAGCGGGCTCGCCAATACGGCCGTCGGTAATGGTGCGCTTCGCGACAATACTACCGGCGGTTTTAACGTGGCGGTTGGTTCTAGGGCGCTTGCCAGCAACACCACTGGCAGCTTTAACATGGCCATTGGGACGGAGGCGCTCACCAATAACACCGCCAACTTCAACTTGGCCATTGGTTTTCGAGTGGGCTACTTGAACACCACCGGTAACCATCTCACCGGGATTGGCGCTGCAGCGCTCAGGAACAACACAACCGGCGGTTTTAACACGGCCATTGGTGCCGCTGCGCTCAGGGAAAACACTACCGGCGAAGACAACACGGCCATTGGTGCCGATGCGCTCCATTTTAACATTGATGGCGCTTCAAACGCCGCCGTCGGCTTTCAAGCACTCGAGAATAATGACTCGGACAACAATGCGGCACTCGGCTCCGAGGCACTCCAGGATAACGTTGGTGGCATCGACAACACCGCGGTCGGCTTCCAAGCGATGCAGTTCAACGTCTCAGCCTTCACGAACGCGGCGGTGGGTACTTTCGCGATGCAGAATAATGACTCGAGCGGAAACAACACGGCCGTTTTCAACACGGCTGTCGGCGGCTTTGCGCTCCGCGCTAACATTGATGGCACCAGTAACACCGCCGTTGGTGCTGGTGCGCTCGAGAATGCAAACGGGGGCAACAACAACACCGCGGTTGGGGAGATAGCCGGCCTTGGCATCACCACGCATAGTAACATTATTGCAATCGGCCACGGCGTGTCTGGTGTGGACAGTGCTCTTGGCGAGGTGGACAACGCCTGCTATATCGGCAACATTCACGGTGCGTCGGTTTCCGCAGGGACCGTCGCTTTTGTGTTCGTCGATGCCAGTGGAAAGTTAGGCACGGTGGCCATGGCTGCCAATGGAAACAAAGTGACAATACCTGGTCTCCCTGATCTCCCAGGTGCGAATCCGCCCCAAGCCGTTCCCCAACCCGTCCAGCCCCAAGCCATTGGCCCCGACCCCAAGGAAGCCATGCTCAATCGCAAGGTCGAGGAATTACAAGCAACCGTCGCGCGCCAGCAAAAGCAAATCGACGCGCTTAGTTCAGGCCTACAGAAAGTGAGCGCCCAACTTGAAGTGAGCAAACCTGCGCCACAAATGGTTCGCAATCAGTAACAGTTGCGAACCCAACTGGGCCGCTCTATCTTGCGAAGCCGCCACGTTTCATAGCGTGGCGGCTTCTGTTTTGCTCCCAGCACTAGCAACGGGTCGTTGCGATTTCCGGCTCCGCCTATGATCGGGGATGGGTCATCACTTTTTCTTTTTCGGATACGCAGTGGATTCGTCGTTCAGCCGTGAAGCTTTTTCTATCGACTGAGATATTCGCGGACGATGCGACGGGCGCTGTCCGGCACGTCCGCATCGTCGGCAAGCGCTTTCAACTTACTTTTCATTTCAAGCGAAATCGGCATCTGACCGCCAACGCTGAAAGACTTAGCAGGCCTATTCCTATTACGGTTATAGTCATTCCCAATCTGTTTGATGTCGCTTAGTCCACTACCCTGTTCCCGGTAACCGTAATCCTGATCGTACGAAGAGTTTCCTATAAAGATCGAATGAGACGCAGATGTTCCTCGAGCTAGATTTATGCGCGCATTGAACCCGGCGTACCCATGGTGCCCGCGCCCGTTATTATAGGCCTTATTCCCGATCACTATGCTGTTCTGCCCGCCGATGGCAAAGCCACCGCCGTCGTTGTCATCCGCGACGTTGTTGGAAATCACAGAATCCGGTGCCCATATTTCAAACCCGTTTACTGACCACCATCTTCCTCCCTGCGCAGCATCATAACCAGAACTGCCACCGCTACAGATGTTGCCCGTGATGGTCGGAGCGTGCGTGCTGGGTAAACCTTGTACAAAGATGCCGCTGCCAGACCCTGACCTTTGCACCTGATTGCGGGCGATGATGCCGTCGCTCCCAGAAAACGTAATCCCAGCGCCCTCACAAATGTTGGCCACGACGCGTCCATGGCTGGACCAGAGCCCGGCCGCCCTTGCAGTGACAAGGATCCCGCCAATCGGTGGACTTGCTCCCGGCACCGTCCTGCGAATATAGTTCCCTTCGATAGACCAGTTGTTACCTCCAAAGGCGGCGATTCCCCACCTCCCGCTTTTGACGATCGCGCAGTTTGACACTCGCCAGTTGTTACCCTTGCAGGCGATGGCGGGAAAGCCTTTAGGTGACGGGGTGTAGTCCCCCATATCAAGAGTCAGGCTTTCCACGCTCCAGTTGTCTCCGTCCCCCCATATGAGGGCGCCCGTCGGCATTGCGGCAATCTTCAGGATGGACACTTCGCGCCCCTCGCCCACGAGATGAACCCCCGACTTTACATGTGACGTTATGCCAGAAGCAGAAATAAGATACGTTCCCTTTGGAACCAGACAAGTTCCGCCGTCCACCGCACACACCGCTAAAGCCTTATTAAACGCTGCGGTATCGTTTGTTACGCCGTCGCCCATCGCACCGTATGCTTTAACGTCAACGAGTTGATCAACGGCGCCCGTGGTCGTGGCGTTGCTCGAATTGGGGGTGATAGCGGCCGAGGACTCTGTTGTTCCAGAAGTTAGCGTACCGCCATTTAAAGGGAGCAATTGTAGGGCAAACGGAACGCTTGCCGCGGTAACGAAAAAGAATGGCAGGCGACGCGCCTGCCTTACAAATCGCGATGTGAGCTTAGAGGACATCTATTTTTGCCGAGTGTTTGTTATTGTTGTAGTCCAAGGGGCACAAGCTGCCCGCTGGGATCGATCAGATCGGCCGCGCCGCCTACGAGTTCCCAGCTTTGTAAAAAGCCATTGAGCCATGTACACGATATCACTAAAGCGACGGCATTGCCCCGAAAATTGTGAAAAGCTGCACTGGCGTCTACCGGCTGTCAAGCCGCTTGGTTTCGGTTCAAGGCTGCTCGGCGCTCGCTAATCGACTGCGGATGCTTTCCGGAAACCGTAGGAGCCATTTATCTAAAATGATCCATTGGCGCGCGCTAAAGGCAACTATTTACTTCCGACAGAGGACATAGACGTTCTTTCCAAACCATCGATCAAACAGCCTATCCAAAACGCGGCTTGGTGGAAATAGCCAGTGATCATACAAACTAATTGAAGTTGCGGTCAGTACCGAGGCGCTTCTATTGAGCGCCCGAAAAACAAGCGCGGCAATAAACCCGAGACAGTCTGCATATCGAACCTCTTCAATGACGAAACCTTCTTGCTCAACAAGGCGCCGAAGGGTCGTTTTTGTGTAGCGCCGGTGGTGACAAAGTTTCTCATCCAGACTTGTCCAGAGACACGCAAAGGCAGGTACATAGATCAGAAGAGTGCCTCCTGGTTTTAATTTTTGGTGAATTTCCCTTACGGCTACCGAGTCGTCCTGGATGTGCTCAAAGACGTTTAGCGAAAAAATAAATGATGCCGAATTGTCCGCGACAGCATTAATATTCTCCAAAGTGTCGAAACCTTGTTCCTCGAGTCTTTGTCTCTGTAAGAGATCCGGTTCGATGCATTTAACGTAGTAACCAGCCGTCCGCAGGCGTTTCGAGAAGGTCCCAATCCCCGCGCCGAAGTCGATCAGATCCGTTGATTCCGTCGATTCGCGGATCAAGCGAGTTAAGTAATCGTTGTAGTTGTGCGCGCTTTCGAGCGCTTCGAGGATGTCAACTCCTGAGTATTGCCCTTCCATAAAGCTTTGTTCCTACGAAATAGGTTATACTTGACAATCACATAAATAGCTCTCACGCCGTCACGCCACCCAATCTTTTTCCCCTGTTCGTACGTTCGGCCGTTATACGAAATGCCAACCTCGAAAACTCTCGAGCCAACTTGCGCCACCTTCGCGGTAATCTCAGGTTCACACCCAAACCGGCTCTCTTCAATGGTTATGTTATGCAGGAATTCGCGCCGAAACACTTTGTAACATGTCTCCATGTCAGTGAGGTTCAAGTTTGTGAACATGTTGGACAGCAACGTGAGAAAGCGGTTTCCTACCATATGCCAGAAGTAAACCACGCGATGAGGCCGGCCCCCCAAGAACCGGGAGCCGAACACAACGTCGGCACGATCCTCCAGAATCGGTGCAAGAAGAATCGGGTATTCTTTCGGGTCATACTCCAGGTCCGCGTCTTGAACGATGACCACGTCGCCCGTAGCTGCCTGGAAACCCGCACGCAAAGCTGCGCCTTTGCCAAAATTGCGCTCCTGCAGCACGATCTTATCGACCCACCCGTGAGGTTTCGTTTTAAGAAGGTCTCTCGTTCCATCGGTCGATCCGTCATCCACGACGATGATTTCGAGGTCCTCGACCGGCGCTGCACGGACTGCATCTACCACAGCTTCGATCGTCGGTCGCTCATTGTAACAAGGGATAACTACGGACAACTTCATTTGGCATCATTGCACTCAGCGAAAAGCGGGTTCTAAGATCGGAGCGGAGGCATCCTTTGTCAATGTCACGATTACAGCTGCTGTACCGGTCCCGTTACTCCGTTTCCAACTGTAACCTTGGATCAAGGGCAAGCGTTTGATGTCTTGATCGACATCTTTTGAGGATAATAGAAGACCGTAGACAGGAGTCGCGCGGTCGAGGCCACTTTGGACTAATCGGATCGCTTCGGCCGGTCCGTAATGCCAGATTCGGCTGTAGCAGTAGTTATGGGTACCGTCGACGGGGGCCGCTACAAATGGCTTCGGCAGTAGGACACTCAAATAGGGGGGATCGATGTCGGATAAAACAATGCCAGGTGCATCGCGGAAGATCCGAATGAATTCCTTCTGCGTCTCGTACCGGGGCGACTTTCCATTGCCGTTTCCGTAATGAAGGGCGTCCCAAGCCTGTGATCGACCGCCCTTCGGCTTAAAGCCTGATTGTGACGGATAACCGATACAGCTGAGCAGGAATACCGCCATCACTCCAACGCCCCAGATCGAAAAGCGCCTCTTGAGAGCTTGGCCCACTGCCCATTCCGGAGGCAGAACGGCGAGCGCAACCAAAAGGAAAAAAACAGGTATGTAGAACCGCCCCTCAACGTAGGTGTAAGTTACGGTCGCCATAATGTAGACAATTCCCGCTAAGAATGCGCTGATCTCGAATCGCCGCACCCGGAGGAACGCCAGACCAACGGCAGAGAGAAGAATGAAAGCTGGCACTACGTAAGTCCCCGTGCCAAAGAGGTTCGCTACTCGAAATTGATCCCAGCTAGCGGTAATCTCAGACCAGATCATGACAACTTGGGGAGGGACGTTGTGCAAGGAAAAAGCAGCTTGCTTGTCCGCCAACGTGGGTACCCAGAATTCGTAACCGGTCTTTAAGGGATCGCCAAATTCCAAAGTGTTCAGAATAAAGTACGGGCTCGCGGCCACCGCGAATACAGCAAGGGCAAGGCAGCAATGCATGAACCACCTCGTCCAAGATACGTTAGCCGGAAAGAGAGCCATAGCTATTAATAAGGGAGCCATGAACACTAACTGAGGCCGTATGCACAAAGACAGCCCAAGAACAATGGCGGCGCAGTAAATCAGCCAGCGGCGGCGCCAAGCGAGTCCCAAGTAGACCAGCGCAAAGGCAAGCACTGTGACAGCCGCACCGCTGAGGTCACTTATCGATGACCGGCTGAAGCTAATGAACGCTGGTTGAGTCGCAAGCAACAAGGTTGCCAATCCCCCGGCGAGCGGCCTTCCGATCGCAAAATAAAACGCGAAGCTGCCTAATAATAACGACAGGCCGATTGTCTGATTTGTCCTAAAGGGAGCCAAAATCCCGTTGTGCGGCAAAAATCTCAGCCAAGGGATCATCAAGACAGGATAGCCCGGCGGGTAGCGGGAGGGTAATCTGTCGTAGCCAATCTGGATCGTCGGCACGCCTTCTTTCAAGATTGAGTTCGCCTGCGCGAAATATTCCACCGCATCTGGATAAGGACCGAGATCCAGTAAGTCCGTCCGCTTGAACTCCACCCGAAGAACCGCGCCGTAATAAAAGAGAAGCGCTAGAACGAAGCAGAGAATACCTATTGCCGCGCCACGCGAAACTCGGCGATGAGGCGGTGCCGAGGCTGATAAACTCGCTTCTGTTGGATACGGATCGTCCGGCATGTTCTTAGCTATCGTTCGCATTCGGAGAGGAGATCTATTGCTCGAGCATCGCGCCCTATCGGAATCGGGGGTCGCGTCGCTGCATTGATAATGATTCTTGTCGCCGGATTCGCCCATCCGAATTGCACGATTTCTCTTCCGGAAACGAGTTCGTCACGAAGAGATGAGATCAACTGACGAAAATGATCATGCAGCACTACTTGTCTGTCGTTACTGGCGATGAAACCGTTCAGCGACAGCACCAGACCTCTCTTAACCGGAATTCGAATCACGTCAACAATACATTAATTTGAACGACCAAACGGCGGGCCTTCATTCTGACCGTTCCATATGGATCCAGCCCGAAACACCGAGTTCTGTGCGTAAGCAGTTATCCTGGAGCGCACCTACCAGCGTGGCTACATCGCTGAAGTTTCGGCCGCGACGGCAAATCACAATTAACCAGTCACCAAAGATTCTGATGCTTCCCGTATCCTTGTAATTTAGAATCCCGATCGTCGATGGCGCTCGAATCAGCTCGGCAGCAATCGGTCCCTCCGTCCAATTGTGAGAGTGCAAATCGCCTTAATGCAATGATATACGAATCAATGAACAGAAAGTAGCGGTATACTTTGGCAAACTGTGCCATGACCGAGCATAACAGCGAGCCGTTCCACGTCTTACGCAACGCCCTCGTTTCTTTGCGAGGCGCCGCTCGTCCGTCGCCAGAAAATGATGGTAGCTGCAACTGGAATCATCATGACTTTCGTCATCGGCCACGGTATTCAAACTGTCGGCTGTGGTTTATTCCGCGATTGCCGAGAGCCGATGGTAGCACAGGGATTGGATAGCCAAACTCTGCAGCGTCGGTTAATGCCTGCCGGGCGTAGCGCTGGCGGATGCTCAGAGTCGACGATGACAACACAAATGAGCGAGACACCGGACAACGCTTTTCGATGCCCCATTTGCGTTTTTCGTCGCTCAATCTGTCGCTTCATGTCCAGCGGGACTGCCGGATCGAGCATTTTGCCAGCTTTCGGACCAATTATCTCATGTGACGTCCGCGATTCTCTCCAGAGAAAAATCGTCTTTACATTTTTGGTTAAAGTGCGCAACTCTTCCGGACATTACAAAAAGAGGTCGTAATCCAAAACCGAAAAACGCCTTATGAAAACATGCTCGCTAATCGTCGTCGGCACCGTCATCATGGTCTTCTCCCATTTTGCCGACGCCAGTCAGGCCGATGACACCGCGATAAGAATAACCGGCCAGACGGCGGGTGTTACCCCCTTCATCAGTAAGGTGACCCTGGCGGTCAGCAACACCAGCGTTCTGAAGAGCATTCAATTCACAGTGATCCCGAAACCCGGCTCCGTCACCCGGCCGCTGTCAGGCACTTATGCCAATTCGTACCTCGTGGATCGAGGCTTTGAAAACCCGCAAACCGGCGAGATCGTTTTGCCGGTCTATGGACTTTACGATGGATACAATAACACCGTTACACTGACTTATCGGTTTCTGGACGGTTCTTCAAAGCAAGCTAATACCAGAATCACAACCGCCGGTTTCAATGATCTATGCGGATACAAAAATCCCACATTCCTGCAGCATAGGACCAGTGCTTCTTCAAGCTACGACTACATCATGGTTAAGGGAGGTTGCAGCAATTTCTCGCCTGCCATCATCGATACGGACGGCGCACTGCGGTGGGTGGGCACGGCAGGCCACTCAAGCTTCGTTACCACCTTCTTTGATAATGCGATCTATCTTGCTGCTGGCTCTCAGCTGTATCGAATCGAGCTCGATGGCGCCGTCACTCTGATTGGCGATTACAGTGATCGCGGAATCAGTTATTTCCATCACAATATCGACCCCGGCAAAGTTGGACTTATCCTGGAGGCTATTACCCCATCCCAGCACGAATCGACGGTTATTGAGGTGGACGCTTCTTCCGGCAACGTTTTGAAGACTTGGAACTTGGCCGATATTATCAGCGCAACCATGAGAGCCGGGGGAGACGATCCCAGCCAGTTTGTTTATCCGGCGCCAAACGATTGGTTTCATAACAACTCTGTTGCCTACAATCGAGCAGACGACTCCTTGATCGTCTCGAGCCGTGAAAATTTTCTCATCTGCCTCGACTATGAGACAGGAGCGATT
>JBKPDP010000074.1:0-30943 GCA_046727935.1 Verrucomicrobiota bacterium | reverse complement strand
ACCCCCGCGGCCCGTTCCGGGGTCAAAGCCGGCGACATTCTTTTACAAGTCGGCCGGAAAAAAGTAACTCAACCAGAAGACGTGCTGGATGCCTCGTTTTTCATCACTGCCGGCGACGTCGTCCCGATCACCGTGATGCGTGGAAATCAAAAGCTGACTTTCAACGTGCAGGCCACTCTTCATCCAGCCAGCCGGAGTGGGGTATTACTTGCCTCTCCCGGCACGCCCGCAATAAATCAGCAGGCAATTCCGCTCTCGCTTGGTTCCGACGTGCCACCCGCCCCGTAGGTTGCCGATTGCAGAAATCCTTCAGCCGCGCTTCCAATTACGCGCTGTCGCGCTAATCACAGCATCTTCCGAAACGCTGCTTCGTCGAGGATGCGGACGCCGAGTTCTTTCGCTTTGTCCAATTTGCTCCCTGGCTCCGCGCCTGCGAGCACGTAATCGGTTTTCTTGCTAACGCTGCTGCTGACATGGCCCCCGAGCGCTTCGATCTTGTCTGTCGCTTCTTCGCGAGTCATCGATGGCAATGTTCCCGTGAGCACAAATGTTTTTCCAGCCAGCGGCAATTCTGCCGCTTTTTTCGCTGAGACTTTTTCGCTCTTGGGTTGAATTCCAAGTTGCTTTAGCCGTCGCAGAATTTTTTTCGCGGCCGCCGAGGCGAAGAAATCCAAGATGCTTTTCGCAACTACAGGGCCTACTTCTGTGGTAACGCCGCGGCCTTTTTCGGCTTTGCTTTTGGATGGCTCTGCGAAACCGGCTTGAATGAGCCGGACGGCAATTTCTTTCGCATCTTGCTTTCGCTCCCGCTTGTCGTGGTACTGTAAAACATCACGGAGTAACCGTGAATTGGCGACGTCTTCGATCGTCTCGTGGAAACGGGCAAGTTGCGTTGCTGTTGTTCTTCCCACATCCGGAACGGCAAGGGCAAAAAGCCAGCGCGAAAGCGGCAGGGTCCGCGCCCGCTGGATCGCGTGGATAGCTTTCGTCGCATTTTTCTCACCATACACGCGCGGCTCCTCGTCTGTTCCCAGATTCAATTTGGCCAGCTGTTCCGTCTTTAGCTCAAAAAGATCGAGCGGCTCGCGCACAAGTCCACGTTCGACCAGCTTGTCCGCCACAATCCCGCCGACGCTTTCGATGTCGAGCGCGCTGCGTGCCGCAAAAAATTCGACACGCCGCGTTGTTTGCGCCGGGCACTGAAGATTTTCGCAGCGCCACGCTACGAATTGCGGGTCGCGGCGAATCGGGCCGCCGCACATCGGGCACTTGCCGTGAATGTGTTTGGCAAAATCGAACGGCTTTGCATGACGCGGCCGTTTTGATTTCACCACCTCGACAACTGCCGGGATAACTTCGCCTGCCTTTTCGATTACCACGGTGTCGCCGATGCGGATGTCTTTGCGTTTGATTTCATCCTCGTTATGCAACGTCGCGCGCCCAACAGTGCTTCCGCTTACCAGCACCGGCTCCAGCACCGCCACCGGAGTGAGAATTCCCGTGCGCCCAACTTGAATCACGATATCGTTGAGGCGCGTCTCCACGCGTTCGGCCTCGTATTTGTAAGCGATGGCCCATCTCGGTGATTTTGCGGTGAACCCGAGACGCTCGCGTTGCGCAAATGAATTCACTTTTACCACCGCGCCGTCGGTCTGATAAGCGAACTTGTGACGAATGGCGTCCAGTTCGTGAATTGCGTCTAGAATTTCTTCGACTGATTTGGCTACCCACCAACGGTCGGTGGCTGGCAAGCCCAGCTTCTTGACCAGCGGAAAAATTTCCGAATGAACATCGACGTCCACTCCCTCGGTCGCCCCAGTTCCGTACAACACGACACCTAGGGGACGTTTCGCCACAATCGCGGGATCGAGTTGCTTGAGTGAACCGGCAGCTGCGTTGCGCGGGTTTGCAAACAGCGGCAGGCCGGCTTTTTGCCGTTCGTCATTCAGCCTTTCGAAGCCGTGTTTGTCCATGTAAACTTCGCCGCGCACCTCCAAAAGTTTCGGCGCAGCGCCGCGCAGTCGCTGCGGCACCGAACGGATCGTCCGGATATTCTGAGTGATGTTGTCGCCCATGGTTCCGTCGCCGCGCGTTGCTGCCTGGCGCAGCCTGCCGTTTTCGTAAATGAGCGAAACCGCGACGCCGTCCACCTTTGGCTCGATCACCACCGGGATCTTTTCGTTAGGCAAAAGCCGCTGGATACGAGCGTAAAAACTTTTCACTTCCTCTTCCGAGTAAGTGTTATCGAGACTAAGCATCGGGATCAGATGCGATACCTGCTCGAACGCTTTAAGCGGTTTTCCGCCGACACGCTGAGTGGGTGAATCGGGCGTGACGAGATCGGGAAGCTGCGTCTCGAGATCGACGAGTTCCTTGTAGAGGCGGTCGTATTCGCGGTCGCTAATGATTGGTGCAGCTTCTTCGTGGTAGAGCCGGTCATGCTTACGGATTTCATCTCGCAGCTGCTCCATTCGCTTTGCCGCCTGCGTCTCGTCTTTGGTCATGAAACACGATACAAATGGGCAAATGCTCGGCAATGCTACCATCGTCATTCCGAGCGAAGTCGAGGAATCCTGTGGCAGAACCCAGCGTAATTTCACGGGATCCTTCGACTTCGCGGAGTTTACCCTGAGCGAGCGAAACGAGTCGAACGGGCTCCGCTCAGGATAACAATTCTAGAGTGCAACAATGCTTTCAATTCTCAGTGAAAACGGCTAAGCATAATAAGGCGTGAAATCCGGCGAGCGCATCCTGGGCGTCGAAGGAGGCGGGACAAAAACCGCGTGGGTGTTAGTGGAGGCCGTGACGTCCGGCGATGACGCCTGCACCGAATTCCGGGTGCTGGATCAAGGCAAACTGCCGCCGTCTAACTTGCGCCTGACAACGCCGGAACGTTTGCGCGAAATTTTTGCCGAGTTGCCAAAGCAAGTCGATCGTGCAGGAGTTTTTCTTGCTGGCTGCGGTTCAGACGAAGATCGCCGATCGCTCGCGCTGGTTTGCAGGGACATTTGGCCAAATGCAAAAATCATGACGGGCAGCGATCGCGATTCCGGCCTCGCTGCGGCCCTTGATCATGGAGACGGTATTGTCGTTAATGCCGGCAGTGGTTCTTCGGTGACCGGCCGACGAGGCGACCGAATCGAGAGGGCCGGTGGGTGGGGACACATTCTGGGCGACACCGGCGGCGGTTATTTTCTCTCCATTGAGGCTCTGCGCCTGGTCTTGCGCGAATACGATCTGCATCGCGGTGAGATGCAGTTTGCTGCAAAAATCCTGCACGCGCTTTCGTTGAACAACCTCGATGAACTTGTTCGCTGGGCGCAAACGGCGGACAAAATGGAGATCGCGATGCTGGCCCCGGTAGTATTTGAAGCTGCAGCTGGTGGAGACGCTCGCGTGAACGAGATCGTCGAAGAAGCCGCACGTGTCCTCTGCGAATACACCGAGGCCGTGGCTTCTCGTCTGCATCTGCTTGCGCCCAAAGTCGCACTCATGGGCGGGCTTTTTTACCGCGACTCTGTCTATACACATGCGTTTCGACGCAGACTCAAAAAGAATCTCCCCGACGCTCGCGTGGCAATCGCGGAGCGCCTTCCCGAACTGGGCGCCGCGTGGCTTGCAGCAGAGACACGCGGTCCTGTTACGTTTCAGCCAAAGCTTAAAGAAATCGAAGACTTGGCTGCTGCGCTTACCGAACAGCGCAATTCGCGCTCGGAGAACCTGGAAAAGCTGAGCGCACGACAACTGGTCGAGCTTTTTGTCGAGGAAGAGAAATTGGTCCAGGACGCGTTGCGTGGAGCAACTGCGGATCTCGCAAAAGCCATTGAAATCGTGGCTGAATCGCTCCGAAATGGTGGCCGGTTGTTTTATGTCGGCGCCGGCAGCAGTGGCCGCATTGGCGTCCTGGATGCGAGCGAAATTCCGCCGACTTTTGGCGCGTCGCCCGACCTTGTGCAGGGAGTAATTGCGGGCGGCGTGACCGCGCTTTATCGCAGCGTGGAAGGCGCGGAAGATGAGGAAAGTGCGGGCGCGTTGGCAATGCAGGAGAGGGGAATAAGAAATGGTGATGTTGTCATTGGGATTACCGCGAGTGGCCGCACCCCTTTTGTCCTCGGCGCGCTTGTCCATGCAAAGTCGTTAGGTGCAAGAACAATTCTGCTCACGTGCAATCCGGTTTCTGTAGCCGCGAGCGGTGAGTCCGGCCAGCCGCGATCACCGATCGCGGTTACAGGTGCCGATCTTGTGATCGCACTCGCCGTTGGCCCCGAGGTCTTGACTGGGTCGACCAGATTGAAAAGTGGAACAGCGACCAAGATTGCGCTCAATATCGTCAGCACCGGAGCGATGGTCGCCCTTGGCAGAGTGCGCGGCAATCTGATGATCGATCTGCATGCCACGAGCGGCAAGCTGCGAGACCGCGCAGTGAGGGTCATCGCCGATTTAGCGCAGTGCGATTACGATGCTGCGCGTCGACGACTCGAAGCGGCGGACTGGAACCTACGTGCCGTAGTGGAAAAACTGTAGCCGTGGGCATCCACAGAACACGCTAAAACGGCGACCCGTGCAGAAATTTTGGTTTCCATAAGCGCAGCGGAAGGGCATCCCACGAAGGAACATGTGACCGAACCGAAAGGAATGTTATGCTCTGGACAATATTCGTGATCTTGCTGGTGCTTTGGCTGCTTGGATTAGTCAGCTCCTACACGCTGGGCGGATTCATTCACATCCTGCTCGTCATTGCGATTGTGGTGCTGATCATCAATTTGATCCAAGGCCGCCGCCCACTGTAAGCTCTCCAATCAAACCCATGAAACCGACTTTGATCGTCGGCATCATTCTCGTTATCGTCGGCATCATCGGCTTTGCTTATGGTGGCCTGAGTTGGACGACCGAAAAGAAAGACGCGCAACTGGGGCCCCTTGAAATTGCTCATAAGGAGAGTCACGGAATCGCTTTTCCGCCAATCGCTAGCGGAATCTGTCTAGCCGGTGGAATAATCCTCGTAATCGTCGGCAGCCGGAAGAGCTAGTCGCCGGCTTTTAGGACCGCGAAAGTTTTGCTGCCTTTCCGATCGAGGTAGAGAAGGACACCTCGTTTCGGATCGGCTTTGCTGAGCGCCTCGCGGAATGATTTCACGTTTGTGACCGGTTTGCCGTCCACTTCGGTAATGATGTCTTCGCGCTGAATGTCTTGGGCCGCCGCGATGCTATTATCCTCTACATCCGTTACGATTACTCCCTGCTGATTTGACAGGTGTAGACGTTCGGCGACCTCTTTGGTCAATTCCTGGACCTGTAACCCGAACTTGCCGACATTTTCTTGCTTTGGCTGCGCCGGCTGGGTCGGCAACGTGTTTGACGCTCGCGCAATCTCGTTAGGTAATTCACCAGTCTTGATAGGGACTTTGATGGTCTGACCTTTGCGCCAGACTGTTAGCTGGACATTTTGGCCGATCTTCTTTTTCAAAATTTCATGCTGCAGCTGCGAATCTGTCTCGATCGGCGTTCCATCCACATGTGTAATTACGTCGAACGGGCGCAATTCGCTTTTGGAAGCAGGCGCATCGGCTTCAATCGTGCGCACCACGACGCCTTTATCGGCGCCTTTAAACAAGTCACGCAGCTCTGGATCGTCGCCGAGCGTCTCGATGCGGATCCCCAGCCAGGGTCGCATGATCTTGTGGCCGGCGATTAGTTCGGTACCAATTTCTTTGGCCATGTTAACGGGAATTGCGAAGCCCAGGCCGCGGTTCATCCCATTAATCAGTGTATTCATGCCAATCACTTTGCCGTCGATGTCACAGAGAGGGCCGCCGCTGTTGCCTGGATTAATCGACGCGTCGGTCTGCAAATAATCCGAGATAGAGTAGGCGCCTGTCTGAAGCAATTTGCTCCGGCCCTTGCCGCTGACGACGCCGTACGTGAAAGTGTAATCGAGCTTGAATGGCGCGCCGATCGCAAATGCAAACTGGCCTACCCTCACCGCATCGCTGTCCCCCAGCTGGACGACCGGCAAATCTTTGGCGTCGACCTTGATGACAGCAATATCGGTCTTTTCGTCAGTACCCACGACCCTCGCCGGAAAATTCCGCCCATCCCTCAATTTCACCTCGATTTTGTCTGCACCTTCGACCACGTGAAAATTCGTAAAAATGTAGCCATCTGGTCGAACGATAAAACCGGAGCCTTCGCTTTGGATGGGCCGCGCTGCCCCCGGGTTGCGCCGTTGATTATTATCATCCGGCGGCCCTTGGAAGAACAAGTCGTCGAGCGGCGAACTTTCAGCGACGTCATTTTTCTTCGAAACCTCAATAATGACAACGCTCGGCGCCACGGTTTCGAAGACTTTGGCAAATGCGTTGTTCAATTGATGAACGACGTCCTTGCCTGCTTCGGCGGCAGCGGCGGGAACCGTCGACGTGGGAACGGCCTCAGGCTGCGCCGCAAACGATGTACTGATTGCAACGCACAGGGTCAAAATGGATAAGCGCATGGGTTGGAATTTGGACAGTGCGGAACATGCAACGTTCAACTGGATACGTCCAATGCCGGCTTGCTCCAAGGTGGGTTCGCAGTTCAATCCCCCATCTACTACAGCGCTGGACGCGGCCCGTATAATAGCTGGCCCAACCCTGCATATGCGCGTGTTCAAGAGGCGATTTGTCTTTCGAATCGGCGTTGTGCTTTTGATATTGTTCTGGGCGACGGCACTTGGACCAGAGCCTCCCGCGCGCATTTCCATCTCCCCGAGCGAATTGGTTCGCGCTGTCACGATTCGGCGCGACGCACTCATCGAATTATGCCTGATCGACCATGTCGATCCAAACGGGCGCGATGCGCAGGGCCGAACACCACTGCTGATTGCGACCTCACAGCAGGATTGGAAAACCGCACAGCGGCTCATGGGCGCCGGTGCGCTCGTAGATCTTGCTGACAAAAATGGTTTTACTCCGCTAATGGCGGCGGCCGTGCACGGAAATCCCGACATCTTCCGCGAGTTGCTGGCCCGCTCGACGAATCTTCACGCCGAAGCCCGTTGCAAAGATGGGAGTGATTTGCTGGGAATGGCGCTCGATGGCGGCAATTCGGAAATCGTCCGGGCCACCATGGAACGCTTGCCCGCAATGCCCCAATGGCGTACCAGCACCCGCCGCGCGCTCCAGACAGTGCTAAGGACCGGGGACAAGAGCGAAATCCAGCTGCTGCTCAGCAAGCACTCCGCGCCTCCAACACCTGAGGGAAAGAACGTGCCGCTGCTCGCTTATGCCATCGCTGGAAACGACTCTTCACTTTTTAGCACGCTTTTAGCGTGTGGCGCGGATCCCGATACAGCTCTGTCAATACGTTGCGACAGTGATTTTCTGGCGTTGCTCCCTTCAAAATCGTTCAGTAGCTACGTTGAAGGAGACAAGGGTCTAACGGTGCTAATGCTTGCGGCAGGCCTCGGCCGGGAAGATTATCTGCGCGCTCTGCTCGCAGCAGGTGCGAAGCGGAACCAACTGACCAAGCGCGATAAAATGTCTGCGTTGGACATCGCGGCGGAAACTGGTCACTGGCATTCATCGCAGATTCTTCTCGGCGGCGGGCCGTCTCCGGACAAATTACGGATCGAAATCTCTCTCGCTTTGCAGCGGGTTGCTCTCGTCAAAAACGGCGTGCCGATATACCGCACCCAATGTTCGACCGGCCGCCAAGGCTACTCAACACGCAGAGGCGATTTCGTGATTACGAACAAGGAGCGAAACCATCGTTCCACCATCTACCACGTGGAGATGCCCTATTTCATGCGTCTGAGCTGTCTCGACTTCGGAATGCACGCCGGGCTTGTGCCGAACTATCCAGCCTCACACGGTTGCATCAGACTGCCCGAGGAAGCTGCGCGCAAATTCTTCTCGGAGATCCCGATTGGAACGTTGGTCATGGTGCAATAAGATGCGCTGTTGAAGCGGCGGTCTGTGACCGCCGCTGGTCCTCATGAAGCCTTTAATCTTGCTTGCGCCCGGAGCAGGCGCGCCCTCGTCGCATCCCTGGATGCAAAATTGGAAGAGTCATTTGTCTGAGATCGGTGACGTCGAAACTCTCGATTACGCCTACATGCGCGAGCGGCGGAAACGCCCCGATCCATTGCCAAAGCTTATCGCGGCGCATCGAGAAGCGTTGAGTGACGCGAGAAAACGGAATCCGGGTGAATCAACGATCCTGATCGGCAAGAGCATGGGCGGCCGCGTTGGATGTCATCTTTCACTTGAAGAAAAGGTGGATGGACTCGTTTGTCTGGGATACCCGCTGTGCGCGATGGGCGACCGCACAAAACTCCGCAACGAAGTCTTGCGCGTCCTGACCACGCCCATTCTCTTTGTGCAAGGTACCCGCGATTCGCTTTGCCCGCTGGATCTTTTGGAGCGGGTTCGAACCGAAATGAAAGCACCAAATTTCTTGCATGTCGTTGAAGGCGGCGATCATTCACTGCGCGTACCTAAACGCCAACTTCAAGTTGCAGGCGAAAAACAGGAAGACATCGATCAACAGATCTTGAACGCTATCACTGGATTTGTTGACCGATTAGCGATTACCGCAGATTAGATGAATGTGAGGAGAAGGCCCAGTCACGTTTCCATCCGCGCTGGTCAGGTCGAGTTCGTCAAAGTCAATACCGATGCCTGGAGGTGGCGCGATGTCTATCGCTGGTTGCTCGGTTTGAGCTGGCCGCAGTTCGCCGGGTTCGTCGCCAGTCTTTACGTCGGGCTAAACCTTCTTTTCGCCGCGCTCTACAGTCTGCAGCAAGAAAGTATCGCCGGCAGCACTGGCGGGCATTGGTTTTTTGACTGCTTCTTTTTTAGTGTGCAAACGCTGGCCACGGTGGGCTACGGCCACATGTACCCGCAAACGCTCTATGGCCACATCATTACTACCGTTGAAATCATGAGCGGCATCTTTTTGCTCGCAGTCATGACTGGACTGATCTTCGTGCGTTTTTCGCGCCCGATCGCGCGCGTCATGTTCAGCAATTCCATCGTCATAGCGCCGTTAAACGGGAAGCCGACGTTAATGGTGCGGATCGGTAACGAAAATCAGCACAGCATGGTCGAAGCGAAGTTTCGGATCATGTTTTCACGCGACGAACCGTTGTTCGAAGGCGGCGATTTCAGGCACTTTTACATTTTGAAATTACATTTCGATCGGCTCACAGTTTTCCCAGCGGCTTTAACTTTGCGACATACGATCGATGAAGCGAGTCCGCTGTTTGGCGCAACTCCCGAGTCGCTTGAATCTAGTCGGGTCCTTTTTATTGTCTCGGTGGTCGGAATCGATCCAGTTATCGCGGCCGCCGTGCAAACACAAAAGGATTACTCCTGGCGCGATGTCCGTTTCGGCGAACGTTTCGTCGAAATTTATACCGAGCATGGCGGCGGCAGGCTCACCGTCGATTACGGGCGCCTTCACGACACCGAGCCAGTGGAATTTGCAGTCCACAGCAACGGACATAACGACTCTTTCGACAGGGAGTAAATCACTCGCCACTGTCAGCCGAATTTGGCTTGTCTGACTTCATTCCGCTCCGATACTCTTCATTTGTAGGTAAGGCCTTCAGTTTTTATTCGAAAAAACAAACAAACTATGGAGCAATAAGTTATGGGATTACTTGATTCGATACTCAGTGCAGTCAGTGGGAAAGGTGACACGTCTGGGAAAGCGGCTCCGCTCATCGGAATCCTTAGCGGTCTCCTTACGCAAAGCGGAGGCCTTCAAGGATTGGCCAACAAATTTTCCCAGAGCGGCGAGGGTGACGCATTCTCATCATGGGTTGGCATGGGTGAAAACCAGTCAATCTCAAGCAATCAAATCCAAGAAGCGCTTGGATCAGATCAAACTCGTGCAATCGCAGCGAGAATGGGAGTGGATCCAAACCAGGCCTCAAACTTCCTGGCGGAATATCTGCCAAAGATCGTAGATAAGCTGACGCCAGCCGGTAAGGTCGATCCCGCTGCCGATACTCAGCAAGGACTGGCTGCTTTGTTACCATCACTCTTGCAGAGCCTCGGCGGTGAATCTCCTGACGGCGGATCCGCACAGACATAGAGCTGCGAAACCTTTCAGCCGGATTGTCAGCCTGCATCAGCGCAGGAGAGCCCTTGGCCACGTATCAGCGAGTCGGAGCCGATTAGGCGTATCAATCTGTCGTTAACTGATTGTCCTTTGAAATCACGCTGTTGCTACACCGGTAGCATCAGAATCATGCGCGCGAACTGAAACATTGCGGCGATCAGCTGAAAAACGATTCCAGTGAAGAACGGCCAAAAAGCGCCCAGCCAGACGGCGTTCCACAATTGCAACAGCGTGCTTGCGACTCCGAGGATGCCAAATAGGTAAAACACAAAGCGCGTGACGGGCGCTCTTTGCAACGACTGGAGATCCAGGTGGAGAAAGCTTTTCATCGTCGATGTTGCGAAGATCACGAAAATCACAAATGCAAGCCCGCTGCACCATTGCCAGATATTTCTCGGCGCGGGCCCGACCGCCAGCAATAGCAGCCCGATCAGGCAAAATGCGAGGGGCAAGATCGAATTCACTAGAAGCAGCCGGAGGCGAAACTTATCAATCGGCGACCAATCATGAACCGACTCACGCCGAAAAACGACAACAACGCCAGCAAACCCAGCCAGCGCCACCGCGATCTGCGCAGCTGTGCTGAGAGCTTCCCCCGGTTCCATTGTTACCGATAATCCTCCCATTGATCAAACGCTGCCTGCATTCGGTTCAAATTGTTAGCACGATCTGCCTTCGCGCCCCAATCATTTTCATATTCGCATTGGAAGCCAGTCTAACAAGACTGAGGCGCCCTGATTGAGTGCGACCCGAGCTGTGAGCAGACAAGGAAAGAGGCAGCCCCGAAGATATTCGAGGCTGCCTCTTCGTAACCTAACTAACGGAGAAATCTAGAAGCGCTTTTTTAGCCCGACGTACCAGAACCGGCCTTTGATGGTAGCAAGGGATTCGTCGTAGCCGTTCTCGAAGCTGCCTGCCACAAACGGCGGATCTTCATCGAACACGTTTTGCATGCCAAGCGTGATAGTCGTGTTATTAAGCCACCACTTCCAGTTGCTGCAGCCATACTCGGCCGTGGACACCGGCACCACGTTTTTCTCCTTGCCATCCTTCATCTTCACATTCTTCCCTCCATCCTTGGCAAAGCCAGGCACCTCAGCCGGCGCGGGCGGCGGCAGGTTAAACGTGTAGTTTAAGATGAGGTCAAGTGTAGTCCACGCAGACACTTTCCGGGCGCGTATTTCACCAAAGTCAGGAAACCCGCCACTTCTAGGCTCATTCAACTTCGTCGCACCTGTCAGACTGGCATTGTCGTCCTCGTACTGACCCGTCCAGTGGACTATCGCACCGACATCCAAACCCTGCATCCACGTGTCAGCCGGGCCATCGTAGAAGATACTAAAGTTGGCCCGATTCCATGGAATCGAACTGGTTAGAGCTAATCCCGGAGGTAGGAATGAGCCAGCGATGCCGAACCGTTTTGTCCCGGGTTGGGGTTGAAACTCACCCCGGGATATCCAGGTGCCGTTGACCGTGGTCGTCAACCTGCCCCAATCGCCGTGGCCGAAGATCGAAGAATCCAGAATATAGATCGCCTCATAGTCCAAACCTTCGAAGATTGCGCCAGACAGGTTATTGCTGGGATCGATAACCAGCACGACCGGCCCAGGTTCAGGAGGATTTGCACTAACAGCACGAAAAACGAAGGGCCCGTTCTGCTGAACACCAGGGGTCGGGGGATTACTCTCAATGAGGAATTGCGCACCGACGGCCGACACGATGTCGCGCATATCAATGTGCCACCAATCGGCGCTCAGCGTCAGGCCCTTAATCCATTTGGGGCTGTAAACAATTCCGTAGGTCCACTCGTAGGCCACTTCCGGATGCAGATTGGGGTTTCCTATAACACGTTCCTCAATCTGGGGCTCGGTCTGAGTGGAAAATGGGTCTGCGACGAGCGGGAAGCCCTGCGAGGAAGCGGGCGTAAGTTCTGCCAGTGTCGGCGCGTGAAATGCTTCACTGTAGCTGCCACGCAGCGTGACTGCGCCGATATACTTGGGATCAAGCGGCTGCCAGCGCAGCGACACCTTCGGCTTCTGCGCGTTATACGTGCTGTGCGCCGCCTGCAGGCCCGGGAAGAGTCCAGAAGGCAGAACTGTAGAGGTGTTGTTGCTATACCATTCTTCTCGCTCCGCAAAGTCAACCTCAAAGCTGTAGAACCCAGGGAAGTTCCACGTGGGGCTGGTGACGGGCACTCGCACTTCCTCGTAGATTCCCCAGATATCCCGGTTCACACGGTAGCTTTGCCCATCGACCGAGCCAATGGTTTGAAACGTGTTGTTGAGTGCGTCACGATCGCGAGTGAATCTCGGCGCGTCATACTCGCCGCCAATGGCAAATGAGACAGGCCCCGCAGGAAGATTGAACAGGTCACCGTTAAACGTGGCATAGCCTATAGGCAACTCATACTCACCGGAGTTGTGCAACGTGACATAAACTTGTTGCCTGGCCCTAGCGGTGTTCTGTCTAAAGAAGCCACCAAAAGGATCGAATGCTGTGGCTGGGTCCGTGTCCAGCAGCGCATCCCGCAACCCAGGCTGGCTGACTTCGCCAATGGACAGGCGTTGTCCCTCGTTCCGGGAGTAACGGAAACCCATTTCCCAATTCCAAGTCTTGAAATAATCGCCAAATTCTCCCATCTCACCGCGCAGGCCAACGTCGAAGAGTTGGTCCCAGTAAGTGAATTTTTCGCTTCGGGTGCCGGTATCGTTAATGGCGCGAAACCGAACGCCGGTAGTCATCGGGACTGGTACGCCGTTAATAACCAGAGTCGTATCCCCGACTGTGAAGGGATTGAACGGATTCTGGATTGGCACACTGATTCCATTGGGACTAAAGAACGTGTTAGTGCCGGGCGTCTTGAATGGATCAGGCAAAAACGGCACAGCCGCCAGGGACGCATCGAAAAACGAGCGTGAATATTTGAAGTCGGCAAATACCGTCAGGTATTTATCGCACAGGTCGCGGGTGAACGAGCCGTAGTACACTTGACGGTCTGCCGGCGGCAACGCTGGTGTAACAGCAGCGAAGTTATAGAAGAAGTAGTCGCCACCTCCTCTATATTTCGTGCCGGTCTGGTCAAGGGTCACTCTTGGATTGTGGATACCGGGCGCGCCTGGATATGCATTTGGATTAACCGCAAAGGGGTCCGCGTAAAATGGAGAAGTCGCGGCATTGGGAGCTGAATGTGGCGGTGGAGTATTTGCGCTGAAAAACAAAGTGGGGAGCAAGCGGAAACCTTGCACGCGACCAGGTTCATTGCCGCTGCGTGAATCAAATCCGCCAAATGGAATAAAGAAAGCGTTGGCGGAAATATCGCGGTCACGACTAAAAATGCCACCGGTGCGATCCCAGAAATCGGCAATGACAACGATATCGGTTTTGTCGTCTCCTGTGCCGGCTTTGATCCATGCTTCCCACTCGCCCATCTCATTGGATGCCCCGAGATTTGTGTTCCCGTAAGTGCCCCCGATCTCCAAGCCGCGGAATTTGTGGACCAAAAAGAAGTTGACCACACCGGCGATCGCGTCGGAGCCATATACAGCGGAGGCGCCATCCTTGAGGATGTCCACGTGATCGACCATCGAGAAGGGTATCAGGTTAATGTCCACACCCGCGCTGGTCCCGGCGTCGGCCAACGAGCCATAGGCGACCCGTTTGCCATCGATCAGAACCAAAGTCTCCTTCGGCAACAGGCCGCGGAGGTTGAACTGGATGGTGCCATCACCGCCGTTGCCAATGTTCATGTTCATGCCGCCGCCTGTTTCTTGCGGAATGAATTCCTGCAGGTCCGTCGCATTGCGGATACCGAGTTTCTCGATATCCTGCGGACGATAGGTGTCCACCGGATTCGGCCCGGTCTCTTCCGCTGTAGGAATGTTCGAACCGGTCACAACCACACGTTCAACTTCCGCCGTCGGTGCCGGCGCACCTAGGGGCTGAGCACCGGGAGCCGGCAATTGAGCGAATGCGTTGGAAGCAAAAATTAGAGGAAATCCTACGCTCGCCACAAACATGGCGCCAAGGAATCCGAGTTTATTTAGCACGTTTTTAGTCATTAGTTTCTCCTTTGGGTTTTATTTGGTTTGCAAAATCGAATGACTTCAGTTCACTCGTCGTTGTGAGGCCAGAGTATCTTGGCGAGGCTTTAGGGCGTTAGGCCATAAATCCGGCAGTTTCGGCCAACAATCACGCGCAGTTTACCGGCGAGTTATTTGATCTATCGGAGCGATGGACCGCAGACAGTTAATCGACGAAAGTGTTCAATCGCGAATAACACGCTCACGCATGAGCTAACAACGACTTGGGACCTTGGATTGATGCGTCGTGAAATCATCCTCCGCAGTAACTCTTAGCAGCGAGCGATAGGCGCTGGGCCGGCAACCTACCTCCCGCTGGAATGCTCGACTAAAAGCGTCAGCACTTCGGAATCCAACAGAATTGGCGACGCTCTCAATGCTATTCCGAGGAACTTCCAACCGGCGTTGCGCTTCTCTGATACGAGCAGTAGCGACAAATTCCGCCGGTGTGGTCCCGAAAGAATGCTTGAACAGGCGAGCGAAATTGCGCGGTGACATGCATGCCTTCTGCGCAAGCGCCTCGACAGAAAGATCCTGATTGAGGTTACACAAGATCCAAGTGGATATGTCGGCGAAGCGGTCGCAGGATTGAACCTGAAACTGTAACGCCTCAGAGTACTGCTCCTGTTCACCCGATCGTTTAAGGTGAACAACGAGTTCCCGCGCCACATTCAGGGCGATCTGACGGCCAAAGTCTTCTTCGATCAGAGAAAGTGACAAATCGATTGCTGAAGCGCCGCCAGCACAACTGTAGAAGGGACCGTCTTTGATGAACAGCGCCTTGGGGTTTACCCCAACACTGGGAAACCGCACTGCGACATCATTAGCGAGACGCCAGTGAACCGCTACCTGCCGGCCATCGAGTAATCCCGTCGCGGCGAGTTCGTGAACGCCGGTTCCAATACCAACAACACGCCGCGTGAGTGGTGACCGATGCTTTAGCCATTTGGCCAGCTTCCTGCTCGGACTTGGATCGTGAATTTGGCTACCGCCACAAACAAACAACGTATCGAGCGGCGGTGCCCGTTCGAGATTCAAATGCGGTTGTATCTCAATGCCGCATTCCGTCACGCACGGTCCCGCGTCAACGCCAAGAGTTAACACCCGGTAACAACGGCCAAAGCTTCCGGAGCCGGTTGATTGGCTGCTAATGCGAATTTTCGTTCGCGCAAAGGCTTCGGCCGGCCCTGTCACATCAACGGCGGTCACGTGCTTGAGTGCAACCAGGCCAACCGTCTTCGGATTCATGTCTGTAGCGGAATGCTGCAGCCAAGTTTTCAACCGATCGATCTAATCACAATATCCAGTCGGCAAACTTCGATAAGGCCACTTTGAGAATTAAACCTGGTGACCTGACGCGAAATGTTCCAAGCGCGCCATGCAGTGCGATCCTCCGGCTGAAGCGGCTGCACGCACTATCCTGCGCTGCGCGCACGGCGAAAAGCACATCTTGTCTTCACGGCTTTCTCGAGTAGTGCGCCACCACGAGCGCATTAGGCAGACCCACACAGAATAGGTGAATGACGAGCTGCGACCAGCCCATCGGCGGTTTAAATAAGATCGGCGTATGCAGATAAAGACTGCGAAACCACGACAGGAACGGCGCCGTACCAAAGTTGTTGACCACAAAAACCGCCGCTCCATAAAGCAGTCCCACAGCCACGACACCTGAAAGCTTTTGGGGCAATGGAAACCGCCGGCTCAATACGTAGAAGATCGCCGCTACAGTTAGCGCCATTGTGAAATGCATCACAAGACCGAGCGTTGCTGTTGTGAGTCCGCCATTATAGCTGCCACGCCCCAGCAAACCTCCAGCCACGCTTTGCAGCACGTGCGCTGGCGTGAAGCCGTAGGCAACACGTGCATTGATGCACGCCGCCGTGATGTCGAGGACGCCAACCAGGGCGCCCGCGTATAGGATAGGTTTGAAGCGCTTCATGAGGCTTTCAGAGCAAGTCAGCAGCTTGTCATTTATGGTCGGCGAAAGGAGATGCTGTGTCTGCCCTGCAATTTCTTTCATAGCCGGATAGAAGTGATCCGCTCGGGCGCAAGACCCAGTTAGTGAAGTTCAACAAGGCCACTTTGCGCAAAGTCATCCCTGATCCGGTGATCATTAACCTATTTAGTTGGAAAGTTAACGACTGTATTCGGTGCAGGCAGCTCGCCTGTGCATGTCTCGCCAGTTCCCGTCGGCACGGCGCTCCATTGCTGTTCGCTTTCGATAGCCCCGATGTTGTCGAACACGCCTACTACCTCGAACCTCCACTAGCGAGCTCCGACTTTGGGTCGGCGACGTGGAAGTACAGGTGCAGACCTGAAGACGTGCTTCCAGAATTACCAAGCCACGACGATGGTCTACGTTGCACTTGTGCTATTTTGTCCTATGTATGATGAAAGCTCTATTCTCCCTTACAAATCCTACTTTGGGGTAATAATCCATCGCTGTTGGGACTGAGAGTAGTAAGAGCATTGATCGTTCTCCGATTTTCTCTCTGGCAAGCTCAATAAGCTTTTTGCCGATCCCTGATCTTTTGTAAGCGGGACTGACAGCGAGATCTGCAAGGTAACTACACCAAACCCAATCTGTGATTGTGCGAGAAACACCTACTAGTTTGTTTTCGTCCCAGGCGGTTACAATCAGATCTGAATTTTCGAACATTGCTTTTATTCTTCGATGATCATGCGTCGGCCTTGGAAGGTCCGCATCGTTGTAGAGTTCAATAATCTGTTGTGCGGTCGGTACGATGTCGGATTTGTAAACTATTTTGTTATTCCCGCGGTTCCTTGTGGTCATGTAGGTGGACGCGCTGCTCACTTTGGAGGTTTTAACGCTGGCACGGCAGAAACATCGATCTGGTAAATATCCCCGAGTCCGTTGCCAGGTGCGTGCAATTCTTGCAATACCTCAGCGGTGGTGCGCCGCTGCGGTTTCGCAGGCAGTTCTGGCACGCGGCAACTCATCCAGATTAGGTATTTGCCATTTGGCGTCAGTTTAGGTGATAGCTCGCGTGCCGGGGAATTGATCTCCGGTCCCAGATTGACTGGCTCGCCCCATTTGCCATCGGCCTGCTTGTACGAGACATAAAGATCGATATCGCCAAGGGAGTCAGGTCGCCTCGTGATCGCGAGCAACAGCAGACGCTCATCTTCGGTAACAAACGCTTCGTACTCGCCTGCGCCGGTATTAACGGGCGGACCGAGATTCTCCGCAGCATAGCTGCCGTCCTTCTGTGGCATAGCGCGATAAATGTCGCCCACACCGTTGGCCTCCTTGCGTTGCGATCCGAAGTACACGGTCCCGTTCTTTAAGGCGATCGGATAAAATTCGTCGGCGTCGCTGTTGACCGGTGCCGGCAGGTGACGCGGCGCGCTCCAGCCTGAGTCCGTCTTGTCCATGACCCAGATGTCGTGATGCGACTGGCGTTCGCCTCCCGCTTCTACGGGACGGTCGGAGATGAAGTAGAAGCGTTTTCCATCAGCGGTGATGTAAGGATCGGCGTCCTGGTATTGACCCGAGAACGGCGCGACCTCCGGCGGCGACCAACTGCCGTCCTTGTAGCGCGAAAAGAAGATAGACCAACGCGCGAAATTTGGCGCCATTTTGAGAAAGTACATTTCGCGGCCGTCCGGCGTGAAGGTCGTGTGCGAGTCGTAGTCGCCGGTAGAGATGATGCCGGGCGCAAACAGCGTCGCGTGTGGGAGCGGCTTTGCTGAATCGTAGGGGGCTGTCTGCGCAACTAACGATGCGCTCACGAGCATCGTCATTATGATTGCGCAACCGCGGACGAAATTGAGTTCTCTGATGGCCATGCTGCCGTTCGCTCTGGCATCAGTCGCGTCTTTCCGGCATCCTCGCATAGCTGTTCGTTGATATCTGTTTTTCATAGGTTGGTGTAATCATCGAATTTCCTTTGTTCAAGAGACTAGCAAAGCGCCAATTCACCGCGCCGAAGCGACGGCGAATACGATCAACCACTTGCCACCGCGCCGGGCCCAGCCTGATGTCACGGAATTTTTCATCACAATTTCTTTTCCCTGAATCACAGCACACGCATCAACATAGTAAGTTATGACAGCAGCGTCTTTGTTCAGCATTGTGACTCGGAAATTATTGAGCCGATAATCTTTCAGCTCGGCTTCACTCAAAAACTCTAGCAGCTCCGGTTTTGTTCGCTCTCGTCCATCAGGGAAAATGTCGTAAAAATCCTCAGCCAGATAGCTGGAAAACCCCTGCAAGTCTTTCTGTTTAATCAGACGCCATGTTTCATTTTCGCAGGCGATTAACGTGTCCGCAGCGGAGAGCCTTTCTGAACGATCCATGCAATTGGGCTACTTAGTTTCCGCGACGGCCGGGAAGCCGTCGTTCCCTGGCTACGGCTTGAGGTCCACAGCAGCTTTGAAGCTGCCATCCATATAGAAGGGCCTGATTCATGCTCATGCGCGATCTTCAACTCGCTGCCAATTTTTCGAAAGCCAAGCGTATGTCGAAACCAGAGGTCGCCTTTGGAGCCATCCGTCTTTGTTCCGTGCATCCGATTTAGGCTATGGCTGAAGGCTACGTTGCCGCCGACCGTGGTAGTAAGATCGTGGATTTCATAGCCAATCGGGCCGTCCCAAGTAGCGAACCAAGCGCTCAGACCCATGGCGTCCGATGTAGCCGAGAGCAATGGCGGAGCGAGTGAAAAGTGAACCAACTTCGGAGCATAATGCGAGAAGACGTCAGTAGCGTTTTTGTTGCGGAGCGCATCTGCCCATTGCTCGATTACGACGCGAATTTGGGTTTCGTCAGTTGTCTTCGTTCTTGTTCTCACGAGTTTGAAGCCACGCCACCACTTCCGACGCATTCTTGTCCGGCGGGAAAACCGGATAGAACACTTTCGTGATCATGTCGTCGTCGATCACCAGTGCCATTCGCTTGAGCAAGATCATGCCGTCCACTTCGAAGGTCGGCAAATTGAGTGCCCGGGTCAGTTTGAACTCCTTGTCCGACAAAATGGCGAAAGGCAAATGCAGGCGCTCAACCGCTTCGCGCTGATAGTCGCTATCTTGGGTCGAGAGACCGTAGATCTGCGGCACCCCGAGCGACTTCAATTCGGCAAAATGGTCGCGAAACCCGCATGATTGCGGTGTGCAGCCGCGCGCGCCAGCGATCCCATCCCAGCCTGTCGGCAGCTGTTGGCCCGGGCGCCCGGTGCGCGGATAAATATAGATGACTGTCCGGCCTGTCAGGTTACCAAGTTGGACGTTTGACCCGTCGGTAGCCGGCAATGCGATGTCAGGAAGGCTCATTCCTGTAAGATGGCGCGCGGCACCATCGTCCTCCGGCACGGGCAGATCGGCCCGCAGCTGGAGCGGATTATGTAAGATCTGTTCCATGGCGAACTGCACACAGTTTACAGTTGATCTGGAATTTCGGCCTCGACGAGTTTGGCCAGCAGCGTCAGCGACTCCTGCCAACCGAGATAGCAGGCCTCGGCGGGAATAGCCGAAGGCACGCCCTCTTGCACGATGTGTAATTCAGTTCCACACGAAACCCGCTTCAATCTAATCGTCGTTTGCATTTCTCCGGGCAGGTTTGGGTCGTCAAATTTGTCCGTGTAGCGAATGTGCTCGTGTGGCTTCAGCTCGACGTAGGTTCCGCCGAAGGAATGGCTCTTGCCGGTAGTGAAATTGGTAAACGACATCTTGTACGTGCCGCCGACTTTTGCATCCATATGGTGAACTCTTCCCGTGTATCCGTTTGGCGGAAGCCACTTGGCCATCGCATCCGCGTCAAGGAACGCGCGATAGACTTTCTCAGGCCTGGCACGGAGCACCCGGTGAAGCCGGATCGTGTTTGTGGTGGTTGTTGACATGATTGGTTATCCTTTCATTCGTTGGTTATTTGAATTTAGATGGCTGCGCCTCACTTCTTTGGTGCAGGCGCGACGTTAATCATCCATCCAATTCTGAACCGGTCTTCAACCATGCCGAAGCGCGGCGAAAAGAATGTTTTCGTCAGTGGCAACTTGACTTGTCCACCGTCTGCCAGCGCAGTGAAAACGCGATCCGCTTCTTGCTCGCTAGGTGCATTGAGCGATAGCGAAAAACCTTGAAAACTGGCCTTGTCCGCGGAGCAGCCATCGGACGCCATCACGGTCGTCTGACCGATGCGGAAGCTGGCATGCATGATTTTGTTCTCGAAACCGGGTTGCACCGTTCCGGGCGGAGCCGGCTCAGGACTCTCCTTGAAGCGCATCATCATTTCGACTTCCGCGCCGAGGGCTTTGCGGTAAAATTCAATGGCTTGTTCACAATTGCCGTTGAAGAAGAGGTAAGGTTGAATGCTTCGTTTGTCGTTATTTTCACTCATGGTTATTTATTTATTTTTTGCGTTACTTACTTCGTTTCATTTCTACGGTTATCTCACGACGGTCTGCCGTCCCAGCTCACTTGTGCATCGCGCACCCGCAGCTGGGCGCATGGTATCGGCCGTTCGCCTCGACCATTCCGCCTTTCCAGTACATGTTCCTCGGCCGAGCCCAATCTGTCAGCGAGTAATATGGCCCGTTCTCATTTCGTCCTTTCGGCATGACGTCAAGATAGCCGTAAATCCCGAGAAATTGCTCCCCGCCTCGACCATAAGTCGAGTAGGTGTGGAAGATCTGGCCTGACTCATCCTTGTAGAAGACGCTGTCGCCCGAAAGGTCTTCAATCCCGGCCGCCCATTCCGGCGCCTGTTGAAAATTATAAAGGGCGTGCCCCGAAGCGACCTCCTCTGGCTTGAAAGAAACGTTGAAGTCATAATTGAAATCGCTGTGGTAGGACGAAACCCAGAGGAAACGCCAGCCCATCCGCTGACGCACAACCTCGATCTCTTGGATGGGCGCTCGGGCGATCACCACATAGGTCACGTCGTGGTTTTGGAGATGCTCAAGCAATCCTTCGACATGATCGACCTCAAGCGAGCACCCAACGCACTGTTGCGCGGCGCCGGGACCCATCATGAAGTGTTTGATGAAGAGTTGGCTGCGGCCGTCGAACAGCTCCCCCAGCGTGACTTTCCCCTCCGGCCCGTCGAAGACATATTCTTTTTCGACTTTGACCCAGGGAAGCTCGCGGCGATGCCTGCTGATTTCGTCACGCAACTGCGTCAGTTCCTTTTCTCGCTTCAGCAAGTCCTTGCGGGCAACCAGCCACTCGGCCTTCGATACGATTTTGTGGGGCCTCGTGTAGTTAGCCTTTGTTTTTCTGTGTTCCATTGCTTCGATTTTCATTTTGTTCTCCTCCGGTATCCTCGGTTTGATGATTTCGCTTGGATTTCCAATAAAGTTTCTTCATAGCTAAAGCCGTTAAGCCGCCAGTTGAGCTCGCGCTGACGGCCATCAACAGGGCGTTTGTTACACAAACTGGGCACATGGGATTTCAGCAGTTTCGTTTCCGTTCATCTATTACGACGAACGAGGAACGGCGTTTTGGACATCTTCGCTGTGCGGAATTAGCGCTCCGCGCCCGTCAACTTTCTAAACGTGGCGGCGAACTACTTTGCGAGGACCGCGGCGAACGTGTCGGCATCGGCGGAAATGCCGTGACGTACGTAGAAGGCAAACTTCACACTTCCTGACCCCTCGTACTTGATTTGCTGCTCGTCCGTCGCGACGGCCGCCGCGGTCGCATTCCTATCCAATGTGAGTGCGATCGTCCCGTAGAAGATGATAAGGTGAGTGATCATTTCTTACGCGCGAGGTGCATCCCATCCCCGACAGGCAACAACACCGTTTCGACACGGGGATCATTAGCGAGCTTCTCGTTCAAAGCATTGATGGCAACGCCATCGGGGTCTGTGAGTGGTCGTTCGATGACTCGGCCGCCCCAGAGCATGTTGTCGAAAATGCACAGGCCGTTTGCTCGCATGTGCGGGAGTAACATTTCGTAATAAACGTCATAGCCAGTCTTGTCCGCATCAACGAAGACCAGATCGAGTGGTTCAGGCGGTTGCCAATTTCGTAACTGCTCGGCCGCATCGCCAAGGCGAAGTTCAATTCGCTTTTCGTGACCCTCTGCTTCCCAGTAGCGACGCGCGATGGATATCCATTCTTCATTGTTATCAAAGCAGGTGAGCCGGCCGCGAGCTGCCAACCCGCGCGCGATGCAGATAGAGCTGTAGCCGGTGAAGGTGCCAACCTCGACGGCTGACCGTACATTTAGGAGCTTGGCGATAATCGTCAGAAAGCGGCCTTGTTCGCGGCTGATCAGCATCCGGGCGATATCTCCTAACGCTTCGGTTTCTGTTCTCAGGGCTTCCAGGAGCGGGTCTCGTGCGTCCGAGTTACGGCTCACAGTGTACTCATAGAGCGCGTCGTTGAGGACGACATACTTTGGGCGGACTGAACGTGTTTGGTTCGATATATCCATGTTGTTACTAGCGACGCTCACACTCCGCGCCTGCAGAGCCTAATCGTCTCCCTTCCATTTGTATTCGACTATTACTCGGGCGATGACTTCCTGGTAACTTGGAAATTGTGGTTCCCATCGTAGATCGCATTTCGCTTTCCTATTGCTGACTCGCAAGCGGGAGGGGTAAAACATGTAGCGACGTAGGGAAGGAGCAGTCGTAACGGCCACGGCGGAATGCGGAACGGTTCCCTGGCACCGAGGGTCGTTGGAATGAAATAGAAAATCCGTTTGTGCCACTTAAAATTGACCTTTCGTCATTAATCCGGCAATACCAACCTGCGCTGAAATTGGCATGGCAGCCATGGTGGCAGTCAGCGCGAATAGTGGCGAACGGAGAGAGAGATAGGCAAGCCCACACAGAACCAGTGCTCGACGAATTCGCAAGCCTTGTAAATAAGCGGCATGTTACCACCAGGTACCGCAGAGAGCGGCAGTACGACCAGATGCATGAAGAGATACACCAAAGCACCGTAGATGAGGCCGAACAGGATGGCGCGATGAACTAAGAACGCGAGCTTGCGGCTAGCGATGTAGTAGACCGTCGCGGCGCCAAAAGCGATGACAAAGTGCAGGAGAATTCCCAGTGCGGCGGTTTGAGCACCGCCGCTGTACGACTTCATGCCCAGGACTCCACTGGCGATCGTTTGCGGGATAAGAATGGGCCGGTGGGGACTGTAAACCAGGATCGCGTAACTCAGATCGAGCACACCGACGATGAATCCGCCGACAACGATAGCCGGAAGAGGTCGTGGATTTGCGCGTAAAGAAGCTGTAACGCTACTACTCACAGAGTCTGCTATTTGAGTCTCCTAGGCCAGCGGGTTTAAGCGGTTGGGTGTCCCAGCCATCAGGAGCTGGTGGCAACGAGACGTTGCGAAAGATCTTCCAGTGTCCGTCACCTTGGAGCTTCCATACTGTACTGAATCGCCCCCTACGGACAGCACCGTTGAGAAAATATGCCTCTGCGTAACCGGATTCATAAGCGAGGTCGTGATCGACATGTAAAGTCTCGCTGCGCACAAAGCAGCTGGTCGCGCGTCCGAACCTGGCAATTATTTCTTTGTATTGCGCAGCCACTGCCATCGGTCCTTTGACGCAGTCACCAGCAGCATTGCAGTTGACGGAGTTCTGAGAGTAGCTAGAAACGATACGGTTTGCATCTCCGGCCTTGAGACCGTCGACCCAGGCTTGGTTAGCAGCATTAATGTCCCTCTTAAGGTTCGCGGGTAAGTCGGCCGCTACACATGCACAAACAAAAAATAATAGTGCGCTCATCCAACGCATAACAGATCTAACTTGTACTTTCGCAGGGGCAGACAAAATCATAAAGTCCTTCACCTTACATATTCCAGCTGGAGGCGAGAGAGAGTCTTCCTTGAGTTTAGTCATCCTCTGAATCAAAATCTAGGAAACGATTGAACCACCACTTACATTGACAACGGCTGAAACAAAATCGATTCGACAACTCCTACTGATTCTTGGTTGTCTTTAATCTCAAACTGTTTGGAGTCCTTCAGCATGACATCGATCCGCTGGCGGGCACCTTCCCGTATCTTCCCGCCCTTCTCTTTCACTTCGAGTAGATCGAGCACGAAAAATCCGATCCGTTTAGGATTCATTCGGGGAAGAATGTATGCCGCGGGCCGATATTCTTAATAGGACACGATTCCGACAAATCGGGCTCAGCCGTCCCAATGAAGCGTCGGCTGTGTGTGGGAATTAACAAGCACACTAAACGCAGTCATCGAACTAAAATGATTTAACTACAAGACCCACTGTGCGCGATGTCATAAGACCACTTCGGAGGGATCCGGGACAGATACCGTATCCGTTGCCCATCCGCCTATGCACGCTCAGATTCAACTGCGCTAACCGGCAAACTCAGGTTTTCTCTCAACATAGTGTCCGTTCCCTCGAATGTCGCCGCCTTTAGAAGGACGAGTTTCGAAGAAAGCACGAAGGCAAATTGTTGGATAGGCTGGAGAGATTGTGGGCGTAAAGCCCCAGTGGGAACCTCGAGGGTCGCAGGTTGGATTTTTGGGGCCATATGGGAAACCACGTTGGATGTGTTGCTAATGAACTTGATGTTTAGATGTTTATCCTGCGAGGTACGAGGCACAATGAGACCTTCAACACAACTAATTGCATTGATCATTTGTTTGTCCACGGTTAGCAGAGCTTGGGTGGCCGAGCCCCTTGACAAAATGACGGTCACGCTCTTGGGAACAGGAACTCCGTTTCCTGACGCTGAGCGATACGGCTCGGCCATTCTCGTCGAAGCCGGCGGCAAGAGACTGCTCTTCGATTGCGGTCGCGGTGCGGTGATTCGCCTGGCCGAGGCAGGAGTGAAGCCAAGCCAAATTGACGGTCTTTTTCTCACTCACCTTCACTCCGATCACGTGGTTGGAATTCCCGATCTGTGGCTTTCGGGATGGTTTCTAGGGCGCGACAGACCCCTGCGTGTCTGGGGACCGCCAGGAACCCGCAGCATGTCGGAGCATCTTCTCCAGGCATTTGCATTTGACGTGCGGATTCGTGAGTCTCCTCCTGAAAGCCTTCCAGCCAAAGGCGTGGAAATCGACGCCCACGAAATCAAGCAGGGCAATATATACGATGATGGCGCCGTTCGGGTGTCCACGTTTGTCGTTGACCATGGTCCTGTGAAGCCCGCATTTGGCTATCGCGTAGATTACTCGGGACGCTCGGTCGTGATCTCCGGGGATACGAAGTTCTCCCAGAACCTCGTGGACTTCGCAAAAGGGACAGACTGCCTGATCCACGTCGCCTGGAATGTTGGCGCGAGAAATCCGACGCCTCCGTCCTTACGGTCACTTGCGTCTGCCGAAGATGCGGGGCGCGTCTTTGCAATGGTGAGGCCTAAACTTGCTGTCATCTATCATTACAAAGACGAAGAGGGGCTCGCGGACGCGGTCCACGGAGAATATAAAGGTCGGTTTGTCATTGCCAAGGATTTGCTGACCATCAACATTGGTAGAACAGTAACTTGGCGCGAACGTTCTTCCGTACATAGAGCGGAAACTAAAGGACCGACCAGTAAAGGTCACTAGCCATCCTTACGGTTGCTAGGAATGCAGTAGTTAGTTACCCTGACGCTTCAAATAATCAGGGCTTTTTCGTGTTTGTGTGCCGCACCATACAACTTTTAGAACGGATAGTATTCGGCGCCAAACTGCACCTCTCCGGCCACTTCCACGTCAGCGGCACTCGCAATGAATGCCAGCATTAAATCAATGCCGGCGGAAACACCCGACGAGGACCAGATTTTGCCGTCATTAACGATTCGCTCCTCGACGACCTTCACATCGCCAAGGGCGCGTAGGCGATCAAGGGAATTCCAGTGCGTCGTAGCTCTCTTTCCGGAAAGCAAGCCAGCCCGATGAAGCAAGAAAGAGCCCGTGCAGACAGAAAGTACCGCTTTGCAGCGTTGCGCTTGTCTTGAAATGAACGTTACCAACGAAGCGTTGTCGATTTCCTTTCGCGTACCTACGCCGCCTGGAACCAAAAGGAAATCCAACGGCGGGCATTGCTCGAACGAAACGTCTGGATTGACCGACAATCCTTTGGCGCATCTGACTGGAGCTAATGACTGAGCCACGACCAAGCAGTGCTCAGGACCCTGATAAAATATGCTCCAAGCCCTGAGCATCTCACAAGGCCCCACAAAGTCGAGTTCTTCCACCTCCGGGAATATGAGAATGCCGAAATTCATTTAATTGTTCCGTGAGTCCGCGTTGAACAGTTGTTATGCCTTAACTTCTCGAATTGGATCGTGGCCACTCCATTCTTGAGCTGCCTTTGCAATGTTTTTAATACGCTCTTGATGGCTCGGTTCTAGAAGATCAGAGATTTCATAAATGAATCCACCGCTACCGTTGTCAGTGTCAAAGTAGACAAGATTAACCCCACTTGAAGCTATTGTGCATTCTTGTGCGACCTTAACGCCTTGGGCGATGAGGCTGCTTTTTCTTTTCTTCATGTTTTCACGTGTCATCCAAGACGAAACGTGTTGTAATCCCTCACTGCCGGAATCTAGAAATTCTTTGTAAATGCTGGGCGTGTCGTCTTGTTGCTGAAGTAGTTCAATTTGCACATATCCTGAATTCGCGAGGGCAATACTTACCGTAGGGCATTTTGCTTTCGCGTCTCGATAAATGAAGTTGATGAATTCGATGTTTCGTTTGATAAAGAACGGGCCAACACCGAGCGTTTGTGTCCAATAACGCATTGCGTTATCGACATCGCAAACAACGAAGGCAATTTGTCGCATTTCACCGAATTTTCGGCTCAAGTGAAGCTCCTTCCTTTAAGGCATAACGACAACACGATCGGCTACAGGCGGAGCGTGTTAGCTGCATCGCATGGTTAGGCCGCATGATCTGCATAGGATACTCATTTGTAGAAACTCCACTTCAATCCGATGTAGATGGCGAAAATGACTGCGATGGTCGTGCCGGCGACGATCGCAAAGGTCTGCTTGAAGGAGTCAGTGGGATACAAAGCAGTGCAGGCGAGAGCGACACGCCCAACAACGTCCGCGCCGAGCAACACGAGAGCAATCACAGCCGCCCACTTCTTCATGGTCAGGATGAGCAACCCACTGACAAAATAGAAAACACCAATAGCGGCGGCCGAATAAGTGAAAACAGCGGCTTGGCTCGTAGTAACGCCGAAAAAATTGTGAGTGAATGCTGTCACCACCTCGGCAAGGCCAAACAAGATCATCAGTGATGTAACGATTGTGACGCCTACTGGTCGGGTTTTGGCTGGCATCACGCCTGCTAATTGCTTTGTCTATACCGCCGCCCACTTGTTTCGATCCCCGGCCTGGCATGTTGCGGAGTTCATGCGCTTTGTCAGATTCATTTTTTCATCAGTGTGTATGTGTTGATCCAGTTTACTTCCCAGGTCTTGTCCCCTAGTTTATTAAATCCTCCGCGTGGTTAGGTGACGGCCGGTTGCTTCCGAACGGAATAAAGCCTGTGCAATAACAAAACGAAGAGAGCGACGTCGAAGGCCGCATAGGCGTATTCCGTGAGCGAAACGCCTGTGCCGAAGGGAAACCATATCCCGGGGACGTGCAGCATAGATAATTCCCGCGCAAACAAACCGACTGATATCAGTAGGATTGCTGGCAGCGTAAACCATCTCTCGCTGCCCGGCTGGCGCATGCTCCGGAAAATGATCAAGAACGTCAAAAGCACGAATAGCAAGCGTACCGAAGTGATGCAGAAATAGCTGACGGTGCCGAACCAGAGTGGGAACACACCGTAAAACCAAGAGCGGCGTAAGAACTGACAACCGATATACAGCAGCGTAAGAATGCCGATGACGGCGGGCATCCATTCGTAGTCGCGCAGACGGAACCAGGCGCACCAAGCTAGCGTCCATACGGCCAAGCTCAGAGGAATAAAAAGAACAATCGTGAATAATTCAAATCCCTGAATGGTCTCGAATTGCCACCAAAAGAAGACGGCTTGATTGCCTCGAGCGAATGCAATTAGAACCAACGCGGCAGTCAGCCAGAGATAGGCGGGATTCGAGCGGTCCAATGGAATCATAGTGCAAGCCATCACCGCGAGGAGTAGAAAGAGAAGGGCTTCTATGGCGTCCACGATATAGCCGCGTATCAGCTCGATCCATTGACGCTGGTAAAGCGAGTCGGCGCCCGCCATCGTGCCAAGCGCCGGTGCGGTGTGTATTCCACCTGCATCTGGAAGCCCTAGTGTCAAAGGCCCCATCCACACACGGATAACTATGAGCGCCGAGTGTTCGTTTTCTGAAGATGCAAGCTCAAACGATTGCGGTAGCGGAAAGATTCTGGGGAGGTGCATGTTGTAGGCTACAGGTGTCCGGCCGGAAAAATTACCTGCGCCGCCTAACAACTGGCCATTAACGAAAACTTGATAGGCGCTATCGACATAGAAAGGGCCACAGAGTGCAAGGACTTCTCCTGGCGGAGCATCTACCGACACGTGAATGCGATACCAGGCATAGCCGAAATAGCCGGAATGCGCCTTCGCTTGCCAGCCTGGGACGTAGCTCGTGAGCCCGACATCAGAGTCGTGAGCGCCCGGTGCCGGGGTCAGATCAACGGTTTCCCAACCGGAATCGTCGAAGCTCGGTTCTGCCCAACGAGGATCATCCCCAGTCTGGAATTTCCATGGGCCGTTGAGTGGGACCACCGATTGACCGAAAGTGACGACGACTGGATTAGTAGTCGCGGCTGATGCGCCGCTGCTCAGGAGCGAAGCGTGCAAGATGAGCAGCATCAAGAACAACAGAAGAAATCTGCGTTTGATGTGCCTTAGGGAGCACTCTTCAATGATGTTATCATCGAATTGTTGCAGGTTATCTGCGGTATTCAGCATCTTTCGCCTGGGTCATATCTGAAAGATGCCCAGGGCGCGGAGTTTTTCGAGATTCTTGGAGTCGCCTCGCACCAAGTCGGCTATGGCTACCGCCAACGTCAATGACCACAACCCATGGAGAATGATTCGCTTGCTCATTTTGTTTGAAGCCCAAATTAAAGCTCGCTCCTCTTAGCATGGATAGGACATAGTGCCGACTATAGCAGACAAAAAAAGATCCAACTCTTGCCTGCAACGGGCTGTGGCTGTAAAACCAGGTCCATGACTTCGCCTTTATCGGATTCTTCCCAGGTGAGCAAGCGGATTAGGCGGAATAATTCCGTAAAATATTACGGAGAAATTCCATCCATATCCCGTTAGGCCTGTCCAGCCGCTGTATGCGCGTCGAGCCTGAGCAATCTTCAAAAGCGAACCAGGAAAAACCGATGAAGAGCGGCATCACCCGTCGGACATTTCTTGGAGTCAGTCTGGCAAGCGGCGCGGCTCTGTTACTGGGAGAGTCGGCCTCAATATTCGGAACCGAATCGCCGACGACACCGAACCTCGCCACAAATTCCATTTGGAAGTTGGGTGGTGACCTCCCGGTCAATCGGCTCGGCTTTGGCGCAATGCGCATTACTGGCGAAGGCAATTGGGGATGGCCAGCCGACCGGAACAACGCGCTTAAAGTTCTAAGACGTGCGGTCGAACTAGGAGTGAACTTAATCGACACGGCCGACGAATACGGACCGGAAACAAGCGAACTGCTCATCGCCGAGGCACTCCATCCTTATCCGGCTGGACTCGTTATCACAACCAAGGGCGGTCTGCTGCGACTAGGGCCTGACCACAGGGAACGAAATGGTCGACCTGATTATCTTAAAGGTTGTGTGGAGAAAAGCCTAAAGCGGCTGCGGCTCGAGCGAATCGACCTGTATCAGTTGCACCGGGTCGATCCAAAAGTGCCGTTAGAGGAATCGCTCGGCGCGCTCAAGGAAATGCAGAGCGCCGGAAAGATTCGGCATGTCGGATTATCGGAGGTCAGCCCGGAGGAAATCGAACGGGCGCGCAAGGTTCTTCAAATCATGAGCGTCCAGAACCGTTATAACATTGAAGACCGGAAGTGGGAAAACACTCTGACCTATTGCGAGAAGGAGGGCCTTGCCTTCATGCCCTGGTCTCCCATTGGAGGAAGTAGGGGGTTTAAAGCTGGTGATACGCTGGCCGCAGTGGCAAAGGCTCATGGCGCGAGTGTTGCACAGATTGCACTTGCGTGGCTCCTGCAGCGATCACCCGTGACGCTACCAATTCCCGGCACAGCGAATGTAGCGCACCTAGAAGAAAACGTCGCTGCTGCAAAGCTTCAGTTAACGCCGCAAGAATGGAAAACGATTGATGGGTTGGCCGCGAAGGCCGACTAAAGGTCAGACTGTGTCCAAGAGTCAATCCGGCCTAACCAGTAGATGCAGCCGATGGCCCCTGCGCGAGGCAACTTGAGTGTCATTGCCACCGACTCCGCCCACGGCTGATCTCCAGTCTCGTTAGGCATCGTGAGCGCCATGAGAAAGGTTAACATTTCACAGGTTTCAGAGACAGTGCAGCATTCGCCCAAAGGCACTTTTTCGGTATTCAGGAAGCACATTTCTTTGGCACTCGGTGGTTTGAAGGATGTCGGGGTTTTTGGTGGCCATCCCTTTGACTTGGAGTTAGTCAGAGTTCCACCCAATCGAGGCGCTTGGCCGTTTCACACGCACTCGGCGCAGTGGGAGCTTTACGTCATTATTTCTGGCAAAGGTGAGGTGCGGACTTCAGCCGAGACAGTAGCCGTTGGCGTTGGCGATGCATTCATCCATCCGCCAGAGGAGGCGCACCAGCTTCGGAATATCGGAAGTGATGACTTGGTTTATTATGTCATCGCTGACCACGCGCTTGCCGATGTCACCCATTATCCCGA
>JBKPDP010000073.1:0-6973 GCA_046727935.1 Verrucomicrobiota bacterium | reverse complement strand
TGTGCACCGCTGCTGGCGGTCCCGCACACATTTCCGGCGTGTTACCGCTGGTCGTCTTCGTCGATTCGCCCTGCGAACGCGGATCGAACGAGATTACATGTCCGGTTTTTGCGAAAGTCTCGATTTGGCGCTGCCAAATGTGCCGCACCTGTGCTCCAGCCAGGAATAAAAACCAAAGTCGAACCGCCTTGGCCGGCCTTGGTAACCCGCAGCGATACGCCTTCGCCAACATCCACCTTCCGCTCACGTACCCGGGCAGCGGAATTCACACGAACGACAGCGGCGTTTGTAGTAAGCGCTAAGATCAGAAAGACAATTGGTCGAGAAAACAAAATCACTGCGGTGCAGCAAATCACTGACGAACAGCCGGATCTTCTTCTTTCAATCGCCAGGGTGAAATTTTGCCAAAAAGGTCGCGTGTCGCGCCTGCAATATCCTCGGCTTTCGATACGCCGCTGTCGATGAGTGCGCGCCCCGTGCTTGCCCAAATCTTCCTCACAACAAGCGCGCCATTTTCGCGTACGATTCGACCAAGATGCTGAACCGCCGCAGCTGTAGCGGATTTGCGGATGAGTTCAGGTGGACATTTTGAAGTGAGTTCACAATAGCGCCGCGCAACTTCGCCCACGCGCAATGTGAGGAACGCGTTCGCAGCGCCGTTGGAAACACATTTCACGAGGAGAGCTGAGATGCCACTCAAGCCTGGAATCCCGCCTTTGAGCGCGGGCACCACAGAGACAGCAAGCGGTGCGACCATTTCTCCAAGGTCGAGCGACTCCATCCCGCTCGCGACAAAAGCGGTGCCAGCTACGTTGGCATACAGTCGTACTAATTCGCGAGGTGAAGGACGCTGCACGTAAATGCGGGCGATACGTCCGACCATTTGAATTTGAGTGAAGAGCACGATCAGCCCGTCTAGCCGTCCGTTTTGCATTAGCGCCGTGCTAAGAAATACCGTGCTTGCCGTTCTGCGGACGACCGAATCCGCCTGCACGGACAAATGCCCAATTGCCTTTTCGATCTCTTCTATGCTGACGAGCGGCAGATCTCGTGTCCGCGGATTTGCGGCGAGTCGGATACGCAGCGCTTCCAAAAAGGCGTCGTAGTTCGGGCCGGAATTCTCCTCGGGCGGGAGAAGTGCAGGAGGAAGTTTGCCGTATGCAACCGCGCAGTACAGCGCGAAACCTCCAGCAGCCAGGCAAATAGCCCAGAATACGATCGTACCAGCAACCGGATGGATTCTGTCAGCCAACGAGATCAAGCTGGTAACGCCTGCGATGATTAACGAAACCACGCAGACCGTTACCGTCACAGCGAGGACAATGATTATTTTCCTCGCACTGGAATTCTGAGCTGCGACAGCAGTTTTCACCTTGGTTGTGACTACTGTGCACTCACTGCAGCAGCCTTCAATTGAAAGGTGAATGATCTCCGCGGATGTTTGAGCTCACGTTTGATATCTCGCGCCGCGAGTTTCCGCGGAGCGGTGTAGAGGCGGCTTTGTCAGCCGCAGACCAGATAACGCGATTTCGGATTAGCGCCTCGCGCCATCGCACGCGAAGCTGCGCCATGCAAAGGTCTCAGTACATACCCGTCCTCTTAACCATTGCGACTGCGCCATTGCTGTTCGTTTGCGCCGCGCCCGCCGAGGAAAAGCCGATGATGAAGGCGGTCGTCGCCCATGAATATGGCGCACCTGACGTCTTGAAGGTCGAAGAAGTCCCGCGACCTGAGCCGGGAGAAGACGAAGCTCTCGTGCGTGTGATCGCAAGCAGCGTCAATCCAGCCGACCCGCTCACGCTTAGCGGCAAATACGCGCGGGAATTCGGCACGCACCTGCCATTAATCCCGGGCTACGACGTCGCCGGTGTCGTAGAGAAAACAGGGGCGAACGTCACTAAGCTCAAAGTCGGCGACGCCGTTTACGGCTATCCAACTTTCGGCGGCGGCTGGGCCGAGTACATCACTGTCAAAGAATGGGAAGTAGCGGCCAAGCCCAAGTCTCTCAATTTTGTGGACGCCGCCGCAGTCCCGATGGGCGCCTTGACTGCGTGGCAGGCGTTCGTAGACATGGCGAAACTACAGCCGGGACAAACTGTTCTCATTCACGGCGGGTCAGGCGGCGTCGGTAATTTCGCAGTCCAGATCGCAAAAGCGCGTGGCGCACGCGTTATAGCGACCGCCTCGACTGCAAACCAGGACCTCTTAAAGCAACTCGGCGCAGATGTAGCCGTCGATTATACAAAGACAAAGTTCGAAGATGTGGCGAAGGACGTGGACGCTGTGCTCGATCCCGTGGGCAAAGAAACGCTAGCCCGTTCTTACGACGTAGTTAGGAAAGGCGGCATCGTGATGTCGCTAGTCGCGCGTCCCGACCCGGTCGAGCTCAAGAAACATGGGATTCGCGGCGCAGGCATCTCCGTTCATCCGGACGCCGAAGACCTCGCAGAAATCGCGCAACTGATCGATGCCGGAAAGATCAAACCAATCGTGACGCAGGTTCTCCTGCTTAGCGAAGGGATCGCGGCGCAACAACAGGCTGCGACACATCATACGCGCGGGAAAGTCGTGCTCCGGATCGCAGATGAGCCGAAAGCTTGATGCGATGCGGGGACGTTTGAAGTTCGTTTTCTAATGAAGAAGACGTTCCTAGCAATTTCTTCAGCCGGCCCTAATCGTGATTTCTCCAAGGGCACGCGTGAGCAGCCTTTTTGGGACGAGCACGCGAAGTTCATCGATCCGCTCGTTGATGACGGTTTTATTTTGATGGGGGGCCCTTTGGTTGATGAAGCCGAGATGCCGCAAGGCGCTCTTTTAATCGTGAACGCCGAGGATGAAAATGAAGTGCGAGAGAAATTGAAGAACGACCCTTGGTTTGAGCACGGCATCCTGAAACTGGAAAGCGTAAAGCGCTGGGAAATTTTCATTGATCAGAGGAAGTAAGATCTTCCGCAAAGGCAACAGACTTCTGACCAGTGCCCCCGCTGACCGGGCTCGCGTTGGCCGTCGTTGGATTAGGGTTTATCCGACACGCACGGAAAAATGGAGATACTCTCCTATTCTTTGATGACAAAACCTGTGTCCCAGTTCGGATTTACGGGTGTTGCCTGCGAGGCAACCACTTGCCACTTTTCTTTAGCTTTTAGCCACAGCTCTTTCCAACGAAGGCCAAAACGGTAACGCTTCCCCTGTCGCCGTTCTGTAATTTTTGCGACCCCGGATGCTAACGCGCAATTTCCAAACACCCTGGCTTTAAGATCGACATTTTCGAATGATTCGACATCAGCAATGTCACTAGATCGATCCGCGAGATACTCATCGCGATTTTTGACCGTTCCATCGGGTTCTATGAACGAAAAGTCTGGAGCTACGATCGTATCTAAGAGTTTTCGGTCTTTCGTTTTCAGAGCTCGAACCCAATCGTTTTCGAGCTTTAGAATTTGTTTTTCATCAGACGGCGTTGCTTGAGCGCAAGCAGACGCCGTCATAAACATGAAAACTACGTAGCTGATGATTCTCATAAATGTCCCTCCTGTTTTGTGGCGCGAGACGAGTGAGTCTCCCGCGCAAATCGTAATTCACGGTGTCTTCCAAGTCGACGTGACTAACGAGGTCGCGCACGAAAAAATGGTGGCGATCGAAGACGCGTATCCGATCATTAGTTCCTCTCTTCGCACCTGGGGGTCGCTATTTCCCGGATCGCTGCTATAGTCGTCCATGTCTAAACGATCTGGCATCTCTTTCACGCGGCGCGCGCCCGACACCATCACCGAAGAGCTGGTGGCGGTGCTTTCGTCCAAGGCCTCGTTTGAATTCAAGCCATTGTTCGACATTATCCTGCTCAATCTTCGGGAACGAAACCTCGCCAGTGGCGGCGAGGAGATGCTGCGGTTGCGTGTTTATGAAAAGCTTCAGGGTCTGGTCGGCCAAGGCGCGGTCAATCGAACGGTCACAGGGACCACAAAAAAATACAAAGGCGTGGCTCTGCGAATGGTCGTGCTGCGTGCTGAGCTGAAAGCTTTGCGCGCCGCCTGCAATCAGCGCTCGCTCGCCAAGGCCGCCGCGGCGAACTAATTGTTTCCGATTGAGCAGCTACAACGCACCATGGCGAACTTTTTCGTCGATCGCCAGGTAATCGTTTCGCGGCGGGCTGAAAGTATCTAGCACGCGCGTCGGCAATATTGTTTCGACACCGTGCGAGACGTTACTCGCAAGATAGAATGAATCGCCGGTTGAAAGCTCGTGCGGCGTGCCATCAACAATGAGGCGCATTCGACCTTCCAGAATGTGAACAATCTGCTCCTGTGGGTGCGAGTGCGCGGGCATGCGACTCCCGGCCACGAGTGTGGCGATCATCTGATACATCGTTTTGCCGTGTGCGACCGTCCGCCGGGTGATGCCAGGGCAAATTTCAATTGTCGGATTTTCTGGTTTCATCTTCGTGAACCTTACCCGCGAGGATTAGTTGCGCGACTCGCCGAAACGAACTTTTTCCTTTCGCACGTGCACTCGATAACGCGAAATTTGTGATAGCCGGCCTAATCACGTCCGGCGACACTGCGCGCGACCTGTTTGTAATCGACTTACTGAATGGCAACCCACGAACATCGCTGGCGACACCTGACGCTGTTGATTTCCATACTGCTCCTCTTCATCGTCAGTCCGTTTGTTGCAACGCTTCAACACGGCATTTTGATTCTGAACGTTCTCGGAGCGACGGTGTTGCTAGCCGCGTCGTACGCGCTCAGCGAACGAAAGCACCTCTTCGTCGTCGCGATCGTCTTATCAGCGATCTCGATCATCGGCACGATGCTTCTTCTCATTTTTGAGCAGCACTGGGCGGCGCTCGTCTCGGATACATGCCTCATCCTTCTGGTCGCTTTCTTCTCAGTGACTATTCTCGGGTATGTCTTGCGCGGCGGCAGAGTTACCGCCGATAAAATTTTTGCCGCCATTTGTGTGTACATGCTCATGGATACGCCTGGGCGTTTGGTTATGCGCTTCTTGATGAAATGGCGCCGGGCGCGTTCGCCAATCTATCCGAGACGGGCCCACACGACTATGTCGCGCGGGTGGCGCGACTGAGGTACTTAAGCGCTTTATGACGCTGACCACCGTTGGGTACGGCGATATCGTTCCGCGGTCAGCAATGGCGCGCACCATGGCCATGCTGGAGGCGGTGATGGGCCAGATTTATCTCACCGTCTTGATCGCTCGGCTGGTTGGATTACACATCGTGCACGGAAGCGGTTCACGGTCTTCCGACGAAAAGTAAATGAACGTTTGCTTCCTTCATTTCGCACTTGTCACTTGCCAGCGCTGATCGGTCACTGGCAGAATCCGGCCATGAAAATATCTATTCCATTTATCGCAATTCTGTTCGCGACACTGATCGCGACTCCCTCATTTGCACAAAGTCCCGCCACATCGCCAGCTGGCGCCACAAGCCCGGTGACATCTTCAGGCGGCCAGCCGAATCAGCAGGAGATGATGAAACAGATGATGGAGATGTCGAAGCTCAATGAGAACCACAAGCTTCTCTCCAGCCTCGACGGCAACTGGAATTACACGATCAAGTTCTGGATGAACCCTGATCCGAGCGCGCCGCCGCAGGAATCAAAAGGCACCGCAACGCGCAAGAGCATCATGGATGGTCGCTACTCCGTCATGGATGTGACTGGCAAAATGGAAATGCCCGGTCCCGACGGTAAGAAAAAGGAGATGACGTTCAAAGGGCATGGAATCGACGGTTACGACAATGTGAAGAAGAAATTCGTCGGCTCATGGATCGACAACATGGGCACGGGCATCATGTTCTCCGAAGGTGACTACGATCCGGCGACCAAGACGTTCACTTACACTTCCGAGTTCGAAGCGGTCCCGGGAATGAAGCAACAGATCCGCGAAGTGCTGAAGATCGCCGACAACAACCACATGACCTTTGAATGGTACGAAAATCAGGGCGGCCAGGAGCGCAAAACGATGGAGATCAACTACACGCGCGCCGGCAAGAAATAGCGAACTTTCAATTCCGTTCAAGCGAGAGTCACGACAGAAATGTCGTGGCTCTTTTGCATTTCAATTAAGATCGACATCGTCCTTCCGATAAAACGGGTTAATTAACCGACGCATCTACAGGTTCAGTCAATCGCGTTTGTTGGCCGGATGCTTGTTAGTTCGTCGCGCCAGTGACGAATGGCGGCGGGGCCATTCGCTCGACGCAGCTCGTGTCGAGATCCCTGGCGCTTCCCTTGTCCATGAACTCGATGATGATGTGATCGACGCAACCTTGATCGCTCAGTCCGTCCGCGCCATGGCCAGCTTGCGAAATGATGACATGCCGGCTGTTTGGCAAATATTTCGCAATCTCTTCGCCTCGTTGTGGCGGCGTGACTGGGTCCATGTTGCCGGAAAATATTAACACCGGAATATTCGACGAAACGGGGTCGTGATAATCGGCCGGTATTTTTCCTCGCGGCCATAAGCTGCAGGCGCGGGTTTGCTGAAAGACACGGTAGTTTCCGAAGGGGTTTCCCTCGTTTAACTTCGCGGCTTCCGCCTGGTCGATGAACGGAACGTCTTCAGCGCAAGTGACCGAGAGATACATTCCGTCTGCGATCGACTCCGCGATAGACGACGAAATCGCTTCACGAAGGAACGGCCCGAAATCGCCTTGGGCGGCTTGATGAACGATAAACGGAATCCGTCGCGCTTTGTCCCGGGCGTACATCCATGTCCGCACTTTCTCCGCGAAGATGTCGCGTCGGATCTCCACTTTAGCCGGTGCGCCTTTGTCGCTCGGCGAGTACAAGACACGCGCCGGCTCGCGTTCTAGTTGCGACAGCACGTTCTGCCAATCCAGGCGGATTTGCGGGAACGCCTGGCGACAGACCGAATCCTCCTCACATTCCTGGAGCAACAATTCCATCGCACGCGCGGCCGCCTGGGAGTGGTAAAGAGGCATCTTCAAATA
>JBKPDP010000072.1:0-40111 GCA_046727935.1 Verrucomicrobiota bacterium | reverse complement strand
GACCCAGGCAACGGTGAGGTCGCATGGCATCTGGGGCAGACGCTTTTTGAGATGCGCCGCTACTCCGAGTTGGAACAATTCTTGGCGAAACAGGCTGCGAGCGGCGGCCCACTCGGCCCACTAGACCCTTTGGTGAAGATGCTGCGAGCTGAGATCAAGCGGGCCCAGGGTGATCCAGCCGCGGCTCAATCTCTTTTAGAGCAAGTGCCGCTGGACTTCAGCCTAATGGGGCAGATCTGGGGCACTCGATTCATAACAGCCCTATACCTGCGCGACTACGACGCGGCGAATCGGATAATTGCCGCTACGCCTGCGAAGTGGGCGGATTTTGCTCTCGATGGAGGGCCTTCGGGTTGGGCTGAGGGACTGGTTGCGCGTGCGCGCGGCGATAAGGAGAAGGCTCTAGCGGCGTTTGCAGCCGCGCGCGAGAAAATGGAAGCCCAACAGGGCGACAAACCCAAGGATGCACTGTACTTTGGGGGCATTGCGAAACTGGATGCTGGGCTTGGCCGAAAAGAAGAAGCGATCAGCGAGGCACGCCGCGCGGTCGAGATGATGCCGATTGCCAAGGATGCGGTCGAAGGTCCAATCTGGGTCGCCAATCTGGCGCTGGTTTACGCATGGACCGGCGAGCGCGACCGCGCGCTGGAGCAACTCGAAATCGTCGCGGCGATCCCTGGAGACGCGCCGACGACGTACGGCGATCTCTGCTTCAATCCGTGCTGGGATGATTTGCGCGGTGATCCGCGCTTCGAGAACATCGTTGCTGCAGCTAAGGCTGCGAGCAAATAGAGACACAAATTTGAAACTCGCTCGCTGCCATGCTCGCTCGCCGCTACCCTCGCGGCTTTGCCTTCTATCTCGCTGATCCCATCAGCTCGGTTCACGAATTCAACAGCAATTGCTGGAGTGATTGCTCGTAAGCAGTCTGAAATTTCGTGGCAATTCGTATAATTTGTGTCTAGCAACTACGGCTACAAAAGGAAGCTTGTTGTTTGCCGCCGCAGTCTGCTAGAAACGACGTCGGACTAACGAGAGGAGCTTGTCATCAAGCGACCATTCACGTCGTGCGTTGGCTGGGGGAATGCGACAATTTGTTTGCTCCTGCCCTCGATGGCGCTTGCTCAAGCAACAGCGCCTTCGCCCGCTGGTGTTGCCGAAGTGGAACGCGTCATCGTCACGGGCTCAAACATTCCGACGGCCGAAGAGACAGGACCCAATCCGGTGGACACGTACCGTCCGGCAGACATCGAGAAATTGGGCATCCGCAGCGCTACCGACTTGCAAACTTTTCTGCCGCAGGAAGCAGGCGGCACCACCAACCTGAACATCGCCAACGGCGGTGACGGCACTGTCCAGTTCAATCTGCGTGGGTTGTTGGCCAAGGAAACGTTGGTGCTCGTTGACGGAAAACGTGTCGCCTTTGGTTCGTTAAACCCAGTCGGGTTCAGTGGAGGCGTGGACATTAACCTGCTTCCGTTCCCGATGATCGATCACGTCGATATTCTGAAGGACGGCGCGTCGGCCGTGTACGGCTCGGATGCGATCACGGGTGTGGTCAACTTCTTTTTGATTCACAAGTTCCGTGGCCTGGAGATCGGAGGCAGTTATGGGAACACAAACCTCGGAGCATCCAACGACATGGGTGAGTGGGAGGCATGGCTGAAAGCCGGGACAGGAGATGACAGGACCAATATCGTTGTCGTCGCCGATTTCTGGGAACGTACCGGTGGCCTTTTCAGTCGCGACCGCGATATTTCTGCCAATGCCTTCTTTAGTCCGTTTGGCGGCTTTGATGCTCGCAGTGGGACATTCCCTGGCCGCGTTGGAGACTTCCCAGGCTTCCGGTTAATCCCGAGCATGTTTTTCGGCCCGGGCGGTACACCGCAATTCGGCGTGAACACCCCGCTGCCGCATTCAGCTCCGAATGCGCGCACTTCTCCATTTTACAAGAACCCCTTTGCGATTGCGACTGTTCAGCCTCAACACATTGGCCCTTTGCCGGATATCAAGGGGGGTGGCGACTACTTCTTCTTTAACTACGCGGCTTTCACGCCAGCGCTTCCTCCGGCTGATCGCCAAGCGTTCTACGGTTCCTTCACGCGCGATTTGTGTGACAAATACCTGATGGTGTTTGCCGACTTTAAATATGTCCGCTCGTTTTTCGATGCGTCGCTGGCGGCTGTGCCGTTTCTACCCGATCCATTCAAGAAACCAGGCACTAACATAGGTTTTAGTACCTTCAGTATCAGTGTGCCAATCCAGAACCCGTTTAATCCCTTCACCGTCGCCGATGCGACTATTCCAAATTTCTTTCCCGATGGAAGCGGTCTCCCTGTAACCACCGGAGTTCAGTTTCGCGGCATTAACGACACCGGTGCGAGACACGAAAAGTTCACTTACTGGGATTCGCTGTTCGACGTCGGGATCCGCGGCGAGATGGGAGAATTTGGCGATTATTTCAAGATGTGGAACTGGGAGCTGGGTTTTCGTTATTCCCGGAACGAAGGGCAGGACGTGTCTGTTGGCGAAGCCAGCCAGCCTGGATTGCGGGAAGCACTTTTGGATACGGACCCGGCTACGGCATTCGATCCGTTCCTGAATTTCACGGCCCACAATACCAAGGCGGCCAGGCAACGAGTTTATGTTACCCTGCATAACTCTGGCGAGTATGAGTTGCCTATAGGTTATGCAATTGTTAACGGCGACCTGTTCAACCTTCCTGCTGGGCCAGTCTCCTTTGCGATCGGCGGTGAGTATGACGCTCCGAGGTGGACCCGCGATCGCGACGTGCTCAACACAACGTTTCAATCGATTGGCTCCGCGGATGGTGGAAGCGCACGGGTGAACCGCGATGTGTGGTCTATCTACCAGGAAGTGCGCATCGCCTTCACCAGTCCGACATGGAACTTCCCCGGTTTCTATAGCTTCGAGGTTGACTTTGCTGAGCGGGAAGAGTGGTACAGTCAGAACACCTCCGCAGTTCTGCCTTCTGGAGCGTTCCCATTTCAGCCGGCGGCGCACAGCCAGTACAACGCACAGAAGCCAAAAGTTTCTGTACGGTGGCAGCCGCTCGATCCAAAATATATCGGCGCACTTACCTTGCGTGGCAGCTACACCGAAGCTTTTCATGCTCCGGCTCTATCGGAAATTTCGCCCGCGTCCTCGCAAGGTGTCACAGTGTTCTTCGATCCATTTTTGAGGCAAGAGGATATTGCCGAAGAACGCGTTATCGGAAACCCAAATCTACGCCCGGAAGTGGCGTATGAATGGTCTTACGGAGCCGTTTACGGTCCAAAATGGCTAAAGGGGCTGACGCTCAGCGCCGATTGGTGGCATATTGATATGCGATCGATCGCCTCTTTGTTGGGCTCGCAATTTATTGTTGAAAATAATATTCCTGGTCTGGTTGTTCGTGCTGCTCCTGCAACTCCTGGTGAACTGGGCCCAGTCATTGTGGTGATCGATCCTAACGAAAATCTTACGGGCACGATTTTTGAAGGTCTCGACTATGAAGCGATCTATATTCTCGACTCTGCAATTTTTGGTCACGGGGATTTTGGCAAAGTGACGGCAACGGTTAACGGCACCTGGCTTTCCCGGGCTGAGCTTCAGATTGGCCCTGACACGAAACGATTTGGTATTGCGGGCGAATTCATCCCGCCCGGCTTCAGCCTGACAAGCTCTCTCCCGTGGAACCGCGCCAACTTCAGCCTGTTCTACGATGGCCCGGCTGACACGTGGATGCAGGGTTTGGATATTGGTGCGGTAGTCCACTACACCGGCCAATACGAAGATGAAAATGTCAGTCTCACAGGATCGCTGAAAGTAAATATGCCTAGAACTGGCGGCCCGGGTAGGAACGCCGCTTCTTTTCCATTCCGTGCGCGGAAAGTTGCCGCGTGGACTACACTCGACTTGATCGCATCGTACACGTTCAATCTGCCACCGCCCGCTGCTGCAGAGGTGCCCGGTTTCACCAAGGACGGTAAAAATATGAAGATGAAAGACGGCAAGGAGAAAAACGTCATGCCTGTTTCTACGGCCGAGTACAATCCTTGTGGATGGCGCGCATGGTTGAATAACACCACGATCACGCTTGGCATGCAGAACGTGTTTGACGAAGACCCACCGTTTGTGGCCGGCAGTTTCGAGAACGGCTACGACGAATCGCTTGCCACGATCAAAGGCCGGTTCTGGTACGTCCAGCTAAAGAAGCGCTTCTAATCTGAGAACCTTTTCTAACAGAAGGAAACGAAGGTAACGAAGGCTTTTCTAGGTTGGCAGGACAGAATCTTTGTTTCCTTTGTTATCTTCTGTTTAGAAATCTCCGCCTGACCGCTCCCAATCCGTGACATCCAGGTAATCCGCGACCTGCCATGCTGTAGCCCTTGGCTCGCCGGAGCCATAGTGAAGGTGGCTCAGCAACGGCGGGTTTTCAAAAGATTCCCAAACTTCCTCTGTAACCTCGGGCCGAATTTCCGGCTGTACATGCTAACAACAATTCAGCCTCAACAAAAGAAAGGAAGAAAAATGAATTCTCTGACTCACTTCAAAAAAATACGAATTCGAGCACCTCTCATACTCCTAAGCCTTGGCGTGTTCTTCGCGTTAGCGATAAACACTCACGCCCAAAACCTCTACGTCTCGCTTCACGGTGCTCTTTGCGGGTTTAACTGCACTAATTTCAGCGGTTCAATCTCCGAATACACGCCAGATGGAATGCAGAGCACGTTCGCGTCTGGTCTGGCCCGCCCACGGGGATTGGCCTTTGACAGCAGCGGCAATCTTTTTGTCGCAGTTACCTACTTCGCTCCTCCTAATGAGCCCCGCGCCAGCATCTTGAAATTCCCGTCGCTCGGACAACGCAGCGTGTTTGGCAATTTCGCCTTGAGTTTCGCTACGGGCGTGGTTACCGACAGCGGCGGCAACGTCTTTGCTATGGCGGAACCCTCAGGTAATACACCTGCCACTGGTCTTGTTAGCAACATCTACAAATTTGCGCCTGATGGAACGCGTATGCTGTTCGGCTCCACAGACAGCGATTTTGGTTACGGTCTGGCTCTTGACAGTGCGGGCAACCTCTATGCCGCCGACGCTGACGCGCAAACTGTTTATAAATTTACTCCAAATGGAACGCGCAGCGTCTTCGCCGGGCCAAGTGCCTTCGCCGCGGACACAGGTCCCTTAGGCTTGGCCCTCGACAGCACAGGCAATCTCTTTGTGTCCACAGGAGGCGATCCGGGAAGCGACACTATTCTCGAGTTCACTCCAGACGGCATGGAGAGCACTTTCGCTTCCGGTCTAAGCAACCCGCGCGGTCTGACCTTTGACGCTTCGGGTAATCTCTTTGTGGCTGAGTTTAACCCGGCTCCGGACGGCGACATTCTGAAGTTCGCCCCTGGAGGCGCCGAGACTGTTTTCGCCTCCGGGATCGACCTCCCCGTCTTTCTGACTTTCGGCCCGCCGCGATAAGACTCACGTAATTGCGCCGCGCTGCATTTCTTTTTGCAACGCGGCGCAAGATTTTTCGGCTTTCTGCGTGCGCAAGCGTCTCCGAAAAAATCTCAATTCAGATGTTTCGCGCGCTCGCGGAAACAATCTTTCGCATAAAAATCCCAGAGCACCGCTGGCCTTGGGCAAAGTCTGCCTTCCATAGCCAGGAAGGTTCGCTTCGGCTAACAGCTGAAACCAGCAGGTTGGGTCGGTGCGTTGATCGCTCCCCATCGGTTAAATTCGCGCGGCTCGCGATCCGCGATTCCCGACTCAACGCTTCCTAGGCGCGCCGTAGCCTCTCGACGCGCCGTAGCCTTATGCGAAGGCTGGTTAGCGAAGGTGGCAACCGTTTTAACGATTCAACGATTTAAAGCTTCCGGCATTTTCTCTGTAACCTCAGGCCGAATTTCCGGCTGTACACCGGTGAACGGCCAGAAATGACTTCCCATTACGGGACGCCAAAGAAGGCCAAAACAGAAAGGAAATTAGTTTATGAAAAATTCACACATCACCAAAAACCGCAGGCGAGTCGCTCTGCTACTCGTGTTAGCGACTTCCATTATCGGCCTTGCGCCAGCCTTTTCGACTACTGTGCGGGCCGATTATAGCATCAACGACGTGTCGGGAAATTACGTGTGGCACGGCGAAGGCTGGGCCTTAGGTGGCCATAATGGTAAACAATCCGTCCCAACGAGTGCCGTCGGTCTCATCACCTACACGCCCGCGACTGGCACCTTTAACGTTGACTTGATCCTGAGAGTGGATGGAACAAATCTCCATAACCTCCGTGATGGCACCTATACCGTGGATGCGACCGGCCACGGGACGATGACGTGGTTATCGGGAAGCGGCATCGTCAGACAAATCGATTTTTACATCGTGAACGGAGGCGCTGAGCTCAAGTGGATCATTACTGACCCCGCCGACACCGGTGAGTTAAGCACCATCGGCACGATGACCAAACAATAACCGAGCTGGTCAGGTCACATCATGCACGCTTGACACTGTCCCGAGATGGAAAGGGTCAAGCGTGCGCTGGCCGGCCGACACTAAAATTCGATCGCTGACATCCGCGCGACCCGCATCCGCGGTTCCCGATTCGCCCGGCGTGAGAACAATCACTCGTGCGCGCCCGGATTTCGGGAGCTGCGCGGCGATCTCAGGCGGGATCGTGACAATGGGCTGCTTGCTGAGCTCTGTCATAAACTCCACTGCACGCATGGCAAAGCGTAGTCTGACTGATAGAGCAGGTCAACGCACGAGCGGTATGAAGGCGCTGTGGTGATTTTGTTGTGTCCACAAATCACGCGAAGTGACGCCGATCAACGGAAGTTTTGCACGAAGTGCTTTGGGAGTGCGGGGCGTCTTCGCACCGCTTTCGGTCTCACATTTGATTCCATCCTAAAGCGACACGAGGACGTGTCGCACTCCCAAAGCTTCGCGAAATCCTTTCGGAACTTCTTTGCTATTCGTGTTCATCCGCGCCGGCCTCGCCGTAGCGAAGCAGAGGCGGGTGATTCGCGGGCCGAATTCGGTTGCGGCGGAGCCGCGCTGGGTAATCCGTGGTTTTCAAAAGATTTCCGAATTTTCTCTGTAACCTCAGGCCGAATTTCCGGCTGTACATCTCCAACTGTAACCACACAAACAACAATCCAGCCTCAACAAAGAAAGGAACAACAATGAATCCACTAACTCGGTTCAAGAGAATACGAATTCTGCCACTTCTTATCGCACCAGCACTCGTCGTGCTCGGGTCGCCCGCGATCGCGCACGCGAATGCCGTGATCGACTGGAACGCGACCGCCGCCACCTCGATCATGTCGACCGCGGGGCAGCCGCCCCACGCCGCCGTACTCAGCTTGGCGATGGTGCAGGGCGCGGTGTATGACGCCGTCAACGCGATCGACCGTGGTCACCAACCGTACCTCGTGGAGCCTCCATCAAATCCAACGGACTCGAAGGACGCGGCCGCGGCGACGGCGGCGTACCGTGTGCTCGTGGGGTTCCCTGATCTCCCCGGCCTCTTCCCCGCGCAGCAACCGACGTTGCAGCCGATCTACGACGCGTACATAGCGGGTCTGCCCGACGACCCACCAGGATCGAAGGCTAACGGGATCACCATCGGCGAGGTGACAGCCAGGGCGATGCTCATCGACCGACAAAACGACGGACGTTTCGGACCGCCGCCGACGCTGTATCCGCCGGCGCCGGGTATTTGGCGTCCAACGCCACCGAACTTCGGGAACGACCCCGCACCATGGGTCGGCAACGTGCGGCCGTTCCTTGTTCCGAATGTAGAGATGCTCCGCACCGACGGGCCAAACGCGCTCACCAGCGCCGCTTACGCGGAGGACTTCAACGAGATCAAAGAGATCGGCTCACTCACGAGCATAACCCGAACGGCGGACCAGACCGCTGCTGCGATTTTCTGGCAGGACAGCGGACCGGCAATCTGGAACCGCGTCTACCGTGCGCTTGCGACGAGCCGCGGGCTGGACATCGTCGAAAGCGCACGCCTCTTCGCGATGACCAACCTGGCCGCGGCCGACGGCTCGATCGGCTGCTGGAACGACAAGTACTACTGGCAGTTCTGGCGACCGATCACGGCGATCCGCGAGGCTGACACCGACGGCAACCCGGCGACCGAGGCCGACCCAAACTGGCTGCCGCTCTTCGACCCAAGCGTTCCGGTCTCAGGCCCGCCCCTCGTCACGCCGCCATTCCCCGACCACCCGGCCGGTCACACCTGCATCAGCGGCGCGACCGTGTACGCGCTGCAGGCCTTCTTCGGCACCGACAGGGTCCCCTTCACGGCGGAAAGCAACAAGTGCTTTCCCGCGCCCTGTCCGCCGAGGAGCTTCGACCGCTTCTCAGATGCGCTCAAGGAGATCATCGACGCCCGCGTCTGGGGCGGGATCCACTTCCGCACCGCCGACAGGCAGGGAGCCGTGCTCGGCAAAAAAGTCGCCCAATACATGGAGAAGCACTACTTCCAGCCAGTCCAATGACGTTGAAGGGCGAGGGGCTGCAAGTTACAGCTCCTCGCCGCACCGGTCGGCAGTTTGTTTCCGTGGCAAAGATCGACAACGTCAACCAACCCTGCCTGCAACCCCACTTTCGCGGAACTCGTTTGCGCAGTATTCTTCTCCGTGCGCTGGATTTCGCAATTTCTGATTGCTGCGCTGTTTGCTGCCACTGGTTGTGGGCAAAAACCCCCGCCAGTTTCCAATTTTGCAGCGCAGCGCCAGCTGATGGTTCAACAGCAGTTGATGCCACGCAGCATCAGGGACGCAGGCGTTCTCGCTGCTATGTCGAAAGTGCCGCGAGAAGAATTCGTCCCGTTGGAATCGCGCGCTGCCAGTTATGAAGATGGCCCGTTGACGATCGGTTACGATCAAACCATTTCGCAGCCATACATCGTGGCGTTCATGACGGAGCAATTGCGTCCGAAACCGAGCGATCGCGTTTTGGAAATTGGGACCGGCTCAGGTTATCAGGCGGCGATTTTGGCCGAGCTCGTGTCGGAAGTGTACTCGATCGAAATCGTCGAGCCGCTGGCGAAAAATGCCGAGGCGACACTGCAACGACTTGGATACAAAAACGTGCATGTGAAAGTGGGCGACGGCTATAGTGGCTGGCCGGAGCATGCGCCTTTCGATGCCATCATAGTGACTTGCGCGCCGGACAAGGTTCCCCAACCGCTCGTCGATCAACTCAAAGACGGGGGGCGCATGGTCATTCCTGTCGGCGAGCGATTCGCTCAGGAGCTCTACCTGCTCGAAAAGAAAAACGGCCAACTGAAACAAAGCGCCACCTTGCCGGTGCGTTTCGTGCCGATGACGAGGGAAGCGGAGACGGGAAAGTGAAACGGCCTTCTAATCTGTGAGATCCTTCGCTTCGCTCAGGATGACAAGCTGCGGCTTGTCACTTGATCGTGGCCAGCTTTTTCAAATCGACGCGCTTCACCCACTCCTGCAATTCCTTGGGATCTTGATTCTGTAACTCGATTTGAACAAAATAGCGATTGGCGATCATGACCCAGAGAGTGGCATGTTTACTTTCTTTCTCGAAGGCCTCAAACCCGGGGTTGCCATCGATGGTGACAGATTTGCCGTAACCTTCGCTGGTTTCGCTGTTGTTATTCCATGCAGCGGTGGTGGCGCTGACGTAGTCTGGGTTAGCGACTGAATCGAGTATGCTAATCGCCGCAGTCGGGGCTTTATCGCCCTCGCCCTTGTGATAGTCGCGATGCACATTTGTGATTCTGAATCCGCCGACGTCTTCCGTCGAACCTTCTGGTTTATCCGCGACCCAGCCTTGCGGCGGGTCCGGCAAAATGGGCAGCAGTTTCTGATAATCAACGACATCAGGCACGAGAATGGGTTCGTTCTGCGCACGTGCGGCACCAATCCCGAAGGTGAAGAATAAGACGAGGACGAATAAACCCGTACTGGGGGCAGAGCCAAACTTCGGCCGAGGAACAAGAGCCGTCGATTTCATACTAACCTCTTTCTCGCAATTAGAGATTCCCTTACGCGATTGACTTTACAGCGGCTGTCAAGACGCTTGCACGATGCGCATACGAGCGCGCCCGTACGGCGCGGACGTCCCCCTACGCTGTCGGGACGCCGCAGCGCGCCGTCCATACCAGATCGCCAAGCTGGCAGTACTCCTATGGATCTTAGCTGTGGCGGCGCGTCTTATTTTGATTAACCAGCCCTACGTCGATCGTTGGAGCTGGCGACAAAGCGATGTCGCGGCGATTGCACGCAACTTTTTCGAACATGGTTTTCGCTTTAGTTATCCGCAGATCGATTGGGCTGGGGGCTCGGCCGGGTACGTGGGAACAGAGTTTCCCATTTTGCCTTTCCTAGCGGCGATCTATTACAAATTTGCTGGCATCCACGAATGGATTGGGCGCAGCCAATCCGTGATTTTATTCGCTATTTCGTTTCCATTTTTCTATTTGCTCGTGCGCGAAATCTTCGGCAGCACGGCGGCGACTTGGGCGACAGTTTTCTACGCTTTTGCGCCGCTCAACGTCTTTGCCGGCCGCTCTTTCATGCCGGACGTGCCATCGCTTAGCCTGGCGATCATCGGATTGTATTTTTTTCTGCGGTGGCTTCGCGATCGCAAGGCGGCGCAGTTTTATCTCGCTGCGATTGCGATTTCCCTATCGATCTTGATCAAGGCCACGAGCATCGTGATTGCCGCGCCCATTTTGTATTTGGCAGCAACCGAGGGCGCTGACCTTGGCCGTAATCAATCTCGGTACGTCGGGGACAGCCGCAGTCAACGTCAGCGGCTACAACTGTTGGCTTTTGTCGCGATTGCGGTCTTACCTTCGGTTGCGTGGTATTGGCACGCGTATCAAATCGCCGAGAGATTTTATCCGCATCATTTCTTCGGTGCCGGTGGAGTTCGACTGGAAAGTTTATTGTGGTATTGGGACATCGCGCGACAGACCGCGACGTCGAGTCTCACGCCAGTTCTTGTAATCATGGCGCTTATCGGTCTGTTTGTGGCGCCACGCGGAAAACATGGCTGCCTCTTCGATTGGTGGCTTGCTGCGATGGTTCTCTTCGTTGTGGCGGTCGGCTATGGCAATCGCCACCCGTGGTATCAGCTGCCGCTCGTGCCGATCGCCGCCGGGTTTGCAGGCGCCGGTTGTGCTTTTTTTCGCTCGAAAATTTCTTCGCGCGTTGTCGTCGTGACATTGTCGATCTTGCTTGCAAGTTCGTTTGCAATTCTGGCTTACGTGTATGTGCGATCCCTTTACGAATCATCCGCCGCTCAACTTCGCGATGCTGGTCTGGAGTTAAACAATGTCACAGCTCGCGGTGCATTGATCATCGCCGCAGACACTGGCAACCCAGCCATATTTTATTATGCCAAGCGCAAAGGCTGGCACTTCCTTGAAAAGGATGGGATATACGGCGGCAATCCAAAGAACAGCGAGCAAGCGATTGCCGATCTTGAGAGACTGCGTCGCCAAGGAGCAACGCATCTTGTTTTTACCACGAACACATTTTGGTGGTTGGCATCTTATCCTCAGTTAACACAGCATCTCAGCGAGAGTGCAACACTGCTTGAGGCGACTCCACAATTCAAAATCTTTACATTGGTTGCTAAAGAAAGGTGAAAACATATCGCGTTTCCGGTTTTTTTAGGTGTGTCATGTCGAGCGCAAGTCGAGACATCTCTGGTTGTTGCGGAGGATCGTAAGAGATTCCTGGACTTTGCTCGGAATGACAAAATCGGACGCTTTAAAGCCTCGCCGGCAGCTTGGATTATTCGATGCCACCATGATTGTCATGGGCGGCATCGTGGGCGCGGGAATTTTCGCTAATCCGTCCGAGGTAGCACATCGCGTTCACACACCGTTTTTGATTCTCGGTGTTTGGGTAGTGGGTGGATTATTTGCGATGTGCGGCGCGTTTATCTGGGCCGAATTGGCCACTCGTTTGCCGGGAACGGGTGGTCAGTATCTCTACTTACGTGAGGCATACCATCCTGCAGTTGGTTTTGTGTATGGATGGGGACTGCTTCTCGTGACGCAGACCGGTGGTATGGCCGCGGTAGCTGTTATTTTCGCCTCCTACTTTCGCGCGCTTACGGGCGTAGGTTGGAACGATAGTGTGATCGCAGCCGTGGTGCTGATGGTCCTCACGGGCGTTAACTGTTTGGGGGCGCGCGCCGGTAGCAACGTGCAAAGCGCTTTCATGTTGTTACGTATCGCGGCAATTGCGGGACTCGTAATTTTCGGATTTGCGCTTGGCGGGAACTCACCCAAATCAGATCCGTTGCTTGGACAACCGGTTTCGTTAGGACTTTTGAAAAATATTGGGTCTGCCATGGTTCCAATTGCCTTTGCGTATGGCGGATGGCAGACCGCAAGCTTTGTGGCAGGTGAAATGCGCGATGCGCGGCGCGATTTATCACGTGGCCTGCTAATGGGCGTGGCTGGCGTTGTCGCCCTTTACCTTGCCGTCAATTTCGTGTGTCTGCGAGCGCTCGGCCCAGCCGGTCTCGATGCAACGATGACTCCGGCGTCCGACGTAATGCGGGCTACGTTGGGCGAACGCGGCGCGCAATGGATTGCCGCCGGGATCGCGATCTCGACTCTCGGCTTCCTTAGCCAAAGCATGCTAACGGCTCCGCGCGTGTACTACACGATGGCGCGCGACGGAGTGTTTCTTGCAAGTGTTGGCAAGCTCTCGCAACACACGCGAGCGCCAGTAATCGCCATCATTCTTCAGGGCATGGCGGCAATCATCATCGCTTGTTCTGGGACATATGGTCAAATTTTGAACTTTGAAGTAACGGTCGATTTCATTTTTTTCGCTATGACGGCGGCATCGCTTTTCATTTTGCGCCGTCATCAGATCGGATCAGACACAGTTACGTACCGTGTGCCGGGCCATCCGTTCACGACGATCCTGTTTGTTTTGTCCTGCGCTGGAATTGTCGGAAGCGCCATCGTCGCTTCACCGGCGAACAGCGCCATTGCATTGGGTATCATGCTGGCCGGCCTCCCGGTTTACTGTTATTGGAGCAGATTCAAACGAGCAGATTGATGAGACACAAGCATTCCGATTATATGTACTGGTCCAAGACGCAGAGCCGCGCACGATTTAATCTTGCGACGAGTGGTGTAGCATCGTTTCCGCTTCGCGAGTTGCCAGTCGACCTGAAGACACTCGAAATTAATGGCGACAACAGCTATGGCTACGGGCCCTTACAAAAAGCCATCGCGATGCATCACGGCGTTGACCCCGAATGCGTGGTGGAATCCGCGGGAACTTCCATGGCAAATCACCTTGCCATGGCAGCGATCATCGAACCAGGCGATGAAGTTTTAATCGAGCATCCAGCATATGGACCAATTCTCGATGTCGCTCAATATCTTCATGCGAACATAAAGCGCTTTCCGCGCACCAAGGAAACCGGCTGGGACGTCGATCAGATAACAATCCTTCATTGCATTACGCCGAAGACGCGGCTCATCGTGATCACGAATCTGCACAATCCAACGAGCACGCTTACGCCGGATTCGGTTCTATTTGATATCGGCGAGATCGCTCGCAGCGTTGGCGCGCTCGTGCTGGTGGATGAGGTTTATCTCGATGCGGTTTACCAGCGGACGCCACGCACGTCGTTCCGTCTGGGGCCACAGTTCGTGGTGACCAGCAGTCTGACAAAGGTTTATGGCGTCAGCGGACTGCGCTGCGGCTGGATCCTGGCGCGCCCGGACCTCGCATGGAAGATGCGCCGCCTGAACGATCTCTACAGCGCGACGGCCGTTTTTCCGGGGCAGCTTCTTGCTGTCGCTGCATTTAAGCACTTAAATCTTCTCCGTGAAAAAGCGCGACGCATTGTGGACGCGGATCGCAAGTTATTCCGGGATTTTCTCGCGCAGCAATCCGCGCTTTCTGCGGTTTGGACAGATTGGGGCACAACATCTTTCGTGCGATTGTCCCGCAGTCGTGAGAGCAACGCTGATGATTTCCTGGAATTGCTGCGTACGGAATTCGACACCTCAGCAGTTCCAGGTCGTTTTTTCGAAATGCCGGACCATTTTCGTATTGGCATGGGCGTGAATACAGAAATGTTTGCCGAAGGGTTGAATCGCATTAGCCAAGCGCTTGGAGACCGCTGAAATAGAAGTGAAGACGCCTAACCAATTCACGATTCGTCCGGCGCGCATGGAAGACGTGTCGCTCATTCTGCAATTGATTCACGACCTGGCGACGTATGAGCGTGCACCAAACGAGGTGACTGCGACAAAGGAACAACTTGTCGACGTTTTGTTCGGGAAACGCCCGGCCGCGGAAGTGCTCCTCGCGTTTGAGGGACAATCGCCGGTTGGGTTCGCAGTTTTCTTTCATAATTTTTCCACCTGGCTTGGCCGACCCGGGCTTTATCTTGAAGACTTGTTCGTGAAGCCGGAAAAGCGCGGCAAAGGTTACGGGCGCGCATTGCTTGTCGGGCTTGCAAAAATTGCGCGGGAACGCAAATGCGGCCGCATGGAGTGGGCTGTGCTCGATTGGAACGAGCCTGCCATCAAATTTTATCGCGCGCTCGGCGCCAAACCGATGGACGAATGGACGGTGTTTCGATTGACGCGCGATGGGATTGCGAGGCTGGCGAACGCAGCCGACACGGCTGCCACCACAGACCAAGTCGAGCAAGAGTAAGAGCAAGAGGAGAAGTCAGTGGCGAAGGAAAGAACAAAGATCGAGGACTACGCGTTTCTCAGTGATACGCAGACCGGCGCGTTGGTGAGCCGCGATGGATGCGTGGACTGGCTTTGTCTTCCGCGGTTCGACTCGCCAGCGTGCTTTGCATCGCTTCTGGGCGATACGAGAAACGGTCACTGGCGGTTTTTCCCTGAGGAAAAAGTTGAAGCGACGCGTCGCCGTTACCGTGGTGACTCGCTTATCCTCGAAACGGAAATTGAAACTAAAAGCGGCGCCGTGCGTCTGATCGATTTCATGCCGCCGCGTGGCGAGAATCCGGACATCATACGCATCGTTGAAGGGTTGCGCGGCAAGGTGTCGATGCAAATGGAGCTAGTCATCCGGTTTGATTATGGGCAGATCGTGCCGTGGGTGCGCCAAAGGCATGGCGGGCTGGAAGCGATCGCTGGACCGGATGGCTTGATCTTGAGAACGCCAATTGAAACGTACGGCAAAGATTTGACTACTGTTGCGGAGTTTATGGTCGGCGAAGGCGCGCAGGTCCCATTCGTGCTCACGTGGTTTGCTTCGCACAAGAATCCGCCGAGGGAGATCCACTTCGAGCACGCCCTGTGCGACACCGAAAGGTTTTGGCAAGCATGGTCGAAACAGTTTCAGGGCCAGGGGAAATGGCGCGATGCAGTGATGCGCTCTCTCCTCGTACTCAAGGGATTGACCTACGCGCCTACAGGGGGCTTGGTTGCGGCAGCGACGACATCCTTGCCTGAGCAAATAGGAGGACCGCGCAATTGGGATTATCGCTACTGCTGGCTGCGGGACGCCACATTCGCTTTGCTCTCTCTGCTGCGCGCAGGTTACCGCGAGGAAGCGAGAGGCTGGCGGGAATGGCTACTGCGGGCTGTTGCTGGGAGCCCTGCCCAGATGCAGATCATGTACGGTGTTCGCGGGGAGCGCCGGCTCACTGAAGTCGAAATTCCCTGGCTTTCGGGCTACGAAAGGTCTGTGCCAGTGCGCATCGGCAATGCTGCCTCAACACAATTTCAGCTGGATGTTTATGGCGAAGTACTTGCCACAATGTTCCAAGCCGATTGCGCGGGAATCAAAATGGAAGAACCGGACTGGGCCATGATGGTGCAGCTGATGAAATTCCTGGAATCAAATTGGCAAAAACCGGATGAAGGAATCTGGGAGGTGCGCGGCGGACGAAAACACTTCACGCACTCGAAAATGATGGCCTGGCTGGCATTCGATTGCGCGGTGAAACTGGTTGAGGAATGCGGATGTGCGGCTGGCGAGCATCATAATCGCTGGCGAAAAGTTCGCGATCAGATTCACACGGAGGTTTGCGAGCGTGGTTACAACTCGCGGAAAAAGGCATTTACTCAGGTTTATGGTTCCGATGCCTTGGACGCGAGCCTTCTTACGATGCCGCTGGTTGGCTTTTTGCCTGCAACGGACGAACGTGTCCGTAACACCATCGAGGCCATCGAACGGGACCTGATGGAGGATGGCTTGGTCCTGCGTTATCGGCCGGAGCAATGCGGCGTGGATGGATTACCGGGACGCGAAGGTGTTTTTATCCCGTGTTCTTTCTGGTTGGTGGCCTGCTGGCATCTGCTCGGCCGGAAGAAAGAAGCGCGCGAATTGTTCGAGCGCTTGCTCGAAGTGCGAAATGACCTGGGACTTCTTTCTGAGGAATACGAACCGCGCGAGAAACGGCAGCTGGGAAATTTTCCACAGGCATTTTCGCATGTTGCGCTCCTCGCTGCCGCTGGAATCCTGGATGGTGAACATGAAGCTGCGACATCGGAATAAATACACGGCAAGGAGCGGCGGCCACGCCCGCTTCGCTGCGAAACTGCCGCGGGCAGGGGTGTCTAGTCCGCTGGCGACCTCGAAACGGCGGATTGGAAACCGCCCCTTCTTGAGGCCTAAACCCGCGCCTCGCTTGAAGAAACGAGCCGCCGAATCAAATCCTCGATAGTTACAATTCCGCGAAAATTTTTCTTTCGATCCAGGACAGCAGCAAGGCCAAGCCGAGCAGCACGCAATTGCTGGACAACCCGATACGCAGACTCATCCTCAGTGGTCATCACGATGCGCCGGACATAACTGTCCAGCGGCTTACTTCCATTCTGGTCGAGCAGGATATCGAGGACGTTAACCAGTCCAGCAGGTTGCCCTCCTTGCGTGAGGACAGGCAAACGATCAAGGCCAGACGAAGCGCCCAGCTCCACTGCTTCCCGAGTTGACGCGCTCGCGGGTAACGCGACGACTTTTGCCGAAGGCAGCATTACATGGCGCACTTTGACGCTAGAGAAATCCACGACGTTGTGGATCATTACGCGTTCTGTAGCAGTCAGTGAGCCCTCAAGCTCGCTTTGCGCGGTTATCTGCTTCAGGTCTTCGCGCCCGGCAAAGAGGCGAGCACGTTTGGCCGCGCGCTTGGGCAGGAGCAGCTTGCCCAGCCGCGCCCCGAGTTCAAGCAACGGCGAGAACAGGACCGACGTGAATTCGAGCACGCCAGCAAGTTGAGCGAGGGCGCGAAATGGAAATCGACGGAAAAGCGATTTCGGGAGGAGCGAGAGCAGAAACAGATAAACCGGAAGCGCGATCGCCAGAGAGAAAAGGTAGCCGGCATAGCCCCATGATCGAACTAACTCCCGCGTCAGCAGAAGCAGGCCAAGTATATCGGCCGCATTCGTGAAGAGCAGAACCGTCATGAGCAACCGCTCCGGGTGTTTCAACAAGCGATTCAACCGCACGGCTGCCGGCACGCGCCGCTTCACATTTTGTCGCAATCGAATTGGATCGATCGAAAGCAGCCCGCTTTCGATCCCGTTGAAGAAAAACGAAACAATCCAGCAACAAAAAATGATTAGAGCGCTCATCATGCCGCCGCCCCGAAAGCTTTTGAGGTTGTTTTTTCCAGCAGAATTTCCTCGATTCTTTTGCGGCCCGCGCGGCGCACCGTAATTGCAAGGCCCGGAATCTCCAGTTTTGTGCCCGAAGGCGGCAGATAGCCCAGCCGCGTGAAGACAAATCCGCCGATCGTATCAATTCCTTCAGCGTCGATTTGAAAACCAAGATATTCGCCTAAATCGTCCAGGCGCGCGTTGCCGTTAACGAGAAACCTGCCGTTCCCGAGTGGCTCGATGTAAAGAGCGACATCGTGCCGTGGCACTACGTCGTGAAGGATTTCTTCCACAATGTCCTCCATCGTGATAATCCCTTCGGTGCCGCCAAACTCATCAACCACGACTCCCATCCCTTGAGGGCGAGTCAAAAAGAGCTTGAGCAGTTCCAGCGCGCCCATTGTCTCGGAGACGAAAGAGGGAGCGATTAATTTCTCGGTGTAATGTTCCGACGGATCGAGCAAAAACAATTTCACATCGATGATGCCCAGAATTTGATCGGGCGTGTCGGCGTAGACCGGGACTCGCCGATACCGATTTTTCTTCAGGCGCGCAATTGCTTCTTCATTCGTCAAATCATCCGGCAACATGAAACTATCAACGCGCGGCGTCATGCAGTCCTTTGCAGTTTTGTCGCCTAGTTTGATGATTTCCTGGATGATTTCGGCTTCGCCTTCGTATAGGGCGCCTTCCTCTTCACTCATCTCGAGCAGCGTCTCCAATTCCTCGTCGCCCAAACGTGGTTGAGGGCGCAGACGCGAGGGGTTGAAAAGATCGACCACGCGAGCGCTGACGCTCTCGAGTCCGCGGCCGATGCGATCAAGAAGCGACATCGATATCTGCAAGGCGAAGGCACCGATCGTTGAAAGTCGATACGGCGCAGAAAGCGCCAGCAGCTTGGGGATTAAATCGCAAAGCAGGACAACAATTGCGAAGATCACAAGCGCTGCCGTCCACTGTGGAATGCGCGCCGCCAGTGGACTCTCCCATAAGAAAAAGAGACACAGTATGACTAGGAGAACATTTACCAGTCCGTCCCCCAGGAGCAGGACATTTAGAACGCGACGCGGGTTTTCCCGGAAAAATTGCACGAACGTCGTGAGCCTGGGGTGATTCGCTTCCAGGCGGCGCAATTGATGTGCTTTGAGGGAGAAGAGCGCCGTCTCCACTCCGGAAAAGAGTGCAGAACAAAAAATCAAAATTGAAATGACCACCAGCAAGATGGCCAGGGCGACGGGCGTCATTTTTTGTGTTGGCACAGCCAGATTGGCTGCGAGAAGTGAACCGCACTTGGCGGGCAGTCTTGTTCCTCGGAAAAACTGATGCGTGGTGGTTTGCTCATTATCTGAGCCGCGACCAAATTAAACTCTTCATGAACAAAGGCGAGAGGATTTCGCGGTTTGTAGCCGAATTGACTGTTGAAGATGTCGATCCGGACCAGAGCGAGGTCGCAAAGCATCCATGCTATCGCGCGTTTTTCCAATGTTGGAATGAAAAACGTTATTACGAGGCGCATGACGTCTTGGAGCAGCTTTGGCTCCGGACCAGATCCCCCGATGCAGATTATTTCAAAGGATTGATCCAAGCGGCTGGCGCTTTCGTTCATCTTCAGAAGCGCTTCGAGTATCCGCTGCATGCAAAACATAGCAGGCGCTTGTCTCCCGCAGTTCGTCTGTTCCGGCTCGCTGAGAGCAACCTGTCGCGGTTCGCCCCGCGACATCACGGACTGGATGTCGCTGCGTTGTGCCATCTTTTGCGTGCATGCGCCGATCGGATCGTCGCATCCGATTACAAGACCAATCCCTGGTCGCCGGAAACCGCGCCGCGGCTGAAATTAGATAGGTAGGGGCAGTTCACCGAACCGCCCGGCGATTGAGGGTATTTCTTTAGCGCCGAAGGCGCCGGTCTGTTTTAGCCTAGGGCAACGCCCTAGGAATGGAATAGAAATCACGACAAGCGCTGAAAGCGGCAGCCAATTTCGCTGTCGGCTCCGGTGCCGCGCCTGATTACCACCACCGATGTTGTTGGGGCGCGCCTTCAGCACTGGGCTCTATGTTAATTCAATTCCCTGAGGCGTTGCTCCAGGCTTACGACGACATCGCGCCTTTGGCGCTAACCGCCGATGATCGAGAGCCTGCCCTAAGCGGAGTCGAACCGGTCAATCGCCCTACCTCGTGAAAATCAATTTCATTCCGGCGATCAGGAGGACCGTTGCCAGAAACAGCGAAATCACCTGGACCGCAAAACGCCTACTGCCCAAATGCGAGCCCACAGCGCCGCCGATGATCGCGGCTGCTGCGAGAATGAGACCCAGCGAAGGAATTGAATGAACTTTCGTAAAGTAACCAACCAGCCCCGCGATCGAGTTTACCCAAATGAACAGCGCCGAAACAGCTGCGGCCTGTCGAATGTGTGCCCATCGACAAAAGAGCAGTAGCGGCGTGAGGAATATTCCACCTCCAGTTCCAGTCAGCCCGGAAAGAAACCCCAAGCCCGCTCCAACGCTAATCGCTACTGGCCGCGAGGGAGGGAATGTTTGCGGCGGGTCGCTCCGCCGAAATATTAATCGCGCGGCCGAAAAGAGCAGCACAACGCCTATCAAAATTCTGAGAACGGAAGCAGAGGGCTGAAGATAGCCGCCTACGTATGCGGCCGGAATGGAAAGCAGCGCGAACGGCCAGAATAATTTCCATGAGAAATGACCAGCCCGCCAGAATTGAAACGTGCCAATGGAAGCAACCAAGATGTTAAGCACAAGGGCTGTTGGTCGAATAACCGTCGGTGCGAGCCCGAATAACGTCATGGTTGCGATGTAACCCGACGCACCCGCATGGCCGACTGATGAGTAAAGAAATGCGATCAGTCCGACGGCGAGAAAGAGAAGAATGAGATGCGTGCAATCCATTTTTTTGTCATGTCGAGCGGAGTCGAGACATCTCTCAATATCTTTTAGGGATCGGCGAGAGATTCCTCGACTTCGCTCGGAATGACAAGAAATGGTGACGTGAACGTGTAATCAGGCCACGGCCATCTTATGACCGGTGTTTTCGCTTTTGCTCACGCTCCGGTGCACTGAAGATGTAAATGTTAAATGTGATGAACGCACGACTCTTCAAGCTCGTAGTCATTTTCTGTTCGTGTTTCGTTCTCACGTGTTCGCATAGCAACGCATTTCGGGGTTTTCCGACGGAAGCGGAAGTGAAAGCGAATCTTCGTCGCGATATGACAGTCGATCAGGTTGTCGCTCTTTTTGGCGAGCCTTTCAACGGAAGGCCAGAGAAGTGTATCAATTGCCGTCTTCGTTATCTCGTGCTAAGCGGAATGCGGACTGCGGAGCGAGAGGGCTATCAGGGTTTTGAAGTCCAGTTCGACGAAGGCAAGGTGCGCAACTGGCGAGTTTTCACCGGGCGGCCCTCCTATGATCCATCTGCGCTCGGGCGGCCGCGTGCATTCAAGTGGTGGCTAATCAGTTGGCCGATGATGTTCATCGTTGCTTTCATCCGCGGAATGCCCTTGGCCGTAAACCAACGCGCCCGAATGCTAAGCGCGTTTGTCGCAATGAAGATTCCATCAAAATTACCGCCGAAATTCGGGTTTATTACACACGATACGACCCTGCGTGAAATTCTTGAAGGTGTGGGCCTTGTACGCGAAAGGTTGAATTTGTGGTGGGGAGCGAAGAAGTCCCCAACTATCCACTGGTTCAAACCAAAAGAGGCGCCTCTGTCAGTCGCACTTTTGTATTCGAGCTGCCCTACGGAAGTCTCATTGTGATGCCGGAATACCCGTTTGAGAACGAAAGCCTGACGCGCGCCGTGTATCGGTTCGTTCAATAATCAGTGAGCATTTAGTTTCGAACGCTACTCGAAACTGAACAGTCAAAAATTAACAGCCATGAAAACGAAAAACCTATTCACAGTAGCAGCGGTAAGCGCGAGCTTGACGTTCGGCGTAGCCACGCAAGCGAAAGAAAGAGAACATGAAGAGCAAACCATCAGCAGCTCTGATGTGCCTGCCGAGGTCCAGCAAGCTGCTCAGGCCGAAGCCAAAGGTGGAACAATTGTTCGCTGGGAAAAAGAGGGCGCCAACTTCGAAGCGGTCATCCAGAAGAATGGCAAGGAGATTGGCGTTGAAATGTACGCAAACGGCAAAGTGTTGAGCAAGCACAACGAAGCCAAAGAGCACAAGGAAAAAGGCGCGAAATACTAATCAGTGGGTGGATCGCGTTGTCCTCAACGCGATAGTGGGTGAAGCGCGGCGAAGAGGCATGATCTTTGATGTCCTCTTCGCCGCCTTCTGCGCATCTGCAGCAGTTGTAGCGGGGGGTCAGTGACGCCTAGCAATCGCAGTGTCGAGATCAGCCATCCGAGTCACAGGTTCACGTGAGCGCGCGAATGCTTGAATAAATTACGCCGCCGAGCATTGCTCCGACAGCAATCAAAACAACATCCCGTTTCAGAAGCGCGATTAGAAGAAAAGCAGCCACTGCGACGGCGACTGTGGGCCAGTCAACAAGCGCTTCGGGAATTAGATCGAGAGACACGACCGCGATGACGCCCACAACTGCGGCACTCACGCCGGCAAGGAACGCCTGAAGGGCGCGATTCTCGCGGAGTGTTTCGACATAGTGCACGCCGCCGAGAACGAAAACGAACGATGGCAGGAACACGAAGAAAGTAGCAAGTGCCGCTCCGGCAACTCCGCCGGCGAGATAACCCGCGAATGTGGTGAACAACATGAATGGCCCAGGCGTCGCCACGCTGAGCGCCACCCCATCTAGTAATTGCCCATGGGACAGCCAGTGATATTGCACAACTGCGCCGCGCTCCACGAAAACAAGCGACGCGTAGGCGCCGCCAAAGCTCAGCACCCCTGTTTTGAAAAATAACCAGGCGATCTGGAACAAACGCGAATCGCCAAAGTGAAGCAAGAGACCAAGCCCGCCAAGTGTCGCTGGCAATGTCGGCGCGGTTTTTTTCAGCAGCGGACGGCCTTGCTCGATTAGTAGATTCAAAAGGCCGGCTATCAAGAGGATCAACAGGAAGTTCATTCCGACGAAACGCATTCCTACAAATGCGCCTATGAGCAGGACTGCCAGAAAAACATTCTGAATGGCAGCACCACCGAGTTTGATGATACCAGCGGCGATAATGCCGAGGACGGCAGGCTTAAGTACGTAGAGCGCATTCAGGACCTGCGGCAGTTTGCCATACTTAACGTACAGCCAACTGAGAACGATCATCAGTACTGCACCTGGCAAAATGAAAGTCAGACCGGCCAAAACGCCGCCCCAAAGCTTCCTTTTTAGATACCCGACATAGATCGCGAGTTGAAGGGCCTCAGGTCCGGGAAGCATATGGCAGAAAGCCATGATCTTGACGAAGCGATCTTTGGACAGCCACCGGCGCTTTTCCACCATGTGATTGAACATCATCGTGATCTGCGCTACCGGCCCGCCGATGTTGACGAAACCAAGAAGCAGAAAATAAAGAAACACTTCGCGCCACGATGGCATCCGGTGGTCTGCGTTGGAGTTGCTTTGGTGTGCGACCGTCATTTTCTGTTCATCGCCGCTGCAGAAACGCGTACAGCGCATCGAAGCATTCGAAGCCGCGGTGCAGGATTTCTTTATCTGGCAATCCTTGTTTAGCCCAGCCTTTGAGCACGCGATCAATTCCCACTGCTTCCACCCGCTGGAATCTCGCGTCGTCCAAATCGGCGTCGTGGATCATCTCGCCGATCTTCGCGAGCGATTTGTCGGAAATGGCAAAACGCCTGATGAGCGTCTCGAACGTGCAGCAATTCCCGTGATGCGAGAATTCCGCGTCGAGCATGTCGAATGGGATCGCGTTTGGAGAAACGTCTGCACTGGACGCAAAAACAAATTTAGGTTTGCGATCGATAGACTTCGAGATCAGCCACGCGGAGCCGACGCGGTCGATCTCCGGCCGCGGGCGCGTCAGCCACGTTTTCCCCTGATATTGCCTGGCGTCCAGCGTTTCCAGCTGTCGCGCGCGCCTTGGCCCTGCAGCGCGATTTAGGAGCATCGCGATGTCGTGTCCGCGCGCACTGTCGAAAAAATCTACTTTGCGAATTTCTCGAAATTGGCGCGTGAGCCGTTCAAGTTCTCCCGCCGCCGCTTCTGCATCCATTTTCCTTCGACGCGCGATAAAGCCCTGAAGCGATTTCTGTAGTTCGGCATAATCCTTTGCGCGGGCATCGTTGAACATCGCGACGACTCTTTCTTTGGTCAGGCCTTCGATCTCCTGGGCGCGAACCAGCGTGGGATCGCCGCCATAATCGCGTATCTGCTTCGCGAGCCATTGGAACTGCTCGTGCTGCGCGGGCTGATCCGGGAGGAGATACGTCGATGTTTTAATCTGGACGGCGCCCATCTTTTTCAAACGGCGCCAGACAGCTACTCGCTCCGTATTGCGATTGGTCGGCAGAGTAAAGAGCAACAACAGCCACGAGGTTGCCGTGATCACAACTTATGCTGGCAAATGAAAGATGTATTGCAAAGGTTATTTGAACTTACATCTTATCTCTGTTGTCTGAAAGACAGTACCACACATGACCAATAAGGAAGGTCTATAAACAAAATGAAGACAGGTGTGAGAAACCTTTTTGTTCGGGCAGCAATCCTCCTCGGAATTATCTCAAGCGCGTTCGCGGCTGAACTCAATACGGCGCGCATCGACGAGCTCACTGGGCTCAAAGGAAAAATGAATGCGAAGGACGGCGTCTATAGAGTCACGTTCCCGCGCAATGACGTGAAGATCGTTGTCGACGGATGGACCATGCCCCCGTTTATGGGTCTCGGCACTTGGGCAGCGTTCACGAAAGGCGCGCACACTGAAGCTATGGTGATGGGCGACACCGTTCTATTCGAGGACGAAGTGAATGCCGCAATGACCGCCGCGCTGGACAACGGGCTCAACGTGACCGCACTGCATAACCATTTTTTCTTCGATCAGCCGAAAGTTTATTTCATGCACATCGAAGGCGAAGACACAATTGATAAATTGGCGGGCGCGGTAAGAAAAGTCTATGACACCATCAAACAAACTCGCGCGGCCAATCCGCACTCCAAAGATTCTTTCGGCACTGGATCGTTGCCGGAAAAAAATTCGATCAACGCCGCCCCTCTTAACGAGGTCTTCGGAACGCAAGGTGAATCAAAAGATGGAATGGTAAAATTCACGTTCGGTCGTCCTGCAAAAATGCACGGCGTCACGATCGGCAACGACATGGGCGTCAACACATGGGCAGCCTTTGCCGGCAGCGACGACAACGCCATTGTGGATGGAGATTTCGCAGTCACGGAAGATGAACTGCAGCCTGTTCTGAAATCGTTGCTCATGGACAAGATCAACATCGTTGCCATCCATCAACACATGACCCATGAAGAGCCGCGGATCATGTTCTTCCATTATTGGGGCAGAGGCACGGCTAAAAACTTGGCCCAAGCTGTCAAAGGCGGGTTCTTGGTTGGTGGACTGCTTGGTGTCAGCTCACCCTTGCAAGATTGAGCGCGTCCTTGTCCAGTAAGACCGTTTACGTTGCTGTCGCGCTGTGTTGCACAGCGGTGCCCACCGTATCTGCACAGAACGCGGCGCCGCTCAAATTAAAAGAGACAATTGCGTTACCAGGTGTTGAAGGGCGGATCGACCATTTCGCGTTTGATGCCATAGGGGAAAGATTGTTTGTTTGTGCGCTCGGCAATAACACGGTCGAAGTGCTCGATTTACGCAAAGGCGTGCGGGTCCACTCGATCACTGGCCTCGGCGCGCCGCAAGGAATCGCTTACATCCCTGAGTTCAATCGTCTCTTTGTCGCAAATGACAAAGACGGCATTTTCAAAATCTACGACGCAAGATCATTCCAGTCGATAGGAGAACTGAATTTCAAAGACGACGCGGACAATGTTCGGTATGATGACGCTGCGAAAAAGATTTATGTCGGATTTGGAAGCGGCGGCATTGCGATCGTCGACGCGCCAGATGGCAAACAAATCGGTTCAATCAAACTTTCGGCTCATCCGGAAGCCTTCGAGTTGGAGAAGAACGGCAGGCGAATTTTCGTAAACGTGCCAAACGCTCGGCAAGTGGCGGTCATCGATCGCGAAAAAGGCGAAGTGATTGCGAAGTGGAAGACAAATCTAGCTTTTGGAAACTTCCCGATGGCGCTCGATGAGACAAACCATCGGTTATGTATCGGGTGCCGGATTCCATCGAAGCTTGTCGTGCTCAACACGGAATCGGGAGAAGTTGTTGCAAAGATCGACATCTCCGGTGATCCCGACGACGTCTTTTACGACAGCAAGCGCCATCGCATCTATGCAATCTGCGGCGCGGGAAAGATCGACATCATCGAGCAGACTGATCCAAACAGCTATAAAGCCTCCGCCAAGATCGACACAGCAGACGGCAGTCGCACCGGACTTTTTATTTCGGAACGCGACACTTTGTTTGTTGCCGTTCCACATCGCGGCTCGCAAAGAGCCGAAATTCGCGCTTACCACGTCGACTAATTTTTTCTGCGTGCAATAATCCGAAATTGAGATCCGATGCGAAGGACGTTTCGATTTTGGCTGTTATATAGCATTGCATGGCTGCCGTTCGTGGCGAGCTACTTCATGCTGCTAGTCGCGCATCTGGGCCGGCCGTTGCCTGAGGCAATTCGAGCCACGATTATCGCAGTCCTTCCGCCAGTGTTGTTAGGCGTCGGCCTCGTCGCGATCTGCGGTCGCTTTCGTTGGCGTCCGCAGGGGCGGGTTGTTTTTTTCGCAGTTCATTTACTACTCGCGGCTCTCTATTTTGTGTTGTGGATGGCGGGTGCGAAAGGTCTGCCGTGCTCGATCAGAGAATTGAGGACGGCTCGTCAAGCAACGCTGGAATTTCCGAGTCTTCCTTCGAAGTCAGCTTCATCACCGCCTTTCTGATCTATGCTACGATCGCGGGTGTCGTGTACGGGATGCAAAGCGCCGAGAAGCTGCGTGCTGAGCGATTGCGTGTGGCGGAATTGGAGAACCGCCGCATGGCGATCGAACCGTCGCAGTCGCCATCAAATGATGGTTCGACTCGATGGATCACGCGTTTGTTTGTGAAGGATGGCCGGGGTCGCATCGTGCACCTGCAAGTAAGCGATATCGTTCGGTTAATCGGCGCGGACGATTACGTGGAAGTCTTCGCGAATAACGCGGCCTATCTCGTGAAGCTGACGTTGAACGAGTTTGAAAAGCGGCTGGACCCACAACATTTTCGGCGAATACACCGATCCGCCATCGTCAATCTCGATCGTCTGATATCGTGTCGAGAAGTCAATCGCCCGCTGGTCGTAAAGCTCAGCGACGGCTCAGAGGTGACTGCGAGCCATAGCGGCTCACAGTCGCTCCGTGATCTGATCGTCTAACTTAAGACAGCCTCTGAATTTCGGTCGAATTCACCTGCGCGGAGATCAGGTTCGCCGAATTTTCTTAACCGTTCACCGAAAACCGGTTCCGGGAAAGCACGCTCGAATGTCTATTTCGCCGAAACTAATCGACGCGCCGATGGAGAAGTTGCCTGAGCTACGTGCTTTCAAACTGACGAAACTGTGCGCGCTCGCCTTCATGCCAATCGTGTTCTTGGCAAGCAAACGGTTGGACGCGCATACCGTTGCGAGCGATTACGAATTGAAGCCGATTCCGCTGCTCAGTGGAACCCGCATGATTGTGCTCGACCATTTGGCATATGACGGATCGAAGGACCGCCTGTGGATTCCCGCGAGCAACACTGGTGACGTCGATGTGATCGATGACAATTCTGAGGCGGTCTCTCACGTGAGCGGTTTTGCTACCGGTGAAATCGAGCTAGAAGGACGCAAAGCTCGATTGGGCCCGACGGCAGTCAGCATCGGCAAGGGCGTTGTTTACATTGGGAATCGCGGAGACTCGGCCTTGTGCTCCATAGACTCGCAAACTCTCGCGCGTGGCGAATGTGTGCCGATCGTTCGATCTCTACCCGAAGCGGACACTGGTCCGCATCAGGTCGTGTATGTGGCCGCGACACGCGAGGTCTGGGTCACCACTGGTCCGGCCAAATCGATCCAAATCTTCGACGCGTCCGATGCTCACCATCCGAAGTTCAAAACGAAAATCCAGCTCGACGGTACCACTGAAGGAGCCGCCATCGACAATCGACGGGGCCGGTTCTACTCGAACATGACAGAGAAAGGATCGACAATCGCAATCGATCTGCGCTCCCACAAAATCGTTTCCAAGTGGCAGGTCGGCAGCAACGACCTTCAGGGACTGGCGATAGACACTCAGCGCGGCTTTCTCTTCGTCGCGTGCGCCGATCATGTCGTTAGCCTGGACACACGCCGTAACGGGAAATTACTCGATTCGATTCCGACCGGTGCCGGTTTGGACGACATCGACTTCTCTAGCGAAAAGAAATTCCTTTACGCCGCTGCGGCAATCACGGCCACATTAAGCATCATCGAAGTTGGCGACGATGCGAAATTCCATTTGAAAGTGTTGGTGCCTACGGCGAAAGGCGCGCGTGGTGTAAAGGCAGCAAAAGGGGAAACCGCGTACCTGATCGACCCAGCCCAAGGGCGCATTTTGAAACTCACACATAAACCGCACGATGAAACCACGGCGAACTAACGACCAACGCACTTTTCAATTGCAAAGCATTGCGCAACTCGCCGCTATTGCCGCTTTTTGTTTCGGCCGCGCATTCGCGCAGTCTCCGCCACCGAGTTCCGATTATGAACTAAAGCGAATCAATTTGCCGGGCGCATCCGGCGCGGTCGCGCTCGATTATTTCGCCTACGACCGCGCGACAGGAAAGTTATGGGTGCCAGCGAGCAATACCGGGAGCGTGGATGTGATCGATGAGAAGACGGATGCTGTGTCGCAGGTCACGGGATTTCAAACCGGCGACGTAGAGCTACGCGGACGCAGAGTCACGCTTGGCCCGACCGCGGTTTCGATTGGCGAGGGCGTGGTGTACATCGGGAATCGCGGCGATTCGACTCTGTGCAAAATTGACGCCAAATCGTTGGAACGCGGGGAGTGTTTGCAGGTCGCGCCCATCTCGGCAGGCCGCGAGGCCGCACCGGATGGTGTTGTGTACGTCGCAGCCACGCGTGAGCTGTGGATCACAACGGGCGCGCCGCCGCTTGGAATCGAGTCGGCGGACAAATCGCTCCAAGTGTTCGACGCGTCCGATCCGCGCCATCTGAAGCGAAAAACAAAAATTCCTTTGGAGGGTTCAGCTGAAGGCTATGCGGTCGATAATCAGCGGCCTCTTCTACACCAATCTGGAAGAGACCGGAAATACAATTGCGATTGATGTGCGCTCTCACAAAGTCATCGCGAGGTGGGACCCCGGCAGTCGCGAACTACAAGGGTTAGCGCTGGACAACACGCGTAATTTCCTCTTCGTTGCGTGCGGGAATCACGTTGTGAGCATCGATGCTGGCCGTGGCGGAAAAGTGATCGATTCCATTACAACCGGTCCGGGTCTGGACAACATCGATTACTCGCCCGACCAAAAACTTCTTTACGCAGCGGCGTCTTTCGCCGCGACCCTCACGATCGCCGTCGTGGATGAGCACGGAAAATTTCATCTGAGGGCTACTGTTCCGACGGTCAAAGGAGCGCGCGGTGTTGTCGCTGGCAAAGGCGAAACGGCATATCTAATCGACCCAGCTGAAGGGCGCATTCTTAAGCTGATACATAAATAATGCCGCGCCGCGTTCGGACCTGCGGCAAAATTAATGAAAGTTCATTGCGTCCTGCTCGGCATCGGCTCGCTGCTAATGATTGATTTGGCGCGAGCCGGGCCACCGTTCGTGACCGACGACCCGGAGCCGCCGCCACCCGGCGGATGGGAAATTAATGTTCCGTTCATCATTGAGCGCACACCAGGCGAAACGGAGATGAATGCGCCCCTCTTCGATTTGAATTACGGATTACCGAATATACAACTCAAGCTGGAGATTCCCGTCGAAATCATTCACGACGACGGCGATGGCACCGTCAGTGGCGCAGGCGATCTGCTGCTCGGGGTGAAGTGGCGTTTTTTGAGCAACGAGCAGTCGCAACTTCAAGTTGGTATCTACCCGCAGCTGTTGGTGCCAACAGGCGATCACACGCGTGGCCTCGGACAGGGTGGGTCTGCGTTCGTATTCCCGTTACTCGCGCAGAAAAACTGGGAAAAATGGACGCTTTACGGCGACGTTGGCTATTGGTGGCAAGCCGGCGCTGAAATGCGCGACTACGTTTACGCCGGCGCGGTGCTGGAACGTGAAATCAATGAGCGGTTGACGCTCGGCGTGGAGTTGTTCGGCAATTCACCCAAAGAGCGTGGTCGCCGTTCCGAGCTGGCGTTCAACGTCGGCGGCAGTTGGAAGTTGAACAAACACCTCAATCTGCTCTTTACCGGGGGACGCGGCATTGTCGGCGATACGACCGCGATGGGCTATCTCGGATTACAGATTCTTACAAAGTAAGCTCGTAGTTTGACTGTCCAAAATCAGCTCGCAGCGTTACTTGCGTAGCAAAAAGAGTCCCGCAATCGCGAGCGCGACACCGAGCAGTCGCTGCCAGGAAGGCGATTCGTGAAAAAACAAAATACCGGCAATAGCCATTATTGCCGCGCCGCCGGCCAGAATTGCGGGGACAGAAGAGAGCGGACCGCCTTTTTGAAAAAGGAGGAAAAAAGCAATCGTGCCCGCCCCCACGCAGATGCCCGTGAGAACAGAATACAAAATTCCTTGCGCACTGGATTGCTGATTCCAACGGTTCGCCAGCCAAAGAAACGCCAGATAAAGTAGGATCGACAATGCGGCTGTAGCCTCCACCACGAATCCGCCCAATCCTTCGCCAATGCGGTCCGCCGCAAGCTTGGTAAAGATTTGATGCGCGCCGTAAAGAATAGCGGCGACAACTGCGTACCAGAACCAAGCTGCCACGAAATAAGAATGTAAATCGGCAACCAATTCGTATGCGAGAATATTTAACTCGATCGCTCTGCTCAGCGCCCTTTGTCGAACGCGAGCTTGAGACCAAACGCTATGAAAATGGCGCCCATCGCGCTGTCGAGTGCCATGACGACACTGCGCTGCCTTAGCCAGCCCGATAGCGATTCAGTCGCGTTTATTAACAGCAGAAACCAAAGGAACCCTTCTGTCGCATGAATCAAGGCCAGCAAAATGCTGAACGACCAAACATGAACCCCCGCCGGAATAAATTGTGGCAGGAAGCTCAAGTAAAACACGCCAACCTTGGGATTGAGAAGGTTCGTCAACAAACCACGCTTCAACCAGAGAGAATCGTCTGGGGCTTTGGCTTCCTTCCAGACTGGTTCCGGAGTGCCGTTTAAAGAAGTGAAACAGAATGCGCGAATAAACAATTTGATTCCCAAATAGCCCAGATAGATCGCGCCAACGATCCGTAGCACATTGTAAGCGAACCCGGAAACGGCGAGCAGTGCGCTGAGCCCGAAAGAAGCCGCAGCGGCCCAAAGTAAACAACCGGAACAGACGCCGATGCCAGTCAGCATTGCTTGTTTTCCACCCTCGACCGCAGCGGTTCGCAATACTAGCGCCGTATCAAGCCCCGGAGTGACAGTTAGCAAACCGGCCGCGAGAGTAAACGACAGCAACGCTTGCTCAACACTCATAAAAACTCAGGCGATGATCGCTTTTAGAGTTTTGCATTTTGGCTTGTATCATATGTATATCATGAAGTAATAGATATAACAATATGACATTAGAAGATAGAGTACTGCTCATCAGCAACTCGACTGTATATGGCCGCGGCTATCTCGATCATGTTGAATCCGAGATTAGGAGCTTCCTCGGCAGCGCGCAACGCGTCTTATTTTTTCCGTTCGCGTTGTATGACCGGGACGCTTATACGGCCACAGCGAAGACGCGGTTTGGTGCCATAGGCTATTCCCTCCAATCCATCCACGAAACAGCGGATCCACAAAAAGCTGTCGAGGAAACGGACGCAATTTTTATCGGAGGAGGCAACACCTTCCGATTGCTGAAGGCGCTTCAGGATCTTGATCTCATGGAACCGATCCGTCGGAAAGTAGGTAGCGGAGCGCCTTACGTCGGCAGCAGCGCCGGTTCGAATGTTGCCGGGCCAACGATAAAAACAACAAAGGACATGCCCATTGTCCAGCCACGTTCATTCGACTCGCTCGGTCTTGTCCGGTTTCAGATCAATCCGCACTATCTGGACCCCGATCCCAACTCACGCCACATGGGTGAAACGCAGGAAGAACGAATTCTGCAATTTCTTGAGGAAAACGACACCCCTGTCGTCGGCATTCGCGAAGGAGCATGGCTCGTTGCCGAGAATGGTTTGGTTATGCTGAAGGGATTAAGTGGTGCAAGAATTTTCCGCCGCGACCAGGTTCCAGCCGAGGTCGCGCCCGGCGATGAAATCTCGGAGCTAGTGGGAGGTCCGGATGCAATCTAAAGGAACGCTGTTGTTGTGTCGCGGCGATGTCGAAGCGCTACTCGGCTTGAGCGACTGCATCGACGCGGTAGACGAAATCTTTCGTCTGCAAGGCGAGGGAAAAGTTCCGGCCCCCGGAATTCTTGGAGTAAAGGCACTGGGCGGCGGACTACATGTAAAAGCCGCGCTATTGCCAGGCGACAGGAACTATCTTGTTGCGAAGCTCAGCGCCAACTTCCCTGGCAACAACGCGCGCTTCGGTTTGCCGACTATTCAAGGCGTCGTTGTCGTGTTCGACGCGGAAAACGGTTTGCCGCTCGCGATCCTCGATTCAATCGACATTACAATTAAACGTACCGCCGCCGCTTCAGCAGTGGCAGCAAAATATCTCGCCCGAAAGAAGTCATCCGTCGCAACGATTTGTGGCTGCGGACAGCAGGGTCGGGCACAACTTCACGCCGTGCTTCTGGTTTTACCGCTGACGAAAATCTATGCGTTTGATATAAACGAATGTGCGGCGATTGATTTCAGAAACGAACTTTTGCCCGAGCTAAAGATCGACATCGAACCTGTCCACGATTTGGCAAGCGCAATTCAGAAGAGCGATGTCTGTATCACGTGCACGACTGCCAATGAATTTTTCGTGTGCAAAGAAAATGTCAGACCCGGCACTTTTATCGCAGCGGTGGGCGCGGACGATGAACACAAACAGGAAATCGATTCGGCACTGATCGCCTCGGCCAAAGTTGTTGCCGATAGTTTGGAGCAATCTTGCGCGATCGGCGACGCGCATCATGCAATCGCGCACGGCCTGATGCGCAAAGAAGCTATTTACGCGGAGCTATGCGAAATCGTTGCGGGCCAAAAAATCGGTCGCGTCGACGACGATGAAATCATTGTTTTCGACAGCACTGGCGTCGCCATTGAGGACGCTGTGGCAGCGGCTGCAGTTTATGAAAGAGCGCTCGAGGACGGCATCGGCACTGATTTCGACTTTGCGGCCTGAGGTATGAAATGGATTACCCGTGAAAAAATCAAAGTCGACCGAGTCGCGTGTCCGTGGCTGATCCAGCATTTTGTTGACCCGGCAGCTGAGTTTATTTTCCTTCCACACGATACTGACTGGACAAAAATCGAGAATGGAATCGTCTTCGACATTCCGAACTGCGAGCTAGGACATCACGGTGAAGATGTTTCATTCAATTCGGTCCTGAAAAAATATAGACTCACCGATCCAGCGCTCGTTTTACTAGGTGAAATCGTGCGCGCCGCCGACTCGCACCCGCACGATCCGCATCCAGCTGGAGAAGGTTTGCGCTGGATTGCCGGCGGCTTCGGCGCGCTCGGATTGAGCGATCATGAAATCCTTGAGCGCGAATTTGTCGTTTACGAGGCACTTTATGCAGAATGCAAACGCCGAGTCAGCCGCGATTGAGCCGGTTCGGCAGGCTAGCTAATTTTTTCGGGCTCAAGCGCAATCTTGTCATCCTGCTTATCGCCATTTTTGTCATTGGCGCTGGCGAAGAACTTTGGATGCGTTTTGTGCCAAAGTACCTGCAAGCGGTCGGCGCGACGGTTTTTGTCATCGGTCTTTACGATGCACTGCGTACTTTGCTCGGCGCGATCTACGCGTACCCCGGTGGAGTTCTCGTGGATCTTTGGGGACATCGCCGGGCGTTTATCATTTTCAACCTAGTCTCCATTGCCGGCTACGCGCTGGTCCTGCTTGTTCCGCATTGGGCCGCCGTGATCGCTGGAATGTTTCTCTTCCTTTCATGGACTTGTTTTTCCTTGCCGGCTACGTTTTCGCTAGTCGGAGCTGCACTCGAGGCAAATCGCCACTCCATGGGTGTGGGCGTTCAATCCCTCATCAGACGGCTCCCGATCATGGTTGCGCCATTTTTCGGTGGGATGTTGATCGACCATTTCGGAATCATCAACGGCGTGCGCATAGCGTTGATTGTGTCGGTATTCCTCTCTGCCATCACAATCCTCGCACAAGTCCAATTACGTGAAGAGCCAAAGAAAAAAGTTGAATGCGATCGTTGGACCCTTTGGCAAAGCCTACGGGAATTCAATTCGCCGATGAGGCGTTTGCTCTTGAGCGACATCCTGATCCGTTTTTGCGAACGGATTCCTTACGCTTGGGTCGTGATCTTCGCGATGGATTATATCGGCATGAGCGGACAGCAGGTGGGCATCCTCATCGCAATAGAAATGCTTGCCGCCACCTTGTTTATCATTCCCGCTTCGTATTATGCGGATCGACATGGCCGCGAACTGTTCGTGATCGTGACTTTCATCATGTTCACACTTTTTCCAATCAGTCTGCTGATGTCGCGAAGTTTTTCCGCATTGGTCATTGCATTTGTGATTCGCGGTTTGAAAGAATTCGGAGAGACGTCGCGTAAGGCGCTGATCATCGGTTACTCGGAATTGGAAAGACGCGGGCAAATAATCGGCGCGTACTACCTTGCTCGCGATTTGATCGTCAGCGCCGGTGCAATCCTTGGTGCGTATCTATGGAAACTTGGACCGGCGTTGAATTTTCTCGGAGCAGCGGCCCTCGGAGCGGCTGGAACGATCTTCTATGTGAGAACGATTCGCCAGAGCCGGCAAACAGCCTTGAACGATCTTAAAAAGCAGTTGGAGATGCGTCAAACCCGCTGGAAATAATAAGATGTCGATTTTGCTCTTTCGCATCGCAGCGGCACTCTGTTTTGTGGCGGTCGCTCTGGGAGCGTTTGGAGCGCACAGTCTGAGATCGACTCTCGAAACGCAAGGGATGCTCGATGTCTGGAATAAGGCCGTGCTTTATCATTTCATTCATGCGATCGCACTACTGGTGCTTGCGCTCTTCGGCGCCGTTAATCGCGGCGCATGGTGGCTACTCCTTGCCGGCATTTTCCTCTTTAGCGGCAGTTTGTATGTAATGGCGCTCATCCCGCAGACGCGGGACTGGCTTGGAGTGATCACGCCGATCGGCGGTCTTTGTTTTCTGGCGGGCTGGGCATGGCTGATTCTTGCGCCAGGCAAATAGAACTAACTGTAGCGGCAGCCCTGTCGAGCGCGTAATTAACCGCGCCTTGCAGGCGACACGCCTGCCACTACAAGCGATGTGGCTGCAGTCGCTTCTTGAGCAGTTTGAACAAAGGCGGCGACAACACGAGGGCGCTTGTTTTAGCGCCCGGCTTTTTGATATAGTCCCTTAGATGTTTAGCGCACTGCCGGAAGCAGAACGAGATGCGATCACAGCGCTCGTATTTATTGGAACGTTTTTTGTCGCGCTCGGGATGGGCCGTTTCTTGAAGCGCCGCGCTGGAGTGCGGCTTGGCCTGCTGTTCCGGCTTTTTTGCTTAATCCTGGCATTCTACGCGGCTATTAGCGTTTACGGTGTCCACGCCTCCTGGCGAAACCATGTCGGCGCAGCTGTGATCTTGTTGAGCACGGCGCTGGTGGTCGCATTGGTGAACCGGTACGTGTGGGACCTTTATTTCGAAAAGCAACGGCAGACGACAATACCGCATTTTCTCCGTGAGGTCGTTGGAGGAATCATTTTTCTGATCGCGCTCCTTTTGGTGCTAAGTGCCGGTTATCACGCCGAAGCGCAATTAAAGGGTGTGCTGGCTGGCTCTGGTGTTGTTGCAATAATCCTTGGCTTCGCGGGACAGAATTTTTTTGCGGGAGTTATCGGCGGCGTGGCGATTCAAATAAATCGCCCCTATAAAGTCGGCGACTGGTTGCAAGTCGGCGAGCGCTTTGCCGAAGTGATGGAGATCAACTGGCGTTCCACGCGATTGCGCACCAACGACGCCATTTATCTCGACATCCCGAACAACGAGATGGTGAGCCACGCCATCGTCAATCTTCATTATCCGACCGAAGTCCATGCCATGCGAATTCGCGTTGGAGTTGAGTACAAAAACCCGCCCAGTCGCGTAAAGGATGCGTTGGCCCGAGCGGCGTCGACAGCCGAGGGCGTCCTGGTCGAACCGAAGGTAAAGGTGTTTCTGGTCGATTTTGCCGATTTCGCGGTGATCTACGAAATCAAGTTCTATATGGGCAATCATTCCAGAATCAATGAAATCAACGACGCGGTGCGCACGAACGTCTGGTATGAGCTCAAACGCCAGGGAATCACCATTCCCTTCCCGATTCGCACATTGCAGGTGGAACGCAAAGCAGCGGCGTCAATACAGGAAGAACATCAGGAAGCGCGGGCGATCTTGCGCGATGAAGCTTTGTTTGAGTGCTTGTCAGATGAGCAAATCAACAGCCTCGTGCAGCAGTCCCGCGTTAGTTATTTCGGTCGCGGCGAGCGTGTGATCCGGGAAGGCGCTGAAGGTGACTCCATGTTTGTTTTGCTGCGCGGAGCAGCGGAAGTTTCGATCTCGAAAAACAGTACCTCAATTCCCGTGGCTACGTTGAGAGCTCCCGATTGTTTCGGTGAGATGTCTCTTCTCACCGGTGAACGTCGAACAGCGACAGTGCGCGCCGAGACCGATTGCCAAGTCATGGAGATTGGCAAGCCAGTAATGGCAGAGGTACTTCGTGCTTCGCCCGATTGCCTCGAACGGCTTAGCGAATTACTCGCCAAACGGAAAATGGAAACTGAAGGTGTGTTGAAGGAAGCAGCCTCCCAAAGTCAGAACGCGAGAAAAGAACGCGAGTACAAGGCCACCTTCTTGCGCCGTTTGCGAACCTTTTTTGAGCTGTAGAGGCCCTCGCGACCGCGCAAACCATACGCACGCGGCAATCCCGAGGCGCAAACAGAGAAGGGCCTCACAAATCGCGAATCGCGTCACACCTGTTTTGAGCAATGTGCCAGCAAGGGCCCAGATCCCTCGCCGCGTTCGGGACGACAAAACGCAGTCATAAATAACGAATTGCCAGTCGATGAAAACCCATTAAAGTCCCCAACTTTCAGCCGGAACGTTCATGAGCATTTTACTTGGCCTAACGATTCTCAATTCAGGCGTGCAACTGTCGATGGTGTGCGCCGCAATCGGGCTGGCGTTTGCATTCATTTTGATCGGGGCGGTAATACGGTCACCCTCGGGAACTGAACGGATGCGAGAAATCTCGGCCGCCGTGCAGGAAGGCGCCAAGGCGTATTTGAATCGGCAAGTCAAGACGATCAGCGTGATCGCAGTGATCATTTTCTTTTTGCTCTTCTTTTTCAAAGATCATCCGACGGCAATTGGGTTCGTAATCGGCGCTTTCTGTTCGCTCGCGGCAGGCTTCATTGGCATGCGCGTGGCCGTCCTGGCAAACGTTCGCACAGCGCAGGCCGCCAGCGTCTCGCGGCTCGACGCATTGCGCATGGGGTTCAACGGCGGCTCGGTGACGGGTTTGCTTGTAGTCGGGCTGGCACTGCTTTCGGTGTCGATCTTTTACACGGTCGCAGCGAAGCTGATTGGAAGTGATGCGGCGATACGCAGTTTGGTCGGACTAGCGCTGGGCGGCAGTCTCATCAGTGTCTTCGCGCGATTGGGCGGTGGCATTTACACTAAAGCCGCCGATGTAGGCGCCGATCTGGTGGGCAAGATCGAGAGCGGCCTCGAGGAAGACGACCCACGCAATCCGGCGGTCATCGCTGATAATGTGGGTGATAATGTGGGCGATTGCGCCGGCATGGCTGCCGACGTTTTCGAAACTTACGCCGTCAGTCTGGTCGGCGCGATTCTGGCGGGATTGTTGACGCTTGGCGGGAATCCAGCGGCCATCGTTTATCCGTTCGTCCTTGGCGGTATTTCCGTGCTGGGAGCGATTTGCGGAATTGTCTTTGTGAACGTGGCGCGCGGTAAACCTGCGGCCGTGTTAATGGGAGCGGTGATGATTAACGCCTTAATCTCCGCGATTTTATTTTGGCCCGCCACGCAAAGCCTGTTCTCAGGCGGGGTAACGATCGACGGCGTGTTGCGATCGCCGGCCCAGCTCTATTTTGCTTCGCTCGTTGGTCTCATCATGACGCCGGTCATTGTTGCGCTGACAAATTATTATACCTCGTCACACTACCGGCCGGTGCAAAAGATTGTGCACGCATCGGAGACCGGTCATGCCACGAACATTATTGCCGGGCTGGCGGCTGGAGAGCATGCCACCGCGCTCCCTGTGCTTTTCATCGGGCTGGCGATCCTGCTGACTTTTCATTTTGCTGGCCTTTATGGAATCGCGATTGCGGTTATGTCGATGTTGTCCATGGCTGGGGTCATTATCTCTCTTGATTCATTCGGACCTATCACCGATAACGCTGGCGGCGTCGCGGTAATGGCCAACTTGCCGAAGGAAGTTCGCGCCGTAACGGATGACCTGGACGCGGTTGGCAACACCATGAAGGCCGTCACCAAAGGTTATGCCATCGCTTCGGCTGGACTCGCCGCGCTGGTTTTATTCGGATCGTACGTTCAAGAATTGCGCGGGCACATCACCGCGCGCGGCGAGATTTTTTCATTTCAATTCTCGCTGGCGGAACCAAAAGTAATCATCGGACTTTTCCTCGGGGGCTTGCTGCCGTTCACTTTCACGGCGTTCAGCATGGACGCCGTAGGTAAGGCAGCGGGCGCGGTTGTGCGCGAGGTGCGTCGGCAATTGCAAGCAAAACCCGGAATTCTTACCGGACAGGATAGGCCCGAATACGGGACTTGTGTGGACATCGTGACGAAAGCGGCGTTGCGCGAGATGATAGTTCCTGCATTACTTCCGTTGGTTGCAGTGGTAGCTGTAGCGGTCATTAAACCATTGGGGGCTGTCGTGCTCGGCGGACTGCTGGTCGGCACAATTGTGACGGGATTATTTATCGCCATCGCGATGACGTCGGGTGGCGCTGCATGGGATAATGCGAAAAAATTTATAGAGGAAGGAAATCTTGGTGGCAAAGGTTCTTTCGCGCATGCCGCAGCGGTAACCGGCGATACGGTTGGCGATCCTTACAAAGACACCGCTGGTCCTGCGATCAATCCCATGATCAAAGTCGTCAATATTCTGGCGATCTTGATCATCCCGATTTTCTTTTAGGCAGGAAGGCTACCGCGCCCGGACATTGCAGCGCGATGTCCCTGCCAGAGGGAACGAAAGTCGAGCGAGTCGCATGGATTTCGGACGAAGGTGCGTTCAAAAACGCTTGGTTTCGCCGCTCACGCATGGCAGAGTCGGGCGCTCTCACGCCCATGCCTAGCGTCTCAGCAGCGCCCACACGACTCAAGTTTTGGGGGACGCGCGGTTCCATTTCCGTGCCGGGACCCAGCACACTGCGTTACGGTGGCAACACTACCTGCGTCGAAGTCCGCGCGGATGGTGAGATTATCGTGCTTGATGCCGGTTCCGGAATTCGCCCCCTTGGGATTGCTTTGGAAAAAGAATTCCGCGCGCAGCCGATAAAGCTCTCGCTATTGATCACGCATGCTCATTGGGACCATATCCAGGGACTACCTTTCTTTGCCCCGGCATACGAAAAGAAAAATGAAATCCGCGTACGCGGCTACGACGGCGTCGATACCAGCTTCAGCCAGATTATGGCTGAACCGATGAAGGCGCCGTTTTTTCCCATCGCCATGCGCGAACTTTCCGCCAGGATCGACATTAGGAAACTAACGGAGATGGAGTTCTCGTTCGGAAAAGTTCAGGTCCGCGCGAAGTTTGTAAATCATCCCGGCATTTGTGCTGGTTATCGTCTGTTCACCAATGCCGGCTCAATCGCTTTCCTGCCAGATCACGAGCCTTACCGATTTCTACACGCTGCGAAGGCCAATCAAATGAGTCCTGAACAAGCCGAGAAAACCGCGACAGAAGAACGAGTGAACCTCGTCGAACTTCTTCAGGGCAGCGATATTCTGATTCTCGATGCGCAATATACCGATGCAGAGTACGAAAGTCATATCGGATGGGGGCACGGTTCGGTTTCCAGCGCCGTTTCGCTTGCGCTCGACGCGCAAGTCCGCAGGCTTTTGCTTTTTCATCATGATCCAAGTCACGATGACATAATGGTCGATGCCATGGTGGACGATGCGCGGCGATTGGTTCGCGAAAATGGA
>JBKPDP010000071.1:0-16289 GCA_046727935.1 Verrucomicrobiota bacterium | reverse complement strand
TGGATTTGCAGCGGCGTCGGGTGTGCGGAATTCAATGCGTTTTGCTTTCGGACTGGGTGAATAGGTCGGAATTCGAATAGCGGCGGAGCGATTGCGCGCGGAGTAGGCGAGATTGACCGGCGCTTCGAATCCTGGGACGAGCCGCTTGTAGCTGTTGGTAGTGGGATTCGTCAGGCAGGTGAGTGCAGACGCGTGTTTCAAAATTCCACCGATGAAAAAGAGCGCCATCTCCGACAGCCCTGCGTAACCGTTTCCAGCAAAGAGCGGTTTGTCGTCTTTCCAAAGCGACATGTGTGTGTGCATGCCCGATCCGTTATCACCGAAGATTGGTTTTGGCATGAACGTGACCGTTCTGTTGTGACGCTTGGCGACGTTGCGCAGGATGTATTTGTAATATTGCATGTTGTCGCCCATGCGTTTTAACGACGCGAAACGAATGTCGATCTCCGCCTGGCCAGCGGTGGCGACTTCGTGGTGCTGTTTGTCCACCGGCACGCCCGCTTTCTCCAGCTCCAGACACATTTCGTTGCGAATGTCCTGCAACGTGTCCATCGGCGAGACGGGAAAATATCCTTCTTTCGGCCGAATCTTGTAACCAAGATTTGGAAATTCCTCGCGCGCGCTGTTCCAATGCCCCTCAGCACTATCGACCACGTAAGACGACGCGTTCCCGCTATTGGCAAATCGCACATCATCGAAAATAAAAAATTCCGCTTCCGGTCCGAAGAAAGCCGTGTCGGCGATGCCGGTGCTCTTCAGGTAAGCTTCCGCCTTTTCGGCCACGCCACGCGGGTCGCGATCGTACGGTTCGCGAGTGATCGGATCAACGATCGTGCAAATCAAACTCAGCGTCGGCTCCGCGTTGAAGACGTCAATCCACGCCGTCACGGGATCGGGAATGACAAGCATGTCTGACGCGTTGATCACGCGCCAGCCGCGAATGCTCGATCCGTCGAAGCCGAGCCCATCAGTGAAGATTTCCTCGTTGTATTCGGTGAGGGTGGTCGTGAAATGTTGCCAGGTGCCGAGCAAATCCGTGAACTTGAAGTCGATCAACTTCACGTTGCTGTCTTTGATCATTTTGCTGACGTCGGATGGAGTTTTGTCTTTGGCCATATTGAGGAGTTTATAATTGATAGTTGAGCGTTGATGAAAAAATCACGTTGGGCGGAATCGAGTGCTGACGTTCCAGAGCCACAATCCAATCAATAGTCGGGCGGCTGGTTGAAAGTATCGGCCCACCCAATCGAACGGCGCGCCCAGCGCTTCATTTCCAATGATGGTGCCGATTAAGCTGGGAAGATTAAATATGCCCCAGAGTAAGAACAGATATCCGACACGCTGGTCCATTCCGCTCTTCGAGAGCAGCGCAAATCCGTAGCAGAAAAGGCCGATAGTAAATGCCAGGAAAAAAAGGAAAAAGAGCGCGTCATTAACCCCGCCGAAATTATCGAGCGTAGCGCGGAAAGCCCGTTTCTGCATGTCGTCGCCGCTCGTTTCGTAGCCGGCTCGCCAGGCACGATTCACTGCAAAGATAGACAATGACGTGCGCAACATCTCGACGAGAGCAAACATGACGTAACTGCCTAGTCCGAACACGGCGATCAGCCGAGGCGTGCCGTTCAGCAGGAAGGGGACCGCCGCCATTGAAATCACCACCAGCGCGCAATGAATCAGCACGATCCAGAAGCGACCCATGTAAATGGCGTTGTGCCGCAGTTGCACTCGCAAATCAAACGTCGTCGCATTGCTCCATAGATCAGGCAGCCAATGAACCGCAATCGTCGTGAGTGCCGTCAGAATTGCGCAGATGCTTGTGACCCTTATGAAGGCAGGCGACACCCGCTCCGGCAAAATGTCGGAGGTTGCACCGGACACCATCACACTGCTTTTTCCCCGATCTCTTCGGTGCGAATGCGCACGGCGTGTTCTACCGGGAGAACGAACACTTTGCCATCCCCAATCTTGCCCGTCTTGGCCGCGGCCACTACTACGCTCACCGCTTTTTCAACCATGTCGTCCGCCATCACTACTTCCACTTTGACTTTGGGCAGAAAATCCACCGTGTATTCACTCCCGCGATAAATCTCGGTGTGTCCTTTTTGACGGCCAAACCCCTTTACCTCGGTGACGGTCATCCCCTCGATGCCGAGCTCCGCCAGCGCCTCTTTGACCTCTTCGAGCTTGAATGGTTTGATGATGGCTTCCAGTTTTTTCATCTCAGAGTAAACTCAGCATCGCGCCATCGATTGCAATCGAAAGGTAAACGCAGCACGCGCTCTCATAGCAATGTTGCGGCGCGGATGCAAGCATCGTTTTTTTTGGAATTTTAGCGCAGAAGATTTGGCGAATTTTTGCTGCCGTCTATACTGAAAACTAATGGCACGCGATTCATTCGTTCACCTGCATCTGCACACTGAATATTCGCTGCTGGATGGCGCCATCCGGATGAAAGAGCTGATGAAAAAAGCAGCTGAATTCAAAATGCCGGCCGTTGCGATCACCGATCACGGCAACTTATTCGGGGCGATTGAATTTTACCAGGAAGCGCAGCGTGCCGGGGTGAAGCCAATCATCGGTTGCGAGGCTTATATCGCCCCGGGATCGCATAAAGACCGGCCGGGATCGCGGCGCGACGCGGCGTATCACTTCACTCTTTTGGCGGAAAACGAGACTGGCTACCGAAATCTGGTGAAGCTGGTCACGGCCGCGCACCTCGAAGGGTTTCATTACGCCCCGAGGATCGACAAGGAGTTACTCGCCGCGCATTCGGCAGGCTTGATCGGACTGAGTGGCTGTCTCGCCGGCGAGATCAACAGTGCAATTCAGGCGAACAATCTCGAGAAGGCAAAACAGAGCGGGGCCGAATACCGGGACATTCTCGGGGCCGAAAATTTCTTCATGGAATTGCACGATCACGGGATGGAAGAACAGCGCAAATGCATGACAGCGTTGCCGCAAATTGCGCGCGACCTTGGCGTTCAAGTGGTTGCAGCAAACGACGTTCATTTTCTGCGCCGGAGCGATCACGAGGCGCACGACGTGATGCTTTGCATCGGCACCGGCAAAATGGTGCAGGACGAAAATCGGATGCGTTACGTGCCCGAGCTGTATTTCAAATCACCGTCTGAAATGCGCGAGGTGTTCCGCGATTTTCCAGACGCAATTGCAAATACACTCAAAATTGGCGAACGCTGCAAGCTCGATCTTGAATTTGGGCGTTCCAAGTATCCGGAGTACCCGGCGCCGGCTGGGAAAACGCGCGAAGAATATCTGCGCGAACTTTGTTACGACGGCTTGCGCCAGCGTTACGGCGAACGCGCGGCGAACGATTTAGAGTTAATCCAACGTCTCGATTATGAGCTGGGTGTTTTCGAAAAGACAGGGTTCGTCAGCTATTTGCTCATTGTTTGGGATTTCATTCATTTTGCCAAAGAGAAAGGCATTCCTGTGGGACCCGGGCGCGGTTCTGCCGCTGGTTCGATGGTTACTTATGTTCTCGGAATCACTGATATCGATCCGCTTCAGTACGGATTGCTTTTCGAGCGGTTTTTGAATCCGGACCGTGTTTCTCCGCCGGATATCGACATTGATTTTTGCGAAGCGCGTCGCGGCGAAGTGCTCGAGTATGTGCGGCAGAAATACGATGAACGCCGCGTCGCGCAGATCATAACGTTTGGAAAGCTCAAAGCGAAAAGCGTGGTGCGCGACGTCGGGCGGGTGATGGGGTTAAGCTATCGCGACGCGGATCGCATCGCGAAGATGATTCCCAACGAGCTGAACATCACCCTCGATTCTGCCGTGGAAAAAAATTCGGAACTGAAACGAGCCGTCGCCACCGAGCCGCAGACCAAACAGCTTTTTGATTACGCAAAAGTTCTCGAAGGACTGTCGCGCAACGCCGGTGTTCACGCCGCAGGCGTGGTCATCGCGGACCGGGACCTGTCCGATTACATCCCGCTTTGTCGCGACGTGAAAGGCAATGACGTGATCAGCCAGTATGCGATGGGACCGCTCAACGATCTGGGACTCCTGAAAATGGATTTCCTCGGATTGAAAACGCTGACCGTGATCGAAGACACGCTAGCGCTAATTCACGAACGGGAACCAAATTTTTCGCTGAAGAATATTCTGCTCGATGATGCCGCCGCGTTTGCCCTCTACAACCGCGGCGAAACAATCGGTCTTTTCCAGATGGAATCCGGCGGGATGACCAGTTTGTCGAAGCAGTTCGAAGTAAAGAAGCTCGATGACATCATCGCATTGATCGCGCTTTACCGGCCCGGCCCGATGGAACTCATCCCTGAATATGTAAAGGCGAAAAAGGGCGTCACGCCGATCAAATATCTTCACCCGCTGCTCGAAGATATCTGCGCCGATACCTACGGCGTGATGATTTACCAGGAGCAGGTGATGGCTGCAGCGAGCAAACTTGCCGGCTACTCACTGGCGCAGGCCGATCTTCTCCGGCGCGCCATGGGCAAGAAAGACAAAGAGAAGATGGCGAAAGAGAGAAAGAATTTCATCGAGGGCTGCGCGCGTACAAACAAAATTCCGGAGAAAAAGGCGAATGCCATCTTCGATTTGCTGGAAAAATTCGCGGGCTACGGATTCAACAAGAGCCACAGCGCAGCCTACGGCGTGATTAGCTATCAGACCGCGTATCTCAAGGCGCATTACCCGGTGGAATTCATGGCGGGTTTGCTGAGCAACGAAATCAACAACACGGAAAAAATCTCCGTTTTCGTTGGCGAGTGCAGAAGGATGGGCATTTCGATCTTGCCGCCGGACATCAACAAGAGCGGCTTGAAATTTGTCCCGGAAATTGTAGCCGGCATCGATGATGCCGGCAGCCGCGCTCGAGAATCACAAACCGGGATCACCCATTCCGGCTACAGCGCGATTCGTTATGGCCTTGCCGCCATCAAACACGTCGGCGAAGCCGCCATGGAAGCGGCAATTCGCGAACGCGAACAGCGAAGCGAATTCACTTCCGTGGAGGATTTCTGCACGCGGCTGGACTCGCGTATTGCAAACCGCAAGATGCTGGAAAGTCTCATCAAGGCCGGCGCGTTTGATTTCCTTGGCCGAGACCGTTCGGAACTTTTTAACTGTATTGATGACGCGATGAGCGCATCCGCCGCGGCGCAGCGTGACCGGATAGCAGGCCAGGTTTCACTGTTTGATGAGACAACTGCTCCCACAGGGGCGAGAAAGAGACAGGCCACCCCGTGGAGTGAGCATCAAAAACTCTCCTACGAAAAAGAGCTACTCGGCTTTTACGTCAGCGGCCATCCACTCGACGCGTATGCGGATGTCTTCGCAGCGAAAAATTATCGATCGATTGCTTCGCTGGGCGAACTGGCCGATCGCGCAGCGTTCAAGATTGCCGGTGCGATAGTGGAGGTCGAAAAAAAGTTTACGCGAAAGGAGGGCAAACCATTCGCGGTCGTTTGGGTCGAAGATCGAACGGACATGCTCGAAGTGGTGGTGTGGAACGAGGTTTATTTGAAAGTTTCCGAGTCGCTGGTAGCGGGACGTGTTGTCGAAATAAAAGGAACGCTAGACAAACGCGACGAAGTTCCTCGCGCCGTGGCGCAGGAAATCAAGACGCTTGCGCCTCGAAAGCCCAACGGCGCGACTAAAGGATCGACAGACTCAAATCAGGAATCCGCGGTGCTCTTACAATTCTCTCCCGCTACGACGGGCGATGAATTGCGCGAGGTGCGCAGACTTCTGGCCAGCTCGCCGGGTCGGCGACCGGTTCGATTGCTGTTTGATCGCGCAAACGGCAACTCGCTGCGTCTGGATGCAGGCGCGGAGTTTAGTGTGAATCTCACACGCGACCTCGAGGAAAAACTTTCGCGCTGGCTGGTGACCACGCAATTGTAGCGTGGTTTCTGCGCCTTCCAACTCCGACGCCAACCTTAATGGCGTCCCTTCGTTCGTTTTGTTGGGACAGGCGTTGCCTCGGGATGCTCTTTGGGCAGCGGAAGTGCTCCCAGCAATAATGTCGTTCTCTCCAGGGTAGTACGTGAGAAACAGAGCGGAAATTCCCGGGTGACGCCATCCGGGTCTGCAATGTCGGAGGATTGGATGATCGTGCGCTCTTTCAAACCGATAGTCCAGTTGGGTTGAAGAAGTCCTCCGCAGAACTGCAGCTCTGCTACCGCGGGCGCGAGAGTGAACGGCACCGACGCAAACTCGATTTTGTTCATGCAGCCGATTGGACGCGGCGTTAGATCGAAGATCGGCATTGCTCCACTTACCCTGACCGTCAGGTTATTTGTATCCTGAAAATCGATCCCCCCACGAAGTGAAAGATCCGTGTCCTTCGTCGCGACATTGAGAAACTCTATCGACGCGCGATTTCCCATAAAAACAACCAGGCTGCTCGCTTCGGTGAGATTGATAGAAGCTACTCCGTCGCCGGAGAGCTTTCCGTTCACCAGGTGGATTTCGCCATCGATTCGCGGATGTTGCAACGTTTCGGAAAGCGAAATGTTCCCGCTCACAATGCCGTCGTGAAAAATTTGCGGGTGAAAGAGCTGAGGCGCGTTTGCGAGAAAGATTGATGGAAAGTTGAGGGTAATATTCACGGGAGATATCCGGAAGCCGTTCCAATCCGTCCCGATCCGCAAAGGAAAATTGGCTGTGAAGCTCATCGGGCTTGAATTGGGTATACGGACCACGCCGCGTACGTCCCACTTGCTCGAATCGATAGTTGCCTGAATATCAGTCGGGATTGGGATTGCTTTTTCCTCTGGCCCGCGCGGAATCGACAGGTAATCGAGCAGGCTAGTCAATCTGGCTTCGAGCGTCCCTGAGTAATTATGCTCGTGCGACAGATCGATTTTGCCCTGTCCACTCAGAGAATCGTTTTTGCGCGTCATCGCCAATTGTTCGATCTCCAAGTCGTTCGCTTTCAAATTCAGTTTCGCGCTCAAGTTGTCGATGGCAGTTTTGAAAAATGTGAGCGATGCGCCCTCGACCATGAGATGGCCGCCAACTTTGCGATCTCGGGTGTCCATCGCTCCCTCGATAGTGATTTTGCCTGCAAAATCGCCGGAGTTCGCGCCAAACAGAGCCGCGAAATCGCCAAGCTGGTTGATTGATGCGGAGATGTTGCCGCGAAAATCCGGACTGAGCCAGCCGGATGCGCTCGACGGAAATGCTGCTTCACCGCTTAAAGTAAACTGGTTGGCTTGTTGTTTTATATAGAGCTGCTGCAGTTGAATCTGCCGATTGTAGAGCGCTGCGCCCAGCATGATTGCTTCGGCCGTGCGATTGTGCCAGGTAAGACCGGTCAGTTCGCTCCAGAGCGACGCGGTCACCCGGTCGGGCTCGGCAAGATTTCCGCGAAACGTGAAGTTACCAGCGTGGAGCAAACCGCTAACGCGATCGGCGAATCCGAATGCCTCAGAAGTTTGCTCGAGCGAAATATCTGTAGCCCCGCCGGCAATTTTCCAATTGGAATGTTGAGAGCGCCATTCGTGCGAAATGTTTCCGCGAATTTTTCCGCCGAACGTGTCAGCGTCGAACTGCAATCCCACACGTTGGTTCCCCAGGCGTGACAAGTCTGCCGTAGCGGACTGCAGGTCGAGACCGTGTGTCAAAGTGAGCCCGGCGAGTGTCAGGCGATCACCTTCCCAATGAGTTGCACCGCGCAATTGTGAAAACGTCTGACGAAACAATGGCGACGCAATCATCAGCTCGGCAGCGCTGAAACGACCAGCTTCGGTCTGATTTGCGGACAGAAATCCATTTCGCAGCAAAACAAGCGTGGGCCCGTTTTCAATCCGCATCTCCGCGTTTGCGATGGTCAGATTCTCTGGAAGCATTCGATGCAATGTTGCCCAGCCACGGCGGGTTATTGCTCGCACGGTTGGATTACTTCGGCGCAGCTCCCCACGCAATTCCCGGATCGAAAGATTGCGAATGGCGCGTCCTCGTCTGTGCAGGAGGATATGTTTGAAATTCAAATCGAACATTGCATCCGTGACGGTGAGATCAACGCGGAGCGCGTCATCATGTGTGTTTCTCAGGCGAAGCTGCCGAATCACAATCGGGCGCAGGAACGGCGCCTCGATCTTGTCGATGTTGACCGTGAAACCCTCCTCCCGGGCTCTCCACCAAACCCACCAGCGAACGCCATGGGAAACGGCAAATGGCGTAAACGAAACCGTCAGCAACGCTGCGAGCAGGAGAAACAGACTAGCGAGGAGAAATCGATTTTTTAAGGACATCGGTTAGGCGAAAGCTAAGAGCCGTCGGCAATCTCAAACGCGCGACGTTGAGATTTCATTCGCTGAGTGCTGGTCACTATCCACGGTCCTTTTCGTTGCTGAAGATTAGGCGCAATGGTTGCGGCGGATGAATACGTTCCTTGATTTGCTGTTGCAATGCGCGTTCGGCTTCGGCTGGCAAGTCGCTTTCTGCTGCTTTTTCACGTGCAAGCTGAGGCAGGATCGATAATTCGCTTTGCATATCCTGTCCTGAAATGCGGTTCCATAATCCATTTTCAAACGCGAGGACGTCCACCTGGTCCTGCTCGATACCAAGGATCCGGGCGTGCGGCAGGTGCACAATGATTTCATCGGGGCGAATGTCGATCGACAAGTTCTGCTGTAAATCGAAGCCCGCTTTGACGATGAATGTGCCATGCAACTTTACACGCTTCGAACTGCCCACCCAGGTATGGAGGAGTTCGTGTTCAACTTCGATGCGCCGTGACACGGCAACCAGCTCGCTCACTGGCGTTGTCTGTTCCATGTAGACACGGTTGTTGATCGTGATGCGCGGCTGCAAATGCGCGACATCAATAAAAGCAGCGCGTAAATCTTTGCCCAACCTCTCAAGCTCAGCCGTGCTCTGTTGAGCTGCGCGGGCCGGCCAGGTTTCGATACGCCAAAAAATGATCACAACCACTATGGCGATCAGCAGCGCCATCAGCGTAAAAGCAACCGGCCACGAAATTCGGCCCGAGATCACTGATTTCGACATTGAGCGTTTGGACGTTCTTCCTTGTTCGAGCATTCACCGAGCAAGAGCAAGAGAAAGCGCAAGCCTGAAAAACGCTGATTTCCGCCGCAAAAAATTACCGCCCCCCACACCCGATAGGCGTGAAGGGCGGCTGTTCCCCCCAGAACAATCGTGGAAAACTTGGAGGCTACTAAACGAGCTTCCAGCAGATCGCAACAAATTTTATCTGAAAAAATTCAATGCTCATGGCGCGGCAAAATTCACCGATGAAATGAATGACGAAACCAGAATGACGAGCGAAAGTGAATGACGAAGCACGAATGTCGAATGACGGAGGAAATCCGAATGACGAAATCCGAAAACAAACAAAGCGCCTTCCCTTTCGTCATTTGAGTTTCGTCATTAATTCGGCATTCGTCATTCGGATTTTGTCATTTTCCAAGACCCGCCTTGCGTCGCAGGCAGCGCAACATTGTTCTGGAGCCGAGCTTGCGGAAGCGCGTGTCGCAGTCTCTAGTTTTGTATGCGTAATTTGGATGACGCGCCATCCTCGCGCAGCCTTGCTGGTTCATTACTGGTCGCTCATCCCAATATGCTAGATCCGAATTTCCGGCGCACCGTGCTTTTCATTTCCGAGCACGACCCAACCGAGGGTGCTTTGGGCGTCATCATCAATCGCCCGCTGGACAGACAGGTCGCGGATCTGGTGACCGAGAAACCACCAACAGAACTTGCTGAGGTGCCTGTTTTTCTCGGCGGACCTGTTGGGAAAAACCAACTGATGTTTGCGGCGTTTGAATGGCACCAGAGCGGAGGACTCAAACTCAATCACAATGTCGGATCAGAACAAACAAACGACGCAGCTGACCAGAAGAAAATCATTACAGTTTGCGCGTTCGTAGGCTACGCGGGCTGGGGAGCGGGACAGCTTGAGAGCGAGATGAAGCAGAAAGCCTGGCTTCTTCAAAAAGCCAATCCCTCGGAGCTCAAACTTGATCGCCTTCCGAATCTCTGGTTCGACATCATGCGCAACCTCGGGCCGTGGTATAAAATGCTCGCTGCGGCGCCGGACGATCCGTCGCTGAACTGATGTGAGAAGCGAAAGGTGAGACGCGAAAAGTGATTTAGCTTGATTCTGCCCGTCCCTTCTCACTAATCACTTCTCGCTCTTCCTATGATCATTGGTGTCCCTAAGGAAATTAAAGAGCAGGAGCAACGCGTCGCCCTGCTGCCATCGGCTGTGGGTCAGCTTACCCGGCGGGGTCATTCAGTGGTGGTACAAAAAAATGCCGGTATTGGTTCGGGTTACCCGGACGAAGAGTACGTCAAGGCTGGCGCCGAGATTGTCGATCAAGGGAAAGAAGTTTTTGCACGGGCTGACATGGTCGTGAAAGTGAAGGAGCCGCTTGAGGCGGAGTTTTCATTGTTGCGCCGGGGTCAAATTCTCTTCACGTATCTGCATCTGGCCGCAAGCAAGTCTCTCACTGAAGCGCTGTTGAAATCGGGCGTGACCGCCGTGGCGTATGAGACGATTCAGATCAATCATCGGTTACCACTGCTCGAGCCAATGAGCGAGATCGCAGGTCGCATGTCAGCGGTGATGGGCGCGAATTTTCTGGCCAAATACAATGGCGGGAGCGGAGTCCTGTTGGGCGGTGTGCCGGGGGTTTTGCCTGGACGGGTCGTGGTTGTGGGCGGCGGAACGTCGGGTGTGAATGCAGCGCGCATGGCAACGGGCCTGGGCGCGGAAGTAACCATACTCGATGTTGATCTGGAGCGTTTGCGTTACCTCGACCTCGCCATGGCAAACACCAATACGCTCTATTCAAGCGAGGCAAACTTGGAGGAGCTGATGGCAGATTGCGATTTGCTGATTGGCGCCGTGCTGTTGCCGGGGGCGAAGGCACCAAAGTTAATCACGCGGCAGATGTTAAGAAAAATGAAACCAGGCAGTGTGCTGGTGGATATTTCCATCGACCAAGGCGGTTGCGCGGAAACCTCGCGACCCACTACGCATCTTGATCCAGTTTACGTCGAGGAAGGTGTTACGCATTATTGCGTGGCGAACATGCCTGCAGCCTACGCGCGCACAGCCACTCAAGCGCTTACAAATGTCACGTTTCGTTACGTGGAGTTGCTCGCCGATCTTGGTCTCGATGGCGCATGTAAAAAACAACCGGCCCTGATTGGTGGCATCAACACGCGCGACGGACGACTTACTTGTAAGGCGGTGGCGGAGGCGCACGGCCTCAAATACGAACCCCCACTTTAATCAGCAATTACTGCCATTTTCTCCTAAGAAAGAGAATCTTATGCGGTCAAAAACCGCCTTGCTCCGATTAATCTGTTAAAGCAATATGTCTCTTCCAATTAACATTATGAAAAAATACATCTGCATCCTGGCCAGTGCCGCGCTCCTTGCGGCGTGCGAGCAAAAGACCGAGACAACTGAGCCCGTGGCAAGCCCAGCGGCTACGAGTCCACCGACAACAACCGAAACAGCCAGCCCGGCTTCTATAACGGAGTCTCCTGCTACAACGACAGAGTCTCCTGCTGCAACGACAGAGTCTCCCGCTGAGACGACAGAGTCTCCCGCTGAGACACCACCTAGTCCGTAAATACGTCGGATTTCCTCTTCGCGAAGTCTTCTCCCGCGAGCCTGCGAGAGAAGACTTTTGCTGTACAGATTGTCTCTACTCTCACAACGTTTTGCAGTTCGAAGCTCCCCGGCCGCCGGTTCGCATGGAACAAATGCAAGGTCAATAATCAATGATGCCGCGAGTTTCATTCTCTTTTCCAAGAGTTCGCCGCTTGACGCGCGGGTCCGAATTCGAGTGCGTAAAACGAGACGGCTTTGTCCGGCGGGGCAAACTTCTAATGCTCAGTGCGACGGAAGTCGAGAATTGCGGCCCGTCTCGCGTGGGTTTTGTTACTTCACGGCGGCTCGGAAGCGCAGTAGTTCGCAATCGTCTCCGGCGTCGTCTGCGGGAGATTGTCCGCCAGCACCAAAATGATTTGCGAGACGACTTTTGGATCGTGCTTATTGCAAGGCGTGATGCTGCGAACGCGGGCTATTGCGCCCTGGAAGATGAATGGTTGCGTCTGGCGAAACGCGCTTCTATTCTGCTTTGATGGTTGGGTTGCTTCGTTTTTTAATTCGCATTTATCAATGCACCCTATCGCCGCTTTTCTGTTTGCTGTGTGGTCCTGATTCCGGCTGCCGATTTACGCCGACGTGCTCGGCGTATTTTCTGGAGGCGGTGCAGGCACACGGCGTCTGCCGCGGAAGCTGGCTGGGACTAAAACGCCTCGCCCGATGCCAACCCTGGGGCGGACACGGGTATGACCCGGTCCCCAGCCGGAAAAATCCAGCGTCCAGCCTGTCTAAAGCTTGCTTGCGGTGGCGAGCGACGAACATCGAGGATCTGGAATCGAGTTTGACCATTGGGCCCGGCTCTGCTGAGTAGCCGCTCGAAGACGACTTACGATTTATGGATCGAACTGCGTGGATTGTCGTTAGCCTTTGCGTAATCGGACTGATTGTTTGGCAGATCTACATCGTAAAGCAGACGCCGCCCAGATCGCCACCAGTCGCCGTCAGTCAGCCTTCTCCGTCGCCAACAATTTCGGCCACGCCGCTGCCGACTGCTGCGGCTCCGATTGCGACCTCCACACCTGCCGTAGCGGCTGCGAGCTTTCCGGAGAAGATAGAAACGCTGCGCAATTCAGATGTCGAACTGCGTTTAACGAATCGCGGAGGCGGCATTAAGGACGCGGTTCTCCTCAAGCAGATAGCCGAGAAAGGACAACGCGTTGTCTTGAATTCAACGGTAAGCGCGCCAATTGGCGCGATCGTTGAGCAACCATCAGCGCCGACGCTTCCTGAGTTTACCGCATCGACTGAGTCAAATTCGGTTGTGCAATTTGAGCGTACGACGTCAGAGCAAGTCGCCATCCGGAAAAAGTTCTTCTTCGAAAAATCTTCCGAACAGAAAGACAACTACGTGATCGAGATGGATGTCGATCTCGAGAACCGTGGAACCAAACCTTATCAAAACGCTGGTTATTTTGTGGCGCTCGGGTCGGCTGCTCCTATTCATCCCAAGGATTATCCATCGTACACGCGGCTCGCCTGGTGCATCGATGGAAAGGCAAAAGGAGTCGACGTTGGTTGGTTTGGAAGTAGCGGCGGATTTCTTGGCCTGGGCCAGAGGGCTGCGCGACCGTACTACGAGGAGAGTATCGCTGGTGCGGAATGGGTTGCCGTAAGTAATCAATTTTTCACGACGCTGCTGGCGCCACTCACCGCGAAGGCCACCGGCGTGTGGGGTAGGAGCTTCGATATCGAGCGATCGCCGGATCAAAAATTACTGGGCATTGAGGGAGCGCTGGGCATGCCGGGGTTTCAGTTGCAACCCGGGCAAACGTACAGCGCGCGTTTTGAGATCTATGCTGGTCCGAAACTTTATCATCGTCTCGCCCAACTTCCGCATAATGAAGCAGAGGTGATGGACTTCGGCATGTTCAAGATCGTTTGCCAGTTTCTGCTCAACTTCATGAACCTGCTCCACAGCTGGCTGCGCGACTACGGCCTCGCCATTCTAGCTCTCACGACGATTGTCAAGCTCACGCTCTGGCCGATTCAAAACAGAGCAAACCGGTCCATGCGCCAGATGGCCGCGCTATCACCGAAAATGCAGGAGTTGAAGGACAAATACAAAGACGATCCGACGCGGATGAACCAGGAATTGATGAAGCTTTACAAGCAATATGGCATCAATCCGGTGGGCGGCTGTTTGCCGATGATGATTCAGATCCCAATCTTTTTCGGTCTCTTCAAAATGCTGGGTCAGGCGGTGGAATTGCGAAACGCAAAATTTCTCTGGGTAAAAGATCTTTCCCAGCCTGACACGATAGCGCACCTGCCGCTGCTCGGCTGGCCGATTAATATCATACCGCTCTGTATGGCTGCGACGCAGATTTGGCTCATGGCGATGACGCCAAAAACAGGAGATCCTACTCAGCGCCGGGTGATGATGTTCACGCCGCTGATCTTTCTATTTATCTGCTACAATTTTGCCGCAGCTCTGGCATTGTATTACACCGCACAGAATCTTTTCAGTATCTTGCAATTTTATCAGAATAAACGACAACCCATGCCAACACTCGAAAAGATTGCGCCACCAGTAAAACGAAAACGATGATGACTCCAAAGGATTTGCTAGACACCATGCTGGGCTATCTCGGTTTCGTAGTGCAAATCGAGGAGACCAGCAATGAGGGCGGCAACCCGACGCTGCAGATTTATACCGAGGAAAGTGGTCGCCTGATTGGGCGCAACGGCGAGACGCTGGAGGCCATGCAGTTTTTGCTTAACCGGCTGCTGCAAGCCCGGGACAAGGATGCTGAAAAAGTAATTGTGGATTGCGAGCACTACCGCTCCATGCGCGAAGACCGCATCGTGCAACGGGTTCGGGAATTAGCCGAACGGGTGCGCATTACCGGCCGTTCGCTTCAACTCGAGCCGATGAATTCCTACGAGCGGCGTCTCGTCCACAACGCTTTTAAAGACGATCCCGACGTAGCGACGTGGAGCCCCTCCGATTCTGCGCGCATCAAACAAATCACGCTGCTCAAGCGCCAACCAAAAAAGGAAGAAGCGCCAAAAGAGCAGATATCATCCTGAGCGAAGCGAGCGATCTCTCTCGGAGTTCGCAGATTAGTTTGATCACGCTCGTTAGCTAGTGTACTAAGCTGGCTTGGCGTACCAACGACGGCCACATGGCAGCCTATCGGAAGTCAATTCGACTCGGAAGGCGCGGACGAAACATCTTGTAATTATCTGGTGGCGGAGTGCCCAAAATCTGAGAAGGGTAAGCGCTTAAAATTATGAAAACACTGACGCTCAAGCCATTTGCTGTTTGTCTCGCCATTCTCGGACTTGGCGAGACCGTTTCCGCGCAAAACGATTTGAACCTGCCTGATGTCAGCCAGGCTGCCGAGGTCAAACAGCGCATCGCCTTGACCGATATTACGGTCAAGTACCATCGCCCATTGGTGAACGGACGAAAAATTTGGGGAGGCCTCGTTCCGTACGGAAAAGTTTGGCGCGCGGGCGCTAATGAAAACACCACGATTGAATTCAGCGATCCAGTTTGGGTAGAGGGGCAACCGTTAGCCAAAGGAGTCTATGGTCTGCATATGATCCCGAACCCGGACTCCTGGACGGTGATCTTTTCAAAGACCAACACGGGTTGGGGAAGCTACAGTTACAAGCAAGAGGAGGATGCTCTGCGCGTGAATGTGAAGCCACGTGCTCTCGCCGAGATGGAGGAGGCGCTCGAATTCGAGTTCGAAAATCTGAAACCGGATTCGACGGCGGTGACGCTGAAGTGGGAGAAGTTGGGTGTTCCATTCACCGTCTCGATTAAAGATGCGGAGCAGACGCTGCAGAATATCCGGGCACAACTAAAGGGTCGCGGTCAGTTTACCTGGCAGGCTTTGGACGAAGGGGCGCAATTTTGTTTAACCAGAAAGATTAATCTCGATGAGGCCTTGCGCTGGGCTGATGCCTCGATTCAGAACGAGGAGAGGTTCGATAATCTCAGCACCAAAGCGGATATTCTTAAAGCCCTGAACCGCCCGGATGAGGCGAAAACTGTCTGGAACCATGCTGTTGAAATTGCGAGTGCACCGCAGCTCTATTCGTATGGCCGACGTTTACAGAGCGAAAAGAAGGGCGCTGAAGCGATGGAAATCTTCCAATCGGTCGCCCAAAAGTTTCCGCAAAGTGTTTTCGGACATCTGGCACAGGCTCGTATCAAATCCGCGGCAGGCGACTTTGCCGGTGCCGCGGGGGAGGCAACACAGGCACAAAATGCCGCTCCTACCGAGGCGCAGAAACAAAGCATCAAAGCGCTGATCGATCGATTGCAGGCGAAACAGGACATCAACAAATAGCGCGCTAGCGAACGCTACCTCGGACGCGGAACGATGGTGGACCGTTCACAACCGGGAGCCTGATGCTGCACGTAACGCGCCAGAGGATTTTCTGCGGCTGGCAAACAGGCGTTGCGATTGCCATGGTCGCGGCGTTGAGCACGGTCAATTCGGCCGACGTGCCGCCACTATTTCCCGAGCCGATGAGTAGTGGCGAGATCCAGCTGGCACTGCAGAAGCTCAACGTGCTTGGCCGGGTCCTCTATATCGCGGCCCATCCCGATGATGAGAACACAAACCTGATGGCGTTGTGGTCGAACGGTTCGCTTTACGAGACAGCTTATCTTTCGGTTACACGCGGTGATGGC
>JBKPDP010000070.1:0-30932 GCA_046727935.1 Verrucomicrobiota bacterium | reverse complement strand
GTGCTCGCCGGCGTATGGATGATTTTCCGAAAAGGAGAAGTGCCCGAGCCAATAGTCCAGGAGGGTTAGTTAGGTATCGGGCCGAGCCCGGTTCAGTTTTTTACATCGATGACAAGTCGGGCAGGATTTTGCAGCTCGACTACGCGGTAAGGCTTCTTGGAATCAACACCGAACACAAAGCCAACCTTCGCTTCAAAATCACAAGTCAAAACCAGTTGTTTCAGATTTTGGCAATGCAAATGGCGATCGCGATCGGTGATGGTTGGCTGACCTGCATCCGTGTGTGCCTGCGCTGTATCCATCGAAATTTGCAAAAACGCATTCCCACTGACAGGTATGTTGTTCCCAGAAGCACACTGTTTAATTGGAGGATGAATGTACCGAACTTTCCAGGTGGGATGATGAAACCCCTCGCAGGTAAAGACGATTCGATCGAATCCGTTGCAACATGCCGTTTCAGCCTTTTGCACAAGCACGACATGGGTTGCGGCGTGACCTTGGTGGCTCGGATTCAAAGTGCCTGCAAAGGCAGCCGGTATCGGATTTCCGTTGTCATCGCTGAGCTGGCAAAATGCAGATGGCGCGTGCCCTTGCGTCGCACAACCGGTGACAGAAAGGAGAACGATTGCGCCAATTACGGGTAACAGGAAGTTTAGAGGAGTTGATGATCTTTTCATAGACGGAGTCTCTTGATTTAAAGTTACTGGTTACTGAGGGAAAATATCAGCCGGTTCACATGGCCATTTGGTAATGCCAAATTTCAACCGAGCGGTCAATCGTTCCCGACAGGCTTAGTCTCATTGCTTTCGTGGCTTTGTACACGTTCCACTCACAACGACCTGGGTTTCGTCTACCAGGGAATTGTCCTGAATAAGTCGGGCCACACGTGCCGACTCGATCCGCACACAACCGTATCTAGGTCTCTGGAAAATTTTCGTTCCGGTATGGATGAGACGTCAAGCTTCGCAGCGGAACCTTAAAAGCGGGTTTTCGCGCATCTAACGCCTCAAGCTTCCTTGCACGAGCTGATCGCCGTTTCAAAGTCAGCCGATCGGGGTCCAATCGATTTCGTTTCCAAGCGGGCCTTCGCCCCTCATGTTGTCGGGGGTGTTCTGATGACCAGCTTTGTATGAACACATCGCCGTCGAAACCAGATGGCGGTTTCGGATTGTTTGGAAGCACCGAGGTCGGTTCGCGTTGCACCCGCACCACGTGGATTGGACTCTCCGCTGGCTTTGCTCGCCTTGCCCCAATAGTGATGCGGACGATGTCGTCCGTGTCGAGGCCCAGAGCAGCCGCGAGTCCGGGAGATAGAATCGCAATTCGCCCGGTGGATGAAGGCGGTCCCCAATGAACCGGTCGCGCGTCTGCTACCTCCAGTTCGCGGATTTTCCACACGCGCGAGACTTCTTCGCAGGAATTCTTTTGGCGTCTCCGAGTAATTCCAGCGGCAGGCGAAATAATATTGATCCGGGTTAAGCCGGCGCCCGAGGCCACTGGTTCCGGGCGGTGGAGCCGCCAGAAACAGATATGCATACTTCGGGTCCCTGAGATCGGCTTTTGTAAAGAGCGCAAGGTCATCATCAGCGCCCATTCCCAGATCGTGCGGCCCGCCGAAGGTGGACATCTTTCCTTCGACGCGGAAAAGAATTTCCTCGCGCTGCGTCGCCTTCTTCTGGACCTTTGTTACTCGCTTCGCGCGCTTGGCGCGAGGTTTACGCGTTTGAGATTTGCGGGTTCGCGCCATAACAGATTTGAATCCTCCATTCAAGCCGGCTGCTCACGCGTGTCTAAGAGAGTCCTGTTCACGGCCAGGCAGTGCCTTTGGTATATCCAAGGGTCTCAAGCACACCGCGGTCGAGGCCGCGCAAAATGTGTCGCATAAGATTGAGTGCGCCATCGGTGAGGAAATACGCGCCGTGAATATCTCTGACGTCCGGTTTGAAGAAGCTCGAGCAATCCACGTCCCAAACATTATCTGTCGGCGATGCCGGATCTGCCAGTGGCGGGTGATGCGGAAGACCGCTTCGACCTAGGCGCCGCATACCGAAATGCTTCAGGCCTGCAGACGCGCCCAAGACAGTGTCGCGTCCGCTATAGAGTGCCGTGATCCGGTAGGTGAGATTAGCCACAGCGCCGCCATCGTCGTTATCAGGTGCTCCCTCGTCGAACAAATCGCTGTCAACATCGGCTGCGACCATTAAGAGCTGATTGATGAGGCTAACGAGTAGTGGCTGATTCTTACGGGTCCAGGCAGCGGCCATTGCTTTTTGGACGACATAGTTGCCCATGCTGTGAGCGATTAGGGACACCTTCGCTTTACAGGCTTTCGCAGGATTGTTTATGGTTTGCTGTTGTTTCTCGACCAGCCAATCGAATAACGCGCTCAACACGTCTGTTAAATCGTGAGCGCACAAGCGCGCATGCGAACGATCGGGCTCATAGCCCAGTAGGCTACCGCGTGATGGCCAGTCGTACAGGATGCAAAGCCCGAGACTATCAGGACCGTCAAAAAGTCTGTCGCAAAGCTTCTCATAAAACGCTGCGGCTTTTGCAAACGTTTGATTGTAACCATGAACAAGAATCGTGACGTGACTTTGTTTCTCGTTCTCTGCCTGGTCATACGTCGGAAACTTATCTGACGCGGCAACCAGGAGCTTCTGAAAGTTGGCGGCGGTGACTTTCCGCCAGTTCTTGATGTCGGTGAGCGGCTGTTTGTCGCTGACCCAATAAGTCATGCCATCGGTAGTGACGTCGGGTCCAACGCCGCCCTGGCTCCGGTTATTTATCATCCAATACTTTGGCATTTTGTTAAGTAGGTTGGTGGTTAATGCACGAGGCGAATCGTCCAAAAGTCGTCTGAAAGATTATCAGTGAGCAGATAAGAGTAAGGCATCGTGAAGTAGCCTCTTTTGCCCCAACTTGTGCCCCAAGAGTTGCGCACCATGAAGCGCTCTGTCTTGTCGTCGTAGCCAACAGCAACAACGGCGTGACCTCCGGCAACTCCTTCTCTCGGCTTGGGCATTTGCAGCACACCCGTCCCGGCCACTTCCGCGCTCTCAAAGCTATCGTAAACGGTGAAGCCAAACACGAATGGAAAGCCGTCTGCAAGACAGCCTTTCATCTGTGAAAGCGTGCGATCAACCCGCTGATAACTCACCGCGCGGAATTTCTTGGCATCCCTGTAGCAAGATGCCGGCGGTTTCTGCCTTGGCTTGGCGCCGGAAGGCCACAGGTTTGTGGTTGGATCCGCTGGAGTATCGTCGTAGCGCCACTCCGTTTCCGGGCAAGCGCCTTGTTTGGCGACACTCTTTATTCCGTCGCGAATTTGCGCGCCATTATCGAGCGGTACGCTGTGTTCAATGCTTCGCTCGTTATAATAGATGAAGAGACGTGATGGGATAAAGTCGCGCAATTTTTGCTTCTTGCGATCGAATTCGATGGTCGCGGCGATTGCATTCGCGGTGCAGGAGCCGATCTGTCCCTGATTATATACTCTCGGGCAATGTCTGCGTAGATCGGCTTTGGTGGGAAGCACACGCAGCTTCGCCAGCGGCGCAGAGTAAAGATGATCGCGGTTATCGGGAAGGTCCGGCATCCAGCCGAAGCCGGGACGCCCATTTGTTTTTGGCAATTTTTTCATTGTTTACGACTTGAGAGTTGAGTTGGAAGGCGTGGGAACGCACAACTGAAGGATTGTCATTTGCTTTCTGCAGCCGGTGGTTGGTCACTGGCTGCGTTTTGTGCCTTTTACAAGATTTAGGCACCGAAGATCAAGACTTCTTTCCAGGCGCCTCAAACAAATGTGCGGCTGTGCTGAAGTCGATTTTGCTGTTTAACGCGTCGTTGCCAGACAAAAAAGCTTATCCTGCGCCGCCAGATGGCGTTAGGATCGAGGGATGATTGCCGGATGATTACGTTTATGAAAAATCTTTTAGTTGTGACGGTGCTGTTTGCTTCATTCACCATCACAAATCTGCGTGCTGATGATAAGCCGTTGTTTGCTCCGCGACCCACAAAGGATGCGATGGCTAGCAAGAAGCATTGTCAGGGCGCCGGAATATTCGAAATGGTTGTCGATAAGCCCTCCGGGAAAGTTAAGGAGTTTTCATCAGGAGCAGCACAAACGATGTATTTCTCGATGCTGATGTTATAAACACATTCTTACAGTGGCACTTCAAACCGAACACACAGACTTCGGTTAAAATTGTGGTCGCATTTACTGCGGACAAAGATGCCGCTTTTTATCCAGGAGGTCATACCATACACCCCCACTAATCCTGGTATTCCTGTGCCCTTCGATGAACCGATTTCCCCGGCGAAATTATGGCAATGGGCTTCCGAGCTTTACGGTGCTGCGGGCCATCGGTGAGACGCTGGAAGTCTTACGGCAAAGCTAACCCGCAAGACGGTACCAATTCGCAATCTAGGTGCATTTACGTGCGCGCGCTGTCTGCTGATTATTTTACCAGCGCCAGAATCGTGTTTTCGATGGGCAAACGGCAAAGTGTTTCTTGATAAAGTTGGAATCGACGTAGCGTTCTACGCAAATCAACTAGAAGGAAAATCATGAATCGCGTACCCGATGCAGAGCTGGTTCTCGTGCCCGGCAACTCGCTAATTACCGCCACACCCGAAGAAGGCCGCGCCCTAGCCATCACGATGGCCCGCCATATGATTCACAACATTCAGCCGGACTTGGACGTGCTCAAAGGTGGTCGACCAAACTACTCCACTGATCCGAACAGTCTCATTGCAGCCAGTCAAGTGGTCGCCACTGAGTTCCAGACCATTGCCGCGGCGAACAATTATTGGCGGCGAGACAGCTCGACTGCCGCCTAGCTTCTCCTCAAGTAACGAAGTACGGTTCCGCCGTGATAAAACGCGGCGTTGATCTAATTTCCGATGCGCTGCCGTTCGGTCGGTTGTGGTACGAACAGCCTCGCTAGGGTTTTACCCGCACCGGTGTCCCGATGTGAGCGGCGTTATAAAACTGGCGCGCTTTCCAATAGGGCATCCTAATGCATCCATGTGATGCGGGCACCCCCGGCAGGTAACCCTGGTGCAATCCGTAGCCCGGCGAGAATTCGAGAAAGTAGGGCATCGGGGTGCCCACGAAGTGCGAATACGGCGGTTCGCGGTCATGCCTGCTATCGACGTTCGCCTTCACGACTAGGCCTGACTCATCGACGTAGTCGCCATAGAGACTGGAGCGATGATCTTCGTCCTTACGAATGACCTGAAAGCGACCAATCGGAGTGCGGTATCCTTCTCGGCCGCTTGATATCCGAGACGACGCAATTCTATACCCTCCACGGTAGAGATAGGCTTCTTGCCCCCGCAAACTCACGACGATCGATGGCCGACCGGAATGGCTCTCCGGTAGGTTCGAAGTGATCAGGTCGGTCACAGTGCTACAGGCGCTCAAGGCGGTGAGGGTCGCGCCGAGCGCACAAAATTGTGAAAATCGATTCATTAGCATTGGAATCGGTTACGGCAAGTTTTTCAGCCGTTCCCATGATGCCGTGATTCGCGTTTACGATGATGCTGGCAACTTGATTAAAAGGCACGAGCAGGCGGGCGATTTGAAACAGCCGTAGCGTGAGTCGTTGTTCTGACGGGCCGCCGCGTTGACTTAGTGGAGGAGGAAGTCCTGGATCGCTTTGGCGATTTCTTCGGTATGTGTTTCCAGAGCGAAGTGGCCAGTGTCGAAGAAACGGACGGTCGCACTTGGAATGTCGCGTTTGAAGGCCTCGGCACCTGCTGGGAGGAAGAACCGATCGTTCTTGCCCCACACCGCGAGGAACGGCGGCTTGTGCTTGCGGAAGTATTCTTGGAAGGTCGGATACAGTGCAACATTGCTGTTGTAGTCGCCAAACAGGTCCAGTTGGACCTCATCGGCGCCGGGCCGGGCGAGGTAAAAGTTGTCCAGTGAATAGCCGTCAGGAGAAACGGCAGTCGTGTCAGAGACGCCGTGGGTGTATTGCCAGAGTGTCGTCTCAGGTTTCAGCAAAGCACGTAGCGCGTCACGGTTGGTCGGCGAAGGGTCCTTCCAATATGTCTGGATGGGTTTCCAACCTTCGCTCAATCCTTCTTCGTAGGCGTTACCGTTCTGAGAAATAATCGCAGTGATGCGCTCGGGGTGACTAACCGCGAGGCGAAAGCCAGTCGGGGCGCCGTAGTCAAACACATAGACCGCGAAGCGGCTGAGGCCGATCACCTCCGTGAACCGTTCGATCACCTTCGCGATGTTGTCGAAGGTGTAGCTGAATCGGCTACGGTCGGGCATGTCCGATTGTCCGAAACCGGGCAGGTCCGGCGCGACAAGGTGGAGACGGTCCGCAAGCATCGGAATCAAGTCGCGAAACATGTGGCTCGAAGTTGGAAAACCGTGAAGTAACAGGAGGGCCTGTGCGTCCGCCCTACCCGCTTCTCGATAAAATACGTTGAGACCATCAATGTTGATCTTGCGGTACCTGTTCTTAATCATGTGCCGATCCTCACCTTCATGAGTAACCCATTCTGCTGAATAGAGGAGTCACCGCCTCCCGGCGGCGATTGTCAACAGGACGCACTCGTTCGCTCGTGCGCGTTTGCATCAATAGCGATGGAACTCCGTTTTGTCGCAGTGGAAGGAGAAATTTGAACCTCAGCTCCGGGCGTCAGCCTTCAGGTAAACGATCAGGCAACAACAACACATTCCCAGGCCAAGCAGAGGGTATTTTAGAGCGACGACCGCGGCTACCCCGAAAACACAGAGGGTCGCAATTGATCGGAAACGCATGATCCTGCGCACCCTTGGCGAGAGGTCATCAACTGGAGTGCGGTCAATAAGCTCCCGAATCAAAAATATGTAGGTCGTGTTTACTAGGAAGAAAACGGCTGCATAGAAGGCAACCGGCTGCGGCGCCAGTTCGCTCACGGCCATCCAAGCAGTGGAGAGTGGGAGCAACGACACGGAAAACAGATGGGCGAAATTGAACCAGAGCAGACGACGCGTCGCCTCGGTCGCATAGCGCATGAGATAATGGTGATTGGTCCAAACAATAGCGATGAAAAGGTAGCTCACTGCGTAGCTTAGCCATGTGGGCCAGAGCAACAGGAGCGCTTTAAAGGTAGGGATCTCCGGGGGGCGCAGTTCCAAAACTAATACTGTGATAAGGACTGCGAACACGCCGTCGGAGAACGCGCTTAGCCGCTCCGGGGTCGCTCTAGCGCGGAACACGGTCGTTCCCTTTACTGTGCGCCGCCGCCGAGTCGGACGTTGGCGCAAGAGGTTTTCGGGTTCAAAGGCATTGTCCTCGGCTCGGTGCAACGCAGAGAGGGATAGGCAGTGAGCTCTAAGCGGCGAGCAATAACTTGTCAACCCACGAAGGTGTCTCGCTCCTCTGAGTCGACCCTTACGATACAGTCCCAACTCCAGCCGGATTTGCTGAGACTGTAAGCGATAGCGTCAAGCGCAATGCTCTCTAACCTGAATTCGACGAAATTGATCGAAGGCGACTTCGAGTTACTGGCCCCTTTTGATAGTTACGCTGTGAACTGTCCGTTGAAGTTCTTCGCCGCTGACCCGTACGACGTTGAGAGTGCTGGCATCGGCCGCCCAACTTCCACTGTCATCAACTTCGACCCAACGACCAGGCAGACGACTTCCGGTAAACGCCGGTATCCAAACCCAGTGTTTCCCTTTTTGTGCAATTCTAGGCGGCTGCGATCCCGACGTTTGCACTAGATCAAAATTCAGTTGCGTCTGCCCACCCGCTTCGATGGTTGTATTGTTGATTGCAGTTTTGACGGCGCCATTCACCACCAACGTGACTCGGTAATTGCCTGCTGGGAGACCAGCTGAAACGTAACGGCCGTTTACATCCGTTTTAACGGTTTGGAGCAATTTCTCACCATTTTTCGTTTCGATCCGAATATCAGCGCCTTTTATTGGATGGCCGTTAGCATCCTTGACGAACCCTTGAAGGGTCGAGCCCGCAGCCCATGCGCTTGCAGCAAAAAGAATAAACCCAATGAAACCAATCCGAAGCGGTTTGATAAGCATACAAAAAGTTAAAGGCGAATCTGGCAAAAAACACAAGATCCAGTTAGCGGAGTTCGATAAGACCAGTTGCATGTTATCTGGCTTCGTTGCGACCGCTGGTTCCTGACCTAGACTGCGCCATTTAGAGAAAGGTACCAGTGAACTGGAGGAGATAATTTTCCTGTGCGAATGGTGCGAAGAGCACAACGCGTGGAAGCTAGAATCCAATGGCTTTCAACTGCCGACGAATCACCGATAAGGTTCCACATACGCAGTCACATTTTCATTCGTTCGCACAACGAAACGCTTTCTGTCGCCGCGATGCGCGTCAGCAACGAAGATTCTTCCCCGGCACAGAACGCCTGTTGCGTGATTCGGACCGATACACGATGCATACTGTTGTGCAGCTAGGAGTGGCTCTGAAAGGACCTATCGATTGCTGACACCCAGCGAGGGACCATGAAGCTTTACTTCGACGACGCTGAGTTCGACCAACAGCTTCAACGCACGTTCGCCAAAGCCGTTTGCCGCGTGTGTGACGTCGGGGAAGTCTTCGCCATCGCGCACAGGATCGAGCCGGGGAACCTCGACAGCTGGCACGACCAGTGGTTTGCCGCCGGCGAGTCGAACCAGAAGCTCGCCGAGAAGTCCGAGAACGCGAAGGCCAACCGTGATGCCGGCGATGCCTTTCTGCGAGCCAGCGAGTGCTACCGCTCTGCGTATTTCTTCTGTCGCCGCGAGCCGCAGGGCGAGCAGTTGTTGCAAGCGTTCCGCGCCAGTCGCGCGATGTTTCGCCGGGCGATCCCGTACCTGCCAGTCGACGTCGACATCGTCAAAATCCCCTACGAGGACACTGTCATCCCGGGCTACGTGGTCTGGGGCGCAGGTACTCGCTCTGGGCCAACGGTCCTGATGCCGGCTGGTTACGACTCACCGGTCGAGGAGACCTTCAGCCTCGGCGGGCTAGAGGGAGCCCTGCGCGGGATGAACGTCGTAATGTTCGGCGGACCTGGTCAAGGCGAGGTGCTCTACGAAAGCAAGATCCCCTTCCGGCATGACTTCGAGGCAGTGATCCGACCTGTCATTGACTTCGTCGAGGGTCATCATGGTCTCGCATCGGATCGCATCGCGCTGATTGGACGCAGCTTCGGCGGCTACCTCGCCCCAAGGGCGGCGGCTAACGAGCGGCGAATCGGTGTGCTCGCCGCCGACCCGGCGCAGACAGACATGTTCGCGGTCATCAAGGCCAAGCTCCCCTCCGAGTGGTTGAAGATGATCGAAGCCAACGACCCCGCCTTCAACGACGCCTTCTGGAAAGCCAACCCCGGCGTCAATAAGGAGGAGTACTGGATGAGCCGGTTCCGAGCCCACGGTCTCGAGACGCCACTCGACTACGTCCAGGAAATGAAGAAGTGGGTGGTCAACGTCGAGGCGATCGCCTGTCCGACCTATGTGTCCTATGGCGAAGGAGACTACGCACAGGCTACCACCGCCGACTTTTACAAGCGGCTCAACGTGCCGAAGCATTTCGAGATGTTCAAGGACGCCGATGGCTCAGGAGGGCATTGCGAAGGCATGGGTCAATCCCGCTACTACGCTGGCGTCTTCGGCTTCATCCAGGATCAGCTAAGGCACTGACGGCCGTGAACACGCGGCGAAAACGGACGAGCACACCGGCGATTTCCGGAGGCGTAAAGTTTTTACTCGCATCACGTCCCAGTTCTCTCTAAAGAGGTGTCATGCCGACGTACATCAGTTTGGTACAATTCACCGACAAGGGTCTTCAGGCTGCGAAGGAGACGACCCAGCGAGTGGCCGATTGGGCGGCGAAAGTCGAGCCGCTTGGGGTAAGCATCAAGCAGATGTACTGGACGCTCGGTCAGTACGACCAGGTGTGCGTCTTCGAGGCACCGAACGACGAGACGGTTGCTAGTGTCTTGCTAGCGGCGGACATGCTGGGCAATATTCGCACGCAGACGTTGCGCGCCTTCACTGCCTCCGACATGGAGAAGATCCTGACAATGGTTGGCTGACGCGATCCGCAGCGCAATCAGCTGACGCAAAGTTTTTCAGCCACTCACATGATGCTGTAATCCGTGTTTGCTATGGACGAGCCAACGTGATCGAGGCACTCGAGCACGCGGGCGGGTTTAAAGAGCCGTAGCGTGATTTTGTCGGCGGGTGTGTTGTAGCTCGGCAGCTTTACTGATTGTTCAGAACTGTCTGCGGTGCCGGCTTGCTCTCTTCAAGTCCGCCTCGGGACGTATTCGCTGCGGCGAGCGGTGAGGTCACTTTCTGGATTTGCGATGCCTGCTCTTTCATCATTGCGGTGAGAGTTCTCCATTCCGGATTTTAACTCTGCGATGGTCGCTTCTTGCTTTGCAGCATTGGATTTTACTTGGGCTATTATCGCGTCCTGTTCCTGTACTTTGCCATGCTCTTTTAGAAACTCGTTGAGCAACATCGCGTTCACGGCGTCGTAGCGGACGGTATAAATCTCGCCCTTCTCGTCGCGCACCACCAAGTCAGGGTTCACAGCAGCCACTTCCTCGGCGATCAATTCATCGGATTGTAGCACTGTCGATGGTTGCGACCGTCATGGCCAGAAAGACTGATCCAGTGAGACGCCGCATCACGTGCACTGTGGTTGCCCTAGCGGTGTCTTACGCCATGCTCGACATAGCTTCGGCTCAAGGGAACTATTATCCCCTCATAGTCAATGGCTCAACGAGCCTCCAAGCTTCCTATGATTCCGGCTATCTAGTGGTCCGATTCCGCAAGAGCCGGAATGCTGCCGGCAAGCCGTCAAACTATACGAAGTTGGCACCGGGAAGCGCAGCTTGGGTCGACCGCCCGCTGAATCCGAATGAACCGACAATGCTGAAGCAGAGGATGACCGAACAGCAGGCCACGGCGGCTATCGATCGCCTGCGTCAGAACGGCGGCTTTTGGCGCTTTTACTGCCGGTTTAATCCGGCGGGCTACTTCGACGTTTCCCGGTCTGAAGCCGCCTACGCATCCGTACGAATCGACTAGCGTTATCCGAGAGGAGAATACGCGGCAGTAGCTGCAGGATGCGTATCGGCATCACCTGCGACTTTCACGGTATTCCGCGCGTTCACGACTGGCTCGAGCCGACCAAGGTCTGCTCAATCTTGTTAATTTCACAATTCTAGGATTCCGACTTGATGTTTGTGCACCGGTTTAAACCGGCTTCGTCGGGATGAAACCTTCGACAAAGGTTTGGGAACCGAGGTTCAAGAGTTCTTTCGGATATGTTGAAAGCTTGGCCATCGCGAAATTCATTTTCTCCGATCGCATAACACGCTTAAACTCCATCGAACCCGACGCCGATGTGGCGAAATGGCAGACGCAACGGACTTAAAATCCGTTGGGCCGTAAAAGGCCCGTGCCGGTTCGAGTCCGGCCATCGGCAATTCTTTTCCCGAAACGTGAATCGTTAAATCGGAAAGTGATTCACGAATCACGTATTGCGAATTACGATCCCAAAATGGAACGCCCTCTTTTTATTCCAGTGATTCTCGGGACAGCCCGTCAAGGGAGAGAAAGCGAGAACGTCGCGCGTTTTGTTTTTGAGCAGACCAAGAAGCGTGTGGATCTGGAGACGCAGCTGATCGATGTGCGTGACCTTCCGATGAAACTCGATGACGCAGGAGAACAAATGAAGGACCCAAAGTTCTCAGCGACTATCGAGCGTTGCGACGGACTCATAATTGTAACGCCGGAATACAACCATGGTTACCCGGGCCTTTTAAAGCACGCCCTCGATATGAATCTGGAGGAGTACATTCACAAGGCAGTCGGGATCTGCGGTGTTTCTGCGGGATCGTTTGGCGGCGCGCGCGTGATAGAGGGTCTGTTGCCGGTCATGCGCGAGCTGGGCCTGGTGACAATTTTTTGGGACGTGAATTTTGGAAAGGTGCAAGAACTTTTCGATGAACAGGGAAAATTGCTCGATCAAAGTTATGTGCGGCGCCTCGATAAATTCCTAGATGAATTGATCTGGATGGCGCGCGTTCTTCGGTACGGCCGCGAAAATATTCCGGAAGTTAAGGCGGAATAGTGGAAGTAATGTCGAAAGACGCGCTAACCGAGCGAATGCAACGTCTTGGCATTCGTGACGCCGATCTTGAGGAAACCTTTGCGCGATCCAGCGGGCCGGGTGGTCAAAACGTAAACAAAGTTGCGACGGCGGTAACGCTGCGTCATCGACCGAGTCGCATCAGTGTAACTGTGCAGGATTCACGATCGCAAGCAGTGAACCGCAAGCTGGCACGGGAAAGATTACTGGATGCGATCGAGAGCGCTCGAGAAAAACGTCGTATTGCCGAGCTTGCGACGCGCGAAAGAGAGCGGCGAAGGAAATCACCAAGACCGGCTCGCCTGAAGAGAAAAATTCTGGAATCAAAACGTAAGCGCAGTGAGCTTAAAAAACAACGGGCAAAGGTCGAGATTTAAGGAGAATTCTTAGCTCTAATACATCTGGGAGTGCGACTTCCGACGAATCGTTGTTGAAGAAACAATTCACGTTATGAAAAAAGCAATCATACTTGGTTCTGCGTTTTCGGTGTTCACCCTGATGTTGGTGTCTTGTGCCAGTGAACCCGAAGCGACCACAACCACAACGCGCCAGACCACAATATCAACGGCACCACCGCCACCCACGTCGCAAACGACGACAACCACGCATACGAGCGGTTATTAATTTGCCGGAGCTTCGATTCGTGTTGGTGCCGAAGGCGCGGTGATCAATCTTGAGCCTGGAGCAGTGCCCCAGGATTCGTAAAGCCAAACAAACCAAGTGCTGAAGGCGCTTCTTACCCGTCGGCCGGCTGCATGAGTCGCGCTTTCAGGGCTTGTTGGGGAACCAATTTAGATTTCCTGGGGCAATTCCCCAGACTCAACATGAAGCAGCGCCTTTGGTGCGAACACAATCGGCAAGCGCTCTCGGCGATCTGCCTTCTACGCCAAGGCTACGGCGGGCCAAGGGAGAGCGCCGCTCCTTGAGCACTATGATTTTGCCGCCGGCGCTTCTGCGGTTTGCGCTTCTTCTTCCGCCTGGCTGACTACGGGCGCAATGGCTTGGAGCTTTTCGCCGTTGCGCAGATCCATCAATTTTACACCCATAGTGTTTCTGCCGGTTTCGCGAATTTCTTTAACCCGCGTGCGCACCATCTGACCTTTGTTGGTGATGAGCATGATCTCATCAGTCTCACGAACGGTGAGTGCGCCAACCACATCGCCGGTTTTCTCACCGGTTTTCATGGTGATGATCCCTTTGCCGCCGCGCGATTGCCGCCGGTAATCATCGAACGAGGTACGTTTACCGATTCCATTTTCGCCGGCGACTAGCAGCATGGCATTTGGATCGACAATGGCGATGGCTACTACGTGATCGCCCTTCTCGGGGCGAATGCCCCAGACGCCGACTGTGTTGCGGCCTTGATCGCGCAGTTGTTCTTCGTGAAATCGCAGACTCATTCCATCCTTGGTGATGAGCACGATCTCGTTATTGCCATTCGTTAGCATGGCATCAATCAACCGGTCGCCCTCCTCGATCTGGATGGCGATGATGCCGCCACGGCGGACGTTCGCATAATCGGAAAGATTCGATTTTTTAACGATCCCGGACTGCGTGGCGAAAACGATGTGCAGATTCTCGTCCCACGTTTGATCGACAGCGTTCGGTCCTGTTCCGGATTTTTTGGATTGGATGCGGATCGTCGCGGCGATTTTTTCATCGGGCTTGAGCTCGAGAATATTTGCGATCGACCGTCCCTTGGCTGCGCGGCCCATCTCGGGAATTTCGTAAACTTTTTCCACGTACGCGCGTCCTGCCGCGGTGAAGAACATCAGATAATCGTGCGTGGTTGCGGTGAAAAGATGCTCGACAAAATCGCCTTCTTCTTCTTCCGTGGCGCCTTCCCGCGTTTGCATGCCGATCACGCCTTTGCCGCCGCGCCGCTGCGCACGAAACGCACTCACAGCGGTACGTTTGATAAAGCCGCCGTGGGTAATGCTGATGATGCAACCCTCGTTCGCGATGAGGTCTTCCATGTTGATCTCGGCCTCAGCGGGCACAATCTGCGTCAGGCGCGGCGATCCATATTTATCGCGGATGTCGCGAAGCTCTTTTTTGATGATCGTGAAGACGCGCTGTTCTTTTGCCAGAATATCGCGGAGATCCTTAATGGATCCGAGCAGATCCTTGTATTCTTTATCGATCTTTTCGCGCTCGAGCCCGGTGAGCTGATACAGGCGAAGATTGAGTATTTCGTCAGCCTGTTGCTCGCTGAAGGCGTAACGTCCATTTGTCAGGCGAGTCTCGCTGCGAATCAGGATGCCGAGCTGCTCGACCTGGCGCCTGGTGAACTCGAACGCCAGCAGTTTCACCCGCGCTTCATCGCGAGTGGCCGATCCCCGAATGATGCGAATGAATTCGTCGAGATTGGCGAGCGCGATGAGGTAACCTTCGAGCGTTTCGGCGCGCTCCTCTGCTTTGCGCAATTCGAAACGGGTGCGACGCAGCACAACTTCGCGGCGGTGCTCGATATAGCAGGCGTTCGCGTCCTTGAGAGAAAGGAGTTTCGGCCGACCATGATCAATCGCGAGCATTATCACCGCGAACGAGCTTTCCATCGCGGTATGCTTGTAGAGATTGTTGATCACGACCTTCGGATTGGCGTCGCGCTTCAGCTCGATAACGACCCGCGTATTTTCATCCGACTCGTCGCGAACGGCGCTGATTTCCGGCAGCACTTTTTCATTCACCAGCGACGCGATGCGTTCAACGAGCGTGGCGCGATTAACGTTGTATGGAATTTCGGTGATGACGATTTGCTCCCTGCCACCTTTGAGCTCCTCGATCCCGGCCTTGCCGCGCACCTTCATACTGCCGCGGCCCGTCTCCAAGTATTGTTTGATTCCTGAGACGCCGCAGATCGCGCAACCCGTTGGAAAATCCGGCCCTTTCACGTGCGTCATCAGCTCGTCGAGCGCGATGTCTGGGTCGTCGATTTGCGCGCAGATTCCGTCGATCACTTCGCTGAGATTGTGCGGCGGAATATTAGTCGCCATGCCTACAGCGATGCCGGTTCCGCCGTTAACGAGCAAATTTGGAAAGGCAGCTGGGAAAACCGTCGGCTCGGTGCGTGTTTCGTCGTAGTTTGGAACGAAATCGACGGTGTCCTTATCCATGTCGGTCATGAGCGCGGCGCCCAGATGCGTCATGCGCGCTTCGGTATAACGCATGGCAGCCGGTGGATCGCCTTCGACTGATCCGAAGTTCCCCTGTCCGTCGACCAGCGTCTCACGCATCGCCCATGGCTGCGCCATGTGAACGAGCGTAGGATAAATCACCGCTTCGCCGTGCGGATGATAATTTCCACTCGTGTCACCGCAGATTTTCGCGCATTTGCGATGCTGTCGCCCTGGAAAGAGAGAAAGGTCGTGCATCGCGTAAAGAATTCTGCGTTGCGATGGCTTGAGTCCGTCGCGCGCGTCCGGCAACGCGCGCGAAATAATGACCGACATCGAGTAATCGAGGAAAGACCTCGATACTTCCTCCGCTACATTTACCGGCTCAACCTTCTCGTTTGGGTTCAACATGGTGCTTGGATTTACCCATGCGCTGGCGAGTACGCGGAAGGACGCTCGGTAAGGAAGCGCTCTTCCCAAATTCGTGAAATTTCGTCCGACTGTCTAATTGTCACGGGAGGCCCGATCCGGGCACCGCGCGGCAGCGAAATCTGTAAGAAATCCAGCACGCCGTGGATGGTTGCCCTATAATCCCTGCATAGTTTTTCGTACTCGACGTGAAAGGGATCAATGCCTATTCGTTGAAAAAAGCTGTACCACATCTGTTCCTGTCGCTCGGCCTCGCGGAGAGATTGTTCGATCAATTCCGCATCGAATTGCGGCTCTCGTAATGTGTTTTTCCCCTTTTGAACTTTCCAAAGACCTGTCTGGAGCGCGCGCGCCGTGGACAATGCTTGCCGGAGTTTATTGCGCCGGACAATGCGCACAAAGCGAAGGCGTGGGAAGACATTTCGCAACATAGTGAGGTCATCGGTCGCTGCGTCGCCAAAAGCACGGGCATTTCGCAGCCGGGCTAGGAAATCGTCCAGGTACCAACTCATCAGTTTAAAGCCGAAGACCTCATTGCGGGTGGTTTTCGTATTGACGATGCCGCGCACGTAACCCGGATAATCCGCAACCTGATCGACGCCGATTTTCGCAGCGTAGCGCGCTTCAGACTTAGGGAGAAAAAATTGGTGTGGCATGCCCGCGCAACGGGTGGCGCGCAAGCCGTCCGTCAACAAATTGCTACCCGAACGCGGAATTGTGCAGACAACGTAACAGCGTCGCGGATGGCGTAGGTTATGAAGCAAGCCTCGCATCTTGGAATCTTACACATCGAGGTTGCGCACATTGAGCGCGTTGTCTTCGATGAATTGGCGACGAGGCTCGACGACATCACCCATTAAAATAGTGAACATTTTGTCAGCATCGACGGCGTTATCATCATTTAAGTCCACCTTCAGGAGTTTACGTTTCTCCGGATTCATCGTGGTCTCGAACAACTCCTTGGCGTTCATCTCGCCGAGACCTTTGAAACGTTTGATCTGAACACCGCGGCGGCCAATCTCCAAAATCTTGTCGAGGATTTCCGGAATTGAAAACAGCGGATGCGCAACAGCCTTTTCGCCTTCGCCTTCAATCAACTCAAAGATCGGCTGATCGCTGGTCGCGTAGTGGGCGACTTTCAAACCTTTGCGAGCAAGCTCGGCTATGATTTTTTCGATCGCAGCCGATTCGTGCAGCTCAACGAGCCTGCCGCGTCTGCGGGGACCATCTGCCCGCAGTGGTGTATCGCTCAATGGAAGCAGTTCCTGACCGATCTGCGTGTCGAACAAATTAAGATCGAGATTCTCCTGATGGAATTTGCGCACTGCTTTTTCGTCATGAAAATAATGCACGGTCTCCTCGTTTCCCTCGCGCACTTTCACCAGGTACGTTGGAAGCTTGCCCGACTTCGAGTTTCGTTGAGCAAGATAAGTTTCAAAATCACCGCCATGGCGGCGCACCGCTTCGCTTAACTTCGCGAGTTTCTCGAGCGATTCGAGAATATCCTTCAGCTGCGTCGCCGGGATTTCTTTATCATCGGCCAGATTTTTCAATCGCACGTCCTCTGCGCCCAGCGAAATGAGTATTTTATTTAGCCGGGCATCGTCATCGACATATTCTTCGCGTTTCTTCCGCTTGATCTGGTAAAGCGGCGGTTGCGCGATGTAAATCCTACCCGCGCGCACCAGTTCGGTCATTTGCCGGAAAAAGAAAGTAAGCAAAAGAGTGCGAATGTGCGATCCATCGACGTCCGCGTCGGTCATGATAATAATCCGGCCGTAGCGCAGCTTGGTAATATCGAAACGACCTTCGTCTTTGCCATTACCATCCTCTTTCGACTTGCCGATCCCGGTGCCGATGGCCGTAATCATGGACTGGATTTCATTGTTCTTGAGGAATTGATCCTCGCGCGCCTTTTCGACGTTTATCAATTTCCCGCGAATCGGCAGTATCGCTTGGTAACGCCGGTCACGCCCCTGTTTGGCGGAACCGCCTGCTGAGTCGCCTTCGACAATGTAAAGCTCGGTCAATTCAGGGTCGCGCTCCGAGCAATCAGCCAGTTTCCCTGGCAAGCCGCCGCCAGTAAGAGCGCCCTTGCGAATTGTTTCCCTGGCTTTTCGAGCGGCTTCCCGCGCCCGCGCTGCGGTAAGAACCTTATCGAAAATCCGTCGCGCGATTGGCGGGTTCTTGTCGAAAAAGGTCATTAGCCCGTCGTAGACGACCGAGTTCACGATCCCGTCGATCTCGGTGTTCACGAGCTTGACTTTGGTCTGCGATTCAAAGCGCGGATTGGGCAACTTGACGCTGAGCACACAGATCAATCCTTCGCGCACATCGTCTCCGGAAATAGAAGGGTCCTTCTCTTTGAGAAGATTACTTGATTTCGCGTACTGATTCACAGCTTTGGTGAGCGCTGTGCGGAAGCCGGTCAGGTGCGTGCCGCCGTCCGGATTGGGGATCGAATTAGCAAACGGCAAAATCTGATCGTTGTAGCTGTCGTTGTATTGCAGCACGACATCGACAAAGACCTCATCGCGCTGTCGCGAGATCACGATTGGCTTTGGATGCAGAACCTGTTTGTTTTCGCCGAGCTGCTTTACGAACTCTTCGATGCCGTGTTTGTAAAAGAATCTTTCTGTCTTCGCAGGGTCCGTGCGTTCGTCCGTGAGCGTGATCTCGAGACCCGGATTCAGAAACGCCAGTTCGCGCAAACGCGTTGCGAGACGCTCGAACTTAAACTCCGTCGTAATTGTAAAGATTGTCGGATCGGGAAGGAACGTGATGAGTGTCCCGGTTGTCTTCTTGTTTTTGACTTCGCCGATGACAGTGAGTTTGTCGGTCGTCTTGCCTTTGGCGAAAGCCATGTGATAGACCTTGCCGTCGCGAGAGACCTCCACTTTGAACCACTCCGAGAGAGCGTTCGTGCATTTCGCGCCTACGCCGTGCAAACCACCGGAATATTTGTAGGCGCCTTGTCCAAATTTTCCGCCGGCGTGCAGATTCGTGAGCACCAGCTCGATGGCCGGCATCTTCCACTTGGGATGGATATCCACAGGAATACCGCGGCCATTATCACGCACTGAGATTGATCCATCGACATGAACTGTCACTTCTATTTTCGTGCAAAATCCAGCGAGATGTTCATCGATGGAATTGTCTAACACCTCGAAGACCAAATGGTGCAGGCCCCTCTCGTCAGGGTCGCCAATGAACATTCCAGGCCGTTTTCGAACCGCTTCGAGGCCCTCCAATTTGTCGATTTGCGCAGCGTCGTACTTTTGTCCTGTACCGATTCCGGTCGATCTCCGGCCAGACGATTTTTCGACCGGAATTTCTTCTTGAGTTTTTAGCATAGAGTAAGGCCGGAAAGACCTCAAAAGAGGATAGCCAAAATGCCTTGGTAAACAACTAATATCTCGAGGCTGAATCTCTCCTACTTGCCCTAGACATTGGGTAGTGCGAGTCGCCAGAACTCAAGATGTTGTGTTTGCCCACAGGAGCCCGGATTACTGGTTCTGAAAGCACTTTCCTCATTCCTTGACCATACGATTTTGAAACCTGAGAATGCGATCCCTGATGCGCGCGCAAACCCTCTCGGAAGCACGGTGGATTCTTCTGATTTTAGCTTTCGCCGCAGTGGCGGTCTGGTTTGTTTCGGCATGGTTTTCGCTCGTTTTTCTGGCGCTTTTTCTTTTCACGATTGCCTTTTTCCGGGACCCAGATCGCGCTGTGCCGGCAGATCCGAATCTAATCGTTGCCCCGGCGGACGGCAGGGTCAGCGACATCGTTGAATTGGATGAGAAGGAAGTTCTCAAAACAAGAACGCGGCGCGTAGGAATCTTCCTGTCGATTTTTGATGTTCACACGAATCGAGCGCCAATCGATGGCCGCATCATTTATCGTCGGCATCGAGAAGGTCTCTGTCTCGATGCCCGCGATACAGATTGCCCGGAGAAAAATGAAGCGATGACATGGGCGTTCGAAAATTTGCGAGGGACGATTGTCGTCAGGCAGCTCACCGGTGCGATTGCCCGGCGCATCGTGGCCTGGGCGAGAGTCGGAGACGAATTAAAAAAAGGAGAGCGCTTCGGGATGATTCGCTTCGGTTCGCGGACGGAATTATACTTACCACTCCAAGCTGAAGTCCTTGTGAAAACAGGCGATCACGTTTCCGGAGGATCTACAGTCATCGCGCGCCTGCCCGAGTGATGAACGAACAACCATCTAAGATCTATCTCCTGCCCAATTTAATGACGGCGGGAAATCTGTTTTGCGGGTTTACAGCCACGCTCAAAATTCTTGAGGGCGCGCTGCTACAGGCGTCTAATCCCGATGCAGCCAGTGATCTTTTTCACACTGCGATCTGGCTTGTTCTCGGCGCGTTTGTTTTTGATTTTCTGGATGGCCGCCTCGCGCGTCTGGGTGGACACGAGAGTCCGTTCGGTCGCGAGTTCGATTCGCTGGCTGATATTGTTTCATTTGGACTTGCCCCCGCATTGATGGTTTACCGCGTTGTGTTGCAGGAGTTCCCACGCGCGTGCTGGATCATTGCATTTATTTACCTGACCTGCGGAGCACTGCGCTTGGCGCGTTTCAATTCCGCGGCGGCGAAGCATAACGGAGCCAATCACCAAAAAACTTTCACTGGTTTTCCCATTCCCGCCGCAGCAGGTCTGATTGCATCGATCACGTTATTTCTGCTTTGGCTTGCCGAAGGTGAACATCATCTCGGTAACTGGCGCTTCGTTCTACCGCCGTTGTTGCTCTTTCTTTCCTTCATGATGTTCAGCCGGTTTCAATATCCGAGCTTCAAGGCGGTGAATTGGAAGACGAAGAAATCGATTCCGCGCTTTCTTGTGATCATCCTCGTTGTCATTTTTACGGTGCTGAACTACGAATGGATGCCAGCAGTGCTGTTCCTCGCATATCTGTTGTATGGTGTGCTGCGCCCCTGGCTCTCGCGTGACTGGCGCCGTGAGATTGAAGAAGAGATCGGCGAAGAGCCTTCCGAGGAGACAGCCGAACAAGCGCGATAAGGTTGCTAATTTGATTGTAGGGCAACCGCTTCGATTGCCGGAATGCGCATGGCAGGCGGAGCGCCCGTTCTACAGTTGTTGATTCAGCTTCGCCAAAATTTCAGGATCGCGAACATCCGCCCATTCGCCGGTCGGCACGAGTCTTTAGTTTCTTGTCGGAATGCCCAACGAGAGATTGCGTAGGTCTCTACGTGGATCTAGCGCATTGCAACTAGGAGGAACACTAGTTGCGATGCACAGCTCAGACGCACAATCCTCTAGGGCCTTCTGCCCGAGCCAACAGTCGAGATGGTTCCTTGCCAAGGCAGGGCAAAAGTTCCTGTGTTGGTGTCTATTTGCCCACCCAGGTGGAACGTGCCGGTAGCGTCGGCAAAGCGACCCGTGCCGCTGGTTACAAAAGCGGTTTCGTCGTTGTCGAACACCCCGGGTGTTCCCGTTGGGGTCAATTGCCCGATGAAAGAGCCGGAAATACTGTCGCCATTAGCGCCTGTAAATTCATAGGTCCCGATGTAGCTCAAGTCACAGACATTCAGGATGAATTGTGCGGTTCCAGTGAAGCGTCCCAACTGGGTAGCATTTCCCCCGTTGACGACGTCAATAAGAAGGTGGCACTCGTCCAGAGGCGTAGTCGAGATAATGTTCCCCGAGACAATGCCATTGAACGGCACCTGCTCGCTCGCTGTTACCGGAGTGGGTGCCATGGTAAACACTGTCGTAAAGCAGGCGAGGAGCAGTGGGATTGCGAAGCGTAGAGGTGATAGAAGACGATTTCGATTAAACCAACAATTAGTTTTCATACGCATCACTAAAGGAACTGGAAGCCAAAGTTCCGGAATTTTTTCGGGGCTATCACGTAGCACAGCTAACAATGCTATGCGGGACGGTATCGTTTGTTTTGTGCACGTTTCTAACAACCAAGCCGTCACGCGCTAACGCGTGACGGCTGATTACGTACTTCGCCTTTTACTTGGCCGACTTATGGTCCGAACAGAATGTGTCCAGTATAAGTGCCCGCCCCGGACACGTCGCATCCTTGACTGGGGGCGCCCACGTCGCCTTCAGCCGTTAACTCCGCATATGTGCCAGCGAGACCACCAATCCCTCTGCCCGCAAAATGCAGGGTTTCGTGGCCGGTTACAGCGTTGCCTATGCCTTCATAACTCAAGGGCATCGTGCCGGATCTGCCATTGACCGAACCGGTGAAGAGTATAGTGCCATGGAGCGTTATGGAACCGTCGCGATGAACTACATCCAGCTCAGTGCCTATGGAAGATCCAGTGAGGGTACCAGTAGAGGTTCCACTGATGTTGAACGTGATGATCAAGTTTTCACCGACTTGGCGAGGAGGACCAGCGTAATTGAAGCACGGAAAAAACTCTCCGCTTGCGGGTCCTGGTCTGCCAGCTGCGGGTCTAGGTTCTATAGCTTCAGAGCTCGGCAACGTTAATAGCGCGCCGACAATTGCAGCCGCACAAAAACTTGTGCGCAGATGTGATAGGAAACGATTTCGAGTAAACCAATAATTTATTTTCATACACATCACTAAAGGAACTGGAAACCATAGTTCCGGGATTTTTTGGAAATTTGCGCCGGACGCTCCCTTTTTGTGATAAATCGGGTGTCGGCGCACCGGTTTTTAAGCTTGTAGGGGACGGAAAAAGCGATCACGCTCTTTGGCAGGTGAATGCGGAAGCCGAGCCGCGGGTGTTCACCATCACGCGCTGGAGTCTTGTCCTTGCTGGGGCGAACTCCGACGGCGACTCGCAGAAGACCGCTGAAGCGCTGGCAGAGCTTTGTCGAACTTACTGGCGACCTATTTTTTTTCCTACGTCTGTCGCCGGGGCTATTCGCCTGGGGACGCGCAGGACATTACGCAAGATTTCTTCCTGATGATTCTGAAGACGAAATGGCTGCGGCAAGCCGACCAAAGCCGCGGCCGTTTCCGCTCGCTCTTGCTGAAGTCGCTTCAGAATTTTCTTCACAACGTCTCGGATACAAATCGAACGCTGAAGCGAGGCGGCGGCGTTGAATTTGTTTCTTGGGATGCGTGGATGGCAGAAGCGCCCTCGCAGATTTCGATCTCGCCTCGCGCACTCGACTCGCTCGCACCCGAGCGGCTTTTCGACCTTCGCTGGGCTGCAACAGTCGTGGAGCAGGCGCTCCGGCGTTTGCGTGAGGAATGCGAAGGCAAAGGACGCCTGCGGCTTTTTGAGGGATTGCGCGATTATCTCGCGGCCGAACACGCCGATGTCTCGTATGCCAAGCTTGCCGCCGTCCTGGGCGTTGCAGAGACAGTCGTGAAAAAGCAATTACACAATCTGCGCGAGCGTTATCGATGGCTCCTGCGCGACGAGGTTGCTCACACAGTTGCGAGCCCGGCCGACGTCGATGATGAGATCCGACATTTGTGCGCGGCACTAGCCACAGCAGCGTGATGAAAAAAGCCGGCGCGCCAGCTGATTCTGTTGCGGACGTTAATGAGGATCTGAAGAAGTGCCCACGGTGCGGCGCGGTAATCCAGCTCGATCACGGGACATGCATCAACTGTTTTCTGCGCGAAGGACTTGAAGCCAAAGGCGAGGCATCACGTGAAGCGTTCGAAAGCATCCTTTCGGAAGCGAACGTGAGTGACAGCGAGTGGCGTCTCGGTCATTACGAAATCTTGGAGGAAATCGGGCGGGGCGGCATGGGAGTGATTTATCGTGCGCGCCAGCAGCACTCGCGGCGGATCGTTGCAGTCAAACGCATTCTCGCTCATCAGGTGAATTCACATGAGACGCTTGTGCGTTTTCGGCGCGAAGCTGAAGCAGTCGCGCGCCTCGATCACCCAAACATTCTTCCGATTCACGAGGTCAGCGAAAGTGAAGAAAGCCTGCCGTATTTCAGCATGAAATATGCGACAGGCGGAAGCCTTCGTAACGCCGCGCCTGCGTTGCGCGCCAAGCCTCGCGAGTGTGTGCGGGTGATGGCCAAGGTCGCACGTGCGATCGCTTACGCGCATTCCAAGGGAGTTCTTCATCGCGATCTTCAGCCAGGAAACATCCTTCTCGATGAAAACCGCGAACCCATGGTGAGCGACTTTGGCCTCGCAAAATGGCTCGATCAAACTAGCGACCTAACGAGAACGTTGGAGACACTTGGAACGCCGGGCTACATCGCGCCTGAGCAAACCGAATGCCGAGCCGCTGACCTTAGCTGCGCCGCCGACATTTATAGTCTGGGCGCGATTTTGTTTTATCTCCTCACTGGCCGGCCGCTATTCGTAGGCCCGAATGTTCTTCATGTTATTCATCAGGCTGCTGCGATTCCGGCGCCACGCTTGCGTTCGCTCGTACCATCGCTCGACCGCGATCTGGAAACGATTATCGGTCACTGTCTGGAGCCCGATCCTAACGCGCGCTATCAATCTGCCGGAGCGCTGGGCGAAGATCTCGACCATTGGCTGCGGCACGAGCCGATTCAGGCCCGGCGCGTTGGAGTTTTCACTCGCAGAGTAAAATGGGTCCGACGGAATCCAACTAGTACAGCGCTCGTGGCATCATTGATCGCGCTGGGAGCAGCGGCGGGTGTAATGTTCTGGGAGAAAGAATTACCACCGCCGCTGGCGCCCGCGCCGGCCGGTGTTGCCGTGCTTCCATTTGAAAACCTGAGCGCCGATCCTGAAAACGCTTCTTTCACTGATGGGATGCAGGATGAAATCCTGAACGATCTGACGAAAATCGCGGACTTGAAGGTCATTAGCCGACCATCGGTGATGCGATACAAGGCCGGCGCGAAACGTGACTTGCGCCAGATAGCTAACGACCTCGGCGTCACGCACGTTGTCGAGGGAAGTGTACAACGCGTTGCAAATCGTGTTCGAGTCACCGCGCAGCTAACCGACGCAAGAACCGACAGGCATTTGTGGGTCGAACGTTATGATCGATCACTGGAAGACGTCTTTGCAATTCAGAGCGACATTGCGAAGGCAATTGGCGCGCAGCTTCAGGCGAAGCTCTCTCCAAAAGAAAAAGCGGCTATCGAGGAGCGTCCGACGTCTGATCTAGCTGCATACGATCTCTACTCGAAAGCGAAGGAACTCATGTACAACGCTCGCTTTAATCCTGCTCGCCGAGAGAGAGGGTTGTTTAAAGCAGTGCAGCTTCTTGACGAAGCCGTAACACGTGATCCCACGTTTCTACTCGCTCACTGCCAGCTCGCCTTCGTGAACGATCAAATATATTTCTCTAATTACGATCACACTGAAACTCGCCTAGCGTTAGCCGAGAGCAGTGTAGAGGCGGCGGTTCGCCTTCGGCCCGATGCGGGCGAGACACATCTCGCGCGGGCGAATCATTTTTTTTGGGGTTATTTGAATTACGATGGGGCGCGCGAGGAGCTGGCCAAGGCTCAACGCGAACTTCCTAACAACGCAGAGGTCTTTCGGGTTTTTGGTCAAATGAATCGGTGGGAGGGGCACTGGGAGGAAGGCCGTCAAAATCTTGAACGCGCGGTGGAGCTCGATCCTCGGAACACGAGAACAATTACCGATTTGGCGTGGGTATACATCGCCTTACGCAAATACGAAGAGGCAGACGCCTTAGCCAAGCGCTTGCAAGCGTTGGAGCCGCGGAGCCCAATCTTGCGAGCCGGTCGAGCATTTATCGGGCTCGAAGCGCGGGCGGACATGGCGTCTTTGCGTGCGGTGCTAAACACGATTGAAAGCGAAAGCCCGCAGTCCGCAACCGAGGTGGCTGATCTCTCTTTTCGACTCGCTGTTTACGAACGCGACTCCGCCGCAGCGACCCGTGCTCTGGCCAACATGCCCCGCGAAGGAAAAATCGATATGAATGGTGAGCCATTCCCGCATACCTGGTATGAAGGCTTGCTTGCCAAGCTGCGACAAGATGCGGCTACAGCGCAGTCCGCTTTCACCGCTGCGCGCGTTGAAACTGAAAAACTCGTCCACGCTCAACCGGGAAATGAAAAACCGCTTAGCGTGTTGGCACTTATCGACGCTGAGTTAGGGGACAAAGAGAAAGCAATACGCGAGGGACGTACCGCGTGCGACATGCTTCTCCCTACAAAGAATGCCCTCGACGGCGTTTGGCTAATGACGAATCTCGCCCGGATCTATGCGCTTACGGGCGAGAAGGATCTTGCCCTAGAGCAGTTGGAGCTACTGAGCAAACTAGCATCTGCGTGGTTCGGGCTGTCGTATGGTGAACTGCATCTTAATCCTGATTGGGACTCCTTGCGCGGCGATCCGCGTTTTGAAAAGCTCGTTGAGGAAGTGAAGAAACCGGTCGTGTTGGAATCACCACCGCCAATGCGGGCCGGTATTGCAGTGCTGCCGTTTGAAAATCTGAGCGCCGGTCCCGATAACCCGTTTTTTGCCGACGGTGTACGGGACGAAATCCTGAACAATCTGGCAAAAATCGCGGACTTGAAGGTGATCAGCCGTACCTCGGTGATGCAATACAAGACTGGTGCGAAACGAAACCTGCGTCAGATCGCGAATGAACTTGGCGTTGCGCACGTGGTCGAGGGCAGCGTGCAACGCGTCGCAAATCGGGTACGCGTCAGCGCACAGTTAATCGACGCAAGAACGGACACGCACTTGTGGGCTGAGAGTTATGATCGACCACTGGATGACGTGTTTGCGATCCAGAGCGAAATTGCCAAAGCAAATTGCCGGCCAGCTTCAGGCTAAGCTTTCTCCGAGCCAAGCCACGGCTCTGGCCGCGACTCCGACGCGCGACCCGGAAGCTTATGATCTGTTCCTGAAAGGTGAGTACCAGGAACGCCAGGCTGAGAGTGCAGAAAACAAGGAATTATTCGATCGCGCCGAAACCTTCTATCGGCAGGCGCTAGCGCGTGATGCGAACTTCGCTCTTGCCTATGCGCGGCTCGCTTACAGTCGTTTGAATCGGCATTGGTTTATCAATCGCCTGACTCTGGCGGAACTGGAGGAGCTAAAGTCTAGCATCGAACGTGCACTGGCGATTGCTCCGGAATTGCCAGAGGCGTATCTGGCGCTAGGTATTTTTCATTACTGGGGCCATCACGACTATGATTCAGCGCTGAGAGCACTCGATCGAGCCATTGAACTCCAGCCAAGTAATTCCGATAGTCGGACGTTCCGGGCTGCGATTTACCGCCGCACCGGCGAATGGCGACGATCGCTTGCTGAATCCGAGCGCGCGTTGGAACTCAGTCCGCGTGAGTCTTCGAGTTCCACCGACATCGGCGACACGTATCTTTCGCTTCGCCGTTGGAGTGAGGCTGAACGTGCGCTTAGCCGCGGTTTAGCTCTCGATCCGCATAATATAAATGCCGCCTTCCACCTTGCCCAAACGTACGTCAACAGCGGCGGCGATATTCCGCGCGCCAGACGGGCTTGGGAGGAAATACCGGAAGGCAAAGGGCAAGTTAGCCCGTATGGGATTGTGATTTCTCAGATGATTCGCGAGAGTATATATCTCGACGTGCTCGAGAGACGTTTCGCTGATGCTCTCAAAAGGTGGGATGCGCTGCCGACGAACACAGCCGAAGAACGTCTGAACAAGTTAAAGGCGCGAGTTGGGATTCAAGTAATTGCAGGCCGGAGTCGGGCAGCCAAATCCGAAGCCGAGCAAGCGCGCGCTTTGCTCGAAGCCCAGCTAGCCAAACGGGCACCGCAAGACTGCACCTCGTTAACCGAATTGGCGTGGGTTTATGTTTGCCTGGGGCGTAACGCCGATGCGCTTCGCATCGCGCGAGAAGCAACAGAGGCGCTGCCAATAGAAGAAGATGCGCTTGTCGGCGGGTTTTTTCTTACCGGACTAGCCCAAATCGACGCGCACATTGGCCGGCCCGAAGAGGCGGTAAAAATACTTCACCAACTGCTGACGATCCCCGCCGGAGAATACATTTCTGTTGCGCGTCTGAAGATCGATCCGGTCTGGGATCCCATTCGGAATGATCCCGGGTTTCAAAAACTCCTTTCGGAACCTGAGCCAGAAACAAGTTTTGAGTAGCGTCGAAATTGGACGGCGCTAATTCAAGCGCCGCTACAGTTGATTTAGCTTGGCGAGAATTTCAGGATCGCGGACGTCTGCCCATTCGCCGGTTAGCTCAAGCGCTCGTACTTTGTTGCCCGAGTGCGCTAGATCGCGGATTGCGTCTGTGAGTTCGTACTCGCCGCGCGGAGACGGCTTCAATTTTGCGATGAATTCGAAAATGCTCGGCCGGAATGCGTACAGACCGGCGTTATACCAGGGGCTTGTTGGTTCACCTGGCTTTGGTTTTTCGCGAAGATCGACAAGCTCCATTTGCTCGTTCACAAAAACCGCGCCGCCTTTACTGACGTCTTCACCGCGCGTGACCGTGAGGATCGCTTCGACATCATTCGAAGGATCGACCACGCGATTGTAATTTACCGGACTGATTAAAATATCGCCATAGCTCAAGATGAATGGTGAATCACCTACGAAATTGCGCGCAAGATTTACAACGCGGCCGGTACCATCCTGGACGGTTTGCGTGACATATTCGATGTCGACATTGTAACGCTGACCATTGCCGAAAAAGTTCCGCACCGTTTCGGCATGATAGCCGACAATAATTACAAACCTGCATACACCCGCATCGCGCAGCCCTTCTATAATGTGCTGCAAAACCGGTTTACCGCGTACTTCGATCATCGGCTTGGGAAGATCATCGGTCAGCTCGCGCATGCGCGTACCGCGGCCAGCTGCTAGCACTACGGCCTTGTCGATCTTAGTCATGGCTTACTTGGTATCTCCAGCGCACCGGTTGCGAGGCCGATAACGCAAGTCAGAGACTCCAGCTACTTTTTCTCGCTGATGGTAAGAGCGGGCAAGTTAGCTTGCTTGATTAATTCGCTCACTTTGGGCACATCTTCGGCTTTTACGCTCGCCCATTTCTTTAGCTGCTCTTCCAACTGACTGCTCAATGTTTGGAAGACGTCGAGTTGCGGTTTCGTTGGTTCGGTGTCGCTGCGGTCGATTGTGTGGCTGAACGTGTCAAACTGTTCGTTCAGCATGTTTGGGAAAGCGAGATTTCCTTCCGAGCCTTTCATGTTCACTTGAATGAGCTTCTGCTCGATTTCAGACATTTTAGGATCGAGAGCGTCCGCGGCATCAAGTGCCGCCTTAAGGCGCTGATCGTCGCCGAAGCGTTTATGTAACGTTTGAATCTGTGATCTGAGATCGCGGATTTCGTTGACGGCCTGATGCAATCGCGACATGGAATCGTTCACCTGCGTTGCCAAAGTAAATTGCTTTTGCACAGCGGCCTCCGCGGCCCTGGTCCGCGGATCAATCGCCAGATGCAGCGGCGCAGTCTGCGATTTTCCGCCAATGGTCAGTTTCACCTGATAATCGCCGGGTGGCGCCAACGGCCCCTTTGGACCAGTGCTAGAATAAAACGCGCCGGGTATCTGTATAGGATCATCGTAGCGCAGATCCCACGGAAACCGGTTCATTCCTTCATTTGCTGGAATTGTTTTTGGTCGCTCGACACGGTCTGGCCATTCAGGTGGTTGTTTGCCTTCTTTTTTCTCTTTGCTGGAAAGATGCCTGACGACCTTGCCTGTGCTGTCGAGGATCTCCAGTGAGGCTTCCTCTTTCGGCGCGGTGTTGAAATAATAGCTAATGATTGCGCCTGGAGGCGGGTTATCACCGACAGGCTGGCGTTTGTCGAATTCCTCCGGGTAATGTAAACGCAAAGCGGTTTGGGGTTGATAAAGAATAACGTCCGCTTGCGCCGATTGCCTGTTGAGCTGGCGCAACGGTGTAATGTCGTCTAACACCCAAAACGAGCGGCCGTGGGTCGCCACCACCAGATCGTCATTTTTCACAACCAAATCGTGAATGGGCGAGACCGGTAGATTTAATTGTAACGGTTGCCAATGCGCGCCTTCATCGAACGAAACGAAAACGCCGAGTTCGGAACCCGCGTAAAGCAACCCGCGTTTCTTCGGATCTTCGCGCACGGCGTGGACATACGCGCCATCGGGAATTCCGGTCACAATCGCGCTCCAGCTTTTTCCCAGGTCGGTCGTTTTAAAAATATACGGTTTGAAGTCATCGAGTGTATGGCGATCCACCGCGACGTACGCGGTATTGGCATCATGCGGAGACGGATCGATGAGATCGATAGTGCTCCACTCTGGCATTTTCGGCCTTACATTCGACCAATGCTGGCCGTCATCAGTCGTGACGTGGACTCGCCCATCGTCAGTTCCGGCCCAGAGCGTTCCTTGTTTTACCGGCGATTCTGCGAGAGCGAAGACCGTGTCATAATATTCAACTGAAGTAATGTCGTTAGTCAGTGGGCCGCCGCTTGGCTGTTGTTTGGATTTATCGTTGCGCGTCAGATCGCCGCTGATCTGCGTCCAACTCTGTCCGTGATCGGTCGATTTGAAAACGCACTCGGCGGCCGTGTAGAGCACGTCCGGATTGTGCGGTGAAAGCATCAGCGGCGACACCCACTGAAAACGATGAACAAGGTCGGCCGCGCCGTGGCCGGAATTATCCAGAGGCCAAACGCTCACGTCCTGCGATTCTTCTTTATTTTTGTCGTAGCGATGAATGCGATCTTCTTCGTTTGAATAGATGATGTGCCAGTCGCGAGGATCAGGCACCACGAAGCCGCATTCGCCGCCGCCAGCGACAAACCAATCTGCCGGCCCAATCGCGCCCCAGTCGGTGCGGCTCGCGATGCCGACGTTTGAGTTGTCCTGCTGCGCGCCATAAATGTGGTAGGGAAAGGCGTTGTCTACTGCGACGTGATAGAACTGGGCAGTTAGCTGGTTATTTTGAGTGGTCCATGTTTTTCCGCCGTCCAGCGAGATACTCGCGCCGCCGTCATTGGCATTCGCGATTCGATTGGGATTTTGTGGATCGATCCAGAGCCCGTGATGATCCCCATGTCGCGCCGGGAGCAGATTAAAAGTTTTTCCGCCATCAACCGAACGAAACAAGCCAGTGTTTAAAAGGTAAACCGTGTCCACGGATTTCGGGTCAGCATAGACTTTGCTAAAATACCAGGCGCGCTGGCGAAACCGGCCGTCATCATTTACACGGGTCCAATGTTGTCCGGCATCATCGGAACGATACAGGCCGCCTTCCTTCGCCTCGATGATCGCATAAACGCGGTTGGAATCGGCACCGGAAACAGCGATACCGATTTTGCCCAGGATTCCGTCGGGGAGGCCATTGCCCTCGAGATGTTTC
>JBKPDP010000069.1:0-6665 GCA_046727935.1 Verrucomicrobiota bacterium | reverse complement strand
AATATCCTTCGCTTTAAAGACGTTCTCGATTTCTTAAGACAAGACCTTCATCACGAGACGCCTTCGAAGTAAGCTGGCCCTTGCATGATGTGGCCGACTCTTCTTCTCGGACTGCTTGTCGCGTCTGTCGCTGGATGGATTGTTTCCACTTGGTTCCAGATACGGCGGATTCGAAGGCTGGAGCGCTCTAATGAAGAAATTCAGGTCGAGGAAACGCTTGTTTTTGATTTCTTGCATGGTCTTGGAGAAGCCTTCCGAGAAACCATTCGGCCTCAGGAGCTGCACCGGCTCATCGTCGAGGGCGCGACGCGTGTTCTGGACGCCCACGGCGGCGCGCTTTACGTGACCGATCGAACGGGCGGGAAACTTACTCCGGCGTTTATTTCCAAAGGCTGTCCGCCGCTGGTGGACGTTCCGCTAAATATTTTGCAACAAGCCGCCGCTACTCCGATCGCGCTCGAGAGCTTTCTACGATTACACACGATCAGCCCGGGGGAAGGACTTATTGGCCGGGTCTGGCAAACAGGACAGTCTATCTGCCTAGGTGACTTCTCCGAAGCGCCGGAGTTGGCGAAATTGCGTGGCAGCGCTTTTGGCAGCGCGTCGATCATGGCCGCATCACTTCGGTATGGAAATCAAGACCTGGGCGTTCTGGCGTTGGCCCAGGGCCCTAGGGGCGCACCGTTTTCGCAGGGCGATTTCGTTGTTTTTAAATCGATCGCGGAGCAATCCGCTTTTGCGCTTTACAACGCCATCATTTATTCCATGGCTAACGAAAAGAAGCGACTCGATCACGATCTCGAGATCGCGCGGGATATTCAGCGCATTTTGCTCCCGGCGGAAGCCCCGGCCATTAACGGATTTGAGATCGGGGGTATTAATGTGCCCGCCCGCCAGGTGAGTGGTGATTACTTCGATTACATTCAGGTCGATGAAGAACGGCTCGGCGTGGCAATCGCAGACGTGTCAGGCAAAGGCGTACCGGCATCGCTTATCATGGCGATCTGCCGCAGCGTCTTACGGGCGGAGGCAGCACGGAACCCATCTCCAGCCGATGTCTTGCGAAAGGTGAACCGGCAGCTCTATCCTGACATCAAGGAAGACATGTTTATCAGCATGGCCTATTTGATTCTCAACCATCAGCGCGATGGCGTGACGCTTGCGCGCGCCGGACATGACGCGCCATTACTTTACAAGCAGCAGTCGCAAACAGTCACACCGGTGAAACCGCCCGGAATGGTTGTCGGCATTGACAGTGGCAGCGTGTTTGATAGGCTGACGACCGACTTCACTGTCCCGCTCGAACGCGATGATTGCCTCGTTCTTTACACTGACGGCGTGACCGAAACGCTGAACGTCGAGGGAGACGAGTTCGGCCTTAACCGCATGATGCAATCGGTTCGTGCCAGCGCGACCAAAGGGGCACAAGCAATTGTAAGGAAAATCATCGAGGACGTTCGCGACTTTACCGGTTCGGTTCCTCAAAACGACGACATCACTTTGATTGCCATTCGCAAAACATGAAAAAAAATCCTGTTACTGAGCAAAATAAACAAATGAAACAATCCGTGGCGCCGAGCTCAATGCCTCCACCTGTTGCCTCCGGGGCCAATGCCGGGCAAAGCGAAGCAGAAGATCCAATGGCTGGTTTGCAAGCTGACCTCGACCGGTTTCGCGACCTCGCATTGCGCAGTCAGGCCGACTTCGAGAATTACAAGAAACGTTCCGCGCGCGAAAAGGAAGAGGCGATTAAGTATGCGAACAGCTCTTTACTGGAGCGTTTGGTCGGAATTATTGACAATTTTGAACTTGGTCTCGCAGCAGCAAAAGAGCAGGCCGCAGACTCTCCCATTTACTCCGGAATGGTTCTCGTCCAAAAGCAACTCAATGATTTGCTGGCTGAAAATGGCCTGCAACCGATCGAGGCCGAGGGGAAAACATTTGATCCGAACCTGCACGAAGCAATTGCCCATGAGCGGAGCGATCAAATTCCAGAGGGAATTGTCCTGTGCCAAGCCCGTCGCGGCTATCGATTTAAGGACCGGTTGCTGCGGCCTTCGCGGGTCGTCGTCTCCAGCGGGCCAGCAAATCAGTGACGCTTCTTGCCTGCACTGCCCATTAGTCCCATAAATCACATTGGGACGTGTCGCTGATATGGCTATTGAGAAACGCGATTACTACGAGGTGCTGGGCGTTGGACGAAGCGCGACCGAAGAGGAAGTCAAACGCGCCTATCGCAAGCTCGCGGTCAAGTTTCATCCGGATAAAAATCCGGACAACCCGCACGCCGAGGAAAAATTCAAGGAGTTAGGCGAAGCGTACGATGTCCTGATGGATCCTGACAAGCGCGCCGCCTACGATCGCTTTGGCCACGCTGCGTTCGCGCCGGGCGGCGCCGGTTTTGGCCGCGGCGGTTTCCACGATCCGTTCGAGATTTTCCGGGAAGTTTTCGGCGGCGGCGGATTTGGCGGCGGAATCTTCGAGACGTTCTTTGGTGGCGGCAATCGCACAGAAGATCGGCGACGCGGATCCGATTTGCGCTACGACATGGAGATCAAACTCGAGGAAGCAGCATTTGGCGCCGATAAAGAAATTGAGATCACGAAGCTCGACACCTGCGACAAATGCAAAGGCAGCGGCGCTGAACCAGGCTCGCGCACGATTACTTGCCCTACTTGTGGCGGCCGTGGCCAGGTAATCAGTTCACGTGGATTTTTTCACATTTCACAGACGTGTCCCCGCTGCCGCGGCGCTGGCGAAGTCATTGAGAAACCGTGTCAGAAATGCCGGGGCGAAGGACGTGTGGAAAAATTGAGCCGCGTTAAACTGACAATACCTGCTGGAATCAGGGAAGGCTCGCGGTTGCGTTCGTTAGGCAACGGCGAGGCCGGTACACGCGGCGGTCCTCCAGGCGATCTTTATGTCGTTATACACATTAAGGAACACAAGATTTTTGAGCGCGAGGGAGACGATCTGTATTGCGAAGTGCCGATCCCTTTTTCCGTTGCAGCTTTGGGCGGCGAGATTGATGTGCCGACGCTGGAAGGCAGAGCACATTTAAAAGTGCCTGCCGGTACGCAAAGCGGGCAGATGTTTAAACTGCGCAGCAAAGGAATTACAAACGTCAACGAGCGCGGCCATGGCGATTTGTTCGCACGATTAATCGTCGAAGTGCCGTCGCGCTTGAATGGGCAGCAGCGTCGCAAGCTTGAGGAATTTGCAGCGCTTTGCGGCGACGAAAACACGCCGTTGCGCAAGAGCTTTTTCGAACGCGCGAAGGAATTTTTCAAATAGAATCCTCAGCTTCTGTGTTTCACGCCGTCAAACTGATTGAGTGCCCTCGTGACGCGTGGCAGGGCCTCAAACGACAAATCCCAACGGAACTCAAGGCGCGTTACCTCCGCGCTTTGATCACGGCAGGGTTCAAGCACATCGATGCCGTTAGCTTTGTGTCTCCCAAAGCCGTTCCGCAGATGGCCGATAGCGAAAAGGTGCTGGAGCACCTCGACGTACCAGACAATGTAGAACTCATCGGCGTCGTGGTTAATGAGAAGGGAGCCTCGCGCGCCATTGCGACCAAAGCGGTTACGACTCTCGGGTATCCTTATTCCGTTTCTGAGACATTCCTGCGCAAAAACCAAAATCAGACCCTCGCAGAATCCTACAAAGCGTTGGAATCAATTAAGGCAAAAGCCGACGAAGCCGGGCTGGACATGCTCGTTTATGTCTCGATGGCCTTCGGAAATCCGTATGGCGATTCGTGGGATGAGAACGAGCTGCGCCGGGCAGTAGTGAAACTTCTTGCCATGGGTATCCGTTCGATTTCCTTGGCGGACACCGTCGGAGTTGCTGGCCCTGACTTGATTTGGCATGTCGTCCAATCAATCATGGACCAATACGCCGATTACGATATTGGCGTGCATCTTCACAGCGCGCCCGGGGAAGCTGCAGCCAAGGTGCTCGCTGCTTATGACGCAGGCTGTCGGCGCTTTGATTCGGCCCTCGGTGGTCTTGGTGGATGCCCCTTCGCGCAGGACGCGCTGGTTGGAAACATTCCTACCGAGAACGTGATCGCGGCGCTTCAACAGCGTGGTGTAGCGCTGCCGATAAGCAAATCATTGGCGGATGTGCTGGTGATGAATTCGCTCATCGCATCCGACTATCAATAAGGAAATAAGGTTGCTTGTCCCATAGGCCTCATTAGTCCTATTGGTTGAATGCATCGCTTCTACATCCCCGTGGAGAACTGGAACCCCGGCGCGCTCGCGTTAACTGGCTCGGAGGCACACCACGCACGCGACGTCCTGCACATGAGGCTGAGGGAGAAACTTGTTCTTTTCAACGGACGCGGGCGCGAAATCACCGCGGAAATCGTCGAGCTTGGCGGCGATGAAATTGCATTGAGAAAATTGCACGAGGCGGAAACACCGCCGCTGCAATGCCGGATCGTTCTCGGACAGGCGATCCCCAAAGGAAAAAACATGGATTTAATTGTGCAGAAGGCGGTCGAGATTGGCGCTGCAGAAATTGCGCCGATTATATCCGATCGCACCATTGTACAGGTCGATTCCGAAAGCGCTGCGCAAAAACAGTCGAAATGGCAGCAAATCGCAATTGAAGCGGCTAAACAGTGCGGCCAGAACTGGCTGCCGCATGTGCATGCCCCAAGAAAATTGGCAGAATTATTCTCAGCGGCGACGGAGGAATCATTTGATCTACAACTGATCGGATCGCTCCAGCCTGGTTCGCGGCACCTAAAAAAGATTCTCGCAGATTATTCCAGTGAACATCAACATCGTCCTCGGACCGTATTGATGCTGATCGGACCGGAAGGCGATTTCACACCTGCCGAACTTGCGCTCGCGCGGCGTCACGGTTGCCAGCCAATCACGCTCGGCCCAATCATCCTGCGAGTAGAAACCGCGGCAATCTATTGCCTCAGTGTTCTCTCCTATGAACTGCTCACGTAGTGGATGCCGACCGACTTCCTGCGTATGGAGCGGACGCCGCGCTCACGCTACCGTTCCTTCATTTTAGATTTGCGTCTTTTGTGTGTTTAGTGGGCTCCCATTTTTTTTGAACCATCCGTGTGATCAGCGTAACCCGTGGTTAAGAAATTTCGATTTCCCAAACTTTTTTGCAACGTCGGCCAAAATTTTCGGAAGTAACTGGGTGACGGCCGGAAGTGAGTTCTTAAAAGAATCACGGAAGGCAAAAACAAACGAGAGAAATTACATTATGAAAAATCGAAACATCATACTAACAACAATACTCATTGCGCTTGGCTTCCTTGCGCTTTCCCCAACTCCGAACGCTTTCGGGGTTGTCCCAGTGCCGGATGGAGGTTATCCTGGCGGCAACACGGCAGAGGGCACGTCAGCTCTTCTTGGGCTCACGACCGGAACATACAATACTGCCCTTGGACTGTTTTCGCTTAGAGCCGTTACCGATGGCAAATTCAACACGGGCGTCGGTGCTGGGACGCTCTTTAACAACACCGCAGACGCGAATACGGCCACTGGCGCGGGAGCACTTTTAAGTAATAGCATCGGCGCCTCCAATACGGCCAATGGAACCTTCGCTCTCTTTAACAACACAAGCGGCAACGCCAACACGGCCGATGGTCGTTCCGCACTCTTTGGCAACACCACAGGCATTGAAAACACGGCCGTCGGTGACGCCGCGCTCGGCAGCAACGAGATCGGCAGCCACAATACAGCCGTTGGAGTTGCGGCGCTTGCAGTTAATACCCTAGGCAACAACAACACTGCCATCGGCCAAGGCGCCGGGTTCGCTCAAACAATCGGCAACAACAATGTGTATATTGGTGCGGGAATGGCTGGTGTTGCTGGCGAGAACAACGCCTGCTATATCGCCAGCATCTTCGGCCAAACGTCTCCCGACGGACTCCAGGTTTTCATCACCTCGAATAACAAGCTCGGTACCGTCACTTCCTCAAAGCGCTTCAAGGAAGATATCAAGCCGATGGACCAAGCCAGCGAAGCCATCCTGGCACTCAAGCCGGTGGCCTTCCGGTACAAGAAGGAGATTGCCTCACACGGGCAGATCGCAGTTCGGGCTGGTGGCGGAGGAAGTCGAGAAGGTGAATCCCGACCTAGTGGTGCACGACAAGGAAGGCAAGCCCTACAGCGTGCGCTATGACCAGGTGAACGCGATGTTGCTCAACGAGTTCCTCAAAGAACATGCGACGGTACAGGACTTGAAGGACGAAATCGCAACCTTGAAGGCGGGTCTGCAGAGAGTTAGCGCTCAAGTTGAGGTGAATAAACCTGCGCCGCGAGTGGTGCGTAACAATCCCTAAAAGACTTGCCACGGGTGGCATGAACCAAGGGAAAGGACAATGACGAAATCCGGATGACAAATGCCGAACGAATTATCAATGAGAGGAACCTAAACTTATGAAAAATCGAAATATTATTGTTAGTGTATGTGCGTTTGTCTGCCTCGGGCTTGGGCAGCTTGCCCCGAAAGCTTTCGGGGTCATACCAGCGCCGGACGGCGGTTATCCCGGAGGCAACACGGCAGAAGGACAAAGCGCTCTCTTGAGCCGCACCACCGGTCTTTACAATACCGCAGTTGGCGTGTTTTCGCTTCTGAGCCTTACCGACGGCAACTTCTGCACCGGAGTCGGCGCCGGAGCGTTG
>JBKPDP010000068.1:0-23094 GCA_046727935.1 Verrucomicrobiota bacterium | reverse complement strand
ATCCGGCTGGTGGATTCAAGTTTCCGCGCTCCACACCTTCCAGACGCCGCCGGAACGCGTTTTTGCTTAGGGCGGACGATTTTACGATCTATTCGGGACAGATTCGGGCGGCCGCGGCGGAGATTTCAAGTTCCATCGGCGAATTGGCATAGCCCATCGTTAGGCAATCAACCAGATGCCGGCGCAGAAAAGGTATAATGCCGCCCGAGCCTCTGGTAGCGGACGGTGTGCACCAACTCATGCACGATCTTTTCTCGCCCAACGCGACACCTGTGACTTGCTCAAGTTCCAAAAATGCGCTGAGTCTTTCGTCTGTTAGAACAGTGAACCGCCGACCGTCGCGAGCGTACGCGTCTGCCGTGAAGATTAGACGGCCAGTCGAATCAGTTTCAGATGAGCAGCCCCAACTGAAACCGGCTTGAGATTGTCAGCAATGATTTCCCAGTACTTTATTGCGGTTTACGCGATGCCTCTCTCTCAAAGATGGCGCATAGCCCGTGCTTGTAGAAGCTCAACTGAAAACCGTATTCCTTCGCAAACTGCGCGATCTTTGCTTTCCGATTTTCTTCGTTTAGCGGCCAGACACGTTGCAACTGCTCCTCGTAAATAGCACAGTGCCCGAATGTGCCAGTTCGCGCTCGCAAGTCGCGTTTGATTCGTCTGGCGAGAAATTTCATACCGCCGCGCAAATACTTGGGTGGACGACCATTTTGGTTAAATCTTACCGTTCTTGTGAAGGCCTGTTACACTCCACACTGCAACGACAAAATGATATGTGAACGGTCGCAATGATGCGGGCGTCGACGCGCTCGCGGATAGGTTGACGCAAGGTTGTCGGCCACTGAGTTGCAACCATTTAACCAGCAGTTCATGGGTCGAAGTGAAATTCGGCCCGTCAGGTAGAGCAGCAGTTACGAAGCTAGGCGGTGCGAGAGAAATTCGCGCCAGAGTGTGTTCCAGGTGGGCCAATCATGTCCGCCCGGCGCGGTGAAGACGTGGTCTTCTGGCAAGATCTGGGCTAGTAAGCGATTACCTCGCGCGAACGCATCATGCTCACCATAGCCGAGGTAAATGTCCGGCATGTTCCTTGGATCGTGTGAATGGCTTTTCAGCCATTGCCACATCCGGCGCTGGTAATCGTTTGCCGCGACATGGCCTGGCTGCCAGTTGCGCACACCTCCCGCGTTGGCAATTTCATTCAGTAGCCGCACGTCGCCAGGAAATGGCGCGAGCAGCATGAGGCCGCGCAAATCTTCGCCATGCTCAATCGCGTAGAGAAGCGAGCCAAGCCCGCCTAACGAGATGCCGACCAGCCAGATTTTTTCATAGCGTTCTCTTGCCGGAGCGATCACGTCAGTGCGTAGTCCAACCGGTTAGGCGCCGTGCAGTATTCTCCGAGATCAGACTGAGAAAGACGCCACACGTACTTTCAACAGCTTCGCTAAATTCGGCTTCCCAGTCCTGCCCTGGTTGAAGTTGCTGCTTGTCAAACCAGACGAGGAGACCTTTATCTTGAAGTTGTTTGACTATGTGTTCGGCGATCGGCCGATCGGGCGACGCGTAGCTAACAAAGATACATCCGGGGGCACTATGCGCGAGACGGTGGGCTTGCTTCATAAGAGTGAGATCGTCGAGGCTTTCAGGGTGGACGGCACGCCAACGTGTCGCCAGTTCGGCTATAAAGTCACGTGGCGCAAGGGGGATCGAATAGAATTGAGAAGTGACTCGCGAAAAAAATGCTACGACTTGATCTCGCTCGGCCACTTCGGCCGCCTCCGAAAGATAGATATGGCCGCGTTCTGGATCGAAGAATTGTTTGCCCTTTGCCGCTTGAACAAGGAATCGCAGGAGCCAGTTGTCGAGACTCACACCAAGAAAAAGCAGATGTGAGTCATGAAGCGCGGTCGCGAGATGACGGGCATCAGGCAGGCGTTGATCGAGGGCGCGGAGGAAAGCAAGAACGTCATCGTCCCGGAGGGCGCAGTCCGGTATTCGGCGAATCTTACCGAGGAGATGATAGACGCATGCATAGGGCAGATCGCTGGGAGCGGCTGGCAGATCCCGAAACCCATCCCGGGATGAAGTCGCATGCACCCAATCCGGCGGACGGGGCGCCGGTTGCGCATTAGCAACCGCGCGCGCCAAAAGAGGGTCGAAGCTCGTTGTAAGAAAAAGCGGGAAGTCCTTAATGCTCGCGAGTCGATAAAGGGTGGCCCCGGGCTGAATGCTTGAGCTCTCGAAGAGGCCAAAGAGGTAAACATGCATCAGATTGAGTCGTTCGACCCTATCTTCAGTTGTGAGACCCCTTTGCCACTGAGCATCCGCCATGTTCTGCACGGTTCTTGCTACATTGCTTGGCAACTCGATACGGTACTTTGCAGCAACTTTCTCAGCCACCCACGGGTGCAGTAGCTCGTCGTCGCCGCCGAAAGTGATAGCGCCACGACCCACGACTGGGATTACTGACTGCGCCTCAATCCTCTCTAGGAGCTGATCCCAAAACCCGTCGTTCAATGTAGCGCTCATGCCAATGCCGCGGACATTGGCGCCTCAACCGGAGCGCGAAGAGCAGCAACGCTTCGACCTCGGACACAAACTGCCCTCCATCTAGTTTGGCAAACCGGAGTGGCGGCCAACTCGCCGCAATATATGCAACACCAAAAGCGGCAAAAATCAGAATCCACGGGAGCACTTTTTGAAAAGGTCAATTTAATTAGCAAAAAGCTGGCCTCTTGAATAGCCTTTTTATTTAACCATCCGGTCTTCTTCTGGCTTCATCAGCAATCGGCAGGCAACCCACTCTCCTCAATTATTCCATGTCGATTTACGTTCACGCGCGCGCGCGCGAAGGGAGTGTCGGAAACCCTCCCTGGCATTCACGGTCGTTTTCTACGATCGGACAATCTTCTCCTGCAAAACGGTGCAATACCACAAAACGCAGCGCGAATCGGACTCGTTCCGTGTACCTCTGAAAAACAAGCTGTGCAACGCAGCGAAAACATACGCAACTCGTTAGGCTTGAATTAGAAATCCATTGCTCTCTCCGGCTGAGCTACAGGCGCATTTACTAGGTAGATCAATGTAAGAAAGTTAGCGAGATGAACGGACTGTCAATCCGTGGCTCATAGTCAGAAATGGCGAATCGTGCCGCTTAGTTGTCGAATGATGCCTTAGCGTACCGATACCAGGGTTAGACCCGCCAGACTTAGGATTCCGAAATCATCGATTTAAAAACGTTTCTTTTTGTTTCAAAAAACAATCGATTTACGAGGGGGAAACGCGATTTTGACGATCAGCGTCCGATTCACGAGTGGTGAGTAAAAACGCTCTCGTTCGCCAGTTTGAACGACAATATGTGCCAGTGCGCGTCCTCGCTCATGCAAAGTCCGAAGTCCCATTACTGACTTCGATGTTGGGCAACGGTATCTTTGCTACCATGTTCTATTCGGCTTATTCTTTCGACGAACGACCCCGCATGGAGGGAAGAACTTATGCCACGGATCGATATCCTTTGGATTGGTATGAAGACCGCCGTCGGTTCCGATACGGGCACTGACAGTTCGATTGTCTTAATTATCAATGAAGGGGGAGAGCCCGTTGACGCGGTGCATTTCACTCTTCCGGATACGGCCCAGAACGATCAGGAAGAAGGTCAGGCCAACCTTTATCAGATCGACTTGCATGACGAAACCCCACACGAAGGTCGCACCTTCGACACACAGAAGCTGAATGATTCATCCGTTCGGGTTGGCATTCGTGGCGACGACGCGTGGAGTCCCGGTAGTTGTCTTGTCTGGGGCCGATCCACGGATGGAAACATTGTCCCGCTCGCGCTCAACGTTGTGAAACAGGGATTTCAGGATGGTGAGCTTTCGACGATGATCATCAGCACCGATCGCGACGAAGGCCGGACATCCTTTTGCGTCAAACGCGTCCAACCCGGCGTCGACTTTACGGGAAGCACACGGCTGATATTGCTTCTAACAACTGCCGATCAGGACAATGCCGAAACGGACGATACGATAACGCTCAAGATCACCGACACGCTGGGACAAGTTCTGGTCAATCACACCTTCACAGATACAACGCAGGACGATTTGGAGAGGGCGCAAGCTAATTTCTACTACGCGGACGTCACCGGTGCGATCATCAGGACCAACCTGACCGATAAGTCAATCGAGCTACGTATCAACGGAAATGATGCCTGGCTTCCCGCGAGCTTGTTTCTCTTTGGCTTGGATGCCCGCGAGGGCGAGACGGTCCGATTTGTCACACCGCTTGTGCACCTCCCTAAATGGCCTTTTGGGTTTTTGAGCACGGACACTACTGAGGGAAAGCCTTCGGTCACATTGCCTGTGATAAAGACAACACCCAGCCCACCGATAGTGTAGGGGACCCAATTGCGAATCGGTATCAGGCAGTGTCCTGTTGATCCAGAGGCACAATCTGATCGAACACCAATCCGCTTGCACCTTCTCCTCGACCTGTTTCCTTTCGTCGCCCGATCCACGTATACACTTTTCCATCAAACCAGCGGGCGCGTTGGAAGGTGCGGGTTACGATAACGCCTGCCCGCGGGATTTCCTCTTCATGCAGAAAGTAGGATTCTTTAGCGCCTTCGCGATCCAGCCCGACTCGCAAGATCTTGCCCCGTGGCTCTACGCGGCTGTCGGGAATGGCGTCGGTCAGGCGCGGCATCGCGGCGCGCTGCAGGCGAATCAGTCGGTTGGAGCCCGGCTTGTGTCTGGCGATGAAGGGGATCCAGTTTTCGGGGACGCCGGTGCCGAGAATATATCGGATCTTCGCATCGGTCGGTTCTAACGGGACATTGGTGGGCGGGAATCGCTGGATAAAATAACGCGACAACGCGGTGGCTGTCTCAAACCCATCGATCCCGATTCCCGATATTCCAGGAACCCGGTCCTCGACGCCCCACACCATGTTCGTCATTTCATCCCGCGCGAGTATGACCTTTTCGATGGGATCGCTTTCCTGAGTTTTGGCAACAGACGGCGGCAAAAACAACCTCGAATCCGACGCAGCCCGGTCCGACCGCGATTTCAAGTTGTACATGGACCATTTCTGCCAATCCATGCGCTGGCCCAGACCTGCAGAGCGAATGAGAGTTCGAACGCCGAAAACATCGTTCACAATAATTCCTTTGATATCGGCGAGCGAACCCACTTCCAGATTGTAGGGTATGACGTTCCAATCGTTGCCGTAGACCAGACCAAACTCCGCCAGCAGCAACAGCGGGACATCGGTCGTTGTCGCGCGAATGCTACCAAAATCCGTCTTCCGATCCTCGAATTCCCACCAGCGCACATTCGGCGCGCCGTTGAACTGAATTAGCGCGGGAAGAAAGGCTAGCGGCTTTCTCACTTCGAACGTCTTTTTCGAAAAGTCGGCGCCCGGCAGATCTTCCAGAATGTTCTGTGTGTCCACATCGAACGCAAACCAATCGAGTTGGCCTTGATGATATTCTTCGGCAACCAGCATCGCGTTCTTGTCGCCCTGCGCGTCTTCCGGCACCGAGACCGCAAATTGATATTCCAGGTACGAGGGGGCCCAGGCGTCTTCCACGCCGGTTTGGGGTTGAGCGTAGAGCCGCTGGAACCAATTCCTGAAGTCACGCGCCAGATCCTTCATCGCCTGACGCACGCCGGGATCAAACTGAGAGTCGACCCACGAATCGAAGTCGCCGCTTTCAATCGCTGTCAACAACCTGTGACCATCGGGCAATCGTCCAACAAGTGCCCGTAAGGACTGCCAGGCGCCCGGCTCGCTCTGCACATGTGCCGCCTCGAGCTTTTCCGCCAGGGTCGGGTTGGACTTATCCGAAACGTCTTCGAATCCGAAGCGTTCGATAAACGCAGCTCTCACGTTTGCCGACGCCAATCCCGCCTGCTTCAGCAAACGCATCCAATGGCGTCCCATCTGGCTGCGGACGGCCAGATACTCGCTATGCGCGTCAGGACCTTCTATCCACAAGGGCTCGCGCTCCACTTCCGTTTCGAGAGGAAGACTGTCGTCGTAAGGGACTGCTTTCTCCCACTGTTCCAAACCGCCGGCCGTGCGATCCTCGGACTTCACCGCATATTTGTCGATGCGGCTCGTGTTGATCTGCACGCGCGCTTTGACAGCGGAACCCGCATCTTCTCCTTTGAATTCGCCGAACTGCCATTGTCGCGTCAGAAACCACAGCGGGTCGCGAACTTCAGCGCGCAAGCTTCGCGCGAAATCTTCCCTGCGCGGACGGCCTTCCAGGCGATTCCACAGCGTCACCGCCGGACGAAAAATCGTGCCCAGCAGCTTTTCCTTCAATGCAGGATCGATATTTTGAGGCATCTCGTCTCTCGCTCTATCTCCGAATCATTGTTCAAAAATCATCGACGCCGGTTGCGCAGCCAGGTTCGTCGAAATGGTGCCAAACGGATAACTTGTAAAAGTGCTCAGGACCGCGGGCAAAAGCTGGGCGTACGCCGTCGTCCGGAGAAAATCCGGCTCGACTCCCCGGCGCTTTGCCCGATCAAACGTATCGGCAATGGTCTCGACCAGATCGTCCCATTGCCAGCGTCCCTTGATCGTCGGACTTATCGCCAGCAACAGACACTGCGGCGGCTCCGTGTTTGGCTGGTTGTAATGGATGGCGATGCCGGTCGTCTCAATGCGATTCGGGATAACTTCGTTCCACTCATCAACCAACAGACCAGCCTGTGTGGCTGAAGGACTGTAACCAACCGGCAGCTGTCGCACGATCGACAGAAAGTCTCCCTGCGGCACAAAAGAGTCCGGGTCGTCCAGGCGCTCGGGCGTGACTTCAGGAAACTCCAGAGCGATCCAATGCGCCTTTTGATCAAACGGCAGCTGGAGCGGTTTGAACGGCAATTCCTCGCCTTGGAAGCCTTCCAGGTAATTCTGCGTCTGATCCACCAGACGCGCTTTCTCCCGAACGGCTGCGACTCCCCCGAGCCACTCTGCGACGGCGAGATCTCGCCAGTCCTGGATCGCGGAATTCACTCTGGCGGACTTCAATCTGTCGTTCGTGAACCGAAGCAGACTCAGTTCAGGCGATGCCGCTCCGGAAAAAGCGTGGGCTGATTCGATCTCCGACCGGTTTTTGAATTCAAACGTCGGAATAAATCTAAAACCGTCGCCGAGAATCAAGGCTCCAGCCTGTTGAAAGATCCCGGCCTTATCCTCTATGGACAACCGGTCGATCGCTTCCTGCCTCAGCTCACTAAACGAGCTCAGCGATTCCGCAAGCGTGTGGCGGCTGACGCCCAGTTCATGCGAAAGGAAGGCCTGCTCGATGATGGCCTGCTGCGCGCGCAGCAATGCCAGGCGTTCAGCGTCCGTTGGATTGGGACCAAGCTCCGGCAGCAACGCGTTCTTGGGAAACGCGCCGGTGAGACCGAAATACGAAAGCTGAATCAGACGGTTTCGCAGGCCGTCATAGTCGATTCCACTCAGATCTCCGGTTTCTTCGGGGTCCTTGCTTAGAGCGGTGGGAGGAATGGAAGCGATATCCGTTGCCAGATCGTCCAGCACGCCTTTCAAGGACGCCGCGGCGGTGTCGAGTGTTAGCTTCATTGCCGCGAGATCCCAACGCTTCGGGTTCTGCGCGGCATTGGGATCGGTGGTTTCCTCCGACGATAACGCGTAGTCGTCGGCGCCAAGCGGGCGAGAGCTTGTGGCCAGCTTTCGCAAGTTCCGCAGCAGTGGAAGCAGCTCGAAAAACGTGCGAACTGCCGGTCCTGGAAATCCTTCGCGATTCATGAAGAGAATCGATGCGATACCTGAGGAATTCCAGTTTGGATCCTCGGCCTTCTTTCTAAGCCGGAAGACATAGTCAATGCGTGCTTCGAGCTCGGTGAGATCGTTGATTTCCTGACCTTCGCCGATTGCTCCGGCCTGGTCGCCGACCAGGAGAATCAGATCGATGGGCTGCAGTTTGAGCTCGGCTAGAGAAATCGTCGTCACGGTCGCGTCGAGATCGTATCGGACGTTGAATCGAAGGGAATCCGGCACACCGATGAGATCGCCCAACCACTTGTTCAGTCCCGGCACCGCCGAAGACCGTGGAGTCGGTGGATCGCCCCAGGGACTCGCGACGGCGCCTACTTCCAGATGGACCGCCAGCTTGTGATTCACGACAGCCCCGCTGCGCGGAGTGCGCGCGATGTCCGGTTCCGGCGGGGCAACACCCTCGGAAAGAGCTTTCAGCATGGCGCCGGCACGCTCGTAGTTCCCTTGCGTCACCTGAAAAACGCCCTCGGCGAGAGAAAGATCGGCGATGGCGTCCAATGTATCTTCGAGGCGCTGCACCTCGGCGATGATGGCCTGCGCCGCTCCGTCGGCAGGATTTGCCGGCAACCCCTCCACGCCAAACGGATACTGAAGCGCGGGCTCCTGCAGGAACACCGCTTCCATGAGCGCATAACCGTCTACCACTTGAGCTGCTTCCTTCCGGTTGATGTCCTGATCGGTGGGATCCGGCGTAATCTTGTCGGCGACCAGCGGGTATTTCTTTCGAAACGCGAGAATGAACTGATCGAGCGCCTTGCCGTCGATCACATATCGATCGTGCAGCGCACGCTCGAATTGATATCCGAGCAGCGCGCCCAGTTCCTGTCCGTTGCGCACACCTTCGAGGAACGAAAGCGCCGTCCGCACGCGGTCGGAAGTCAGCGTGACGGAAAAATGATCAGCGTTGTTTTGATCTGCATGTGTGAGGTACGCATTACGCAAAACGGCCGCGGCAAGCGCATGATTGATCGATGGACCGTGGATATAGCCGCCATTGTCGGGCTGCTCCACTACCGTGACTCCATCCTCACGCAGATCGACCGGAATCTCTTCTGGTGACACCGGCACCAGAGGCGGCGCCGGCCGGACGTTTTCCAGCCAACCGTAAGCCCCCAGGTGCAGACCCTGTTTCCTTTCTCCTTCAATGGTGCCTCCACGAAGGACGTTGAGGCGCTCTAACCGCTTCGCGAACAGCGCGGTTTGCCACGCGTCCAGACGATAGGAGCAAAGATCGATATGCTCGGCAAACAACCGCTCCAGTTCGGCGGTCTTGAGATCCTCCAGACTAAGAACGGAGTCCTTGACTTCTTGCAGGGTGAATGCCGCCGGAAGATTCAGGCCATCCGGCGTCATTAGAAAATCACCGATGGCCAGATTGGTATTGCTCACCTGTGGCAGCACCTGGTTGACCTTCGCCTCCATGAATTCCCATCGTGTAACCGTCCTTCCGGCCTCGACGTTTGTGAAGTCCTGTTCGAACCGGATCGCGTTGTCCACGAGCTGAAATTGTTCGTAGAGGTTCATCGTTGCGTCGAACTGAGACAGCAGCATGGCGCGATGCAGCATTCGGAAGAGCAGAGCGGCGGGAGCCGGCAACTGTTCTTGATTCTGATTCACGAATCGTTGCTGCTTCAGTGTGTCCAGATCGCTGCCCACCAGCCAGCCAATGTAGTTGCGATCTTCGAGCGTTCCGTCCTCTCCGGTCTTCACGGCGTACTTGGGCGGCAATCCTGCAGTCTCCGATAATTTCTCATCTGCCGCGTTTTGCACATCGTCAATCAGCGGGCCATTGATGCCGGAAGTATTGTCGGCAAACAGCAATCCAAACAGGCGGGGTAATTTGGGGAAATTGAAGCCGAGTTGACCCAACACCTGAATCCCACGCGACGAAATTTCCTGGAAGTACCGGATCAGCGGATCCGAAGACGGAAAATTTCTGCCGATCCGCAAATGCGCCAGATTCCACAGCACGGTTTTGTACGTACCGATTCGCCGCGCGAAATCCACAGAAGTGGCGTGCAGCCCGAGAATGTTGAGCAGTTTTTCGAACGAATCGCCCGATCCATCCACGTGGACCACCTGCGGGACCAACGGCTGCCATTGGTCTTCGACTTTTGTCATCACGTCGTAGGTGCGACGCAGGAATGCAGAATCCTCCCCATCGACAGCATCATTAACCTGCCATTTTCTGAAAGCGCTGGTGAGAAGGATGCCGTAAGGCTGTTTGCCGACGCGGATTGCCGGAAGACTTCCTCTCGCGACGACATTTTGGGTGAAGAATACGCGGACATTGCCGACGGCGGCTGGAGCCACTTCCAGTAATTCTTGCAGGTAGTACCCCAGCGAGGCTGGCCAGAGCGCTTTGTTCATCGCTTTGGCTTGCGACACCTCGGATCGCGTCGCGTTTGCCAATGCGGCCAGCTTGTCGATCGTGACATCCCACGCCTCGGAGAGACGCTGCGCATCCGTCTTCTTGATGTCTTCAGTTTGAACCTCAATCTCCGGATCCTTTGTCTCCACGTCGAAGCTCGCTTCGCCTTCGGCATCGGTCGTGGAAAAGCCCGAGCGGCCGTCACCGGTATTATTGGTCGGCGTACCCTGGGGAAGGAAACTCATACCTTCGGGCGAATAATGGTGATTCTCGATTAAATCCTCCAACATCACTTTGTGATCTGCGGCGCTGGAGGAAACACGCAGGCCCAGCACCATCAACCGGTCGAACCCAGCGCTGGCGAATGGCTGCTGCAACCGGACGCGCATGCCCATACCCACTTCGATCGCCTTATCAAAATCCGCGATCCACGCGTAGTCTTCCCCTAATACAAGGTCGCCACCCTGCTGCGCCAGATCGGTTTGGAGATTCTGTGGATTCGGTCCAAGAATCAGAGGAGTTTGAACCGCATTGGGGAAAGGCTGTTCCAGTTTGATCCCATCGGTAAAACCGATCAGGGCAAAACGGTCCGGTAAAACGTCCGTGCGCGGAGCCCGGCTCCAGCTTTCCGGCTTGAGCTCTTCTAGCCTGAGACCCAGATAGACGAGGATCCCATCGGAGACTGTCCGTAAGATCGACTGCCGCGTGGCATCCTGGAGTTGCTCATCAGCCGAGAGCAGTTCCTGAATTTTCGGTCGAATCGAAACCACGAGTGGGTGATTCGAAGCCAGCAAGGATGTAATGGCCGTTCTCTTTTCAGACGGGCTCGTCTGCCGGTCGTTCAGAACTTCGGAAATTCGGACGCGGATCAGCAGGAATGAAAAGTCTTCGCTTCCTTCCTTCTCGATCGCCCGCCTCCGGATTTCTGATGCGATCCACGACGCTCTCGTACCTCCGTAACTGTCGGTCAGCGCCCGCCACGCGCCCTTTTCCAGCCGTTCTTTTTCGGCATCATCCTGAACGCCGGCGGCAAGCGTTCGCTCGATCCAATACTCGACGGCCGAATCGGCCTCGTCGCGTGTGAGTTCCTTCTCGTGTGTGTGGACAGCGATATCGTCCGGATAGACGCGCACCCACAGTTCGCGGCTTCCCGGCGCGCCCATGAATCGGGTTTCGATACGCAGAGGAAACAGCAGGCAAGGCAGGCTGTCATCCAGTTGTGATGCCAACTGTTGCGGTGTCTGCGGTAGGACGAACTTTCCGACCAGATCCGACAAATTGCCTTTCAGGGATTGCTGCAGAGCGCGATTCCGGCTGATGACAGCCTTCAACGCCGCGATCTCACGTTCGAGCGCCGCAGCCCTTTGGGCTCCATCTTTCCCGGCCCTTCTGGCATCGGCAAGTTGCGTTTCCTTTGCGCGCAGACGGTTCTGATTTGTGTAGAGTGCGTCATCCGCGGCGCGGAATGCCTCACGAGCTTTTTTGATATCGTCTACCATTCGTCAGTCCACTCTTAAAAGCGGCTTTGCACAAAAAGTCGCAGTTTGTCGATTGCGCCGGTCATGCGAGCATGTCCGCTGCATGGAAAGCCACCATAACCGGGACTTGATACATGATGTACGCCATGTCCGCAGCGTTCCGGCCCCATTGAAACTGGCTGTCTGTGGGATCGGTGATCGTTGCCTTGATCTCTTTACTGAAGTCGATGTAGCCGAGCTCTGCGAAATTTTCGAGATGTTCCCACGCAAGCTGGTTCCAATTGCTTGCGGTTTCCGGCGAATCGTCGCTGAAGTTGTCCAGACCGAACCGAGGCTCGCCCGGGCGTTCCTGGATCACAAAATACCAACCGGGATCGTTAGCCGCCGGATCCGGATTTCCCTTGGCGACCGTCTTCGTTAACTCGAAACCAAGAAAACGGATGTCCGGGTCGATCTCGGCTTTAAAGATCGGATTCTTGATGTTTTGGTCTGGATTGCTGTCGTCCAGTTCACGAATATCGTGGCCCTGCGGGTCCTTACCCCACCTTGCCTGCTGCGCATAGATCACGGCAGTCGGATATTTCTTCAACAGATCGCCGCGAACGACCAGCACGAGCCGGGCCTCGCCGGGCTCCGCGCCGGTAGGCAATGGACGATTTTCATGCGCGCCGAGATTTGAATCGGGATCCCACGTGTGCAGCTTCGTAATGTCGAGTAGTTCCTCTTCGGCTTGCGCCGGTATCTTGCCGAGATCTCGATTCACCAGATCGCCCACGTCCCAGAACTGGCGGAAATAACTTCCCCGCTGGTCGGTCGGAAACTCCCTCCACAGCAACTCGCTACCCATCTCGTGATTGAGTCCCATCATGTACGATTCGATGAAGGGCTCATTGGTCACCATCAGCGAAATGGTGTTGTTGGGAATCAAATCCAGGTTTGGGACGAGCAATTCCGAAGAGATGTCTCGCAGCGGGCGATACATGGGATCCGGAAAGACCGGATGCGCCATCACCGGCACCAGCGTTTTCTGCGGCCGCAGATACGAGTCCTTGATCTTCACCGGAATCTTGAGCACGAACTCCGCTCGCTTCGGAATCGCCACCGCCGGATTGAGTGATTGCTGAAGCCTGACGACGGCATGACTGATATCTAGCGGATTCCGTACGGGAGGAGGCGGAGGTGGCGACTGATAGACATTGAACGCGTCTTTCAGTGCGACTCGAAAGTTTGCGGCCTCGACGCTGTCCGCATTACCTCCGCCCTGGAGGGGCGGCATCTGCGCGTCGAATTCCGTCAAGACGAAATTCGGACGCGGCGGTATCTCATCGACACGGCGTGGCGTGAAAGCCGACTCATGAAATGCCTCTGCGGTTTCGATCTGGTTCCGCAACCTCTCGGAAGCAACGAGCACACCCGCCAAAACCACCACGAGAATCCCGAACACGATGAAAAGTCCGGTCACGAACATCAGCAGAACTGCCAGAATTAGCAATCCCACCAGCACCCAGCGCGCGACGTTGTCGCGCAACAAGCGCCGGAGCCAGTCCGGCACCCAAACGGGATCGATCGTGTCTGCCGTTTTGTCGAGCGATATCTGTCCGGTGGGATCCGGGGGCGGCTCGGCTGCAGTCAGATCGCCTGAATTGATTTGGGACAGGATTGGCCGGGTACGCGATTCCACCTCCGGAGCGACTTTTCGCATGATCGCGCCCCTGCTGCGGGCAATCTTTCGAAACGCAGGATCCATCGCCGCTTGAGGCAGCCGGCTTTCGGTCACTTGCCTGGCAATCGTCACTGGACTCGCGAGGATGCGGCTGTGAACCGGTTGGGTGAATGCGAGTTGTTTGTCCGAAAGCTGAGGCAAGACGTTTTTGCGGTACAAGGCGTTGCTCGTCATCCAGCCCAGCTGAAACTGGCGGATCTTCTGATTTGTCTGCAGCAAGTCCCCGAGTTGACTCCACGCCTGCTGCATGAACCGCTCCTGATCCTTCTGTATCACCTGCGTACCGACGCCGGCCGGAGCGCGAAACCGCGGATCGCGGTTGAGCTGATTAACCCAGCCCGTTCCATTTTTCACCTGAAGTTGTTCCGCCATCGCGTACCACTTTCCATACAGCGGCGGGCTGATGATGGGATCGGGATGAGGATTCTCGGAAGTCTCTTCCTGCTGAAGAGCGAACTGCAGGTTTACTTTTTCCGTGAGTTGATTCAGAAAACTTCCAGGCGAACGTGGTGGAGGATTATCGAAGTCGGTATTTTGCGGGGGCCATTCAGCGGGAATCGATTCGGTTTCCGGGCTCTTCAGCGCTCCTTCCAGACCCATCACTTTAAAAGCACCGGACATGCCGTCCACTTCGTAGCCCGGCGACTGCAAGTCCATATCGCGAACGCCCGTCCGCTTGTCCACCCGGCGCGGTTCGAGCAGGTCGACGAGGAATTCGAAGTCGCCTTTTGTTCCCGTCCGGAAAGGCCATCGATAGTAGATGGGATATAGCGTTTGCCCGTCGCCCCATGAGGCCTTCTGGCCGTCGGCGCCAGGCGGTATCGGTAATCCCAGACCTGCCAGGCGGCCGGTCTCGAATCCTGGGATGACGAAAGCATGATATGCCGTGTTTTCGCGGAGCTTGCGCGGGCAAAGCAGGCGTGACGATGCGTTGTCGGAATTGGTCGCGAGCAGGCCCTGGAGATTTTGCTCGACTGTTCGAGCTTCCTGATCGTTCGTCGTCTGCAGCTTGTTGCCGATGACATTTTGACCGACGTGAACATGCGCCCACGCCCAGGACTGATCGTTTCGGGGGAATAGCTGGTTGAGGTCCAGACCTTCCTTGATCTCAAATGCCGGAAGCGGACCGCCGGCTTTCTGATCGTCGAACTCGTCTTCCGCGAGAACGATCAAAAAGATCCATGGCCGGAGGCGGCTCTGCTCGATGGCGCCTGCTGCTTTCACCGGAGTGAAACGCCATGGAAAGTCCTCCTCGTAAAACTCGATGTACGATAGATAATTCGCCTCGAAATCCGTCACGAAATTTCGCGGTTCGGTTTTGACAATGACTCGAGGATTGATGCCGATGACATCGCCCGGGCCCAGCAGGTTCACGTGCCTGGAAACTGGCTGGCCATTGACCTTGAAGCTGACCGTGACGTCCGCCCGCTCAGGCGAAGGCACGGAAGGGGCACGCTCCAGATCGTCTGTCACCGAAATCTCGGAAGCGACTCCCTGACGCAACCACGGAAGAAAGGTGTAGTTCCTAAGAGTGTCCATAGTTATGGATTCATTTCAAAGACCGGCACGGATTGAATAGTTCCTTTAAGGGCCGGGTTGGATTCAATTAATGCCGCGATGCGCGCTAACGCCGCGCGCTCGGTTCCCAGAATGCTCGTCCCGTCAAACGGCTTCAGATCCCCCGTATTCACAATCGCAAAGGGCTCCTGCACCACCGCCACTTCTTCCGGCGCCAGACTCGACTTCCGCCTCCGCGCAAACGACAGATCCGTCTTCGAGATCGCTCCCTGCAGCCGCCACCCGTTGAATACCGTCACATCCACATCAAACAATCCTCCCTGACTCGCCAACCGCTGGTCTCGCGCCGAGTCGATGTACTTTAACTCGTACCGCACCTCCCGCGCTGCCGCATACCCCGTGTGCACCTGCTCGGCTTCCCCGATCCGGATCCCACTGTCGAAGTTCTTGAACGACGGACTCCCCAGCTTCTCCTCGTCGTTCATGTCAAAGAACTGCTCCGGCGCAAACGATTCCTGTGCCTGATCGGCCGTCGCCGCCGGCACGCTTTCCTCAATGTGAAATTCGCGTGTATCGCTCGGCCGCTGGCTCCCCACTCTGTCGATTCGCACATTCAGCGGCACTACCTTCTGACTGACTTTGATCGCCCCCAGCGGATGCACCAGCAGCAGATCTGCGTCTTCGACCTCCTTCAGGCTCTCCAACCGGTGTTTGCCCGCCGGCAGTTCCCCTTCCCAGTTATCTGCCGCCGATAGGGCTTCCACCAGCAGCGGCAATACCGCCACGTCCGGCAGCGTCGTGTTGCGCGACTCTCCGAAGGTCTTGTTGAATCGCACCTTCAGCGTGAAGAACCAGCAGATCTTGAACTGCGCCGTCCCTTGCGCCTTCCACGGCGTCGGCCCTTCCAGGCTCAGCGTCAATTTGATGCTCGCAATACTGGAACTGCCCACTCGCAATGCCAGCATCGCCGTGATCTCGGCGATGAAGTAGAACGGATTGAATTGAAACAGCACGTCGAAGGACAGGAACCCGTAGACGTTGAACTCCCAGGCCGCCGCATACAACTCCACCCGCGCGCCCAGCTGCACCGTGTTCGACGTGATCGCAAAGTACATCTCCAACGTCAGCCGCGGATTGTCGCCGGCCAGCAACGCCAGTGTCAGTCGGCGCAGCGCCGGCAAATTCATCGGCGGCGGCTGATATGCCGGATGGAATCCTCCCGCCGTCAGCAGCAGATTCGCATCGGCTCCCCAGTAGATCCGCACCGCCATGTCGCCGCTCAAGGTGAAGGCCAGTAATCGCGAATCGAACAACGAGGCGTCGAAGGAAATCTGTTCCTTCTCGAAATTGACCTCCCCCAGAAAATTCACCTGGATGCGCAGGATCGCCGCCTGCTCATCGGGCACGATGGCCCGCACGATCCCCAGGATCAGCAGCCGCAACGGATCGGGAATCTCGATCACCAGCCCCAAGTCGATGCTCACCAGCGTCGGCGTCCCCCAGGTGATCTTGGCCATGGGTCCGAACAGGAATCGGCCGCCCTGCGGCGGAAATACCTGCTTGAGATCGCTCAGGATGCGATCCGCGTTGGCCACCACATCGGTGGGAAACAGAATGCTTCCCAGCGTGTTGTCGCGCAGGCCAGCGCGCAGCGGCTCGACCTTGACGGTGCGGTTTAAACCCAACAGGCCCCCCACGCCGTTGAGCTTGAATCCAAAACCCAGCTGGATGGGGGTGAACTCGGAACTGATGACGATCAACAGGGAAAATCCGCTCTGGCCGTTGGGTAGCCGCGTGGTCAACAATCCGAAGGCTTTCAGCGTGAACTGATCTTGGAACTCCAGCTCCAGCATTCCCGAATAACTCTGCTGCTCGGGCTCAAAGTCCAGGACCCCGCCCCCCTTGAATCCGCCCCCATCCACCGACAGCCCTAATCCCGACGGCGGCTTGAAGGCGAAATCCAGATCGATAGGCCCCACCCTGCCATTGTTGTCATCCCTGAAGAGCACGTCCGTCGTAAAACCAATGCGATCGATGACTATCGATAAGGGCCCGAGGCTGGCATGGACTGCCGCAGATGCTTCGAGTTGGAGATTGGGATCCAGCTGGACACGAATGTAAATGTTGTTGAGCTCGGCAACGCCCAACTGCGCGTGAGCCGGAATGCGGATCTCCAATCCACCGCTGCCTTCAAACACAAACCCGTGGCTGAAATCCCAACCTGCGCCGAGACTGAATTGGGAAGCGATGTCGTCGGACGGGAGCGTTTCCTGAACGAAGCTGTCGCTCTTGGCGACGTCCATCGACACCTGCACATCGTCGAGCCGCAGTTTCACCGTAGGCAAAACGCTCAGCTTTCCGGTGTTCGCATCGAGCGACGTGGAGAGCGCGGTGTTGAAAACAAAATTTTTGGCGGTGACGTGACTCGAAGACGTCAGGCTCAAGAGCGAAAGCGGTTCGGTCGCCTGGGCTGTCGAGAGTTCGCTGGACAAATCCAGCGTCACCGGACCATTCGCGACGGAGAGAGAGACAGAAGACGGGTGAGCCACCTCTCCGATGAGATTGGACGGAGTTTGGCCCTGCACCTTAAAGGTGTGCACCCATGGAAAGAAGAGCGGAGTTTCCGTCGTAAAATCGATCGGGTTGCCGAACGGCACTCGGATCTCAAAATTCAGTCCGGGAGGGTTGAGCGCAGCTTTGGCCTGCAGCGCGAATAGATATGCTTCCAGGATCGGCAACTGATTGTCGATCGTGATGAGATCCGCAACTCCGGCGATGCCCTCTTCGACAAGGTCCTTGATCACCTCGAAGAGACGGCCTCCATCGAACGCCGCATCTCCCCATTCATAAACTTCGTGAAAAATGTCTTCCGGATTGCCGGTAAATCGGGAAAGGCGATCGAATCGAATCTTCTTGAGAGTGAAATCGGTGCTGAACGGACTGGCGGGATCCGCTTCGGTTCTTCGCCACTCGATGAGACCTAATAACGCGAGTCCGTGTACGGCGAGTTTGGATCGCGATTCCAAATACGTAATGATGCAGTAGTCCACGACAATTTTGACAAAGTTCGTCGCGAACGCTTGGAGAGCATCGCGGTCCGTCGGGGGGAGTGACGCGGCCAGGCTGGACATGGCGTTCGCCATGTTCTCAAAACTGGTGACGAGCTGCTTGATGCCTGAGGACAACGCTTCCGCGGCCTGAATGATCCCGGGAATATCTTCGTCTTGAATCTTCTGTGTGAGGCCCTGCGCTAATGCCGGCAAGCTGTTCAGCTGCTGAGATGCAGCATTGAACTTCTGGACGAGCCCGGGATCCCCCGCGACAGACGCGGGCAATTGAATCCCGAGTTCCGACAGGAAATTCGGCGTCAGTACTCCCGACAGGACTTGAAGAGCCTTACTGGCCTCCAGTAGCAACTTTTCAATAGTGCCGGCGGAATTGGCCATGAATCACCAATTGCTCTTGCTGCCGAGATACGCGATGACCTGGTTCATGCTGATCCCTTCGCACTGGAGAAGTACCGGCAGGTGAAGCCCGATGTCCTGCTCGAGGTCGGTGCTGGCAAAACGTTTGATTATTTCCGCAATGCGGACTAAGCGGTCGCCGATTCGCTTCTGGTTGAGCCGGACGGGAATCGGTTCATCCGGTTTGATCAAAGTTCGCATGACCATTCGGAGCAACAAGGGGCCATCGTTCCGATGCCAGACGGTAGCCACTTTTTTGTTCTCGTTAATGAGGCGATCCAACTCGGGAAAGTGCTTTTCTGCGAGCGATACATAATACCTTCCGCCCGGCGAATTCAGAAAACGATTCTGCGTCTCCGTCCACTCCGGAAGCGAGAAGGCAAGGAATGGAGGCTGGTTTATCGTTCCGGCGAAGGGGGTCGCAGGGAATGGTCGCGGATTCGGCAAAGTAGCGTTGACGGCGTTCACGGACGCCGCAACATCCAGCTTGCCATTGCCCCAGGTATTGGAGGGATGCGGTCCCGTAAACCCATCGCGCCGCGCGTTATTCATGATGAAGTCCCGAACGTCCTTCACGGTAAGCTTCTTATTGAGTTCCAGCATCAAGGCGATCGCGCCAGTGACGTGGGGCGCAGACGCGCTGGTGCCGTCTTTGTCGGTATGAAAGACATTGCAGCAGCAACACCAGGTACGACGACAACACCCGGGCAAGTCGTGATCCGGAGCGGTGATTCCTTCGCCCGGAGCCGTAATATCCGGTTTTTGCCGATTGTCGATGGTCGGTCCTCGTCCCGAAAATTCGGATATGTTTCCACCCGTGCTGAAACCCAACGTGGATCCGGGCTCTTTGAAACTTCCTACAGTGACAACCTGCAGGGCAGTTCCTGGAATGCCGATTGTCGACGCGTTCGTCTCATTCGACGTGAACTTGATGGAGGGTCTTGAAGGGTCGTGATAAAAAACCCAGGCGTGAAACTCGATCGGGTTGCCTCCGGTATTCCTCAACACAAATTCCCAGCGATTGTCGCCTTTGAGTTCGTCGGGTAATCCGCCCGCACCCGGAATAATTCCAATGCTGATGTTTTGAAAAGGATTCGTGGGCTGAGGTCGAGATTGGATCTCGATTCTTCCGCCGCCTAACATGGGGAAGGTTTCTGGCGGGTGAGGCGGGGGCGCCGGAAGAACTTCGCCGGTCGCACTCCCTGCCGGAGGGTTTACCCGGCACGCCAATGTATTGTTGTTCGCTTTGGGATACCAGATATCGATGACTTTCGGAAGTGGATTGAGGGAAATCTGAAACCTGACGGTGGTCGAAGCATTTGGCCCCACTGTACCGGTTGCGTGCGTTTTTTGATGCGCATTGTTTCCCGCAATCGTGACGAGACTTGCATTGAAGGGGCCCAGGGGGTTCGCGAGTATCAAATCCAGACCCGTCTCCAATTCGCTACTTCCGTCGTGCCCCCCGGTTGTGTCCCGGCTCACGCTAAGATTCATGACGACGGCTTTCTGAGCCGCGTTCGCGTGGTGTACCGCGTATGCAACAGCCTGGAGAATCCCGTTTTCCGGTGCGCCCTCGGCGAGCTTGATCACGAGAATATCGGCCTCCGGAGCAACACCTGGATAGAACCGGCCGCAATGATCGCGTTGAAATCCGTTTCCTGCAGCAATTCCGGCAATGTGAGTGCCGTGTCCGTCCGTGTCGGTATGGCGGAGTCGTGTTCCTCCTGCGAGCGCATCCCGGATGTTGTCCTTCGTGTACTCCACACCTTGATTGATCGTGACGTTCCACGCTCCCTGATTGATGGTGATATTCGGCTGTTTGCCGCCATCGGGATGGGGCGTGGTGCCCGGATCCAACCCCTGATCCCAAATCCCCACGATCCGCGTTGTTCCGTCGGATTTTCGAAACGATTTGTGCTCGTAGTTGATGCCGGAATCAATGATCGCCACCACAACGTCTTTGCCCGTCGCAATTCCTTTCCAGGTATCTCCGGACTGAATCTTTCGGATCTGATCCGCATGGATCTCCACGGTACTGGTATCCAGCCCGTAAGAATGTTTTTTGGGCTTCGAGATGGACAGGACCTCATCCAGCTCAGAAATCGACTCAATGGCTTTGAGGCTTACTTTTCCCGATGCCAGTGTTCCGAAGACACTATCCGGTTGAAATCCTAGAGCGAGAACAGGGGCCAACGCGCTCCTCACCGTAATGAAGACGTTGATGCAGGGCGGTTCAACAAAGGGTTCTGATGCGGATTCGGCTTCGCGGTCCTGATATTCAGAAAGAAGCGCCAGCAATTCGCCGTCTAGCTTTACTGAGTTCATAAGATCACTTCCGCATACGATCAGTTTGAAGCCATTTCAAAGACCGGTCAGGGCACATCGCGATAGAACCGAAAAGTCGCGCCAAAATCAAGTCTGCATTGCGGGAAGTCACTGCTCGTTGAGCGAGATCCGTCTCGTCCAAAAATAGGTTGGATTATTGACTCGGAAGGGTTTTCGCAGAGGCGCTACCGAAAAAAGGGAATGCTAATAACGGTTAATATTTGTGGACGGCAGTACATTCTCCGAGCGGAGATTGCGCGTTTTACTCAGCGCGCAGCTGCTGGGGAATTTGCTAAGCCGCCGAATCACCCGCCGAAGTCTAGGAAGTCTAATATGCCGAGAGGGATTTAATGCGTAATTTCGTCGGAAGGGGCGAAGATTAGGTGGCGAAGGGCGGCCATTCCGTGTTCTTACCGCTGCCGGTCTTCCTACGGAGTAGCCATCCGTGGCGACGAGGCCCCGAACCGCGTGCCTCACCACGGCCTAAAAGCGCGGCGCAGATTTTCTACGGTCTCTTCTACGGTCCGCAAAATTTTTGCTGCAAAACTGCGCAATCCTGCGACGCACGTCGCAAAGTGGGGTCGATGTATTCACCTATGAAAAGCATGCCATGCAAAACAATGAAAACCTACGCTATTCGTTAGGCTGGAATTAGAAATCCGTTGCTCTATCCTAAGCCCGCAACCTCGATTTTCCGCAACATTTTCTGAGAGCAGGATTCAATAGACTCTTTCGCGGCAGAATTACTCCCACCCGGGAGGACCGGTCACCCGCCCGGCAGTTGCGCCCAAGTGCATCACACCTTTGGAGCGTGCATCGAAAGTCCCCTGTCAATTCGACATCAGAGATACGAGAGAACGCGAGCCGACAAAATGATGCATCCAAAACAGTAATAATCGATGCAGACCCGTATAGGAGGATGCAGGCACACATCCAATGAAAACGAAACACATCGTCATTTACGGCCGGGTTTCTACCGCAGAACAACGTCACGACTCCCAAATTGCAGAAGTCCAAGACTACTGCGCCAGACGATGGGGCGATGACATCACTGTCACTGTTATCACCGACACGGCGAGTGGTGCAAAAACAAGTCGAGAGGGCTTGGATCAGGTCATGCAGCTTGTGAGGCGTAATAAGATTGATGTTGTTGCTTGTTTCAAACTTGATCGGCTAGGGCGATCACTACCGCACTTGGCGCAAATCATCACGGAACTGGATCAACACAACGTCGCCATTGTCGCAACATCCCAAGGGATCGACACGAATCACGATTCTCCGGCTGGCCGTCTGCAAATGCATGTTTTGATGGGTGTCGCAGAGTTTGAGAGAAGTCTAATTGTCGAACGTGTCCGCGCGGGGCAAGCGGCAGCGCGCGCAAAGGGCGTGAAATTCGGGCGACCGTCAACGCTCCGTCGGCACAGAGAGAGCGTGATGGAATTGCTGAGAAACGGATGGACTTGTCGCCGCATTGCTGCGGAAAAAGGCATTCCGCTTGGATCGGTGTTTCGATTGTCGCGGAGTCTTAGCACTGCTGCGTGACTGCAAAAATATCTGACGCGTGTTGCTGCCTTGCGGAAAGCAGGTCGCAGTGAGCGGCGGCGACTTTGTAAACGTCGCGTCGCTTCAGCTGAACGAACAAACTGCGCGGATTCACGGTTTCTTTTCCTCGCAGAGCTTCTGGAAACGAGCGTCGCCACGCAAAGGGTCCCATTGCGGATTGAGCTTTAGAAGCGCCGGCGTAAGGCAGTTATTATACGGAATCTGCAAAAGATGCTGCAGCCTTGGAATCGCGCGGTTTTTGTCGCCGACTAAGACCTCGACAAACGCCAAATTCTCCTCGACCCTAGGCCCATCGACTGCATCCTTCCCACTTGGCAGCAACGTGATCGCACGCTCAGCTTCTTTTATCGCTGCATCCTTCTGGCCGAGCACAGCATGTATTAGCGAAAGCGCTTGCGTAAAATTCGGGTTATCAGGGTCTTTCTGGCTGAGCGGTTCTAGCGGACGCAGCATTTGTTGAGCAGTGGCTCTCGCTCCGACAAAATCGCCGGCATTTTCCTGGGCGAGGACCAGAAAGAATGGATTAAAGAACCTTTCGATGTCGGAAACGTCGCGATATTCAGTGAGTCGGCCATGAATCAAGCGAATAGCCTCATCGAAATGCCGCTCTAGAAACAATTGGTTCATCTTCGTTAGGAAGGCAATAAACGAAGGGGTCTGTGCGTTTACGCCAGCCAGCAATTTTCCGGCTTGTTCCAAATTGCCCTCGGCCTGATAAATTTTTGCTTTGGACGCGACGGTGTCGGGGTCATTCGGAACAATGTCCAACAACCTATCGTAGGTTTTTAGCGCAGCCGGGAATTGCCGAAGCATCGCGTAAGTCTCTGCGGCCAAGGCTAGCCA
>JBKPDP010000067.1:0-71079 GCA_046727935.1 Verrucomicrobiota bacterium | reverse complement strand
ATAGGAGTCAACGCGCAAGTGCGCTTATCGGGCAAGTTGAGCGCAGATGCGCAAATCACGGCCGGGACGGCTGGTTTCACCAGTCCCACGTTCTTGACCGGCAACTTCGACCCGCGTTTCGGCACCCAGCGCTGGGGTGACTACTCGGCGGTGACACTAGATCCCTCGAACGGAGCCAATGCCTGGCTGGTGAACGAAAAAATCAATAACAATTCGATCTGGGGAAGTCGCATTATAACCATCGGTTTCTGAGCGAGAACAACTGCCGGCCCGCCAGGCTATCAAGCAAAGGTTGAAGAGGTCGTCGCAGGCGACGGCCTCTTCTTTTTCTACGACTGGCTAGATTTCGCGCCCCCTTGTGGGAGGAATGGGGTCGCGTCTAAAACGTTTAACATTTCACTTACAAAATCACCGCTGCCTGAATTGCCGTTCCGATGCGGGATGCTTTGCGTAAGCGTTAGCTAGATTTTTAAGGTGATGTCCTTTGCTCGCCCAGACCTAGAAGGTTTCCTGGGTACGGTCACAAGCATCTGCCTCACTTCGGGTGAGACTGAAGCTGAACCGGTAAAGATCGCGATAGTAAAGGATCACTAACTTTTCAAACTCCGGGTCGACGGCCATATCGCCATCACCCCATGATAGGAGTCTTCGGGGAAGAATTTGTTCCCGCAGGCTAGAGAAAAAGTAACAACATCGTCATTTTTTCGCTGCCGGGAACAAAACAGATTCTCGTTCATCTGATCAGTCATGAACAGCTCAACCTCAAACCTAACTAAAACTATGCAACCCATACAATCCATAAGCAACTTAACTAGTAGCCGACGCGGAACTATACCGCCGTTGGAAACTTCAAATTCCAGCTCTGCACTTCGGACGAGACATTCGCTCTTCCTGGCGATCGCCGCTCTTGGTTTAACACTCATGTTCAACCTAGCGGCTGCTGATGCACAGGGTCTAAGGCCGTCCAGGTTCGACCTGGTACCAGCTTCAGATGCTATCGCAAACTGTGAGAGCATGCCGAACCCGGCGGCGAGCGTCGCCGTTTTTCCGAGGGAGGACATTCGCGGTGTGGATACGCTGGATCTGCATGCCGACGGCCTGCGGCCCAATACGACCTTTGCGGTCTTCCTCACCGAGCTGCCGGTGCCTCCCTTCGGCGCGGTTCAGTATATCGCGGACTTCACCACGAATGCGGCGGGCAGAGGGCATGTCCGCGTAGATGCCATCATCGATGAGGCGTTCGCATTTAACAACATCACCGGGGTCCGTACGGACCTGAACCACGTAGTCTTCTGGTTCGCCGATCCAAACGATGATGAAGATTGCGTACCCGGTTCTGCTCCCGGACACTTCGATGGAGACGGTGAGTCCGGAGTTGCGGCGATGTCTTCGAAGAATTTTCTTCCTGGCGCGCCACTCCCGTAACCCTGCGGCGCCACTCGTAACAATCGCGTGGAGTGGGAAGCGCCTTAATCGGCGCTTCCCTCGCGCGAGTGGCGCACGGCAATCTCCTACAAACTAAAGACGACCAACTAAAAAGAAAGAAATGACAGCCATGAAGACAGTAATCACGTGTCCGCTTCTCACCATTCTCCGTTTGCGATCCGCTTTCATTCTCATCGCATTTGCACTTAGCGCCTTCGTGCTTGCCCGAAACGCGCAAGCGGTCAGTCCGCCGCCGGATGCTGGCATGCCGGCGGTAACACGGCAGAAGGGCAAAACGCTCTTCTGAGTCTCACCACCGGCACAGACAATACGGCGGTCGGCTTTCTTTCGCTCAGTGGCCTGAAAGAGGGTAAGTTCAACACGGCCCTTGGCGCCGGGACCCTCCTTTTCAATGTTGCAGACGAAAATACGGCTACTGGCACCGGGGCGCTTTTAAGCAACACCACCGGCGGCAACAACACTGGAAGTGGAGCGTTCGCCCTATTTAGCAACACGGAAGGCGAGTTCAACACGGCGACCGGTGTTAATGCGCTCTTTAGCAACACGACCGGCAAAGACAACACTGCTAATGGTTTTCAAGCGCTCGCGAACAACACCACTGGCACGCAGAACACGGCTGTCGGAACCCAGGTGCTCGTCAGCAACACAGAGGGCAACGACAACACAGCCAATGGTGTCCAAGTTTTCTCGAACAACACCACCGGCAGTCAGAACACGGCCGATGGTGTCCAAGCTCTCTCGAGCAACAGCACCGGCAGCCAAAACACGGCCACCGGTGTTGGAGCGCTCCAGAACAACGCCACAGGCAGCAACAACATCGCATTGGGCTTTGCTGCCGGCGCGAATCTCACCAGGGCAGTAGCAATATTGATATCGGCAACTTGGCCGTTCAAGACGAGTCGGGCACCACGCGCATCGGTGACAACGAAAGCCAGACAAGAACGTTTATTGCGGGCATTCGTGGAGCTACAACAGGGAATGCGAACGCCGTGAACGTCGTAATCGACTCCGATGGCCAGCTCGGCACAATCAGTTCGTCCCGTCGGTTCAAGAAGGAGATTAAGCGGATGGACCAGGCCAGCGAAGCTATCCTGGGACTCAAACCAGTGACTTTTCACTACAAGAACGATAACACGGGTACGCCGCAGTTTGGATTAATTGCCGAAGAAGTGGCCCAAGTAAACCCGGACCTGGTAGTACGCGACAAGGACGGAGAGATTTACACCGTCCGCTACGACGCAGTGAACGCGATGTTGCTCAACGAGTTCCTTAAAGAGCATCGAAAAGTCGAGGAACAGCAGGCAACGATCGCGGAGTTAAAGTCAACCGTCGCGCAGCAACGAAAAGATTTTGAAGCGGCCATTGGACAGCAGAGAACGAAGTCGGAAGCCACTGCAGCACAGCAACAAAAGGAAATCCAGTCCCTTACTGCAAGCCTTAAACAGCACGCTGCGCAAATCCAGAAGGTGAGCGCCCAGTTCGAGGTAAACAAGCCCAAAACGCAAATGGTCGTCAATCCGTAAAGCTGCCGAGGAGGAGGCTAATATGCTTGGAGGTGGCGACGACGACGGCAATGAACCGGCCTAAAGCCTGCATGCTTCGGCGACGCCGCGGACCACTGCCTCCCTTCGCCTGCCGCGAACAAGAAAGAACCTGACACGGCTCATCGCAATGAAGACACAACGACTAATTTTGTTTGCTCTCGCAACCGTGACTGCGTTGGCAACGACTGCGAGCGGCCAAAACGCCGCGCCAAGGGGCACGCTGCCGCCCGAGCGAAAGCAAAAACCCGCCAGCGTTTACGTTTCTCCCAAGCCAACGGCCATTCCGAGCCGGGCGTCGATAAAAGATGTCGTCAGCGGGAAAAACAACGAGGCCAAGTATGCCAGTTATGCCGAGGCATTCCGCAGGTATCACCACGAGCGTCACGATCGCGTTTGGTGGAAGCAGCACCACGTTATCATCGTCCTGGTTAGCGGCGGCTATTATTACTGGAATTCAGGTTACTGGTGCCCCGCATGGGGTTATGATACTGCCCACGAAAGTTACGAGTACGATGGGCCAATCTACACATACGGTAACCTGTTGCCTAACCAAGTTATCATTAATGTGCAGCACGCCTTGAAGGAACTTGGCTATTATATCGGAGATGTCACTGGCTCACTTGGACCTGCGACGCGTCAAGCGCTGAGCGCGTATCAACGAGACTACAGTTTGGAAGTGACTGGCGCCATCGACGAGCCAACGGTCCACGCGCTCGGCTTGATCTAAAACCGCGCCTGCCGAAGCCGTAGACGATGAGCAAGAAAGTCCAACTAAAGCGAGAATCTCCTCAATCAACCTCACAGTCTTGACCGCACGATATTTGCTGTGATGATTGCCCCCTCAGCTGGAATGAAACTGGAATGCCATGCCTAACGAAAATTCTATCGCCGATTTCAAAGCAAACCTGCGCGGACGACTGATCGAGCCGGGCGATAAGGACTATGACGAAGCCCGCAAGGTGTACAACGGAATGATACACAAGAAGCCGCGGCTGATTGTCCGTTGTGCCGATGTAGCCGACGTCATTAATTCAGTGAATTTTGCGAGAGAAAACGATCTGCTTCTCGCGATCCGAAGCGGAGGTCACAACGCGGGAGGTTTGGGAATTTGCGATGACGGTTTAGTCATCGACTTGAGCCCGATAAAATATACGCGGGTTGATCTCACGGCCCGTACGGTCACGGTTGGCGGCGGGTGCACATGGGGCGATGTCGATCACGCCACACACGTGTTTGGGATGGCGACGCCCAGCGGGATCGTTTCTACCACGGGCGTTGGCGGATTAACTCTGGGTGGTGGAGTTGGACATCTCACCCGTAAATGCGGACTGAGCATCGATAATCTCCTCTCTGCTGATGTCGTATTGGCCAATGGCAACTTTGTTAAGGCGAACGCTGATGAGAATCCCGATTTGTACTGGGCGCTTCGCGGCGGCGGCGGAAATTTCGGCGTGGTCACTTCGTTTACGTTCAAGCTGCACCCGATCGACACGATCTATGGCGGCCCAATGCTCTATGAGTTGAGCGACACAGCCGACGTAATGAAATGGTATCGGGATCTGATCCCCGCGGCACCCGATGATCTAAATGGCTTTTTCGCCTTTCTCACCGTCCCGCCCGTCGCGCCTTTCCCCGAACATCTGCATATGAAAAAAATGTGTGGCGTGGTCTGGGCATACACGGGTCCACAGCAGAAGGCAGAGAAAACATTTGAGCCGATCCGCGCTTTCAAGAAGCCTGCTCTCGACTTTGTAGGCCCCGTGCCGCAGCCTGCGCTACAAAGCATGTTCGATGCCCTTTATCCTCCTGGTCTGCAATGGTACTGGCGCGCAGATTTCGTGAATGAGTTGAGCGATGACGCAATTAAGCAGCACATTCGTTTCGGCGAAGCGCTTCCAACCATGCATTCCACCATGCATATGTATCCCATCGATGGCGCCGCTTCGCGCGTCGGCAAGAATGATACTGCCTGGAATTATCGCGATGCCAAATGGGCGCAAGTAATGGTTGGCGTTGATCCCGATCCGGCGAACAAAGAGAAAATCATCGCGTGGACCAAGAGTTACTATGATGCCCTGCATCCCTACTCCGCTGGCGGAGCATACGTGAACTTTCTGATGGGCGACGAAGGCGAAGAACGCGTGAAAAAAACTTACGGCGATAATTACGAGCGGCTGGCCGCGATTAAGAATAAGTACGACCCCGATAATTTCTTCCGAGTGAATCAGAACATTAAACCGGGCAGGTTGTAGCGGCGTTCGCCGCGGCGAACGGCGAATCTAAAACGTCAGGCGTTTGACACGAACGCCCCTACAATGGCAACTGGAAGGCAGCGATGGGATCAATGACTGCCCACGAGTTAAGATCATTACAGGCGCCTCTTAAGGCACAATATCGAGAGCACCCCGAAACCGCTTTGGTCACTCTTCGTGCTGAAGGGCGAATTGGTGAAAGCATCACCTGTAAAATCGGAAATGCGCGCGTTGAAGCTGGGCTTCATCCAGCGACCGGAGGCGATGGGCAAAGTGCATGTTCGGCGGACATGTTACTCGAAGCGCTGGTAGGCTGCGCAGGAGTGACGTTGAGCGCAGTCGCTACCGCCCTCGGAATTCCCTTACGCAACGCGACGATTCGCGCAGAGGGCGATCTTGATTTTCGCGGGACGCTCGGCGTGTCCAAAGATGTGCCAGTTGGTTTTAAAGAAATCCGACTAAACTTCGATCTGGATACCGATGCCAGCGAAGAACAGATCGCCACATTGCTTCGCCTGACCGAGCGCTATTGTGTCGTTTATCAGACACTCAGTCACCCTGCCAACATCAGCGTTTTGCATCGCGTAATATCTCGCTAAAATCTGCGGCTATGCCGTTATACATGGACATTCACGAGCTTCCTGAGGGAACCACTCCGGAAGACGTCGCGAAAGCTCACGCGAAGGATATGGAAATCCAGAGGAAGTATGGCGTCGAGTATCGCAAATACTGGGTCAACGAGAATGGGAAAAAAATCTTTTGCCTCGCACATGCGCCAAGTGCAGAGGCAGCAGCGTGTGTCCATCGTGAAGCGCACGGGATGATGGCTGAAAAGATCATCGAGGTAGAGCCCGATGTCGCAGAAGTGTTCCTCGGTGGCACGGAAACGAATGCGGCTGGAGCGGTTCTTCTGCCTGGGGGCGGAGCCAATGAACGAGATCCCGGAATCCGAACCGTCCTGTTCACGGACATTGCGAATTCGACGACGTTAACTCAATCTCTGGGCGATGAGGCGGCGCTCGCGATACTGGGCGTGCACGACACGATAGTGCGCGACGCGTTATCCACTTTAGGCGGGCGCGAGGTCAAGCACACAGGTGACGGCATCATGGCTTCATTCGTCTCGGCAGCGAGCGCCGTTCGATGCGCAATCCAGATTCAGCGCGAATTAGACAAGCATGCGCAGGCGAACCCCGATCGCTCGCTCAAGGTTCGGGTCGGTGCCGCAGCAGGGGAACCTGTAGAACAAGATAACGATCTCTTTGGATCAACAGTTCAACTGGCCGCCCGTCTCTGCACTCACGCGCAACCGGAACAAATCCTGGTGACGAATGCGATTGCCGAGCTATGCCTCGGCAAAGGACTCCTGTTCGAAGACCTCGGCGAAGTTACGCTGAAAGGCTTCGGCTACCCAGTCCGCGCCCATGCCGCCGCATGGAAACAAGCTAACTAGACAGATTTTATCTACAATTGATTACAGGTTTCTCGGGCCGACTTCTCGTTAGGATACGAAAGCACCTCACGTGGAATCGGCACTCCGCAAAGAACAGAACGTGGGCTTCCTCTACGTCTGGGAATTCACAGTCGCTCCGGACAAGCAAGCGGCCTTTGAACGCGCTTATGGCCCCGAAGGAGCGTGGGCCCAGTTGTTCAAGAAGGATCCTAGCTACTGCCGAACCGAGCTTCTTCGCGATAGCTCCAGCCCGACACGCTATTGGACGATCGACTATTGGGTCTCTCAAGCAGCCCAACGCGCCTTTCGGCGCAAATTCTCAGCTGACTTCGAAGCACTAGACCTTCGTTGTGAAGCACTCACGCTCAACGAACGGCACTTAGGCGACTTCACCACGCCACCGTGTGGCTGAGCTCCTTCTCGTTAGGCGAAAATTTGTAAACCTACAACCTACCCAACCTAATAATAAATGATCTCATGAATCCAAACAAAGCACTCTGGGAAAAAGGCGACTTTACGCGCATTGCCGAAAGCATGAGAGAAAGCGGAGAAGCGCTCGTCCAGCGACTCGGAATCACAAAAGGGATCAAGGTTCTAGATCTCGGATGCGGCGATGGCACGACAGCGTTGCCAGCGGCGAAACTTGGAGCGGACGTGTTGGGAGTCGATATCGCGAGGAACCTGGTTGAGGCTGGGAACAGGCGGGCCAAGGAGCAGGGCCTCACCAACTGCGCGTTTCAGGAAGGCGATGCGTCCAATCTGCACGACCTGAAGGACCAGAGTTTCGACCTCGTCGTGACTATCTTTGGCGCGATGTTTGCACCCAAGCCATTCGATGTGGCCAAGGAAATGGTGCGCGTGACTCGGCCCGGCGGTCGGATCATCATGGGGAACTGGATCCCCAATGATCCGACGTTGGTGGCGCAAATTTTGAGGATCAGCTCTGCCTATACGCCGCCACCGCCGGAAGGTTTCGTCAGCCCGATGATGTGGGGAGTCGAGAGCAGCGTAGTCGAGCGATTTGCCGGCGCAGGAGTTCCCGCAGAGAAGATATCTTTCGCGCGAGACACGTTTACATTCAACTTCCCCGGCGTCCCCTCAGTGCTCCTGAATGAATTCAGGAAATACTACGGGCCAACCATGAATGCGTTCGAAGCGGCAGAAAAGAACGGCCGAGCCGGTGACCTACAGAAAGAGCTGGAAGATCTGTTCAACAGCCAAAACAAAAGCCCGCGCAAGGATGCCACATCCATTCCTGCAACCTTCTTGCGCGTTACAGTTGCGCTTTGAAAGCTCGCGGGCGGGAACGAAAAAATAATGAGGCCACAGCCCCTCATTAATCGTGCGATGTACATGAAACATCTTAGCCTTTCCATCCTTTTCGTCGTCATGATTCAGAACTTTTGCTGCGCAGATGTCACGAAGCTCTCGACTGATGATCGCAGGAGGCTGCAGGACTCCTCGCGATTCCACGAGATTCATTCTACGAGCGATTTGCCACCTGCAATCGTCGCATTATGTACAAACGGCAACGGCAAGCTCGCAGAGCCGGGTCAAAATTGGAACGCAACTGACGTGATCACGGATTCGACTCTTCCAGGCAAACGACTCATTTGGGCAGCGGTAGGAGGCGATTATTATGTCATGCACTACGAGCGCGGCGGAATCGCTCACACGTTTCACATTTTGGTTGCGAGACTGATGAAGGATGACGGCAAACCGAAGACAGCTTGGAGCGCCGTCGGAGGTCCGTTCAAAGATTACGAGGCATTTCTCATCGCGTTGCGAAGCGGGAAATTGGACGACCGTCTGGATTGGCATTGAGCGGCGCGCCCGGCCCGCCTTCCTGTGGACGGGCTCCGCCGTGGCGAGCGGTCGCGCCCTACCAAAACATCGCGTTTTCTGTTTTCTCAAATAGCTTCTAAATTCTGCTTTAATCTCATGCAACTCGAAGGCATTGACCATGTAGCTCTCGGCGTGCGCAACATCGAGCGATCGGTCAAATGGTATATCGAAGTTCTCGGGTTCGAGCGACTCCATGAAGGCATGTGGAACGGCGTGCCAACTTTTATCGGCAAGGGAAATACGGGGATTGCGCTGTTCCCGGCAAGCCCGAATGCAAAATCGACATCGTCAACTCACCGTGACATTCGAATGCTTCACCTAGCGTTTCGCGCGAACAAGGAAAATTTTCTCGCCGCGCAGCGCGAACTAGAAAAGCGCGGGATCAAATTCGAATTCGAAGATCACGAGATTTCGCATTCGATTTACTTCCCCGATCCCGATGGCCACCAGCTCGAGATCACGACCTACGAAGTCGAACGACCCTAAAATATGCGCTTCTAAAGACGCACTATTGGATGTAATTCTCGTCAGGCGTTGCTACGTGCTTGAACAATTCTTTCAGAGGTAACAAACAACGAAACCAAAGCAATAAATACCAATGGATGCCAAACGCACCAAATCCAAAACTCGCGCTAAAGCACGCCGTACATCACTCAGCGTAGCTCCATTCCCGGACAATGCGGATCATGCCGCCGCACCAGCCAGAAACCCACGCCAACCGTCGGCAGTATTTCGTGTTCAAGGCCCAATGAGCACTTTCGGCGGCCCGCACGATATGGGCGTGAGCCCCTCCGAAGGCCTTGCTCTCTTCGAGCGCGAGGACTTGCAAAATCCTCGCCATCGAAACCTATTCCTACCCTCGCAACCGCCCGGTACTTCAGGTCTTGGGCGTCGCCTTAATCCCGACAAGTTTTACCTCGCATTGTCGCTGGGATTACAATGTCACGAGCAGGTCTTTCATCCGGAACACGGTCGCTCTCGTCCAGAGTGTCCAAACCGGGCAGGTCGAGTAAGCTCGACCCGCCGATTGGGGACCTAATGCAAGTACTGGCCGAGTCGCCGATCTTTCTCCCGGCCTCGCTGCAGCGCTGCAACTTGATACTGACGACGATGTGATTGTCACCATTCGCCGCAACAACGCCGATTTCGTGACCCGAGCCGCCGCCAAGGCGTTCAATAGACCTTCGGGCACCGCCGAACCAAGGATTTACACGACATCCGAGTGGGAGCTGCGCCCGCGAACGTTGTGCACTTTCCCGAGAGAATTGCCGCTGGCATTGTGGTACACAATACCCAAGATCAAAATCGCGAGCCACTGACCGGTGATGCTGAATTCGCGGCCGCGCGGGAGCTGGCGCGTCGCATTCAACACAGCCATATGATTACAGATCACCATTGGGCAGACACCGGCCAACACTTCACTATCAGCCGTGGCGGTTTGATTCTCGAAGGGCGGCACGGTTCACTCAAAGCCGCGCGTGCTGGACGAGTCGTCGAAGCTGCCCAGGCTGTCAGCAGCGATGGCAGCGCGAATCGCACATGGTTCGGAATCGAACTCGAAGGAGACAACCGGCAAGCTGACCGCGTAACGGCCCCCCAATACTCAGCACTCGTCGAGTTGTGCACGTGGCTCATCAAGTGGCGCGGACTCCAGGTCCTACCTATCATTGGCCACATGGACGTTCTCGCAGGTCATACCGATTGTCCCGGACACTTCGAGGAACGTTTGCCTGTCCTGCGTCAAGATGTGGCTGCGCGGCGAGCACGCCTCGGATAGGATGCATTCTCTCCGTATTCGGTGCGGAGGAGCGGCTCCGCCGCACGACCTCGAAGCTCAGAAATTGATTTGCTACACCCGCAACACCTAACCATGTGATACATCTATCTCAAGCACGGTCGGGGTCTGGTATTAACTATTCCTCTCGATGCGGATGTGTCTTGCGTGATTACGGTTCATCAGAGACAGGATGATCAGTATTGACCTATCGGACGCAACCCCATGTAACCAAACCCCGCAGCCAACAGCTCCACTGCGCGATGCATTCGATGTCGACAGTGAGAGGCAAGCGGTCGGCGGCAACCCGATCGGAGGGCGGCGCGATGGTCCTGGTTAGAGATTCCTCGACTTCGCTCGGAATGACACGCCGAGACCACTCGGCGCTACAATTTACGCCACGCGGCCGCAGCAGTTTTTGTATTTCTTGCCGCTGCCGCAGGGGCATGGATCGTTGCGGCCAACCTTTGGAACTGAACGACGAATCGGAAGATCGATGGATACCTCGCCCGCGCCATCGCCGTCTCCGGCCACTCCTGCCATCGCGCCGACTGGTTGAGGCTGACGCGCCCGTGACGGACCGCCGGCGGTGGGCGCCGTGGGTGCGTGTTCGCGCAGCAGAAATTGCGGCAAGGTCGCCAGGAAATTCTCGAATGCTTGCAAGTTTGAAGTGCTACGGAACAGATTGTTGAGCACTTCGTTTTTAATGTTCGCCATCAAATCGACAAACATGTCGTAGGCCTCGGTCTTATACTCGATTAGCGGATCTTTTTGCGCGTAGCCCCGGAGATAGACGCCCTCGCGCAACGCGTCCATGGCGTAGAGATGCTCCTGCCAGAGTCGATCGATCGCGTTGAGAATGATGTAGCGCTCCAGACTTTTCACCGCCGTGGGCTCTTCGTGACTCGATTTGCGCTCATACGCGTCCTTGATTTTTTTGATCAAGAACTGCGTATTCTCCTCGACGCTTCGTGTTTCAAACTGCGCTTTCTCCTTGGTCAGACCCAGCGGGAAAGTCGTGTTCACCCAATGGATGAGGCCGGTGTAATTGGGTTCATCGACATCGAGATATTCCTTCACCTTCGCCGGCACCGCTTCATCGATCACTTCGTAGATAAGCTTACGCGGCTCCTCGGAATCGATCACTTCGTTGCGGTAGGTGTAGACGACCTCGCGCTGCATGTTCATCACGTCGTCGAAATCGAGCGTACGTTTTCGGATAAGATAATTGCGTTGCTCCACGCGTTTCTGCGCGGTCTCGACCGATTTATTCAACCATCGATGTTCAAGCTCCTGGCCTTCTTCGAGCCCGAATCGCTCCATGATTCTCGTCATGCGATCGGCTGCACCGAAGTTGCGCATCAGGTCGTCTTCGAAACTGACATAGAACCGCGACGCGCCGGGATCGCCCTGCCGCGCGCAACGCCCCCGTAGCTGTCGATCAATTCTGCGCGCCTCGTGACGCTCAGTGCCGATCACCATCAAACCGCCGAGCTCTGTTACGCCTGGACCCAGCTTAATATCGGTGCCTCGCCCCGCCATGTTGGTTGAAATGGTAACCGTCCCCGGTTGGCCAGCGCGCGCGACGATCTCGGCTTCCTGCATGTGAAATTTCGCGTTCAACACGTTGTGCGGGATCTTCTCGCGCTTCAGCATTCGACTGAGTAACTCCGAGGATTCCACACTTACCGAGCCAACGAGCACGGGCTGAGTTTTCGCATGGGCTTCTTTGATCTCCTTAATCACCGCGTTGTATTTTTCACGCCGCGTCTTGTAGATACGATCGTTGTGATCCGTGCGCCGCACCGGTCGATTGGTCGGAATGACGTTCACATCGAGTTTATAAATATCATGAAACTCGGCCGCTTCGGTTTCGGCTGTGCCAGTCATTCCCGCCAGCTTTTGATAAAGCCGGAAATAATTTTGAATTGTGATCGTCGCTAACGTTTGAGTTTCGCGATCGATCTGCACGCCTTCCTTCGCCTCGACCGCCTGATGTAATCCATCACTCCATCGCCGGCCCGGCATTTTACGTCCGGTGAATTCATCCACGATCACAACCTTGTTATCCTCGATGACGTACTGGACATCCTTCTCGAAGAGGCAGTAGGCGCGGAGCAACTGCGAGATGTTGTGGATACGCTCGGCCTGGGCGTCGCAATGTTGCTGGCGCTCCGCTTTTCTCTTGTCCTTCTCCTCATCCGACAGCGTAGGATCGAGATCGATCTCAGTGAATTCGCTGATCAAATCCGGCAGGACGAAGGCGTTCGGATCGTCCGGGTTGAGAAAAACGCGGCCCTGCTCGGAGAGATCGGCTTCATTCGATTTTTCGTCGATGGTAAAAAACAGTTCCTCTTTAAGCTGGAACAATTCCTCCTTGCGCGTGTCCTGATAAAACGAAAGCTCCGCTTTATCGATGGCGCGGCGCTTCTCTGGATCTTCCATCATCCGCAAGAGCTGTTTATTGCGAGGCTGACCAAGCTTCACCTTGAACATGAGACGGCCGCCTGTCTCGACATCGCCTTGCTCAAATTTTTCGATCGCTTCGCTGGCAAGTCGGTTGCAAAGCATATTTTGCTTGCGCACCAACTGCTCGATAAGGGGTTTCCATTTGTCGTATTGATGAGTGGAAATGGTCGCTGGCCCGCTGATGATGAGCGGTGTGCGCGCCTCGTCGATCAGGATGGAATCGACTTCATCGACAATGGCATAGTGATAACCGCGCTGGACTTGTTGTTCGCGCGTTGTGGCCATGCCGTTGTCGCGCAGATAATCGAAACCGAACTCGCTGTTTGTCCCGTAGGTGATGTCCAACGCGTATTGTTCGCGACGCACATCCGGCTCCTGATCGTGTTGAATGCAGCCGACGGTAAGCCCGAGGAAATTGTAAAGCTGGCCCATCCACTCTGCGTCACGTCGCGCCAGATAATCGTTCACAGTCACGAGATGCGCGCCGCGGCCCGTAAGCGCGTTTAGATAAAGCGGCAAAGTCGCAACCAAAGTTTTGCCTTCGCCGGTCGCCATTTCCGCGATGCGGCCCCGGTGCAAAACGACTCCGCCCAGCAGCTGCACATCGAAATGCACCATGTCCCAGGTCATGGGCTGATCGCACACGGTGAAGGTATGTTGTCGCTCTTTGAGCCGACGCGCCGCGTTTTTCACGACTGCGAACGCTTCTGGCAGGATCTCATCCAGTTTTTTCCATTGATCCTCCAACGGGGAGATTTTCGAGAGCTCTTCCTTCCAAGCCGCGGTCTTAGCGCGCAACTCGTCGTCGGATAAGCTTTTGAACTGCTCGTCGAACTCATTTATCCGGCGGACAATCGGCGCCAGCCGCCTGAGCTCGCGCTGATTCTTCGACCCAAGAATTTTCTTTAAAATCCAACCAACCATGTGAACGCTTAATATCGGTCAGATTCCCGCACTATCAATCACCGGTAGGGATCCGGCAGTCGCAGGAAGCTGCTCGCGGCGCGCCCGGCGGTCGCGCCCTACCATGTCATTGTGCCAGCTGGTTTTGCAGTTACAATCGGCCCCATGAAGAAAATCATTTCCACGGCGGAAGCCCCGGGGGCGATTGGTCCTTATTCGCAAGCGGTTCGCAGCGGAAGGTTACTCTTTTGCAGCGGCCAAATTCCGCTCGACCCAAAATCGGGCCAGATCGTTCCCGGCGACATCGCTGCGCAAACCCAGCGCGTCCTCAACAACATCGCAGCCGTTTTAGGGGCAGAGGGATTGACTTTCGACCAAGTGGTTAAGACAACCATCTTCCTCACGAACTTTGGCGATTTCCAAACCGTTAACGAAATTTACGGCTCGTATTTCAAGCAGGATCCTCCTGCTCGTTCCACTGTCCAAGTTTCGGCGCTGCCCAAAGGAGCAAATGTCGAAATCGAAGTCATCGCCGTTGCCGACGAAGGTGAGCAAACCGCTTACGACACATCCGGCTAAGTTGAAATGATGAAGAAAAATCCTCGTACGCTCCCGAGATGAGCGAAGAGCTTCTCGAACTCTTTCGCAAGACGGGTGCCCTGCTGGATGGCCACTTCATTTTGCGCTCCGGGTTGCACAGCCGCGAGTATTTCCAATGCGCGCTGCTTCTTCAGGATACCGAGATCGCAGCTAAAGTTTGTAGATGGCTCGCGGATAAACTGCGCGAATTTGATTGTGACACTGTGATCTCCCCCGCCCTTGGCGGAATCATTGTGGGACAGGAAGTTGGGAGGTCGTTAGGCAAGCGCCACATCTTTGTCGAAAAAGACGAGGGTAAACTTGTCCTGCGCCGCGGTTTTCAAATTTCCACTAAAGAGAAGTTCATCGTCGTTGAAGACGTCGTGACGCGCGGCGGACGCGTGCAGGAAACAATCGACATCGTCCGGGCACATGGCGCGATTGTTTCCGCAGTCGGAGTGATTGTCGATCGGAGCGGCAAAGCCAAACCAGATTTTAGTTGTCCGTTCATCAGCCTGGTCGAGATGAATGTCGAGACGTTTTTCCCGGACAAGCTGCCACCTGATCTGGCGAAAATCCCTGCCGTTAAGCCCGGGAGCAAGTAAGCAATGAGCTGTAGCCATCGGCCTGTGACCGCTCACTAACTGTCCCTCCCTAGCGCGCGTTCAAAAACGGCCCGCAGGGCCGTGGTTACAAGTTTTGCTGACGGCGACGCGATTACTTTGAAAGCAACTCGGTAAGTTGCTTCGGGTCGGTCACCGGCGCTTTGCAGGTGAAATTTTCGCACACGTACGCGGCTGGTTTTCCATCGATCGGCGACATGGCGCGAACCGCTTCATTTTTCTCGCCGAGATATTTCTGGCCTTCGGCGCCATCCGCGAGAAATAGGACTGTCTCCGGCAAAAAATGCCGATGCACCTGTCCAAGTAACGCTTTGGTTTCCGGAGCATCATTCTTCCCTGCGATCACGATCTGGCGCGGCTTGCTTAAGGAGTAATCGAGCGCCAACAGCATTTGCGGCATGGCGCTGGGGAAATGCGAAAGCGTCGTCGCAAATGCATCGATCGTTTTTCTGGCGCGCTCCGCCATTTGTTTGTCATCGCGAAATTGCGACAACCGCAAGAGATTCAAGACAGTGATGGAACTCGCCGCAGGTTCTGCCCCGTCGTTATCGTCTTTCATTCGGAGGAACACGCTTTCATCTTTGCCGCTGGTGCTGAAATAGCCGCCGTTCTTCTCATCAAGAAACAAGCGGTCCTGCGTCTCCTGCAATTGGATCGCAAATTTTAGCCGTTCGATATCAAATGAGGCTTCGTAAAGATCGAGAAGACCCTGAATAACAAATGCGTAATCATCGGCGAAGCCCTCGATATCGCTGCGGCCACCGCGATAGTTGCGATACAAAATCTTGCGCGACGAATCGTACAGCTTCTCGCGCAAAAAGTTCGCCGCGCGTGTTGCAATTTCCAGATAACGCGGTTCGTCGAGCACCTGCGCGCCGCGGGCATAAGCCGAAATCATCAGGCCGTTCCAAGCGGCAATGATCTTGTCGTCGAGATGAGGTCGCGGTCGTTTGGCACGAATGGAAAACAATTTCTCGCGACTCTGCGCAAGCAATTTCGCGATGTCTTCCTCAGTTTTCCGAAAGTGCTTTGCGGTCTCCGGAATCGTATGCCGTTCAATTAAAATATTTTTACCCCGGAATTCATCCTGGGGGTCGCTACCCTCCGGAGCATTGCCATGCGCCTGCACGCCGTAATGGAAATCGAAAATCTCGGCAGCATCACCAAGCGCAGCGTCGATCTCTTTCTTTGTCCAGAAATAGAATGCGCCTTCTTTCGTTTCGACATGGCCGCGGTCAGCGCCCGTGGTTACAACAGGGCTGTCGGCGTCTTCGGCGGAGAAGAAGCCGCCCTCCTTCGATGTCATGTCGCGCGCGACGTAATCGAGAACATCTCGCGCGTCTGCTTCGAACTGCCGATCGCGCGTGATCTGAAATGCGTCTAGATAAGCGACAGCAAGTTGCGCCTGATCGTAAAGCATCTTTTCAAAGTGCGGCACGTGCCAGTAGCGATCGACCGAGTAACGATGAAACCCGCCACCGATATGATCATGCATTCCGCCGGCAGCCATCTTACGGAGCGTAAACAGAGTCATTTCAAGCGCGTGTTTGCCTGATTCGCTCCGGGGATCGCGCGCGTAAAATCGGGTCAGGAAATTGTGTATTACTGGCCGCGGAAATTTCGGCGCATTGCCGAACCCGCCTTCCTTCGGATCGTAACTACGATCAATCTGGTGATACGCAGAATCCAAAATCGCTACATCGATCTGGCCTTCCCCGAACGCCTTCGGCGCCGATTGGGATTCACGTAGCGCTTCAACGATCTTGCCGCCTTGCTCGACAATTTTGTCGTGATTTTCCTTCCACGCCGTCGCGATCCGTTCGAGCACGCTTTTGAAGCCCGGCTGGCCATATCGGTCCTCCGGTGGAAAATAGGTTCCCCCAACAAACGGCTTGAGGTCTGGCGTCAGCCAAACGCTCATTGGCCAGCCGCCTCCGCCCGTAGTCGCCTGAACAAAGGTCATATAAACACGGTCAACATCCGGGCGCTCTTCCCGGTCCACCTTGATGTTCACAAACTCGCGGTTCATGATCGCGGCTACTTCGTCGCTTTCGAACGATTCGTGCGCCATGACATGACACCAGTGGCAGGTGGAGTAACCCACCGAGAGGAAGATCGGTTTATTTTCCCGACGCGCCTTCGCAAACGCTTCTTCGCCCCACGGATACCAATCGACCGGATTATGGGCGTGCTGGAGAAGATAAGGTGACTTCTCGCGTGCGAGCCGGTTCGTGTGCTCGGAATGCGCAGGCGTGCGCTCAGCAGAGATGTTATTCGATGTCACTAACCACGTTAGCGCGAGAAATCCAAAGCGGAAGTGACTTATCATGAGGTGACGCGCGGGCAGAGCGCAAGTTTACATCACCATTTCTTGTCATTCCGAGCGAAGTCGAGGAATCTCTGAAGAAAATGACGAAGCACCAATGTCGAATGTCGAATTGATGAAGAATGAGGAGCAGCGAGGTTGTTTTTGAATTCGGCCTTTGTCATTCCTTGGTCGTTCGTCATTCGGACTTGTCATTTAACCGATAACTGCGGGTATGACGCTGACGTTCAACCCATAAGACTTCGGAGAGCGATTAGATGTGCATATGGCCTTGCCAAAACTTTATCCCGCAGGTCTCAAACGCGCGCACTCGGCTTCGTAATCTTCAATCAATTTCAGGATCTTGGATTGAAATGCATCCTGCGCGGCGTAAACGGCACCGATCGCCTCAGCGAACGCCTTTTGCTTGAGCTCCTCCTCAATCGTCAGGCTGAGTTCAGCGAGCTTTTCGATATTGGCCCGTGAATGAAACTCCAGTTCTTTAAGTTTGGAGAGGACTGCCAGCGATTTCTCCAGCTGTGTCGGTTCTAGTGGTTGAATTGGCTTAGCAGCTTCGGCCTTCGGAGCAGGGCTCTCGACGACAGGTGCAGCCTTCCTTTCGGTTTGGACGTTCTTGGCACGCTGCGATGAAGCGGGGCGAGCCTTTGGAGCATGTTTGTCCTTATGATGCTTCTCTTGGCTGACTTTTTTGGCGTGCGCGACGTTTCGCGGATCTCCCATGAACTTATTGACGGCTCTCAAAGGCCCGCCGGTCGTATGTCGAAATGCGATCGTTCACGTCTTCGAAGACGAACCGTCCCCTTACGCAGCGTGTACGATCACCGAACACGCAACCCCGCCCCATTAATCCGATACCGGGACAAGTCCGCTCCCCCGCGGGCAGGGACTACTTCGACCGACCTGACTGGCGCCGATTAATATTTCTCGCTCTTTGCCTTGCCCTCGGTCTTCTCAGGATGAGTGCCGAGGAACTTGCCATTGGGGTCCACCCGGATCGCCATTTCCTTCCCGTTCCGGTTCACGACCGCGTCATAGCATTCCTTGCCCTTGCGAGTCTCCTTCGCGACTCGAAGAATCTGATCGTTCCCGGCTTTTTCTTTGATGGTGCTTTGCGCCGGGGAAGGCACGTCCTTCATGTCTACGGGAGTTTCCTCTTGTGCCTGCGCTGCCGATCCGAGGATAAGGCTCGCGCTAATGGTCAGTACAGCAATTAGTTTTGTTGTCTTCATGGGCTGATTCCTTTTTGGTCAATATCTACCAAGAGTACTCTTCGAAGGTCGGCGTCGGTTTGCGTGTGGAGAAATGATCGCACACCCTACGACCTGATTCGCGATAGCCGCGGCGCTTATCACCATCGTTTTTCCATGCGCTTAGTCTTCGACATTCGAATAAATAGTACAGCTGCTGAGTGGAGCGCCGTTACGAGCTATGATGACTGAAATGGCGATGAACGGAGAAGTCAGCCGGTCTTCAGGAAATCTACCGAAGCGCGAGCTTATCGCCGCATGAACGCGAAACGCGAAGTTGTCGTGATCACCGGTGCTTCGGCAGGAGTCGGACGCGCGACCGTTCGCAAATTTGCGAAGCATGGAGCACGAATCGGTTTGATCGCGCGCGGTCTTGATGGCTTAAAAGGCGCACAGAAGGAAGTCGAAGAACTGGGCGGCAAAGCACTCGTCTTTCCAGTGGACATTGCGAGCGCCGATCGGGTTGAAGCGGCAGCCGCTCAGATCGAAGCCGATTTGGGCGAGATCGATATTTGGATCAACAACGCTATGGTGTCGGTCTTTTCGCCGGTCAAAGAGATGACGCCCGAGGAATTTCGGCGCGTGACTGAAGTCACTTATCTAGGTTGCGTTTATGGCACGCTTGCCGCGTTGAGACGGATGTTGCCGCGCAATCGCGGAGTGATTGTGCAAATCGGAAGCGCTCTTGCGTATCGCGGCATTCCTTTGCAAGCAGCCTATTGTGCGGCCAAGCACGCGATACAGGGCTTTTGCGATTCGCTGCGATGCGAACTAATCCACGACAAGAGCAATGTGCGCTTAACGATGGTGCAATTGCCTGCGCTAAACACGCCGCAATTCGGCTGGGTAAAAAGCCGTTTGCCTCGCAAAGCGCAACCAGTTCCGCCCATCTTTCAGCCAGAAGTCGCAGCGGAAGCGATTTATTTCGCGGCGCATCATCCACGTCGGGAATTTTACGTCGGCGCGTCATCGGTCGCCGCGATTATAGGAAACAGGTTCGCTCCTGGCTTGCTGGATCGTTACCTGGCGGAGACCGGATATGATTCCCAACAATATGACGGGCCTGAAGATCCGGATCGAGCGCACAACTTATGGCAGCCAGTGCCTGGCGACCACGGCGCGCACGGCATCTTCGACGCGCGCGCCAAAGACTGCAGCCCGCAATTTTGGACTAGTGAGCACCGTGGCCTGATCGCGATTGGTGTAGCGGCGCTCGCCATTTCCGGCCTCGTCGCGCTGCTCAAAATAAATAACGCTGTCCTCGGCCGCTTTTAGTCACAGTTTGTGATCTTAAAAGAGACCACTTTTCCTTACTTAACTGAGAAGCAAAAATCCCCCGGGAACCGATGCTGGTTTCTGCGAATTGCTTGATTAAAGACGCGGGTCTCAACCCCGTAAAGCAAAGCGAGGTCGCTATCGAGTAGCACCGACTCGCTGCGAATCGTATGAATCTTGGCGCGAAGGCTTCTTGAGAAATCAGATTCTAATAATGCTTGCGCCACTGGCGATCATTTCACGACATAGAACGCGCCAAGGATCATGCCAAAGATGGCGTGTGCGACCAGAACCGAAATGGGCGTCCGGATACCATAATGCAATCCCAGGAAACCGGGCGGCTCGAGTTGGCGCACGACAGTTTGTCCATGTTGCTCGTTAGCCATTCGCGGATGCAATGCGGGCAGAACCGGCAGCGCTATCGTCAGTACAAAAATGCCGTGGACGAGTCCTATACCTGCCCCAAGCCACCAGGTAGATTTTTGCAATACTTGAAAGACGGCGACGTAAAGGAGCGAGAAGATCCAACCGTTTACGAAATGCAATAAGAAGCCGATGAATTTTGCCCGGTCCCGATTCGGCGTGAAGATGGTGCCAAGTAGATAGGGAATGTTCATCCGCGTGATCCCAAAGCCCTGACTGCCGGCCAGGATAGATGTGAGCACAACCGTGCTGGCAAAACCCCACAGCAACCAGCTGCTCCAGTTCATGACTCGAATTTATATGCGTCCTCTTGGCTGTTGCACAATGACAGCGCGGCGTTGATGACACCGAGATGTGTGAACGCTTGGGGAAAGTTTCCGAGCGGCTCACCAGTTTCCGGATCGATCTCCTCAGCAAAAAGATCGACATCATTCGCGTATGCAAGCGCGGCTTCAAAGGTTTCGCGGGCTTCTGGACGTTTTCCGCTGCGCGCCAGAAAATCCGCTTCCCAAAAACTGCACAGGGCGAACGCGCCTTCGTCTCGATTCTTACTTCGGTCATCTCGATACAGCAATCCAGGACGCGGCGAAAGCGTTCTTCTGATTCGCTCGTGGGTCTGTTGCATCCGCTTCGATTCTGCATCTTCAAAACCGTGATAGGCGAGTAGGAGGGTACTGGCGTCGAGAGTGTCGCCGCCGCCACACGTCTGCGCGTACGCTTGTAGGTTGGAGTTCCAAGCATGTTGTTCGATCTGGGCCCGAACGCGCGCTCGCTCGGTTTCGAATCTGTCAACAGCAATTCCGCTAAGCTGGCCGCGCTCGTGCATTTTAATTAAGCGGTCGAGGGCGACCCAGCACATAAGTCGTGAATGCGTGTACGGCCGGAGTTCGTCTCGATATTCCCACATGCCGTTGTCGTAATCGGCCCAATGCGCACAAGTATATTCCCCGCACTGACAAAGCATTTTCTGCGTTTCGCGATCCAGGCTTTTCTCCTCGCCGATAAAATGTGAGACCGCCTCGATCACTTCACCATAGATGTCCAGTTGAGTTTGCTCACTCGCCGCATTACCAATCCGCACCGGACGCGAGGCCGCGTGGCCGGCTAAATGTTCAAGAACCATCTCCCCGGAAGGTTGTTCACCATAAACGTCGTATAAAACACGCAATTCCGGTCGGGTCAGTCGCGTCGCATGCAAAAGCCAATCGATAAACGCTTTAGTGTCATCTTCGTAACCCAAACCGAAGAGTGCATGCACAGTGAACGACGCATCGCGCAACCAGGCAAAGCGATAATCCCAATTCAGATCGCCCCCAACACACTCGGGCAATGAAGTCGTCGCAGCAGCGATAATCGCGCCCGATGGTGCGTAGGAAAGCAGTTTTAACACCAGTGCGCTGCGAGTAATTTGGCGCTCATACGGCCCGTGATAATTGGATTGCGCGGCCCACGTCCTCCACCAATTGATCGTAAGATCCAATTTTTCGGGGACCAAATTGCCGAGCGGCGGAATCACTCCCGGTCCTTCACCGGTGAAGGTGAGCGAGAATGCTATTGTTTCGCCCGCCCTCAATCTAAATTTTGCCGATAAGTCTCCTTCGCTATTCGGAGTCAGTTCAACGTCACTGCGCAATGTCAACACGTTCGTTCCGATGTCGATTCTCCACCCAAGTTTCCCGGGATTTTTGATCTCGGGACGGACGCGGCCGTAATCGGGTCGGGGATTAAAATCGACAACCAGTTCCATTTCGCCCCGCGCGCATTTGATGTGCCTAACAATTTCGTGCTCCGGCCAGAGCCTTCGAGTTTTTTCTTCCTCTGAAGTGACCGGCATGAAATCCGTCAGCACAATTTTGCCGGAACTATTGGAAAAGATCGTTTCGAGGACATTTGTGTTTTCGATGTAACGCCGGATTGTTTGTGAATCTGTGGCGGGACGAATGTCCCAGTGGCCACCAATTTTTGGATCGAGAATTGCGCCGAAGATTGACGCGCTATCAAATCGCGGCCAGCAAAGCCAATCTAGTGAGCCACGCTTTGAGATCAGCGCCGCTGAACGCCCGTTTCCAATGATCGCGTAGTCTTGAATTTTGGAGATTTCCGCGGCCATCCTCAAGTGACATTACCGGTGAGGCCCGAACACGAGACTATTCGGCTTTGATGAAGCTGATGTCTCCACTGCGTTCGATGCGCGCAACTTTTATCTTTGACAAATCTTCAGTCGCTGCGTCAAGCCGCATATCTTCTTCGAGATCGTGTTCGGAAATATGATTTAGCCGCATATTCTTGCATTGTAGCTTGCCATTCTCTACCAGCACCACTGACTTGCCCTTTATCAAAATTCCAAAGGCATGTGAAAAGTAAGCTCCCACGGCGAGGAGCCGATGAAGTATCACCAGCACGAATCCCACGATAAGTGTGGGGAAGAAAGGTGCCGAGCCATTAATGGCGCGTGCCAGCACCGAAGCGATGACGACGATTAGAGCAGCGTCGAAAGCCGTCTTTTCGGCAAGAGAACGTTTACTGCTCAGTCGGACCATTATCAACGTCGCGACAAACACAATCACACCGCGGATTGAAACTTGCAGGGACGTAAGCTCTTTGGGCTCCGCACCTAAACCAAGCAGGGCTTCAACGAATTGTGACAAGGTATTCATATCTGAAGATTTTATCGCCGCTAGAAACTTTCACGCGCGTATGGACTTGCTGAAACAAACTTAAATCCAATCGGCATACGATATTCGTTCTTATATCGAAAAACCTGAGACGGAGGCATTTCATGGCTAGAGGAAGCAAAAAGAAGTACACATCAAAGCAGAAACGGAAGGCATCGAAAATTGAAAGAGGCTACAAGAAACGTGGTGTCAGCAGCAAAGAAGCGGAGCGCCGCGCTTGGGCAACGGTAAACAAATCAGATCGGGGTGGCCGGAAGAAAGGCGGAGGAGGTCGCGGGAAAAAGCGCAGCAAAGCGAGTTCTCGTAAAGGCGGAAGAAAAGGCGGCCGCAGATAAATACCGCGAGCCTTCGCCAGGGGACGCCCGGTAACCATCCCGATGCGTCCGCACATTAACTGGACGAAACCCAACTACGGCGTTCGGTTCAAGTCGAACCGCAATCGCGATTAAATGCTCGAGAAACGTGAATCTACCCTTATGCTGGTCAGGTTCGTCTCTTTCGCGCAGCCTTGGCTCCTTCCTTGCCGAGAGCAGTACGCGTCTTTTTTGGTAGATGCGCAACCGTTCTCTTTCGTCGAGCAGCTCTAGCCGTTTTTTTGATATTCCGCTTTGCAGCGGCTCGCTGTTTTCTGGTTGTCATATCTTTCGCTGAATAGATGTGGGCTAGTTGGGACGACGCTGAGCTCCGTATTAGCCATTTACCACCGTGCCTCCGTTTGGATGTAAAATTTGACCGGTCATATAGGAAGAGTCGTCTGAGCCGAGAAACACAAAGCTTGGCGCAATCTCCTCTGGCTGCCCAGGCCGACCTAGTGGGACGTCGGATCCAAACGTTTCGACCTCCTTCGCCGGAAACGTTGATGGAATAAGTGGGGTCCAGATGGGACCGGGCGCTACACCATTTACCCGGATGCCTTTATCAGCCAATGCCTGCGAGAGCGAGCGCGTGAAAGCCGTAATTGCACCTTTGGTCGAAGAATAATCGAGGAGATGCGCGCTGCCTTTGTAGGCGGTAACGGAAGTCGTGTTGATGATTGCAGCGCCTTTTTCCAGATGTTTCATGGCCGCCTTTGTCATGAAGAAGAAAGAGAAAATGTTCGTCCGGAATGTTCGTTCGAGCTGCTCTTCCGTAATTTTCTCAATCGATTCCCGGGGGTGTTGTTCGGCTGCGTTACCAGGATGTCAATTCTTCCGAGCTCCTTTACGGCTTGCGCAATAGCTTTTCGACAGAACTTCTCCTCGCCTACATCGCCCGAAATTAGTAGGCACTTACGCCCGTGTTCTTCTACCAGGCGCTTAGTCTGATTCGCGTCCTTGTTCTCTTCGAGATAAACAACTGCGACGTTTGCGCCTTCTTTTGCAAACGCAACGGCAACTGCGCGGCCAATCCCACTGTCGCCGCCGGTGATGATCGCCACCTTGTTCCGCAACTTTCCACTACCTCGATGTTTTTCGTCCTCGGCCTTCGGCCGCGGCCTCATTTTGTGTTCGCGACCAGGTTGCTGGTCTTGATGTTGAGGTGGCTGAAGTTTTTTAGGCATCACGAAAATTTGCGTGTAACGGGTCTCCTAGCTCCCCTTAAGAAGGGCGCCTTTCAAACCCCACCTCTGGCTCGGAGCCGCTACTCACCCCATTCTAGCGACGGCGTTTTCGCGCGCGCGCGGCCTTCTTTGCCGCGGCTGAACGCGAACGCGCGGAACGTTGACTGGCCGCCCGCTTTGCATGTCGTGACAGCGCTTTTTTCGAGGCTGACCGGCGACTCTCGCGCTTGAGCGCGCCTTTAGTTGCGCGGGAGCGTTTCCGGGAAGGTTTTTTACGGCCGCCAGCGCGGCCCTTCGCAAGATCGCGTTTAGCCTGACGTTTCGTTCGCCCTTTACCTCGCTTCGGCGGAGGTAACTGAACGCCAGCTCTCCGCGCTTTCGACAGACCGATGGCGATCGCCTGCTCAGGGGAGCGAGCACCATGGTCGCCCTCTCGAATGTGTTCCATTTCTTCGCGCACGAACTCGCCCGCCTGAGTGGAAGGAGATTTGCCTTCTCGTTCATCCTCGCGCGCCCGTTCTATTGGTTCTTCTTCTGGCATAGCAAAAAGGTTTCGCCCGCCACTATATCTTTGGACGTAACTAAACTATGCAGCGTGGTGTGCCGGTGCGGAGGGGTCGGTTTGGCGAGCGAATCCTTAAAGATCCAGGGAAAGAAAAGAATTGTCATTCCCTGCTGAGCGAGAATAGCCTCCGCCGTATGCGCGCAATTTTGATACTTATTCTCATCCTTTTGTTAATCGGTGCTCTGCCAACCTGGCCTTATAGCACCGGCTGGGGCTATTACCCAACTGGTGGCTTGGGCCTGGTTCTTTTGATCGTCCTGATTCTCTGGTTGATGGGACGAATCTGAACCGTGCTCTAGTTCTGCTGCGACGATCCGATCTGGATGTAGTCAGCTCGTTTTGGCAGTGTCACGCAAGTTTCTGATACGATCGTGCGCGTTTTTGATCTCGGAATATTGCCGCGCGACAATCTCACGCAATTGCGTTGGTAGATTGTCATTCATCGCCTTCTCATATTGCTCAACTGCCGAGTCTTCCCCGCGTTCACATTCCGCGAGGATCGCGTGGTCATCGCCACTGGTGATAGCAGATTTCAAGTTAATCCACGCTCGATGCAATGCGCCCGCGGCGCTGCTGCTCGTTTCGGGTTCGGATTTGCCTAAGCTTCGAGCCTGGCCCTGGAGCTCAGTAGCGAACTGCGACCGCTGACTCGAATATTCGTTGAAAAGTGACTTCAACTGCGGGGCTTTCACGCCTTCCGCGGCTTGCTTAAAGCCTTCCTGCCCATCTTTAAGCGTTTCGATTAAATCGTCGATAATTGAAACAATTCCTTTTTGTTCTTTCATATAAACTTAGTCGCAGGCCGCGGCTCGTGCGCGTGTCTCATCCTTAGTTTAGATGTTCAACAGCCGATCGAAAAACGCTCGATAACGCTGCAGGGCGACACGTAGATCTTCCGTTGAAACATTATCACCGCGACCCCATTGTCCCTCTAGTCTGGAGCGTTCCTGAGCGAAACTGTCTGCGAGCCGCTTAATTACTTCTGCAACCAATTCATCCGCCCGCTCCACAGCCCGTCGCGGCTCGTCCACGAACCCTGTTTGAATGTCCGTCCAACGTTTGTGAAAATCCTTGGACTCATTCTCTGGAAACAGAGCCGTGGCTGCGGCCTGTTCGGCTTTACCGGCCGGCGCGCGCTCCAAGTCCTTTGCCAGCTCTCTAGTCGATGTTGCTCGATCAGCTGGCTGTTGCTCGCGCTCCGCTTGATCCACAGCGGCCGCCTTGTCTTCATCATCTTGTTTGATCCTCTCCTCGTCTTCCACTTTCATCGAATTGCCTCCTTGCTTGTTGCTGATTCTGCTACCTCTGTCAGTTCTTCAAACAGCGAGCGATAGTGCACCATCGCCTGCCGCAAATCCTCCGTCGTCGCCTCCCCGCTTTTGTTACGCGCCGCGATTTCGCGCCCGGCACGGTAATTAGTCACCACATTGGGATGATCTACCGAGATGTCGGCAGCGCGTTGGTCGAAGTCTCCCACCGGATAGCCACGCGTCTGCATGACTTCTTTGATCAACCCGTCGGCTTCGCTGACCGCTTTAGACGGCTCATCCACGAAGCGGGCTTGGGTTCTTCTCCACACTTCTGCAAAGCGGCTTTGTTCTTCCTGCGTGAGCGCCCGAATTTCCAGCTTGCGGACTCGCTCCTCGCGCGCTGCAAGCTCCGCCTCGGCTTTGCGTGCATCGCCATATTGCCGGACGGCGTGCTTGTACTCGGGCCCAAACTGCTCCTGCAGCCTGCGCGAACGGCGCCGCCATAGTAGGACGATCAACCCGAGCGCGACTAAGATGACCACTACGACTACTGCAAGAGTTACAATAGCTGTCGTGTTCACGTCGATCTCCGGTTGCGACGGGGTGCCTCCGCTCGCCATATTTGATTCGCAAGCCTGCGGAGATTTGCGCGTGACAAAAAAAGCGCGGGCAAGGCGAGTTTAACGTCAACTCGTGCTCAGCACACCGTCTAAAAGAGCTTTCCGTGCACGGCTGAATTGCGCATTGGGCGCGAACAACCATGGATGAGAAACGTTCCTTTCTGGATTGACAGCGCGCCTATTCAGCGATTTCCACGTTTAGAAAAGAACGTGAACGTCGACGTCGTTGTCGTCGGCGCAGGTATCACCGGTATTACCACAGCACATCTCTTGAAGAAGACCGGTCTAACGGTGGCGCTGATCGAGCGCGAGCGTTTGGCCTCGATGGACACCGGCCACACAACTGCCCACCTGACTTGTATCACTGATGTCGAACTGCAGGAATTAGCAGGTAACTTTGGCGACGATCACGCTCAGGCCGCATGGGATGCGGGCGCAGCCGCGATTGATGAGATTGAAAGGATTGTCCAGGGCGAAGGAATAGAGTGCGAATTTACGCGAGTCCCTGCGTATGTGCATGTCTGCGTGGACGGTTTTTCACAAAAGGAGATTTCTCGGCTGAAGAAAGAGGCGAGCACCGCTGCAAAACTCGGATTCGACGCCGGTTACCTGGAATCGGTCCCATACTTCAATTTGCCCGGTGTGCAGTATCCCAATCAGGCGAAGTTTCATCCGAGGAAATATCTCCGCTTTCTGGTTCTGAAGGTGCCAGGCAACGGTTCGCATGTTTTCGAAAAGAGCACTGCGACCGAGTTCGATGCAAAAAAGCGCCGCGTTAAGGTCAATCGCAATTGGATCAGTTTCGATCGTGTCGTTATGGCAACAAACAATCCGCTCGTCGGTCTGGCCACCACTACGGCAGCGACACTTCTACAAACGAAGCTGTCACTCTATACCAGCTATGCGCTTGGCGCCCGCGTTCCAACAAGAACAGTCCCTGAGGCGCTTTTCTGGGATACGCGAGATCCTTACGATTATCTGCGAGTAGATCGACATCACGGCTTCGATTACCTCATTTACGGCGGCGAGGACCACAAGACTGGACAAAAGAAGCAGACCGAAAAGGCTTATGCTCGATTGCGGGCGCGATTGAAAGAGATCATTCCGAGGGCTCGCCTGAACCATCGTTGGTCGGGACAGGTTATTTGCACTCCTGACGGCTTGCCTTACATCGGTGAGAACGCGGAGCGTCAGTTTGTTGCGACAGGATATTGCGGGAACGGCATCACTTTCGGGACCGTAGCGGCAATCATGGCGCGCGACTGGGCAACTGGACGAAAAAATCCGTGGGCCGATCTGTTCGCAGTCGATCGGAAAAAAATCAAAGGCGCTACCTGGAACTATCTCCGAGAAAACAAAGACTATCCCTACTACATGGTCAAAGATCGGATCACTCGTCCAGAAGCTCACTCCGTTAGAGGGCTAAAACGTGGCGAAGGCATGATTATCGGTTCGCGTGGGAAGAAAGTTGCCGTGTTCCGCGACGATGATGGCAACATCTGCAAGCTGTCGCCTGTTTGCACGCATCTCGGCTGCCTTGTCAGGTGGAACCGTGCTGAATCTACCTGGGATTGTCCTTGTCACGGCTCGCGTTTCAAACCTACGGGCGAAGTTATCGCCGGGCCCGCTGAAGAAGCGCTGGTGCCGATCTGAATTTTCCTGCATACCATTCGCCCATGAAGGAATTGGACTCTTATCTAAACGATCATCTTGCCGGCTCTGTTAGCGCCCTGGAGCTCATTGGCCACTGGGCGCATGTCCACAAAGGCGAGCCACTCGGCACTTTCTTTGCGGAATGCGAAGCGGAGATCGAAGCAGATCAGGATACGTTGCGCGATATCATGCGTTCCCTCGCCGTTGAAGAAAGTAAGGTGCGGCAGGCCGGGGCATGGGCGGCGGAAAAGGTGGGCCGCGCGCGATTGATGATTGCAGGCGATGAGCCGGGCAGCCTGGGATTGGTGCTCACGTTGGAAGGATTAATTATGGGAATTGCCGGAAAGAAACTCATGTGGCGTGCGCTGGCAGCAGCGAAATTGCCGCAGCTGAACGGCTATGACTTCGAGGAGCTGCAGCGTCGTGCCCAACGACAGATTGAGCGCATCGAAGCTGAACGGATGCGGGCAGTCCATCAGGCGCTTGGAGGCTCGAATAGCTTGCAGTGATGGTTTCGTGATGGGGGCGCCTGGGACAAAGACACGTAACGGCAAAGCAATCGAAGCCGCGTTCGCTACAGATTCCGCCGAGGCGGCAGAGGAAGCCGGTCTGCACTACGTTAGCGATGATCGACCGGGTTACACGCGCAGAGCGAACAATGGCGAGTTCGAATATTTAGATACGCAAGGCAAGAGAATCTCTGACGAGCAACGTCTCCTCCGAATCAAACGTTTGGCGATTCCGCCGGCATGGACGGACGTTTGGATTTGTCCTTCGCCGACCGGACACATCCAGGCGACGGGGCGCGATGCACGCCGGCGGAAGCAGTACCGTTATCACGAGCGTTGGAGCGAGCTGCGCGATGAAAACAAGTTCGATCGCCTAGCCGATTTTGCCAACGCGCTGCCAAAAATTCGCCAGCGAGTTGCTCACGACATGACATTGCCTGGTCTGCCGCGAGAAAAGGTGCTCGCAACGGTTGTGAGATTGCTCGAACGAACTTTCATACGCATCGGCAACGCAGAATACGCGCGTGAGAACAAATCATTTGGGCTAACCACCATGCAGGATCGGCATGTAACGGTAAAAGGCGCCCGGTTGCGTTTCCGTTTTCGCGGAAAGAGTGGACGCCAACATGAGGTCGACGTAACGGATCGTCGCGTCGCAAAGATTGTTTCGAAGTGCCAGGATTTACCGGGTCAGGATCTATTCCAATACGTCGATGATGAGGGCGAGGTGCGGAACGTGACATCACAGGACGTGAACGATTATTTGCGCGAAATCACGAACGAGAATTTCAGCGCAAAAGATTTCCGAACATGGGCCGGAACGGTCCTGGCAGCGATCGGACTCAATGTGCAAGGCGAATTCGAAACGAAGAAGCAGGCGAAGGCGAATGTAAAGACGGCCATTTGCGCGGTGGCAGAACTTCTCGGCAATACACCGGCGATTTGCCGCAAATGTTACGTGCACCCGACTGTGATCGAAACTTACCTGAGCGGAAGGCAAATTGCCGGGTTGGGGGAAGCAATCAACAAGGGCAAGGATATCGATCTGCGAGCGGTCGAGCGCGCGATTCTGAAGTTTGTTCGTGCGCGATAGTGGAACAGCTGATGCAATTCAAGGCCGTGATAATCCTATTCTTCTCGATCAATTGCTTTGAAGCGAACGCTGGTGGCGAGTGCGGTAACAACTCACGATGTTGTGACCGAGGTCAATTGCAAAGAGGCGCCACGCCCAGAGATAGGCAGTCGTCGAGTTTCACCAGCCGGGTGGCTAGTTCGTTGCGGACGTTGCGTCAGCATTCGCTTTAACTCTCACACACGTCCGTTTTATGGCGTCGGCGCGGGCGATTCCCCAGGCGACGGCGAGGGTGCCTCAACTGATCCCTCTGTCTTCGGCGGATTTCGCTTTGCCGCCTTGTGCTTCTGCGATGGGGTCGGTGTCGGTTTGGCCGCTGCCGGTGCGGTCGCAGTCGTGCCCTGTTGTTGTGTGCAAGAAACGACAAACGCCACGCCGATTAAGGCGCTGATTAAAAATACGATATACTTCTTCATAGGTTGTAAGTTTCAGTTCGCGTACCGCGGAATGTTTGGTTGTCTGCCTGCCCTGGCTCTGGCTACAAAAGCGCGAACGATTTACCTTCGCGCTGCTCTACCTGGTCCATCGTGCACTGGCGAGGGTCTTTGTCGGCACGCCACCGAACAATTTTGGTGCCGTGTCGGAATCGGCCCCCGGTAAAATGGTCGTAGGTAACTTCTGCAACCGTTTCGGGAGACACCGGTTCCCATTCGCCCGTACGGTCCGTGCTCCAGCGGCTGGGTCCGCCGGTTGCGCTACCGGTAAATCCAGGTGGTTTTTTGAGCGCTTCAAATCGCCTTGTTAAGACACGGCGTTCGGATGCCTTGAACGCGGACGTGAACCCGACGTGATGGAGCAATCCATTCTTACCATAAAGTCCAAGCAAAAGAGAACCGACCACGCGCGTGCCACGCGCATAACGAAATCCGCCAACGACGCAATCGACCGTCCGGATTTGTTTTACCTTCACTACGGCAGTGCGTTCGCCGGAAGCATACACCGCATCCAAGCGTTTCGCGATCACACCATCAAGATCGCCGCCGGCTCTCTTAAACCACTTGCTGGCGGTTCGGTGATCAGTGGCTGCCGGCGAAAGTCGTATATTCTTTGCTGATCGCAGATTTAAGCGCGCGAATGTTTCGAGAAGCCGCCGACGCTCACGCAAGGTCCGGTTCAAATGTGATTGTCCTTTTCCCGCCAGCAGATCGAAGGCGATGTAGATCGCTGGATGGGCTTTGGCCAGTTTCTGAACGCGACTCGCGGCGGGATGCAGACGCAGTTGCAATTCATCGAATGAAAGCGTGCCGCGGACCGGAACGACCAATTCGCCATCGAGAACAAATTGCTGCTGCGGCAAGTTGGCGAGAGCATCGACTACGTCGGGAAAATAACGCGCGAGCGGCTGACCGGACTTTGATTGCAAATAGATCTTGTGGCCGTCATGAAACGCAATACAGCGAAACCCGTCCCACTTGGGCTCGTATTGCCAGCCATATCCGGCGGGAATTTCTTCGACCGAACGCGCTTCCATCGGTGGTAACGGTGGCTTTAAAACCATTTTCTAGCCCATGTTAACAGTGGAAATTTTGCGGAACCAATTGTGATCGCAGATTTCAGTATCTCGCACGTCGGGCTCATTGATCTCGGCAACGCTTTCCCAAGATCACGACGTCCAACGTAGCTAGCCACGGCGAAATAATTCAAGAAAGGAGAAGCTATGGGCACGATTTTGTTGATTATCCTAATCCTCCTCTTGATTGGAGCACTACCAGCTTGGCCGTATAGTTCCGGCTGGGGATACTGGCCAAGTGGCGGGTTAGGCTTAATTCTTTTGATTATAATCATCCTCGCCTTGACGGGACGCCTTTGATGACCTCGCTTTGATCCGCGAGAAGGGCGGAGCTTGTTGAGCACGACTGGAATGGCATTACCCACCGTGGCCCGAGAGCGTGCAGATAATCCAGGCGGCGCATTCGTCGCGTAGCGTGCGACAGCCGAGATGATTCTGCCTGCTCTATTGGTATATGGAATTAAGCGGGATCCGTTTATTAGAATTGAAAGTTGGGGCGATAATCAACACCTCAAGCGGCGGCTGCGATTTAGCTTCCGAGGAGAAGACGCTCAATATCCTCAAGGATGCGGGCATCGTCGAACCCAAGACGTGGTGCGGCGAAGCAGATCAAATGGAGCGGTCGTTTGCAGAAGCGGCGGGGCACAAGCTAGATGTACTTATCGTGCTTGGGGGTGACGGCACAATACGGACAGCTGCAGAAGCATGCACCGAAAAGGGGCCGCATCTTATCCCGCTTCCCGGGGGAACGATGAATATGCTCCCTCGGGCATTGTATGGGGACGTGTCATGGGAAGACGCGCTCAAAAATACGCTCGCTGCTCCCTCAGTAAAAGTGCTTTCCGGAGGTCGGGTCGCAGACAAGCAGTTTTTCATCGCCGCCATTGTGGGAGCGCCTTCGCTTTGGTCAGAAGCCCGTGAATCTATCCGCGAAGGAGATATTGTTGACGCTATCGAAAAGGGGCAAGTGGCTTTCCAAAACATGTTTGAGACGAAGGTGCAGTATCTAATTTCAGACAAAATGAATGGCGAAGCTGAAGCCGTAGCCCTTATCTGCCCCCTCATATCGGAAGAAATGTCCGATTCGGAGCAAGGGCTTGAAGCCGCCGTCGTTGATGTGGAAAACGCCGCTGAAGTGATCGGCCTTGCTACTGCGGCCGCGTTTGGCAAATGGCGCCATGACAGAAACATACTTCTCATCAAAACAAAGCGGATAGGCGTGCAATCAAGCAAGGATATCCCTGCGATCCTCGATGGAGAAAGAGTAAATCTAGGCAGGAGTGTCGAAATCGATTTTGTCTCGAAAGCAGTCAATGTTATCGTGCCTGCAAAGTAGGTGCGCCGATAAGCTTTTTGATGCTGTGCCCTTTCTTCGGCATGCTCCCAATGTCCGGAGATTCCGCTCCGCGCAAACTAAAGACTGCGACACACCTTGGGAGTTAAGCGCAATTCGTCAGGAATCCGAGCAATGCCGAGTCGATTCAGGAAAGGCGGTATCTGTCGGTTCCTAAATCGCTCAGATTGCTCGATTAGTCCTTCGTGCGCGGTATGAGGCTCACCCAAGACCAGGGGTGCCAAGTAACTCATAATCTCTTCGGTTATCTGACCTGAATCGGTCTTCCTGTATTTCTTTGGTCGATTAGACCAATCACGCGGCCAATCTCATCGTGAACGTCACAGCCTCATGCGAGCGATTGAAAACTTGGTGTAGCCCAACTGCGGCGTTCGCAATCCTAATACCATAATCGTCGCGAGTAGGATTTTGTCTGAGCATACAATCATCCGCCAGCCCGATTGTGCGTTTCATCAATCAGAGCAAGTTCCTGCACACAACGAAAAGAGTTCCGAATCAATAATGCTAACAAAGGAGACCTAAGATGCGCTTAACAAACAGAATCAAACAAGCCGGTGCGACTGGGTACATTTTACTTTGGCTGCTAGGAATTCCGATTCCAATTTTGCTCCTGATCTTTCTGTTGCGGGGTTGCACATAAAAGTTTTGGGAGCGACCTCGCTTCATCGAAAACTACGTACGAGCAAGACCAACGATACGAAATCTACACATATGGAACTAGAAACACTTAAAGACCTTTACATTCACGAACTGAAAGACCTCTACAGCGCGGAGAAGCAGATTATAAAAGCGCTGCCGAAAATGGTTAAAGCCGCTACTAACGAAGAGCTTGCGGCGGGCTTCCAAGAACATTTGGAGCAGACCAAGGAACACGTGGCGCGTCTCGAAAAGATTTTGACGAGCCACGATGAGTCAACCCGCGGCCCTAAATGTGAGGGCATGGAGGGTCTGATTAAAGAGGGAGACGAGATAATCGAAGAAGATGCTGAAAACGAAGTGCGCGATGCCGGGCTAATTGCTGCGGCGCAGCGCATTGAGCACTATGAGATGGCCGGCTACGGCTGCGCTCGGACATACGCCGAGTTGCTGGGCGATCGGCAGAGTGCACAGTTACTTCAGACTACCTTAACCGAAGAATCAGATACAGACAAAAGGCTAACCAAGTTAGCCGAATCCGTCATTAACTTAGCGGCTATTAAATAAAACCGGGGGGGATACCGGGTGCGATCAATAACACCGATACCTACAAACTTCAAACTAAAGAACCATGAAACTAAAAGAACCCATGAAACAAACCTTACTAGTCTTAGCTTGTCTCAGTGCATTTAGCCTAGTGGCACTGGCTGCCGACGATGAGAAGACGAAACCCGATAACACGGCCACAAACGAGCGCGATCGCTCCGGTGAAACCAAGACATCTGGCGACCAGTCAAACAGTTCGGCGGATTTAAAAATCACGCAGACTATCCGGCAGGCGCTAATGAAAGACAGCGAGCTTTCAACGACTGCGAAGAACATCAAAGTCATTACCGCCAACGGCCAAGTCACGCTGCGTGGGCCCGTTAAGACTGCGCAAGAAAAAGCAAAAATCGATCAGATCGCAAAATCAGCGGCTGGCGGCGCCCAGATCGACGATCAACTCGAAGTTAAAGGATCAAAGTAACAAACTAAACTTCAACACAAACGAAAGAAAATCATTATGTCTAAATCAGTATTTGGTATTGCAACTACACACGGCCAAGCTGAGCAAATTGTCCAGCAGCTCCAAGCTCAAGGTTTCGCAACCTCGGAAATTTCAGTGTTAATGCCTGATACAGGCGGCACACGTGACGTTGGTCACGTTAAAGCCACAAAGGCGCCGGAGGGTGCAACGACCGGTGCAACTACCGGTGGCGCCACCGGCGGCGTGATCGGGTTGCTGGCGGGAATTGGCGCCTTGGCAATTCCTGGCGTCGGTCCGTTTATTGCCGCCGGTCCAATTATGGGGGCGCTTAGTGGCGCCGCGGTCGGGGCGGCCACCGGCGGTGTGGTCGGCGGTTTGATTGGTCTCGGTATTCCGGAGATCGAGGCAAAGCGCTACGACGAGAAGTTGAAAAAGGGGAATTACCTGATCGCCGTGCACACGGATGAAAGCGAAGACGTCGATCGGGCGAAGCAGATTTTCAAAGCTGCCGGCGCTGAGGATATCAGCACCGTCAGAGAAGCATCAGCACCGGAAGTTTAAACAAATCATGAAGAAGGGGAATATCTATGGCTGACGAAAACCAAATGAATCAAGGACCTGCGGTTTCCCCGCAGGCGGGAGAGATGGCGGAAGAAAATGAAGAGCAACAAACTGGGGCTGGTCTGACAGACGCGCAGGGGAAACTACAAAGTAGTAGAACTCGCGCCCGGCAAGCGGCCCAGGATTTAAAATCGGCGGCAGGTGCGATCGCGGGAGAGTATCGTGGTAAGGCCGAGCAAGCCTGGGACGATGCCAAAGATCGCGTTCGAACATTCCGGGAGGATACTGACCAATATGTCCGGGAAAATCCCACTAGAGCAGTATTCACAGCGCTCGGAATCGGGTTTGTCCTGGGTCTAATCTTCCGGCGCTGATCGATGCCGCTGGATGATCAGCGAGACGAGTCGCTCCCGTAATCCTGCGGGGCATAAGGGTCTGCTTGAAAATCTGTTGGCGCTCGCGAGTGCGCTGACAGAGTCTTTCGAAGGCCGCTTTGCTCTTTTCGCTCAGGAGTTTAAAGCAGCGCTCGTGCAACTACTCGTGCTGGCGGCTTGTTTGATTCTAGTCCTGGTCCTTTGCGTGTTAGGCTATGTTTTTCTCATCGCCAGCGCCGTTGTCGGTTTGGCCCATCTGGCTGGAATCTCGTGGGTATGGACAGCATTTGCCGCTGCCGGAGCGCATTTTGTGATTGCGCTCATTTTACTCCTGATTGCACGCAACCGAATGACCAATCCGTTCTTTCGCACGACATTAACTGAATTTAAGGAGGATCGCGAATGGCTGAAAAATTGGAACGCAAAAAGTCGATCGACGAGCTAAGAATGGAGATAGCCCGTTTGCGCGAGCGTGTGGGACGCGATTTGCGCGGCCTGCATTATGAATTGGATTTTCCGGCGAAACTGCGGAGATCATTTCGAGAACAAACCATTCTGTGGATTACCGCAGTGGCGGCCGTGGGTGTGCTGATCGCGTTGGCGCCGATGCGGAAGAAAAAGATTTACGTCGATGCAAAAAGCGGTCGAAAACGAAAGGAAAAGCTTATCGAAACTGGCGTTGCTCTAGGTGCGCTGAAAATAGGCGCGAGCCTGATTCGGCCGGCGATAGTGGAGCTGGTTAAAAAACGATTCACGGCTGTTGCCGGTCAACCGCGTGCAAGGAGTAGACAGAGTTCTAAAAATTAAAGCTGCCGGCCACCGCCCACTCTGATATCAGTCTCCATCATGAATAGAAGCATCTTCTACATAATCGGAGTAATTGTCGTTATCGTGATCGTCCTTAAACTGCTCGGCCTGTTCTAGGAGTCGGCTTTGCTGATGGATTTCCACTGACGAAGACTCGTCGTCCCGGGCGCGCATCGCGAGGAAAGCGCGAGTTCTGCTACAAGCGTAAAGTGATCGGAAGCGATCCGCGCGACAGAGGTGCGATGTACGGTCAGGTTCAGTAGCTGGAGCGCCGCATTCACGAAAATATGATCGACGGCCAGTACTGGAAACCACGTGGGGAAAGTACGAACGCGGTGCGCCGTTCGAACAAGTTCGCGCACATCGCGTAGATGGCGAGTCAGTGCGCGGCGAGGTCGTGAACCCGGTACACTGTTGAAGTCGCCGAGCAAAATAAGCGGAGTGTCACCGACAATGGCTGCATGCCACTCAGCGCTCGTAAACAGTTGTGCTTGTAACAAGCGTTCGCGCCAGCCCAGACCGAGATGCGTGTTAATGATGTGCACGGCACCGAGATTTGTTTCAACATCCATCGCGATCGCAGCGCGACTTTCCCGACAGAAAAACGGCGCTTTGCCCGGCAACTCGGCTGCGCGGCGAAACTTGAGCGGGTAGCGACTAAGGATGGCGTTGCCGTAGTGCTCATCGCCCCGTCGTATCGCGGGATGAAAATGACTATGCCAGCCAAGTTGTTCGGCGATGATCCCAGTCTGATCGACTCCGGCCGAACGCCGCCGACTGAGGTCGAGCTCTTGCAGCGCGATGACATCGACTGACAACTGGGCGATTACTTCGGCAATACGCGCTTCGGAACGCTGCCGATCCATCCCAACGCAGCCATGCACATTATAGGTGGCGACGCGAAGCTTTGGTGTAGACGTTTCGTTCATCGTCACATTTGCATCGTGGGCGACAAACTTACATCTGCGAACGAAAGATCGACATGGCCCGGCCCTTGATCTTTTCCTTCCAAGGTCGGTTATGCCAGTCTTCGAGGGTCACTTCGCGCGAATGGATTTTGTCCTCCTCAAAGACTCGCGCATAGGCGGTGACGAATTGCCTGTCGAGCACGTTGAGGTTCGCCTCTTCGTTTAATGACATCGAACGATTGTCGAGATTGGCTGAGCCGAACGACGCCCAGCAGTCATCCACAAGGAGATACTTACAGTGGAATCGCGCAGGCTGATACTCGTAGAAACGCGCCCCGGCTTCGAGCAAAGGCTTCCAGCGTGTCTTTCCCACGGCGCGGACGATATGCGCGTCAATGTCAGTACCCGGCGCAATGATTTCTACCTTGACGCCGCGATGGAGCGCTTCGAGCAAGGTTTGCATGGTCAGGTTATCCGGAATGAAATACGCATTCGCTATCCGGATTTCGTGGCGAGCCGCCGCGATTGATACCAGCAACATCAAACGTCCGCTATCGGAACCTTCGCCAGCTGAGCTCTTGAAGATTTGGCAGATCTGCTCGCCGGCGCATTTTTGTTTGGGAAAATACAGATCGCCGTGTAGCAGCTCAGCCCAGGTCTCGAGCCAGTTGTCCATGAAAGCCTGTTGCAGTTGCGCTACGACGGGGCCTTGCACTTGATAGTGAGAGTCGCGCCACAATCCATGGGTTCGGCGGTCGCCTTTCCATGCGTCCGCAATTCCGACGCCCCCGATGAACCCCAGAGCCCCGTCGATAACCAGGATTTTTCGATGTGTCCGGGAGTTAATGCGCGAGAAATGGACGAAGCGGAAAATTTCCACTGCGACACCGGCGCGCTTCATGACCTTGATGGCGTGTCCGTGTACCGAGTCGCATCCCAGTGCGTCCTGAAGAAAGTGCACCTTCACGCCGGCACGCGCGCGTTCCGCCAGCGCTTGCGCGAAGGCGTCAGAGATTTCGCCTTCCTGGAAGAGAAAATTTTCAAACGTGATCGTACGCTGCGCCGACCGGATGCCCCTCAGCATTGCCGGGAAAATTTGATCGCCGTTCTCTAGCGGCGTGACCTCGTTCCCTTTCACTAGAGACGGTCCTAGCAGGTGGCCCATGGTCCGAACAAAGACCTCGTCGCCGATGTCGTAATCGGCTCTGATTGGATGGCGGACCTTCTTCTCCGCCGGGAAGAAATTCCGCACTACAAACAAAGTACCTAGGCTGCTGGCAGCGGCCACGCCCAGCAGCTTCGGCCATTGTGGTGAGCCGCGGCGACAACGAAGTTTCACTGCATCTGTATCGAAGCAAGTCCGCAATTGGACCCCCTCGCAGCACGAAGGCCTCAAGCCGCGAACAAACTTGTGCTGCGTCTTCCAGAAGGCCTAGAAATCATTCGCCGAGCGGTGTAAAGCGCCAAATAGAGACGGCTGGATCATCAGCATCGGATAGAAAACCCGCCACCAAGCTTACGCCTGGTGGCGAGCGCTACGGCTCCACAGTGGAGGCACGAAAGGCCGTTCTCGAAGCGATCGCTTTTCAATTAGTCAGATCGACAGTCGGGTGGCAGCGAAGCTTTGAAATCGCTCGGTTGCTCGGTTGTGACACGCAAAGCGGGTTCGCGACTGCTGACCAATCCTGGGCGTTCAATGGATTCAGATCAACGCGCGGTCAGCTCTTTTCGGGCGAAACAACTTCTCTGACGTTTTCGACGTGCTCCTTGATTTCGTTGACTTGAGGATGCACGTCCCTAATCAAATCGTGCTCGGCCTGCGAAAGCTTTTCAATGCGCGTTGTCATTTCATGCAGCTCTTCCAATAGCGCATCCTGACGGGATGAGATGCGATGCATCCACCAGAAGCACACGACCCAGCAGACCGTTCCGACGCAGCCGAGCACCAACGCCATTGCTTCGAAATTTTGCATGTAAAATTGCGTCACGATGATAGCGGAAATCCGCGAGATGCTTGCGCGACAAGGAAAAACGCCCGCGGGCCCGCCACGGGCGTTTCAGTTTCAGCCAATGACTCGAGCCGCTGCAATTACGGCTTGGTCGTCGTTGTCGTAGTTTCTTTCTTCTCGTAGTACGATAGCGGCTTTGCTAGCGTCACCTTGGTTACGACCATGCGATCGCCCTCTTTCGTGTAGGTGTATGTGACCGGCATGTCGGGCTTGAGCGCGGTCCATTCCACCGTGCGGCCTTCCGGGTCGACGAGGACGGTCTTCTTGGTGTAGTAATACTTCACCGGAGTCGTGCTCGATTCCGTGCGGAACGTGATGTAGTCCGAGCCCGGCGTGTAAGCCGTGATCGTGCCCGAGCCGGTAAGCGTACTCGTGCTTGTCGTGCTCTCGCTCACGCCAGTTGTGCCCCCCGTGGTGGTGGTTGTAGTTGAAGTTTCCTGCGCGAAAGCTGTACTCAATGCGACCGCGCCGGCCGCGCCCGCGGCCAATAGTTTCACTAATTTAGCTTGTTTCATGTTTTTCCTTTGCTTTGATTAAACGGGTGTTCTCCGTCGTGCTTGTTTGCGACGTGTCCGATCCGGAGTTTATTCAACCCCACCATGAATCGGATGGACTCTTGCGTCCACGCGTCTCGGTCTCCTGCTTACGAAAGATCGATGTTCGAATCGCCTCGAAAATTGAATCAATGATTCTCTCTAATTTCGCAAAACGCGCAGGCAATTAATGGGGGCAGGGAAGGTTAGCTAGGATTTTCACCGATAAGCTAATCGGTCGTCCGCCTGATTAAGTGATCGATTGCAGGCGAGGAATGTTTTCGCCAATGTCTTTTGGGATCAGCTTATCGCGTTACATCCAATTAGGGCTCCGCGCTCGAAACTGCAGTCCCAGAACCAAATCGCCGGTGAAAACATAGTCGCTTTTCTGACATCAAAATTGTGAAGCGCAAATCAATCCAAAAATTCCCCGCAACTGTCTCGGCGAGCCTCGCCGACGAACGCTGTCCCAGCGGAGTCGAGGGGCTGGACGATATCCTTGCGGGTGGGTTGCCGCGCGACTGCTTTTATTTAGTTCAAGGAGACCCGGGCTCTGGTAAGACAACGCTGGCGCTTCAGTTTCTCCTCGAGGGAATACGGCAAGGCGAGAAAGTCTTTTACATCACGCTTTCGGAGACCAAACAGGAGTTGTTCAAAGTGGCGCGATCACACGGCTGGTCACTCGACAAAATCCCGGTGTTGGATTTGTCCGCCGTTGAAAATCTGCTGCGGCCCGAAGCGCAGACGACAGTGTTTCATCCATCCGAAGTCGAGTTGACGAAAGTCAGCCAGCTGCTGCTCGATGAAGTGCGCAAGATGCGGCCAGCACGGGTAGCTTTCGATTCGCTTTCTGAATTTCGATTAATGGCCGAAACCGCTTTACGTTACCGGCGCCAACTTCTGACGCTCAAACAGCAGTTCGCAAAATTCAAGAGCACTGTTCTTTTGCTTGACGATAAGATGAACAAGATGGGGGTGGTCGACCCGCACGTGCTCAGCCTCACGCACGGCGTCATTGACATGGAACAACTCTCGCCCGACTACGGCACATCGCGCCGCCGAATGCGCGTTGCGAAATTGAGGGCCGTGAAATTCGGGGAAGGCTATCATGACTACATCATCGCCACCGGTGGATTGCGCGTTTTTCCGCGCATGATCGCCGCCGAGCATCGTACCCTTTTTCGGCACGAGCCCGTTTCCAGTGGCATCAAGGAGCTAGATGCCTTGTTCGGCGGTGGGCTGGATCGAGGGACAACCACTCTCATACTCGGCCAGGCAGGCACTGGCAAATCTAGCCTTGCTTTGCAATACGCCATCCAAATGGCCGATCGAGGTGAACGCTCTATAATGTTCGCATTTGACGAAACGCGCAGCGTCATGCTGAGCCGAGCCAAAGCGCTGGGATTTAAGTTGGAAAAGGCCATCGAAAACGGCATGATTACGGTACAGCAGGTTGATCCCGCCGAACTTTCTCCCGGCGAATTCGCCGTTCGCATTTTGCGCGATGTGGAGGCGGGTTGCAAACTCGTCGCGGTTGACAGTCTCAACGGCTATCTCAACGCCATGCCGGGGGAAAAGTATCTGAACAACCAGCTGCACGAACTCTGCACTTCTCTCAACCAACAGGGCGTAGTCACGATCCTCATTTTAGCTCAGCATGGATTGGCTGCCGCCGCCGAAGCGCCTGTGGACCTTAGTTATCTTTCGGACACCGTGGCAAGCCTCCGATATTTCGAAGCTTACGGAGAAGTAAAACAAGCTATTGCAATGGTTAAGAAGCGTAGTGGACACCATGAGAAAGCCATCCGCGAATTCAAATTGATCTCGGGCAGAGGCATCGTTATCGGCAAGCCGTTAAAACAATTTCAAGGGGTGCTGACCGGCGTGCCCATCTTCCGTGGCAGTGAAAAACAAATGATGAAGGGACGCTGAAGGCAACGATGCGATCGCGTAGCAATTTCAATTCCCATGCGCTAGGGGACGGTCCGTTGATGAATGACACTACTCGTGACAAAGACGCACGCATGTCGCGAATGCACAAGGACGAGCGCGTAATTATCATTGCGCCTGTCGGGCAGGATGCTGAAGCCATGGCGGCTTTGCTCGACACCAAAGGTTTTGAAACACAAATTTGCCATGGATTGGATGAATATTCTCGACAAATCACGGATAGCACAGGCGTGCTGCTGCTTACCGAGGAAGCACTGGAAGCAGTACAAGGTTCGCTTCTTTTGAATGTCCTTAAAGCACAGCCGCCTTGGTCCGAATTACCGCTCATAATTCTCACAAGTGGCGGCGAATCGCGCCGGACAGGATTGCTGAATTTGGCCGCTGCGGCTGCCGGAACTGTGACTTTGCTGGAGCGGCGCGTCAGCACTCTGACGCTGATACGCTCGGTCCAGGTTGCATTACGTTCCCGCCGGAGGCAGTATCAGGTGCGGGATCTCGTCGCCCAGCTCGCGAACTTGAACGAAACGCTTGAGCAACGCGTTGCCGAACGCACTCGCGAGGCTGTCGAACAAGCACAGAAATTACGCCTGCTCTCAGCCGAATTGTCGCTTGCGGAGGAGGCGGAGCGTCGGCGCATAGCCGAGATACTGCATGAAGATCTACAGCAATTGCTTGTGGCGGCGCGGATGCAGCTTGCCGCGCTACGCAGAACTCGAGACGCCGACAAAAGAGAAGTAATGGTTGCCGAAATTGCCAAGGTACTCGAGCGTTCGTTCGAGTTAACACGATCTCTCAGTGTGGAGCTCGCGCCGCCAGTTTTGCAGGAAGGCGGTCTAGCCGCAGCACTGGAGTGGCTGGCAGCTGAAACACGTAGAAATTACAATGTCGAAGTCACGCTCGAGGCCGACTCTTCAGCGGACCCGCAAACCGCCGATGTGCGTATTTTTCTGTACAGAGCCGTGCGCGAGTTATTGCTAAATTCGATGAAGCACGCGGTCGGCAGCGCTGTGCACATCACGATGCAGCATCTGCGGCCAAACAAGGTCCGCATCACCGTCGCCGATCGCGGCCCGGGATTCGATCCTACCTCGCTTGACACGCAACTAACTAGCTCCCAAAAATTTGGTCTTTTCAATATTCGCGAACGTGTTAGCAGCTTCGGAGGCGAGTTTCATATCAACAGCAGCTCGAAGCGCGGGACCCAAATAACGCTCTCGCTCCTTCGCGGCGCGGCGGCGCAAGTCATGTCAGCCGATCGGTCGAGGCGCTAGACGAGCAAGCCTCATTAATCCATGAGCGGTCCGCGCCGAAGGGCGGCACGCTCCGGTGCGGTTAGATAGTAACTGAGCGGTATCGTACCGCTACGACTCTCATTGTTCTTTTGCGAGAAGTTCTTTTCGCGCACCACCGACGCCCTTTTGTGCGAGGTTGCACATGCGATTCTGAAAAGGCCAAGGGATAGAACTCTCACCTTCTGCCGGCCTCACATTTTCACGTATGTATGTTAGCTAAGAAATTCTGCTATCGGCTCCATCGGTTTGATGTGTGCGCAGAAAATCTTGAAAGCGGCCAGGATCGGAACGGCTAAAATGATGCCCACTATTCCCCACATCCAGCCCCAGAAAGTGAGCGAGAGCAGAATGATAACGGGATTCAAGGTGAGGGAGCGTCCCATAACCCAGGGGGTGATGAAACTGCCCTCCAACGTGCCAAAAGCGAGATAGACAGCAGGAAAGATGAAGGCGTACCCGAGACTATCGAAACTCAAAACCGCGCCGATGGTCATGCAGATAATGCCTGTCAGCGCGCCCAGATAAGGAACGAAATTGAGCAGCGCGACCATCGCTCCCCACATTACCGGGTTGCGCAGACCGAGCAGCCCCACCGCGGTTCCGACGGCCAATCCAAGGCAGGCATTAATCACCGTGATGGTGAAGAGATAACGCGACACCTGCCATTCGATGTCGTGTGCGATGGCGACAGCCGTCTTTTTATCTGAGAGCGTGGGTAGCAACTTCACCAGCTTGGCGATGAAAGCCTGGTCGTAGATGAGCAGGAAATAAAGCAGGATCACTGACAGAACAGCGCTGGCGATAAACTCGGGCGTGTGCACGAAAAAGATCTCAGTGATCGAATGCCGCTTTACTTCCACGGTTTTTGTCTCCGCATTAGTTGAAGCCAGCTTTTCGATTTCGCCGGTCGCCTGGGTTACTTGCGCTATTGACTTTTTTACCGGCAGGAGCTTGTGTTGCAGTTCGGTCAAACCGGCCGGCGCTTTCTGGAGCCATCCCATTGTGGGCGCGGCCAGAGCTGAGATTCCATAAGCGACAAGTGCAAGAAATCCGATAAGGATCAGCGCCGCGCCTACCGGCAGCGGGACCTTCAATCGAGCGAGTCCACGCACTATCGGCCTCAACAGAAAGCTGATCAGCAACGCAAGAACAACGGGCAGCAGGATCGACCGCAGAAAATAGATGGTGTAGAAGACTGCCAGAATAAACAACCCGGTGAGGGAGATCGACTGGACACCGAAAGGTTTCCGCATCAGGTCCGCGATGCGTAAGCGGGCACGGGATTCGACTCTCTCCGCTTCGTGCTCGTCATCGGAAACGTCACTTCGCGTTTCCACCTTTGTCGAGGGCAAACCCATCTATGTTCGTGAATCGAACGGCACTTTGTATCCAGGCGTGTGAATTGCTTTGCTTGTAGATCCTACCCGGGTTACCCGAGTTATCCAGGTGGCGGTTTAGGCCTTGTTCTGCTGATCGTATTGCTTGTTGTTTTCTTCTCCAGAGATTGCATTGCACGGCCTGCTCGAACAATCTGGCAAAGCCAATCGCGCTCGAACTCGACCATCGCAATTCTTATCAAAACGTCATCAGTTGGCTGCACCCATTCCATTGGCATCGCATTACAATGTTCCGTCGGACATGTAACGCGCAGCGGACCGTTCGCACGCGTGGCCGCAATCACGTTAATTTCCCGACCAGTGATAATTTCGCCGCAAACGAGGCAATAACGTTTCTCGTCCAGAGAGCGCCACTGCCGGAATTGGTCGAGTCGTCGCAAGATGTTCAGTTTTTCTTGATCGGATAGTTTGACCGTAGAAACGAGCGTCATGGCCAAGCTTGCTGTTCCAGCAATTGTCGCGCAATCGGGCGGCCTCCCGATTAGCGTATAAGTCAAAATCCTAGCTAACTTGTTTGCCCGAAATCGCCCGCGAAAACCCCAAATTACACCCTATTTTGAGCTGTAATCCCGCAAAAAACCTTTCGATTACACCTGTTAGCTGCAGGTGGCTAAGGTCGTTTTGGTCTTTGCCTTTGCTTCGCACGCAACATGATTCCAGAAGACGAGCGCGTATCGGCTTTCAGGAATTTCTTCATCAGCCGAAGCGCAGAGTCGTTTTCCTTCTTTGTGTTTGATACTGTGCAATCCGAAGGCACGAACAAATTAAAGTCCCGCATGTAGGCATCGTTCGCTGTGAAAAGCACGCAAAAATTCCCAGCAATTCCAGTGAGGATCAAAGTTTGCGTCTTCAAATAGCGAAGGAGGGTCTCGAGGGTAGTAGAAAAGAAGCCGGAATGCTTTGGTTTGAGCACGAAGTAATCGTTTTCTTCGGGTCGCAGTAATTTTACGACCTCGCTACCGCGGCCATGCTGTGCACAGTGCTCGACAGTACGCCGGAAATCGGATTTCCATCGCCCAAAATTGTCATTTACATAAATCACTGGCACGCCTGCCTTTTGCGCGCGTCGTTTCAAGCGTAAGAGATTTCTCGCCATTGGCCGTGCATATTTCAGCAACTGATCTGCTTCGGGAAAATCAAAATCGTTGATGACGTCGATTAAAAGCAGGGCGAACTTATGTTTATCTGGTGCGCTGCCGTGCAGATCGATGTTTTTTTCTGGCATCGCTTTTTTTCTTTAGGGAGAGGGGATAGGTTACGCACAGGGCATCGGCTACCCTAGCCTTGGCCCTTTGATGCTTTATTTTTGAAAGGTAAGAGCTTGATTGATAATTAGCGTAACAGCGCCAAAGCCCAGCCAATTGAGGATCCATTCTTCCCAGCTGAGGTTCATCCCTCCTAGCCAAAGCACCAGACAAACCAGCGCGCTGGCAGAGAGAGAAAAACAGAAGATGCAGCTGAGCCATTCCTTAGCCGAACCGCGCCCACCCGGCATTGCGTTGCGAAGACGCTCAAAAACAGCAAACGGACCGCGCTCTTTCGTGATCAGATGGCTCAATCTGAAGGTCGCCAGCGACCCAAGGACAAAAGTGAACCAGTGCATGTTGTCTTCATTCCGCACGACGACGGGTGTTCCACAGTCATCCCATAAAACACGTGTCGTCGCGCCAAAAGCTCTTTTCGTTGAGTCCGATTAGGAGATTTTCCTCCGCCCATTCCGTTCTGCCTTTTTGCGAACGCGCTCGAACTGTTTCTCGAGGCTGTGGAGCTCTTCGTCGGAAAGTTTTTCAAGATCGACAAGTTTATTTCGAGCGCCCTTGAGGGCGCGGATGATCTCGTCCAGCTTCAGATGGGCAGCTTTGGCATCCCGGTTCTGCGTGTTCTGAATAATGAAAACCATTAGGAACGTGACGATTGTAGTTCCGGTATTAACAAAAAGCTGCCAGGTGTCGGAGAAATGGAAAATTGGACCCGTAAATCCCCAAAGGACGATAATGATAATTGCCAGGGTAAATGCCCACGCGCTGCCGAGCAGAGTCGACGAACGTCGCGCAAACACCCGGAATAAATCATTCGCGATGCAAAAGAAATCTCGCGCTTTTCCTTGTTGTTGCAGTTTTGCCGCCTGAGTTTGCATAGTTGCGTAATTAAATCGTGGCTACTGCGCGAACTGCGCTGTTTAAGATCATAAACGGGATTCTGGCAACCGAGGAACGGTTCGCCGCGATTGGATGTCTCGGCCGGCAATCGAACATCGGCTGCAACTTGCCAGAATCTGTTTGGCAAAGCATGTAGATTCGAAACCGCATCAGTAGTTAGTATATCGGTCCGGACTGGCTCGGCAGCTTTACCAAACTTAGCGCGTCTAGGAGTAGGTCGTTGACCGATGGGAGCTAAAGGTCTTCCCGTAGTAGCGCGTTGAATCGCTGCGGTCAAAGCCGCGCTTACATCTGTGAGGCTGTTTTCACAACGACCACGTGTTGCACTACGAGCGAATTCTTAATCAAAGTCTTTCGTTGTGACAACGCAATACAACTCGGAAACGCCAAAATCATTTTTCGGAAATGTTTTCAGCTTACTGAAGCAAACATTTCAGGAGTGGTTGCGAGATAAAGCTCCGCAACTGGGCGCGGCTCTCGCCTACTACACAGTCTTTTCTCTCGCGCCGCTAGTTTTGGTGCTCCTTGCAATTGTTGGTTTCATTTTTCGCGACGACCCGGCAGGCGTCTGGAACAAGGCCACACAGCAGATGAGCTATTTCCTCGATCAAAGCGCTGTTCAGGTCGTGCAAAACATTGCGCAAAAGGCCTCGCAGCCCGGCAAAGGTTTAATAGCCACGATCATTGGCGTTGCACTCGCGCTTTTCGGCGCAAGTGGCGTGTTCGGTCAGCTCCAGGACGCTCTGAATACGATCTGGGGTGTGAAAGCGAAACCAGGCCGAGGCATCGGGGGATTTCTACGAAGCCGTTTTCTTTCATTCGCCATGGTCGCGGGCATCTGTTTCCTGCTGCTCGTCTCGCTAGCGATCGAAGCTCTGCTCAAAGCATTCAGTCACTACGTCGAATCTATCTTGCTGGGTGGAATTGTCGTCGCGCTGGCTGTTTACCTCATTTTTGATTTCGCCGTCGTCGTCTTGCTCTTCGCGATGATTTTCAAGTTCTTGCCGGATGTTAAAATTCAATGGCGAGACGTTTGGATCGGCGCCGTCATGACTGCGATCTTGTTTGGCATCGGGAAATGGCTGCTAGGTTTCTATTTGGGCAGCGGCGCAGCCGGTTCAGCTTATGGAGCGGCTAGCTCTCTGATCACGCTATTGCTCTGGGTCTATTACTCGTCGCAAATCCTGCTTTTTGGTGCCGAATTCACCCAGGTGTATGCAGATCGAGCCGGTCGCCGCGTGAAACCGGCCGAATACGCAATCCGAGTCGAAACAAAGGAAGTCGAGGGTCATTAGTAGCGCTTGCGGTTAAACGAACTTGTTACGGTGATGCCTTTGCCGTCGGTGCTTTTTCACAATCGATCACACTTCAGCCAGAATCGTAGCGGAGACTAGCAATTGGAGCCCTGAAGAAACCAGATAGTGTCTTAGGCTTTCCCTTTCTCTCCTCTCCGATTTTCTAGCACCACAGCCTAAGTCATTGTTGCTTTCTCAGACTGACGTTGAGCATTTATTCATTTTTGTGTCCCAAGGGCTTGAATGTCTGGGAACCGAAGCCCTGCTGGCGTGCGAACATAACCGAAGATTTATAAAGGACTAACATATGCGAATCGCCCAGCTAGCGCCCCTAATTGAAAGCGTGCCTCCAAAACACTATGGAGGAACGGAACGGATCGTTTCTTATCTTACTGAAGAATTGGTCCGCGCTGGGCACGACGTGACTCTTTTCGCAAGTGGTGACTCGGTCACGCAAGCTCGACTGATTGCCGGATGCCCCCGCTCGCTTCGCCTGGATAAACGGTGCGTTGACTACCAGGCGCATCACGTCGTGATGCTAGACCAGGTATTTCAGCACGCTCACGAGTTCGATGTGATTCATTTTCACATCGATTATCTGCATTTTCCATTCATGCGTCGGTTGTCTGTTCCGCACGTCACAACCTTACACGGCCGGCTCGATATGCCGGACTTAGCACCTCTTTACGAACAGTTTCGAGACATGCCAGTCATTTCGATCTCTAATGCCCAACGGAAACCGTTGCCTTGGGCGAATTGGCGGGAGACCATCTATCATGGCTTACCGAAAGACCTCTTTCGGTTCCATCCGAGTTCGGGAGATTACCTTGCTTTTCTAGGGCGAATCTCGCCAGAAAAGCGTGCCGACCGAGCGATCGAAATCGCTAAGCGGGCAGGAATGCGGCTGAAGATTGCCGCCAAAGTCGATCCGGTCGACAAACGTTATTTCAGACGAGTTATCGAACCGTTGCTCCGTGCCGCCCATATCGAATGGGTGGGTGAAATCAGCGATCAAGAGAAGGACGAATTTCTCGGAAATGCCCACGCGTTGCTTTTTCCGATTGATTGGCCGGAACCGTTTGGGCTGGTCATGATCGAAGCGATGGCCTGCGGGACCCCGGTAATTGCATACAACCATGGAGCTGTGCCCGAAGTGATAGAGGAAGGTAAAACGGGATTCATTGCAAAGAATCTGGAAGATGCGGTGGAAGCAATTCGCCGCGTTCCCGGTCTCAGTCGCGCACGTTGTCGGGAGATTTTTGAGAAGCGTTTCACCGTGTCCCAGATGGCAACCGACTACGTAAAAGTGTACATGCGCATGATTGACCGCCGAATGCGGAACCTGAACCCGCGCGTCGAATCCTCATTGCCCGCTCTCGCGCCCAAGCATATGCCCAAGAATCAGAAGCAGATGACGAAAAGTTCAGCGCCAATTGATTGAAGACCCGGGCTCACTGCTGCTATCGCGCACGGTGGCCACTGTTGTGGAAAGCAATCTTCAATTCCACCTGTAAGCCAGATAGACGAGCTATCGATCAATTCACGCTTGCTCTGAAAAAAATTCTAAAATCAAAGACACGCAATTGTACATTTCGCGGCGTTTCTTTTTGGGGCCGGTGCTTAAAAATGCGCTGCGTCAATAAAAATCAGGCAACAAAAATTCAGGAATAAGAAAGGAAAAGCGGGGATTATGAAGCTGGATACGTTACAAAAACTTTACACCAACGAACTGCGCGATCTTTATAACGCGGAGAACCAATTACTGAAAGCATTGCCAAAAATGGCAAAGGCTGCCTCGTCGGAGGAATTGAAGGATGCTTTCGAAAAACATTTGGAACAAACCAAGTCTCATGTGAAACGACTTGAACAAGTCTTCGGAGAACTTGACGAAAAGCCAAAGGGTAAGACTTGCCGCGCTATGAAAGGGCTTGTTGAGGAGGGATCGGAAATTCTGCAACAGGACGGCGAAGAATCCGTACTTGATGCGGGTATCATTGTTGCGGCGCAAAAAGTTGAACATTATGAGATCGCCGGTTATCGGAGTGTTCGCACTTTTGCTCATACGCTCGGCCAAAACAAAGCCGCAGAACTCTTGCAAACCACTCTGGATGAGGAATCGGAAACGAATGAGCTTCTCAACAGACTGGCCGAAAGCATCATAAATCCCGAAGCTCTCAAGGAGACTGAGCTAGCTGGCGCGAGTTCGGTTCGATAAGACGCTGCCTCTCGGAAGTACATCGGTCGGCCGAGTGTGCGAAGGCGGAAGGTCGCCGACGCGACTAGCCGTCCCATACGTTTTGACTTATTCAGCGTTGGTGTCCTACGGCTACTCTCGTTTGGCGGCGCAGGAACTTCCTGTAAAATTGTCCAGTCCAAACCCTCCTTTCAAGGCGATTTTACAGAAAGACTAGGTTTCATCGCAAACCGCGATGATACCAGTCAGAAGTTAGTAACAAAACGAAAGGTACTATGGAAACACAACGCAATCCGAACGAACCGAGCAAACCTACCGCACCTGGGCAGCAAGGCGGCCAACAGGGAGATCGCGATAAACAGGAACGTGAGCGTCAAGAGCGCGAAAAACAAGAGCGCGAAAAACAAGGCGGCCAACAGGGCGGTGGCGGCCAACAAGGTGGCGGAGGTCGGCAAGGCGGACGATAACCTGGTTATGTTGGCTTAAGGAGCGGCGGGAGGCGACTCCCGCCGCTTTTTATGTATGCGAACCGGTAGAACGATTAGGGGCCCTGTCGTGTGACTTTTTCAATAACTTAGAAGCTGAATGCCAATTGGTGCGTTCCGCGTGAGACAAGTTGCAAAACCTCAGCCGCCAATCGGGATTTTCATTACCGGGCTCTCGGGTACAGTCCTAGGACAGCAGTAATCGGTGTAGCCTAACAACGTAGCTAACGTTGTCTTATATCTTGTTAGATAGGCGATTGCCCAACCTCGCGACTTGAAACAAAACACACGCGTGGCAATCGGCTGATCCGATTCATGCGTAAAGGAGGTGAAACAATGCTAGGCTGGGCAGTAACTTTTCTAATAATTGCGCTGATCGCAGCGGTATTTGGATTCGGCGGCATCGCTGCAGCCTCGGCGGGAATTGCGAAGCTTTTGTTCTTTGTGTTCCTGGTGATGTGCGTGATCTTTTTTATCTTCGGCTGGCGAGGCAGAGGTGTGCCGTAATTCGGCAGGCGGCGCTTTAAAGGGGACCTAGGCTCAACGTGATTGACGGGCTTGGGGAGTGCACCGGTTCCGCTTGTTGGATTCGAATCGTTGGATTCGAATCGGCTTTTAATTCCATTCAAGCGCAGCTCCGCCACAGAAACAGCAAAAGCAAGATCGGAACGAGAAAGGCGAACCAAATTAGAATCTGAACCGCCACCTCGCGCTTTGTTCGGCGGCGAACGGACTTGGTCCCCTCAGCGCTTTCAATTCCTGGGCGCATCTTCAAAGCGCCATTTCGCGACTTTACAGGGTCTCGATCTCCTTTCGGAGCTCTTCTTTTGTTTTGCCGAGTTTCTGTTGGAGGCGCCCGAGAAGCTCGTCGTCCTTTCCCTCGGCAAACCTAAGGTCGTCATCACTTAATTGACCGTACTTCTGTTTAAGTTTGCCTTTTACTTCATTCCAGCTGCCCTTCAATTGTAGATGTGTCATAACATAGAGCTTTCGTTTATCAGATTAAGATCGGTTTTATTCATCAAAAATTACTCCTGTGAAGATGTCAGTGGAAGCGAGCGAAAAGGCAGCAGCAGGCCTGATTGCCAGATACGATTCATTTATATGAAGAAATATATTTGTCTGCTCATTGGCGCGTTGCTGCTGTCGGCTTGTTAGCAAAAGCAAACAACGGTGACAAATCCTCCTGCGGAAAAAAAAGAGACTCATACAACGGTCGTAAATCCACCTTCAGCCACCAAGAAAGAGAAGACGAAGGTGAATATTACTACTTCGCCTAGTCCCTAGTCGGCGCCGAGCCCTTACAAGGCCTCATCCGAATGCCTGATTATCTCGCTAGCAGTAAATCGATTTCGACCCCATACGAGCCCTAAGCAATCTCCCAGGTCCAATGTACACGAGACGCGCCCTCCCCCTGTGCCATCAAATAGCCAGACCGGGAGGGCGCGATCGAGAAGCGAGATTAGTTGTCCCTTTTAGTCCTCGTCGAGAATTACCCGATCAACCATGACGTTGTCGCCGGTTCCGACGTAATGAACCCGGACCGGGTTACCCACCTTAACCCTTGTTCGTACGGTATCCTCATCAAGGATCTTGCCGCTCCGCGTCACATACGTGACCGTCTTGCCGAAATGGTAAGTCCGTGGTCCGCTGCTCTCCTTTAGGACGATCGTACTCCCGGGAGTGTACTCCGTGATCGTACCGCTGCCTTCAGTTGTCGTAGTCGTCGTGGTAGTCTCTGACACCTGCGCCCATGCGAAGGGAGCCACAACTGCCAAGGCTATACTAAGTAGTATTTGTTTCATTGTGTTGTTTCCTTTTCCTTGTTTCAACGGGGCGAACGATCCTGCTAACGAATTTCCTCGACGCCGGAAAACGCGCCCCCTTTCGACATCATGTAATCGGCAGCCAACCTTCGTCCGGTTGCCAGAAGAAGAGGATTTATCGTTTTCGAGCGACGCGATCTTGTGAGCGTTGAGCCCAACTTTTCAAATCCCCAATGGACATGAAGTTGAGGATTCGGTCGGCCGGTATCTTTGCCAGGAGCGCCGCGGCAAGGCCGAGCTCAATGAATTCCAATTGCCATGGATGATGAGCATCTGTACCCAGCGAGATACGTGTGCCGTGCTTTCGTGCAACCTTAAGCAAGGCGACATTCAAATCCTGTCGATCAGGATAGCAATCAATTTCCAGGGTCTTATCCAGCTTAGCAGCGCCTGCAAAAACGCGCGGCCAGTCTGCCTTCAAGCCGATGCGATAATTATAGATGCGGCCCCGAGGGTGAGCTAGGATTTGGATGTTAGGATTTCTTACCGCTGCAAGATAACGCTCTGTCTGATCTGCAACCGTGCGCAGAGAAGAATGAAACGAACCGAGAACAATATCCAAGCCTGATAGAGACTTGGGCGACATATCTCCTTCACCGCGTGGGTTAAGGTTCATCTCGACGGAGCGAAGCACGATCAGTGTTCCACCCGATTTTGAGGCTAAGACGTTAATCTTAGCAATTTCCGCTCTCTGTTTGCTCAGTGCGCCTTCATCGATTCCGCCTGCAATTTTCAAACTCTTGGAGTGATCAGTAATCGCGATGTATTGATACGACCGCTGCTTTGCGGCATCGGCCATTTCGGCGATCGTGCCTGAGCCGTCGCTCCAGCGAGTGTGCATTTGTAAATCGCCACGCAATCTCGTCGACCACGTCGGCTTCATGGCGAGCAGCCGGCGCGCATCGGCAAGCGAAAGGAAATCCCGGCGAATCTCGGGAATTGTCTTGCTTAATGGTGGAGGCTTATCAATCCAGCGCCGAATTTGTCTCTCTATGAACGGACCAACTCCGCGCAGCTCGGTTAGCGATTGGTTTTGCGCTGCAAGATCGACTGCGTTTTCCGGCCACAAAAACGCGCTGCGTGCAGCTCGGCGAAAGGCACGCGACAGGATGCCTGTCTCGCGCTCTGCCTGCTGAGCAAGGAGCTCTGCAACGTCGCTGTTTGATAGCATACCTGAGAATCGATTCCACTTGGACTTTCAGGGCTTCCGAATATGACCGACTGACATTGCAGCCTCGCTTGCACCCGTTTTTTCTTCTGATGCGATTTTAATAGTGATGGCTGAAACGGCGGAGGAGATTTTCGCAGCAGCCCGAAGTTCGCAAAGAGCTGCAACGGGCTACTGGCGAAAAGCGTCGCCAAACGGTCAAAGCTCGCGGCAGAGACAAATTTTGGTTTGTTGTACTGGCAGTTGTATTTGTTATGTGCACTGCTATTTACTTTATTCTAACCTCGAAAGTAATTCCGCTGCCGCAGGCAAGCGTCGGCATAGCTGAGCGAATTCTACGCGGCGCTGCATTAATCGTGATAGTGCTCGCTATCACACGGGCTACTTCTGTTTATGGACTTGCTCGTATCGAAGATGCTTCTACGCGTTTCACGCTCCAGAGGGTTGCGCATTTGTTTGTTGCCCTTGTTATCGCGCTCATTGTTGTGTCGATAATTTTTGTCAACTGGTACGCGGGAGTTGCGGCGCTCGGGATCGGCTCAATTATCATCGGTCTTGCTGTCCAAACACCGATGAAAAGCTTCATCGCGTGGATATATATCCTCGTTCGCCAGCCTTATAGGGTGGGCGACCGCATTAAGATTGGTGACGCCACCGGCGACGTCATTGATGTTGGTTACCTGGATACCACTCTTTGGGAATTCGGCGGCCAATACATTTCAGGTGATCACCCGAGCGGTCGCTTGATCAAGTTCCCAAATGAAAAAGTACTCGATGAGATCGTTTATAACTATTCGTGGCCGCTCTTCCCTTACATCTGGAACGAGATCAAGTTCCCCGTCGCTTTCAGCGCTGACCTGGAGTTTATCGCTAGTACGATGCAGAAGATTACTGAGGAGGAGCTGGGCGAAGAAATGATCAAACGCGTCGAAACATTTCGGGACTTGCTTGCCCGTACGCCGGTCGATGAGTTGGAGGTTCGTGAGCGACCACGCGTCATTTTTCGGGTAAGTGAAAACACGTGGCTGGAGGCCATTGTACGCTATCTCGTGCCGCCGCGTGAAGCTGGGCGAGTGAGAAGTCGATTGATCAAAAAACTCCTCGCTGCGCTTAATGCCGCACCCGACAAGGTAATGTTCCCAGCCGGGGCGAATCGTTAAAAGGTGGTTGGTTTAGCGGGCTGGCCAACTATCGAACCTGCAGAACGCCTGGGGGCAGCCAGGTGATAGCCCGCCTGCCGCGAGTTCCAAGCTTTAGCGTCGTTCAGAGTTTTCAGGACGCAGCTATCAGTCGAAACCTTAGGATGACAGGTAATCGCTGCAGTCTTAAACAGTCGGTGCCTTACGTTTTCTTGTTTCAAAGGCGGTCGCCGGTCAGCCAGAGAAATCGCGACGTCAGCCTAGGCCGCGACTTGATCAAGAACAGCTTGTAGCTCGTCAAAGTCTACTGGTTTGACAAGGTGAAAATCAGAACCGGCTTCTTTAGAACGCCGAACGTCTTCATCTGTACCAAAGCCAGTGATCGCGACTGCTTTGACTGGCCACTTGCGCTTAGCCTGTGAGATCACTTCATAGCCGCTTCCGTCGGGGAGACCAATGTCACACAAAATCACGTCGAATCTTCGCGACGCCATCATTTCTAATGCCGTTTGGATATTGTTTGCGGCCGAAGTTTGGTGGCCAAAATGCGTGAGCAGGCGCGATAAAGCATGTCGCGTGTCTCGATGGTCTTCCACGAGCAGAATGCGTAACCGCCTTGCCACGTGGTTGGGAACGCGAAAGTCCGTCCGAGCTTTTGCGCCTCCTTCTGGCAGAGCGTTTAGCGTTACCTTAAAGGTAGCCCCAAAGCTCCGACCGCGGCTCTCTGCTTCAATTCTGCCATTGTGAAGATCGATAAGATGCTTTGAAATAGCTAGACCTAACCCAAGGCCACCAAACTGACGCGTGACGGAAGGATCAGCCTGCTCGAATGGCGTAAAGAGGAAAGCCAGGCGCTCGCGTTCAATCCCAATCCCATTGTCCGTGATCTCAAAATGAAAGTTGCCACCGTCATCGTTGAAGGTGCGGATCGCAATCTGTCCGCCAGGTGGCGTGAACTTGACAGCATTGTTGATCAAATTCCAAAACACTTGCTCAAGGCGGATCGAATCAGCCAGGATCTGAGGTTCCTTCGCGTTGAGCTCGGTCGAGACCTTTAATTTCTTTGCCGCGATGGCTGAATTTGCGATCTCGATTGCTTCACGAACAAGGGCATTTGCGTCAACAGGTTCCAAATGGAGTTGAAGCTTGCCACGGGTGATGCGAGTGAGATCGAGCAGGTCGTCAATCAGCCGCGCCTGCAATTGCACGTTACGCTTGATTATTTTCAGATCTTCCACGAACTCCGATGGAAGTTTTGATGCATTATTTGTCAGGTACGCTGCGGCCGCCAAGGCTGGCGTCAGCGGCGTGCGCAATTCATGGCTAAGCGCCGCGAGAAAATCGTCCTTCGCCTTGCTTGCTTTTTCTGCCGCAATCTTTTCTGCTTCGAATTCTCTGCTACGAATTTGGTCAGTGATGTCGCGTGTGACTTTGGAGTAGCCGCGAATATTCCCAGAGCTGTCACGCAGTGCAGTTAGTACAATTTCCGCCTGGAAAATCGATCCGTCTTTGCGAACGCGAGGGCCTTGATCCCGAATGTGGCCTCTACGAGCTGCCTCGCGCAGATTGCGTTGCGGCTTTTCGGCAGCAACCTCCTCTGCTGTATAAAAGCAGGCGAAGTTCTTCCCGATAATTTCTTCTGCCGTGTACTGTTTGATTTTCTGTGCGCCTGCGTTCCATGTCACGACGCTCCCGGTCGGGTCGAGCATGTAGATGGCGTATTCTTCGACGCTATCCACCAGAATATGAAACTGTTCCGCGGTCTGGTGGAGTGCTGACTTGGTGGATCGATCGTTACTCATTGGCTGGAAAGGCAACTCCGCATCTAAATCGGAGCGCTCCTTTTGCTTGGTTCCCTCGGCCACGTCCAATTTTGAAGGAAATTACCTTTCAAACGTGTCCTTGATGACCAACTGGTCTGGGTTGCAGGAACGATCGCGCGAATTCGCCCACGCGAGCTACCAAGTCCGGCGAACCCGCAAGTTTTTCGACTTGGCTCACAATGGCGCTGCCGATGACGGCCGCATCTGCAAAACGCCAGACCTGGCGAACCTGTTCCGCCGTTGAGATCCCGAACCCAACGGCGACGGGCGAGTCGCTCACTGCTCGCACACGTTTTACGAGGGATTCGGCATCGCGTGGCATTTCATTTCGCGCGCCAGTAACGCCGGCACGTGAAACAGCGTAAATGAATCCACTCGCCTGCTGGGCGATGTGCCTTAGCCGTTCGTCCGAAGTTGTTGGTGAGACGAGAAAAATTGGATCTAATCCGTGTTCACGAAATGTTTTAGTCCAAGGCAGAGCTTCTTCAGGAATCAAATCGGTGACGAGCACTGCGTCGACACCAGCCTGTTTGGCCTCGCCTGCTAGCCGATCTTTGCCAAATTTTAAGAGTGGATTGAAATAGCTAAAGAGCACAATCGGCACATCGATGTGCCGCTTTGCATTCGAAACGCATTCTAGTGTATCGGAGAGCGTCACACCTTTCCGCAACACGCGTTCAGATGCGCGCTGAATTACCTCGCCGTCCGCGACCGGATCGCTGAACGGGACACCGAGCTCGATGATATCTGCCCCGGAGGCGGCGAGCTCAACGAGCAAAAGTTCTGTCGTTGTCAGATCAGGATCGCCTGCCGTGATAAACGGGATGAACCCGCCGCGTCCCGAGCGCTTCAGCTCGGCGAACGTGTCGCGTATCCGACTCATTGCGAATGTAAATCCGCAACGAGCTGGACGTCCTTGTCGCCGCGGCCGGACAAATTGACGATGATAGAGTCGTCTTCCGGCAACTCACCGGCGACACGAATCGCGGGCGCAATGGCGTGTGAGGGCTCCAGCGCGGGGATGATCCCTTCCAATTTAGCGCAAAGCCGAAATCCTTCGAGCGCGTCGGCGTCACTTGCCCAAACGTATTCGGCTCGGCCGCTATCATGAAGGAATGCGTGTTCAGGGCCGATCGCTGAGTAATCGAGACCGGCTGAGATCGAATGAGTGGTTGCAATCTGGCCGTTCGCATCCTGAAGCACGTACGACATTGTGCCCTGTAGCACACCGATGCGCCCCCCGCCGCTTGCTGCAGCGGTGTGAAATCTGGCGGCGTGTTGGCCTAACGAATCACCGCATCCTCCCGCCTCCACACCGATCAATCGAACTTGGTCATCAGGAATGAATGGATGAAACAATCCGATTGCATTCGAACCGCCGCCTACACAGGCGATCAGCGCGCGCGGCAATTTTCCCGTCGCAGCTAGAATCTGTTCGCGCGCTTCGCGTCCAATTACGCTTTGAAACTCGCGCACCATGAGCGGATACGGGTGCGGACCGAGCGCACTGCCGAGCAAATAGTACGTATCATGCACGTTCGTTACCCAATCGCGTAGCGCTTCGTTGATTGCATCCTTTAAGGTGCGCGTGCCAGTATTCACGGTCACGACTTCGGCGCCGAGCAATCGCATTCGGAAGACGTTGAGGGCTTGCCGCCGCACGTCTTCAGCGCCCATGTAGATGACGCAACGCAACCCAAACAACGCGCAAACCGTCGCCGCCGCGACACCGTGCTGACCTGCGCCTGTCTCGGCAATGACGCGATGCTTGCCCATTCGACGTGCGAGCAACGCCTGCCCTACAGCGTTATTGATTTTGTGCGCGCCGGTGTGCAAAAGATCTTCACGCTTCAAATAGATTTGCGCTCCTCGGGCGTGAGCTGTTAGCCGCCGCGCGTGAAACAGTGGCGTTGGCCGGCCACAGTAATCGCGCAGCAGTTCGTTAAACTCGCGCCAAAAGCTCTGGTCCTCTCTCGCGCGCGTGAACTCCTGGGTGAGCTCGTCGAGCGGCGCCACCAACGTTTCTGGAACGTAGCGCCCGCCAAATTTCCCCCAATGTCCGTGCTGGTCTGGCTCGCTTTTTGTAATCGGTGACTTTTGCATCGGGAGTTACTAAGGCGATGAAGCCTGCATTGGACAACCGGCCATTCGTACAGCCTTAATAAAATTTTCGAGCGCCCGATGATCTTTCACGCCTGGCCCGCTCTCAACACCGCTACAAACATCGACAGCGTGAGGCCCAACGGTTGCGATGGCTTGGCCGACATTTTGTTCGTTTAGACCACCAGAGAGAATGAGAAATCGCGTGAATTGGCGCGTTGCTCGGGCCGCCAGCCAATCACAAGTTAGGCCGGTGCCACCGCGTAGCCTGCGGTGATGCGCGTCAATCAGCACATCACAATCGCCAAATAAAGAGACCTCTTCAGGCCGGAACCGAGCGTTAGTGGAAAAAGCTCGTATGACGCGAAATTCGTGGACTAACTCGCCGGTGATTCCAGGAGATGTGGTTCCGTGTAATTGAACGCTTCGAACACCAGCCACCGCGGCGACCTCACGGACTTCTTCGGCACTGGTGTCCACAAAAACACCAACTGTGCGAGCCTCGTCTGGTATCGCTACGACAATTTGCCGAACAACTTCGGGTTCAATGTAACGTGGACTTTGCCGGTAGAAGTTGAAGCCAATCATGCTAGCGCCGAGTTCAGCGGAGGCTTTGGCATCCTCCAGATTCGTGACACCGCAAATCTTGATTTCTATCGGAGTCATGATTCCCGAGTTCCGGTTGAAACTGCAGGCATTTCCGCATCTTCAGTAGCAGCGACTAGATTGCGAAGAGCCGTTTCAGGATCAGATGCGCGCATCAACAGTTCGCCTACGAGAAACCCGCGGAATCCGAGTTTACGAAGGCGAAGCAATTCGTCCGCACTTTGCAATCCACTTTCGCAAATCATGATTTTATCGGGCGGAGCTTCGGCGATCAAGCGCTCGCTTGTGTTCAATGAAACTCGGAACGTCCTAAGATCACGATTATTTACTCCGATGATTCTTGCGCCCGCATCCAGCGCCCGTCGCAATTCCCCGGATGTATGCACTTCGGCGAGCGCATCGAGTCCTAGTTGCTCCTCGGCAACAGCGCGCAGTTCGCCTAACGAGCTGTCATCCAGTGCGGCGACAATCAACAACACCGCGTCGGCTCCCGCGATTGCGGCTTCGAAAATTTGGATTGGATCGATGATGAAATCCTTGCGCAAAAGCGGCAGGTTCGTGCTGGATCGAGCTGCGGAAAGATCGGCAACCGAACCGCCAAAATATCCTTCGTCAGTCAGAACAGAGATCGCGCAAGCGCCACCGCGTTCATAGGAGCGAACAATCTCATTGACCGTTAAATCGTTGCGAATAATTCCAGCAGAAGGCGATCTGCGTTTGAACTCCGCGATAATTTTTGGTCGCTGTGGGTCCGCCTCCAGCGCTTGGAGCAATTGATGCGGGTCAGCGTTCTTTCGATTCGCCAACGCGCGCTCGCGAAAATCGCGTGAAGAAGGATCCGCTCGAAGCTGCGCTACGGCCTTTCGTTTCCGATCCAGGATTTGGGAGGAAAAGTCTTTGATCATGGGGTTCGATTTGTCTCTCGGACCAGCACATCCAACTTCGAGGCCGCACGTCCGCTATCGATGCTTTCGCGAGCCAAGCTTGCTGCAGATCGAAGGTCCGGGGCAACGGCCGCGAGATGAAGCGCGGCAGCGGCGTTTGCGATGACCAAGTCCCGGGCCGGAGTGATTGCTTTCGTTTTCACGCCTTGCAAAATTGCGCGGATCAGTTGTGCGTTTTCTTGTGGCCCCTTCCCGCGAAATCCGTCGAAGTGTTGACGTTCCAATCCAAAGTCGTCCGGCGAGAGTGTAAATGTTTCTACTTCGCCGGTGGACGAACAGGCGGCGACGTACGTTTTGTCTGCAATTGTTATTTCATCCAGGCCATCGGCGCCATGCACGACCCATGCTTTCTCAACGCCAAGACGGGCAAGGGCCGACGCGACGCGTTCAAGTAGTGAGAGCTGCCAAACGCCCAGAATCTGAAAGGGTGCCCGCGCGGGATTCGTTAGGGGACCGAGCAAGTTGAATGTAGTATGCACCCCGAGCTCGCGGCGCACATGCGCGACGCGGGCCGTAGCAGCATGAAAAAGCGGCGCAAACATGAAACAGATTTCATGCTCGTTAAGGCAGCGTTCCACGGTCTCAAGTGGAGCGGCTGTGTTGACGCCTAGCGCCTGGAGCACATCGGCGCTGCCGCAACGCGACGTTGCCGCCCGCGAGCCATGTTTCGCTACAGGCAGACCGGCGCCTGCAATCACAAAAGCCGCTGCGGTTGAAACGTTAAAAGTTTTTGCAGCGCTTGATCCGGTGCCCGCCGTATCGATAAAACGCGCGTGACGCGATCGCAATGGCAGCGCACGATTCCGCATTACTTCTGCGATTCCGGCGAGCTCATCGAAGGTCTCGCCTTTTACCGCCAGGCTGGTAAGCGCGGCCGCTATTTGCGCGTCTGTGGCGATCGGATTAAGCAGACACCCTAGAAAGTTTCCGGCCTCAGCACGGCTGAGATTCTCACCGCGCATCAGGCGCACGGTTAGTTCGCGCAGTTCGAAATCGCCGATCTCCCTGGCATTGCATCCGCGTTTGCCCGTTCGTGTCGCCCTGATCCGTTTCGCCATTGAGAGCGCCTTTGTCATCGCACGCGCTTTGTTAACGGTTTCCTCGTATTCCGAACGTGGATTTGAGTCGGCAACGATGCCCGCGCCTGTTTGAAAATATGCCTTCCCATTTTTTAAAACCGCGCAGCGCAGCGCGATGCAGGAATCGACATTGCCGTCGAATCCAAAATAGCCGATCGCGCCCGCGTAACAGCCGCGCCTCGTTTTCTCCAGTTCACTGATAATTTGCATGGCGCGAATTTTCGGCGCCCCGGAGACAGTCCCTGCGGGAAATGTTGCTTTGACCAAGTCGAAGCCGGCACTGCCCTTACGCAGGCGACCAGTGACATTTGAAACGATATGCATCACGTGACTATAGCGCTCGATCTCCATCAACTCGGTCACGCGCACCGTGCCGAAGTCCGAAACCCGGCCGACATCGTTGCGTGCGAGATCGACGAGCATGATGTGCTCGGCGCGTTCCTTGGGATCGGCGAGGAGTTCGGCAGCATTCCTTTCGTCCTGCGCGGAAGTGGCGCCGCGCGGTCGCGTGCCAGCGAGCGGGCGAATCTCCACCGCGTCGCCGATCAGCCGGACATGCATCTCCGGCGAGCTCCCAACAAGCGCAAAATCCGCCCCGAACTTAAGACAAAACATGTAGGGCGAAGGATTGATGAAACGAAGACATCGATAGAAATCGAGCGGGTCGCCGCTGAAATCGGATTCGAACCGCTGCGACAAAACGACTTGGAAGACATCACCCGCGCGGATGTAATCCTTGGCTCGTTCCACCGCGCGCTCGAACTCGTCCGGACGAAAATTGCTTTGAGCTGGCTGCGTTTCGGGATCTGCAGGTGGAACAAGGGGAAGATTGGCAGGTTTCGCAAGCTGACGCATGATCGCGTGGATCGAGTCAATCGCTCGCGCATAGACTTTTTCGAGTGGGCCGTCATTGAGGAATGCGTTCGCGACGATCTTTAGGGTGCGTAGCCGATGGTCGAAGATGAGCAGGCTGCTTGTAATCATGAAGATCGTCTCCGGCAATTGCAGTTCATCGCGCTCTGCCGCCGGAACTTTTGGTTCGAAGAAATGGATCGCTTCGTAGCCGAGGAAACCAACAGCGCCACCGCTGAATCGCGGCAGTTCTGGACGCGAGACAAACTGATAGCGCGCCATCAGATTGCGGACCTCATCCAATGGGTCGCCTGTTATTTCGGCGCGCCGCTCCTCTCCTGATTCGGTGATTTGCAGCTCGTGCCGGCAGGTTTTTATCACGATTCGCGGATCGGCCCCGACGAAGGAGAAGCGTCCCGACACGTCGTTTTTCTCAGTCGATTCGAACAGGAAACTGTAACCGCCGCCGCAGTCTAACTTCTTGAATGCCGAAACGGGCGTTTCGTTATCGGCGATAAGCTCTGCGAAAATCGGGACAACGTTACCGCGTCGCGCGAGTTCACAAAACTCGTTCATGCTCGGAGTGATCTGCGCTTTCATGGATTTGGCGGATGCAAAAGGAAACGCGCGAGAATTTTCTTGCCGCCCCGCGTAAGAACCGATTCCGGGTGAAATTGCACGCCGTACACGGGGAACTCGCGATGACGCAATGCCATGATTTCGCCGTCGTCGCTTTCAGCGATGATCTCAAGGCAGCTTGGAAAAGAACTCCGCTCGACGACGAGCGAGTGGTATCGACCGGCTTCAAACGGCGTGGGCAAATCGGTAAAAAGTCCGCCGCCGTTGTGTCTGATCATGGATGACTTCCCATGCATAAGACTGGAAGCGCGGGCAATTTTTCCTCCATACGCTTCGGCAATGCATTGATGTCCAAGACAAACACCGAGGATAGGAACCTCCGCGCCAAAGCGGAGGACGATGTCTTTGCTGATTCCCGCTTCGCGCGGCGTGCAGGGCCCCGGCGAGATACAGATACGGTTCGGCGCTAACCCGGCGATTTCACCAAGCGAGATTTCGTCATTCCGCCTAATAACAAGGTCGCACCCGAGCTCACCAAAATATTGGGCCAGGTTGTAAGTGAAGGAGTCGTAGTTATCGATCAGAAGGAGCATCGGTCTGAATTCGTTAGGCATTTCCGCTTCTCGCTTGGCCATCCTGATTAACCGGAGCTGTAATCTCGCGGATCGCACAAACTTCTCTAACAAGCTGCGCATACTCCGAGGGCGTTAGGGCTTGCACGCCATCGGAAAGGGCGAGCTCCGGATGGTTGTGGACTTCCACCATGAGTCCGTCGGCTCCGACTGCCACGCCCGCGCGCGCGAGGGGAGTAACCATGTATGCGCTACCCGTGCCGTGGGATGGATCCACGATTACCGGCAAATGAGAAATTCGCCGGATCGCCGGCACAGAAGCGAGGTCGAGCGTGTTACGCGTATGCTGGGTGAAAGTCCGAACGCCGCGCTCACACAAGATCACGTTGTAATTGCCCTCGGCCATGATGTATTCCGCCGCGAGCAACCATTCTTCGAGCGTTGCAGCCATTCCTCGCTTCAACAGCACCGGCAGTTGCGACCGGCCAGCCCGCCTGAGGAGCGAAAAGTTCTGCATGTTACGAGCGCCGATTTGAATGACGTCGCCATACTGTTCGATCAGATCGACATGAGGTTCTTCGAGCGCTTCGGTGACGATCTTTACTCCAAACGTCGCCCGAATCTCGGACATGATTCCCCAGCCTTTCTCCCCGAGGCCTTGAAATGCGTAGGGAGATGTTCGGGGTTTCCACACGCCGCCGCGAAAGAAGCGCGCACCGCTTTGGTGAACTGCTTCCGCCACGGCGAATGCCTGATCGCGGTTTTCGATCGCGCACGGCCCCGCGATGATCGCGAATTCACTTCCTCCGATGGTAGCGTCCCCGATTCGCACGACTGTCTTTTCCGGACGCAGATCAAGCGTGATCAACTTGTAGGGCTTGGTAACTCGGATGACTTCCGCGACGCCCGCCAGGTTTTCAAAACGCCTGCCATCAATAGGACCCTGGTTGCCAGTGATGCCAATGGCTGTTCGCGTGGCGCCCGGCATCGGATGAGGACGCAGCCCAGTTTCCTGGATCACCTTTACAACTGCATCGATTTCCTGCGCAGCAGCGCCGGGTTTCATGACAATCAACATAGGGTTACAAGCCTGGGGTTATTTTCATTGGTGCAAACGCCGGATCTCTCGCTTGAGAGAAGAGAGAAAATCAGCGTCCCGTTGAGAAACGGTCGCTTTCTATCGCCACGCTACGAGCGCCAACGCGAAGGCGAGCGGCCTTCGAAGGTCTGTCGAATAAAGAATGTCGACGCTCATCGCCGAACACAATAACGGCAATCTTGCAGATGTCGAGTTCTGATTTCGAGCTGAATAATCTCGACCGCGGTAGATTTGCGTTGTGTCCTTCCGCGTTGAGAACTGAGGTGTTAGAATTCCTCCCACTCCTGCTCATATCGATGCTCTTGAGAACGCGCGTTGAAGGATGAGCATGAACAGCAGGTAACTTCCGTGTTACCAAATCGCAGAATTGGGCCTTGGGCGCAGTGCGGCCGTCTCCATGGCGTTTCCCGATAACTGTGATAAGCATGCGGGCGAAAGGAAAATGCGGAGGTCTCTTCTCGATCCTTGCTGCGGGCTGCATCGCCGCGCCTGTCTTTGCAATTGAAACATGGAGCCTGCAGGCGCCGCCCATGGCTACCCGGGACTATGCGATATCAACGGGAAAAAACTCGCCGACGGAGAGTTCAGGCAATGGATGGAGAATCATCGCCTTCAAGTGGTCATCACTTACGAATTTCCCGACGGCGAGGTGTTTGAAGAGAAGGCGCGCTTTCAACAACAACCAGAGATGATAAGGAGTATTGGTCCTGGAAAGAACTCAAGAATGGAAAGCCGCAGCGGGAATTTGCTGCGGATTTTCTGTCGGGAATGGCCGCTGCCCACATCCTCAAGGACAACAAGGATGTGTCTGAAAAGATCGACGTTGAAAAGGGCCGGACGTTTGCCGGCCTCGGATTCACTATCGCTCTGAGTAATCTGCGGAAGCAGCTCCTCCGCGGCGAGCAAGTTCAGCTCAAGGCAGTCGGGTTTTCGCCGGTCCCGACACTCAAACCGCAGGTTGTGACTGTTAGGATTTCCCACGGTGGGCTTGACCGTATGAGAATGTCCGGACGCTCCCTTAAAGGCGATCGATTCATTGTTCATCCGGAAGTTCCTGCGATCGCGAAGTTGTTCGTCAATGTGCCCGACACGAAAATCTGGCTAACGAATCCCGCACCGGCAGGCTTCCTCCGGTGGGAAGGCCCAATTGTGTTGCCGAACGATCCACTCATCCGTGTCGATTTGCTTTCCGGTACCAAGAGTGGACCTGCGCAACCATTAGAAGCGAGCAGTCGTCACTAGACCAGCCGCAGAATTGCGCCCTTTGCGAAATCTGTTTTTGATAGGCACGCGACGCATGCGTACACATCACACGCGCTGTACGGCTTCGACGCGATTCTAGTGTGACGCAACGAAGAAAATTTTATGGCTGAAGCCTCGAGCGAGCTTGAAGGACCGGATTTCGAAAAGGGATGCAACATCGATAACGTGGCGGACGGAACGATGTTGTTAGGCCACGCGTTTGGTGAAGCAGTTCTTGTGGCCAGACGTGTTGACGAGCTTTTTGCCATCGGCTCGACTTGCACGCATTACGGGGGGCCGCTGGCCAGGGGTTTGATGGTGGATTGCACGGTGCGCTGTCCGTGGCACCATGCTTGTTTCGATCTGCGCACTGGCGAAGCGATTGCAGCACCTGCGCTAAGCGACACGTCGTGCTGGAAAATTGAGAAAGACCGCGACCGGTTTTTTGTGACCGGCAAGATCGACAAAAAACCGGCGCGCAAACCGAAATCGTCGCCAGCAAGCGTGGCGATTGTTGGCGCGGGCGCAGCCGGCAATGCCGCGGCGGAGATGTTGCGCCGCGAAGGTTACGACGGGCCGGTCACGCTGATCGGCGCTGACGAGTTTCTGCCCTACGATCGCCCGAATCTGTCGAAGGATTATCTCGCCGGGAGTGCGCCGGAAGAATGGATTCCGTTGCGCTCGGCAGATTTTTATCGCGAACAAAAGATCGAGACATTCACAAAAACGTCAGTCGAGGCTATTGACCCGAAAAAGAAACAGCTCACTCTGTCGGATGGTCGCTCGTTCGGCTATAGCGCGTTGTTGCTGGCCACCGGCGCTGAGCCTGTGCGTCTCGCGATCCCGGGGGACGATCTGCCGCACGTTTGTTATTTACGAACGCTAAGCAACAGTCGGCGCATTATCGAGAAGGCGCAAAACGCGAAGCAAGCGGTGGTGATCGGCGCAAGCTTCATTGGCCTCGAAGTCGCGGCATCGCTGCGAGAGCGGAAGCTCGAGGTCGCAGTCGTCGGAAAAGAATTGCTGCCGCTCGAAAAGGTCCTGGGACGCGAACTTGGAGGCTTGATTCGCGAAACTCACGAGGCACAGGGCGTGAGATTTCATCTCGGGCGAACCCCGGCAGTCATACAAGACCGCCACGTGCAGCTCGATAACGGAACAATTTTGGATTGCGACCTGGTGGTAGTCGGGATCGGAGTACACCCGAACACTGAGCTTGCCGAGAAAGCAGGGATCGCGACTGAAAACGGCGTCTTGGTCAGTGAATTTTTGGAGACGAACATGCCGGGAATTTTTGCCGCCGGCGATATCGCGCGCTGGCCCGATCCGCGCGCCGGGCGAATCCGGGTGGAGCACTGGGTGGTGGCCGAACGGCAGGGGCAGACCGCAGCGCGCAACATTCTTGGCGCGCGCCAGCCTTTCGCCGCCCCGCCATTTTTCTGGAGCAATCATTTCGATCTCCACATCCACTATGTCGGCCACGGTAGCGGCGAAAATCGCGCGAGTGTGTCGGGAGATCTGAAGGCAAAAGCTGCCTCCGTGATTTTCCGGAGCGGCGACAAAGTTACCGCCGTCGCGAGCGTCGGTCGCGACTTGGAGAATCTCAGAGCCGAGGTGGCGCTGGAACGCGGTGATGAATTCAGCGCATTATGATTGCATCATCGGCGCAGGCCTGAATCCGAGCAGAAAACGGAGAGCAGCCAGATTGCCTGCTTCACGCGACCACGCTTGCCCCGCAAGGCTGCTTTCGGCTAATTTCCGCGCCGTGCATCGCCGCGCGCTCTTCCTCTTAACCTTCGTCTTTCTCTCGCCTGCTGCCTTGGCTGCATCGCCAATCCAGGAACGCGCAGATCGTGTTCTCGCACTCGCGAACGCGGGTTATCAGGCGCTGTACAGGGTGAACGCCCAAGCGCAATGGCTCGCCGTTACCGATGTAACGCCCGCGCACGACGCAGCCGCTGAAGCCACCGGTAAAGCCTACGCGGCGTTCAACGGCAATCCGGCGATCATCAGCGAAGCGCGGGAGTTGCTCACGCATGAGAAAGAACTCAACGAGCTGACAGTTCGGCAATTGAAACAGCTTCTCCTAAACGCGGCGGAAGGCCCCATGACAAATCCCGATCTCGTGGCGAAAAGGGTTGCGGCAGAGACAAAGCAGGCGTCGATCCTCAACGGTTTCGAGTTCAAGCTCAACGGTCAGCCAATTACTGTGAATCAGATCGACGACAAGTTGGGCAAGAGCGTCGATCTCAATGAGCGCAAAGCGGTTTGGGAAGCATCGAAACAATCAGGCCCAGCGTTGAAACCGAATTTGGTAACGCTGCGCGACCTACGTAACGGCGTCGCCAAAGAGATGAAGTATCCCGATTACTTTTCGCTCGAGGTTGCTGCCTATGGAATGACCACGGACGAGATGCTCAAGATGCTGGAAGATTGGATGGCGACACTGCGTCCGCTTTATTTGCAATTGCACACCTGGGCGAAATACAAACTTGCAGAAAAATTTCACCAGCCGGTACCGAAGAAAATTCCAGCGCACTGGATCAACAATCGCTGGGGTCAGGAATGGCCTGGCCTGGTGGAAGCAGCGAACATCGACAAGTATTTCGAGGGTCGAAAGCCGGAATGGATTATTAAAACGGCGGAACAATTTTACACCGGGCTCGGTTTCTCGCCGTTGCCGCAAAGTTTTTGGGAAAAATCCGACTTGTATCCGCTGCCTGCGGATTCGAAGCGGAAGAAAAACACGCACGCGTCATGCTGGCACGTGGATCTCCAGAACGACATTCGCTCGCTGCAAAGCATCCAGCCAAACGCGCGCTGGTTTTTCACCGCGCACCACGAACTCGGCCACGGATATTACTTTAAAGCCTATTCGCGCCCGGAAGTTCCTTACTTGTTACGACTCGGCGCAGCGCCGGGTTTCCATGAAGGCGTTGGCGAATTGATTGCCCTCGCTTCAAGTCAGGTGCCCTATCTGCAATCGCGCGGCGTGTTGCCGCACGAGTTCAACGCGGACAAGACTGCATTTCTTCTGGATGACGCGCTGGCTCGCTCGGTTCCGTTTATTTATTTCTCGTGCGGCGTGATGCCGCATTGGGAGGCGGACATCTACGCACGGTATCTTCCGCCAGATCTATGGAACGAGCGTTGGTGGAAATACGTTTCTGATTTTCAAGGCATCGAGCCGCCGTCGCCACGGGGCGAAGAATTTTGCGATGCCGCCACCAAGACGCACATCAATGATACTCCAGCCTATTACTACAACTATGCGTTTGCGACTGTGTTCAAGTTTCAATTGCACGACTACATCGCACGTAAGATTCTTCATCAACCGCCGCAATCATGCAATTACGCCGACAACAAAGAGGTCGGCACCTGGCTGAACAAGATCCTTAAAAAAGGTGGAACTGAAGACTGGCGCAAAGTCTTGAAGGAAGCCACCGGTGAGGACATCTCCACTCGCGCGATGATGGATTACTTCAAGCCGCTGATGAGCTGGCTGGAAGAACAAAACAAAGGCCGCCAGATCGGGTGGGAGTAGGTGGGCTGCGAATTGATTTGTCTGCGCTAGTGCGGTGATTGATTCGGGAGGGATTGGTTTATCTTTGCCTGCGCTTTCATTATCTCGGCTTCCATCGTTGGCATGATGTCCGCCATATAGGCGCCGAACTTTTGCATCGCCGATTTCCCGACGGGCGAGCCATAAAAATCTGCCAATGCCTTCAACTCCTCGGTGGTGAAATGCTTTACCATTGCGTCCGTCATCGCTTTGGTTAATGCCACGATGTCTAGTTGCGAGGTCATCATTCGCTTAAATTGATCGCGTTGGTCCGGGGGAAGATTTGCAGCCATCTTGTCGGCCATATCCTCGAACAATGCTTTCGGCGGAGTAGCCTGGAGATAACGTTCGGCTTCATGGCGCCGCGTTTCGGGAGTGTCAGCGGCGCCGAGAATGAAAGTAGATGAGACGCATAGCGTGAGCACTGTTAGAACGAAGAATTGTTTTTGCATAAGGGATTGATTGATAGACCCCCGCCGACGGCAAAGCTATCTTTTTCTGGCGGGTTTAACTATCGATCTGTTTAGACCAGCAAGACCGCAAGTCCAAGAAACACCAGCAGGGAGCCAACATCGGTGAATGTTGTTACAACGATGCTGGACGCCGTTGCAGGATCAGCACCGAATCTCTTAAGGGCCAATGGCACGATCGCGCCAGCCACACCGCTAATGCAACAACTGATGGTGATAGCGAGGAACACCACGAAACTCAACATCAGAGCCAGCTGGCTTTTTACCATCGTTGCAAAGACGAACATCGCGATGCCACCTGTTATGCCGGTCAAGGCTCCATTTAATGTTCCAAGCAACATTTCCTTGATTACGAGCATCCGTTCTCTGCTGGATCTCAAATCGCCTAGGGTCATCCCGCGCAAGCATACTGCCAGTGCTTGCACCCCGGTATTTGCTGCTTGACCGATGAGGACCGGCAGGAACACTGCCAGCGCAATGATGCGGTCGATCGTTTCCTGAAAAAATCCAACCACAAGCGCCGCGAGTAATCCGCAGAATAAATTTACTTGGAGCTAGGGGTGTCGAAATTTGAAGCTCCGCAGCCAAGGCGTGGTAAGCCGCTCCTCTCTTTCTACGCCGACCATTTCGCCGGGTTGCGCACTTAATTCGATCGCCTCGGCTTCAAAAAGCATCTGGCCACGCAAGAGGCCGAGCAGTCGGCCCGTTTTTTCGCAAACTGGATACACTGGATAATGCCGAACAAGAACCGCTCTCATCGCATCGGGGAGCGACATCTCCGGCGTGAGGTAGAACGGATTCGTGAGCATGATTTCCTCGAGACGCTGACTGCGGTCCGCCAGGAGCATGTCGCGCATCACAACGACTCCGAGGAGTTTCTCCTGTTCGTCTGTGACAAAGCCGTAGGTGATAATTGCTTTTCTGGCGAGCCGCCGAATTTGTTCTGTTGCTTCAGCAATTGTCGTTTGCGGACGGAAAACTGCCAGTGGCGGCTGCATTAATCGTCCGATCGTCCGCTCCGGGTACGTCTGATTCCGCATCCATTGCTTGTTGGTTTCAGGGGAAGCGGTGGCCAGAATCGTTTGCCTCCGTGAGGGGTTGAAGCGTTGAAGTATCTTCAGTGCGGATCCCGGATTTAACAGCTCCAGCATTTGAACAACAAACTCATCCGGATACGGCTCCAGCATCTTGGCCGCCTCTTGCGGATCGCGTTCGACCAGCTTTGTAAACAGCGTCCTTACCTCTGGTTCGATTTCCCGGATAGCGCCGGATTCAATTTCTTGGTCATTCATGGCGCGAGTCTGGCAAGCCAGCACGGAGGTAGCAACATTAACTGTCGTTACGACGCCAAATTGTGCAGCGAGGGACTTGGAAATCGCTGCTGTTTATCGATCTTATGTGGTGCGGGTTCTCGTTATAACAGG
>JBKPDP010000066.1:0-7140 GCA_046727935.1 Verrucomicrobiota bacterium | reverse complement strand
AACCGCTGGGGAGAGTCGGACCCCATGCGGCGCCGACAACCGTGACGCCGGACAGATATACGATCGCCGTCTGACGCGTGCTGGAGTGGAACAGCGCGTAATCGTTGTTGCCGTCACGATTGAAATCCGCCACACCGATTAGACTCCAGCCAGCCGGCAGAGTTGGACCATAGGCCCCGCCAACATAAACATTGTTCCTTAGGTACCAAACAGCCGTTCGGCGCGCGCTCGCGTTGTAGAGAACGTAGTCTGGGTTGCGGTCGTGGTTAAAGTCATAGGGGGAGGCGATCGAGGGCGTAGGCGTGGGTGTAGGAGTCGCAGTAGGTGTTGGTGTCGCCGTTGGAGTTGCTATCGGTGTAGCTGTGGCTGTCGCCGTTGGTGTTGGAGTTGGAGTAAAGGTTGCTGTTGGAGTCACAGTTGCTGTCGGTGTGGCCGTAGCCGTAGGTGTTGGGGTCGGAGTAGGGCTCGGTGTCCCCGAGAGTGCGCAGTATCTGCCGCCGGTGTTGAGAAGCAGGCTGCCGTTCTGGCCCCCCCAGACGATCATTTTACTGCCGGTCCAAACGCCGGTGTGATAGTAGCGGCCATCAGGCGCGTTAGTGGTGCTCGTCGTCGCCCAGCTGTCTGTGCTAGGATTGTATCTCCCGCCCGTATTCAAGTTAGGGCTGCCGCCCCAGACAATCATTTCGCTGCCAGTCCAGACTGCAGTGTGAGCGTAACGGCCAGCAGGTGCGTTCGGCGTACTGGTGGCCGTCCAAGTATCCGTGCTAGGATTGTATCTGCCGCCGGTGCTCAGAAAAAGGCTGCCGTCATACCCGCCCCAGACGATCATTTCACTGCCGGTCCAGACCGCCGTGTGAACTTCTCGCGCGGAAGGCGCATTAGTAGTGCTCGTGGCCGTCCAGCTGTCTGTGCTGGGATTGTATCTGCCACCGGTATTCACAAGAATGCTGCCGTTATACCCGCCCCAGACGATCATTTTACTGCCGGTCCAAACACCGGTGTGATAGTAGCGGCCATCAGGCGCGTTAGTGGTGCTCGTCGCCGCCCAGCTGTCTGTGCTAGGATTGTATCTCCCGCCGGTGTTCAGAGGGACCCCGCTGGAGCTTAACCCGCCCCAGATAATCATTTCGCTGCCGGTCCAGACTGCAGTGTGATACCGACGACCATCAGGTGCGTTCGACGTACTCGTGGCCGTCCAAGTATCCGTGCTAGGATTGTATCTGCCGCCGGTGTTCACAAGGATGCCGCCGTCATACCCGCCCCAGACGATCATTTCGCTGCCGGTCCAGACCGCCGTGTGAACTTCTCGCGCGGAAGGCGCATTAGTAGTGCTCGTGGCCGTCCAGCTGTCTGTGCTGGGATTGTATCTGCCACCGGTATTTAACAGCCCGCTGACCCCGATGCCGCCCCAGACGATCATTTCGGTGCCAGTCCAGACGGCAGTGTGATACCGACGGGGATCGGGCGCATGAGTGGTTCTCGTAGCAGTCCACGTATCATCTGTACATGTAGGATCATCCGCGTTGGCAATTTTCGGAAGAGTGTAGGCAGCAGCCTGCCGTAAGGTTGTTACCGCCGACATTGTGCGGAGCCGGTCGGTCCGCGGAGACGCAAAGCGCCGAGTCTCATCTTGCACCGACAAATCAGCGATCAAACGCTCTGTTAATACTGGTCTGGCCAAACACTCGGCGACGACAGCCGGATCGTTTCCAAGAGCTTCAAACATTTCCCGCAGGACCTCTGGCTGTTTTGTGTGCCGGGCCATCCGGACCATCTCGGCCTGTAGTTGCTCAGCACTGATAGGCTTTCCCCAGTAATTTTCGAGCGCCTGCGAGTCGAGCAGATAGTCTGCGACTATGTTTTCCAGTTGCTTCTGAGACATCCCCGGATCGAGCGAAGGCTTGGGATCAGGGCGCTGGTTGGGCCAGATCCGGTGACGCCAGTACACTTCCTCAATGGCTCGTTGATAGGACACGCGCTCTGGGAAAGTCAGCGCTCTGTAAGAAGCCTTAGCCTGCACTTCGGGACGGAAGAACGCCAGCAGTGTTCCAGATATTGCCGAGGGCGAAAGTGCAAACGAGGCGAGCCCCAACGCGACAACAAATACTGGAATTATTCTTCTGAACTGAATCAGTGGATTCAAGGAATATTTCCTTTCTGTTCCCGCCTTGTTGATTCTGTTGTCTGCCGGTCCGGAGCAGGCGAAGAACCCGACGGGGAATGTCCTCCGCATGATTCAAGATCGGTTTTAGCTCTGCAAGTGGCCAAACGTTAAAATGTCACTATCGCTTGATTGGAGCAGGTGGCCCTGCCCGCTTCGCACACCTGATACGTGTAGGTGCCATTGCCGTTGCCTCCAATGAGATCGGTGTAGGCACCGTTGTTCGGGACCGTGGCAATCACCGTACCGTTGCGATAAATGTCAACGTTGATGGAAGTTGCGCCGCTCCAGGAGAGATCCACTGTTTGCCGTCCCTGCACTATGTAGCCACGTGCGGTGAGCGTGATCCCCGGAGTAGGTGTGGGAGCCGGAGTTGCTGTTGCTGTTGGGATAGGAGTCGGCGTCGACGTTGGTGTGCTTGTAGCTGTTGCAGTAGCCGTGGCCGTTGGTGTAGGTGTAGGCGTGCGAGTTGCCGTAGGTGTGGGCGTCGCTGTAGCCGTCGGCGTCGATGTCGGCGTCGGGGTAGGCCTCGGCGTAGGTGTTGGCGTTGCCGTCGGAGTTACGCAAAACACAGTCGTATCGGCGCTCGCAATGTTCGAGTACGGGGAATTTCCTGCGCCGTTGTAAGCACGTACGCGATAATATCTCAACCCACTCGTTGCTAGATGATCTTGATACGTGGTCACGTTCTGCCCGACGATGTTTATCTGGTTAAAATTAAAGCTGTCAACGCTTCTCTCGATCTTAAATCCATTCTCGTTATTGGAATTATCCGTCCACGATAAGTTAATGTCCAAGCATCCTACGGCAGTAGCTACAAGACTAGATGGCGCCCGCGGCGTGGGGAGCGGTGTAGCCGTCGCGGTTGGCGTCGGAGTCGGGCTGGGTGTCGGGGTTGGGCTTACCGTAGGCCTCGGAGTGGGCGTTGGTGTCGGTGTTGCCGTAGGTCTCGGGGTCGCGGTTGGCGTCGGAGTAGGTGTAGGTGTTGGCGTTGGATTACCGCAACTGCCACCTTGCAGCCGGTGAGGATAGCAATAAGGCCCAGTATATTGAACACCATTTACCGCAGCTGTGTAGAAGAGGATCACCCGTTGCGGGGTTGTGTCAGGAGGAAAACCAGCTCCGAGATTTGCATATTCCTGACCTTCAACTTGCTCAACGTGTCTGCCAGTACTAAACCCTAAGTATTGACCTGTCGGTGCGTAGGTAACGTTCCAGTTAAAACACGTTTCAACTTGCTCATGCGTCCAAAAAGGTGTGTTCGTGACAGTGTTAATGGGCTGTCCATTAACGACTCGCACCAGATCGCCTTTTCCACGTCCATTCTCGTCGAATTGAGTTAAAAGGCGATGAATTTGATATTGATCACCCGCGTTAAAGATAATAAGCGGACCACGATCAAGCGAGCCATAACGAAGATAATGAAGGGTATGGGCATCATTGTCTGTAATCAAAGAACCTTTCTGAAGGCGGAGATGCCGCACACTGAAACCAGCCCAGTTTCGAATCCAGTTAGCAGTTGAATCTGTTAGAGTTCCTTCTGGCGTGGAAACTGTAGCCGCCCCAAAAGCAAATAAATAGGGAGGCTGTCCCTCAATAAAGTGCCCGTTACCATCTGTGTCATTACGATCCCAAGGACTTGTTCCATCCGCTGCGCCCCAGATTCCGCCGTTAGCTCCAGAGGCCCCTATATCACGATACAAAGCAAATTCAATGGCGTTACCGGAAAGAGGACGAACTCCGGTAAAGCGAATATCGTGCCACATATGAGTGCCTGACCGGTTTTGGCCATTAGGGAGGATATCCCAATCAAAAATCACGTCATAGACCTCACTCGCTCGCATGCCACGCGGTAACCCCCCTTCTGTGCCGTGCCCACCAGCATGAACATCATGACAAAAGCTATGGCGTAAAACATATCGACCACCGTTACTCACGTCGATTACACCGCTAGTCGTGTTCGTGCCAGCTCCGACAAGCGTGGAGTCCTCGATGAAGAAAAATTTCTCCGTTCCGTAATAAGGATAATCTGCCCAAGAGCCATTGCCGAATGTTTCTCCACCCCATGTTGGATGATTTATACTCGCAGTTTGAGTTACAGCCGTGCTTTCGAAAAGACAGTGATCAGCTAATCCATACACCCAACCTGCAACAACAAGACAGTTACCATAGAGATGATCGAAATGGCAGTGATCGATTCTGATGTTTCTGTTTGGAGCGTTCCCCACGCTGGCAACATTAATTACGGCGCTTGTTCCTGTACCTGCCTTAAATGTGATTCCTGTAACCCTGAAACTTTGCGTGGATGTAAACTGAACGGCATGAATCAAGGCACCGGCTGCTGGTGGTGTGTTATGAAGAATGATTGTATCATCGACTGCAGTCTGCCAGGTCATTGGCGCTCCAATAACCTGGGTATTGCCTTGAAGTGTAATTCCCTTGGTAATGTTTAGCGGTGTCGTATAACTGAACGTTCCACTGGGAAGTGTGATCGTATCACCATTTTGAGCCTGGTTATCGTGTACCCATTGTACACTACCTCCGGGATAGTTGTGCCCAGTCTCCGTGCCATCTGATGGCCAAACAGTCGCAAATGACTCAGACGTTGCGAATAAAAGCATCGATGCGAACGTGCGGAAAACCTTTTTCATGCGGGTTTGGCGCATCGAGTTTCGGCGTTTGTGCCTACTTAGTTTTTCCTCTTGGCCGCTGCCTGTGGTGAGCTGGCTTATGGGACGCAGCGTGCAGTTAGCTACGCGGAGCCAAAGATCGCATATTCGATCAACAGTCTAACCAATTGCTTCCGTTAAACCGCGAGTCTACTGAGTCGAGCTGAACCCTCAGTCTCTGCGCGTGGCGTTCGTTATGCCAAAAGGGCCACCGGCCCTTTTGCGTATTGTGTCCAGCTAGCCGTCGTCCGGCGCAGGAGCGACAGCTTCCGCTCTGCGCGAAAGCGCAAAGCAGGCAAGCACAGACAGGATGCTTGTGAATATGATTTCCCGACGTTTCATATTTAATTTCCTTTCATTGTTCGGCCGTCTTTGATTTCCTCCTGGCCCGCCCACTTGCTCACGAACTCTCTTCTGAGAGGCGTCGCACCCTCGGGATGAAGGCGTCATTTATGACATCTCATTTCTGGTCGTTTGCTTATTTCTGTGCCTTTTCCCAAAATGCTGGTGATGTGTCAAGCATAAAAATCGAAGAGCACAATCCACAGAAACTCTTACTGGTTCAACATCTCCTCAAGAAATTGACCGAAAGCAGTCACCCCGATGAGAGCCAAGCAAAAGGGGCCGTTCGCGATGACTAGTTGTGGTTGCTGCTGATCATTTCGTGGCGCTTCTCAAATTAGATGATTAGACAGCGGTTAGCCGTACCACAGGTCTTTACGGATTCCTGAGAATTACCTTCGTTGCTGCTCATTCGTTGCCTTCTGCGCCCCTAGCAGTCGGTACGAAGACGCGCGGCGGAAATAGTTTTGTGAGCCAATGAAGTTCGGATAGCTATAAAATTGGAAGTATCAAATTTATCGATTAGAAATGGTCTTCCGGCCCGCTCTTAACTTGGTCCCAATCGAGTGATGGCCGCAGCTTAATGTGCGGCACTTTATGCAAAGCAGTGAGATGATCTGCAATTCGTTAGGCTTAAATTACAAATTCCTGCTCTAACCCCTGAGCGAAAGGCCTGGATTAAATCATGCATTGAAAGCCCAGCATATCCCGCGTCATCAACCTTGAAAGCGCGAGAGATCAGCGGAAAATTGCATTGCGGTTTGCCAATTATGGATTTGAGATCACGGGGTGATCCGCGGAGTCCTGAGCATCGTTGAGGTGGTAACTCTCAGCGTACTCATCCTGGTGACACGTTGTGCGAATTATCAGGAAGTTTTTGTTGCGGGGGATGTTTATTTCACTGACGCCGATTGTTACGCACGGATGACGCGCGTGCAGATGTGCTCGGAACATCCGGGATTGATCGTACGGCACCACAGCTTTGAAAACTTCCCGCTAGGAACGACTCCGCACACAACTGCGCCGCTCGATTACCTCATCCTCGCGCTGTCGATTTTCCTGAAACTATTCAGCGCTCATGCGGTCGATCTGGCCGGCGCTTTTATTTCGCCGTTGCTCGCGTTGCTCGGGGGCTGGTTTCTTTGGTGGTGGTCGGTGAAGTTTCGCTATCGCTGGGTGATGCTAATTCTGTACGCGATTAGTCCCATTCTCGTTCATGGAACGGAACTCGGCAGGCCCGATCATCAATCCTTGCTGATACTTCTCGTCACGATTGCGATTTGCGCGGAATGGCGCAGTGCTGAAGCAGCCGACACGATTGCTTCTACAGATATCGGTAAATGGAGCATTGTCGGCGGACTCGCATGGGGACTGGCGATCTGGACCTCAGTGTATGAGTCGCTCGTTTTATTTCTGCTCGTAACGGTTGTAACGGCACTTGGAAACAAGGCGATTTCGGCCAGGTCTCGGCGCGCCGGTTGGCTTTGTTTTGTTCTCGTGATCACGATCGCACTTTTGATTGAGCGACGCATCCCTTCATTTTCGATCCTGTATTCCGACGCGCTTTTCCGAAACTGGGCGCGCACGATCGGCGAACTCGCGCATATTTCGCCGGCGAAGGCTGTGACCGGATTCGAGTCGATCGACTTTTGGTGTTGCTCGCCTGGTCGCGATGACTTGCTCCTTTCGGTGCAGCGAGACGACATTTACATTGGACGCTTATTGCACCTTGAACAAGAATTCTGGAACCATGTGGCGTTTCGCAGGCGTTCGACACGGTGTTAGAAACCTTGCGCGTGAAGTATTGGGAAATCATCGCTGACAATTTCAGCAAAGCCGGGCGGAGTTGGGGCTGCGTTTCAGGCGTGGATTCCGGCGGGCGAATGATCTTCGTTGCAGACGCACATCGCGGCGACGGCCCGGCGCTTGCGAATTCAAGTATCTGGTCGCACGGTCTGGATAGATCAA
>JBKPDP010000065.1:0-19310 GCA_046727935.1 Verrucomicrobiota bacterium | reverse complement strand
CAAGCTCAACCAAATTATGGCCCGGCGCTGTGCGCGCTGGGCTTGATCGACGCTGGTCTCGGGCGCAAAGAGCAAGCACTGCGCGAAGGCCGGCGCGCGGTCGAGCTTCTTCCCGTAGAAAAAGATGCAATCAATGGCCCGCTCATGATCGAGTATTTGGCAATGATTGCTGCATGGGTTGGCGATAGAGATCTCGCCTGCGAACAGCTTGCTAGTGCCATCCGTCCCCCGAGCACCGTCAGTTATGGTCAATTAAAGCTGCTGCCGTTTTGGGATCCGTTGCGCGGCGACCCGCGCTTTGAAAAAATCGTCGCTTCGCTCGCGCCAAAATAGTTATAGCAGATTCCCAACAAAACGACCTAAATCGAGGGTTTCTACTGACATCGAAGTTCCCGAAAAAGAACGCGCAACGCCACAGCCACTAAACTGGAAACCGCGTAGCCGCGTCAAAAATTACTCTGCGCAGCACGGGATCCCTGCGCGCGACTTTTGGCGTTCTCTTGCGGCGCGCGCACGAAGCGCATAATGATTGTAAGATTCAGTAAGGATTCCGTGACGGATCATTGTGGGAAAGCCTAATTCCGGGCTATTGCTCTCGCCCGCAGGCGAGCGTAACATCAAGATTCGCAAAAGGGTGAGCTCCCAAGATACGTCTGCCGAGATTAAGCCAGATCTCCAACTCGAGATCGCTCACGTCTTGTTAATCGACGTGGTCGGTTATTCGAAGTTACTGGTTAACGAGCAGATTGAGCTGCTCCAAGAACTGAACCAAATCGTCCGCAATACCGAATGTTTTCGAGCAGCTGAAAGCAAGGGCAAACTCACCCGGGTGCCGACTGGTGATGGGATGGCGCTACTTTTTTTCCGCAGCCCGGAGGAGCCGGTGCGATGCGCGCTCGAAATTTGCAGGACCTTAAAAGATCATGCGCATATCCAGGTACGGATGGGTGTCCACAGCGGGCCGGTCAGTCAAATTACCGACGTCAATGATAGGACAAACATTGCCGGTGCTGGGATTAACATCGCGCAGCGGGTGATGGATTGTGGCGATGCCGGTCACATCCTTTTGTCGAAACATTTAGCCGATGACTTAGCGGAGTACCGACACTGGCGGCCTCACCTGCATGATCTAGGCGAATGTGAAGTGAAGTACGGGCTGAGGCTGCACCTGGTTAATCTTTACAAAGACAACCTCGGCAATCCACATCTGCCTGAGAAACTCAAGCGAAGCAGAAGGTGGAAGCAGGCTGCTGTTCCAGTTCGACCAATCAGTGCACCTCATTGGCCAAAATTTCCGATTGCAGTTGCTTTAGTCGTGGCGGTCTTCGCCTTGGTGGTCAGTTCTTTGATCTTTTTTCATCGAGCATCGCCGACGACGACACAGAACCTTTCGCAACCTGCTGCTGCCATTGTCGAGAAGAGCATTGCCGTACTGCCCTTTCAAAATCTGAGCGATGAAAAAGAAAACGCGTACTTCGCAGACGGGGTCCAGGATGAAATTCTTACAAACCTCTCCAAAGTGGCAAACCTGAAAGTAATTAGTCGCACAAGTGTGATGCAGTACAAGAACGTGGCAACGCGCAACCTTCGCGAGATCGCCCAGCAACTCGGGGTCGCTCACGTGCTTGAAGGGAGTGTGCAACGCGCAGGGAACCGGGTGCGTGTAACTGCACAGCTGATTAACGCCAGGACCGACGCGCATCTTTGGGCGGAGCGCTACGACCGCGATTTAGCGGACGTCTTTGCCATTCAGAGTGAGATTGCCAAGAAGATCGCCGACCAACTCCAAGCCAAGATTTCTCCCAGCGAAAAGGCGGCGATCGAGAAGCCGTCCACAACGGATCTCGCAGCGTACGACCTCTACTTGCGCGCCCAGGAACTCTTCGCCGACACCTCGGACCCAATTCACGCCAGGGAGAAGCTGCCTCAAGCGGCCCAACTGCTCGATGAAGCTGTCGCACGCGATCCGCACTTCTTACAGGCTTGGTGTCTGTTGTCCAGAGTACATGGCGCTGCCTACTTTAGGGGCCACGACCACACCCCTGACCGTCTCGGTCTGGCTAACGCCGCCGTGCAAACCGCTCTGCGCCTTCAGCCGGATGCAGGCGAAGCCCACCTCGCTCTGGCCATTTATTACTACAACGGATTCCGCGATTACGGGCGGGCTCGCAGCGAGCTCGTTATCGCCCGGCGCGCACTGCCCAACAATGCTGATGTATTCCGATACACCGGCTTGATCGACCGCCGCGAAGGCCATTGGGCAGACGCCACGCGCAACCTGGAGCGTGCCCTTGAGCTGGACCCGCGCAACTTTTTCACTCTCCAGCAGCTGGCGTTGGCTTACGGGTGGCAGCGTCACTACGCAGACGAGGCCCGAACTTACGACCGGGCGCTGACGATCGTGCCGGGCGACCCCTCGAGCCGCATCCTTCGAGCACGAGTTGCATTGAATTGGCGGGCGGACATCGAGCCCTTTCAGGCCACGCTAGCCACCCTGATCGCTGAAAATCCGAGAGTCGCATCCGGCGAGGACAACCCCCTCTACGCCCTCTGCGAACGGACTGCCGCCGCCGCGGCCCGTACGCTGACAAACTATCCACACGAGGGCGTGGTAAGAAACGGAGTCAACTATCCCCGCGCCTATTGGGAGGGCGTCGTTGCTCGCTTGCAAGGTGATTCAGCCAGAGCGCAAGCCGCCTTTATCGCCGCGCGCAGAGAAGTGGAAAAGACCGTGGAAAGGCAGCCCGACTTCGCTGCCGCCGTCAGTCTGTTGGGGATGATCGACGCCGGGCTCGAGCGGAAAGAAGAGGCTCTTCGAGAAGGACGCCGCGGCTGTGAATTGCTGCCCATCTCCAAGGACGCTATCGATGGCGTGGACATAGCCATCAATCTTGCGCAAATCTATACCTGGACCGGTGAGAAAGATCGGGCCATCGAACAGATCGCCGCGGTGGAGCGTGTCCCGAACACGCTTAGCTATGGCTTTCTCAAACTGCACCCTTACTGGGACTCGCTGCGTGGCGATCCGCGCTTCGAGAAGATCGTTGCTTCGCTCGCGCCGAAATAGCAGGAAGACCAACTCCCGCTATATAAAGCACTGACTCGCGAATTCCATCTATCCCGAGGTCTTTTTCGATCAGTGTATCCTTAAGCGCGGCTGTGCAAAATGGTGCGAGTCCAAGCCAAGTCGCCACCAGACAAAAAGTTTGGCACAGATGACCGGCATCGAGAAGCACCACGCGATAGGCACGGGCATGATGATACTTCCACATGGTGCGCCGAAACACTGCCGTCATTAAAAACAAAGCAGCTGCATTCCTAACGAAATGTTGGCGGGCGCAATACAGCCATGCCTTCTCGCGCGACGTGTTTGTGCTGATCATCTCCAGCTGGTGGGTCGCGGGCTGATAATGATACAGTCCCGCTCTCAGACCTTTCACACGCAACGCCATCAGATACACTTCGCCCGGGTGCCGCGCACCACCCGATGGGCTGGTCTTGTGAAACAATTTACCAAATCTAGGAGAATACCGATAACCGGTAACGCCCCACACCAGATAGAGAAGTTGGGATACAGTTTCAAGCGGCAGTTTTTGCTTCGAGAATCGACGATGGGTCTTCCTCGCAATCAGGACGCGAATGAACTCGGAATCAAAAAGAGTCCGTGCTGGCAGCACCATCTTCTTCGACTGTTTTACAGTCTTGATAAACTTGGGCTGCGGCGTCTTTGGGATAATAGACTTCAGCCGATCTAGGCTCCAATTACTGCGGTCCAGGTAGGGCACGTCCTTCGTAGAGAAATGGAAGCTTCCTTCGGGAAGCCAATCAGACCATTCCTTTGCGATCCGATTATCGTGCTCAGCTTCCGGTGAGTGTTTCGGAAGCAGCAGCCCATGCTCCACTAATTGGGTGAGAGCGGAACGCACGCTCTTCTGTCGATAAGCAGCGAAATGAGTGATCGCCTCTTGTGAAGTTCGCCACTTGTCAAAGAACGCGAGAACTTCGCAAGCAATCGGTTTGCCTGAGACCGTCAGTCGTTTAGCGAAATTATGAAAACACAGCCGGCTGTCCCGCCAATAAACGAACAAGCACCTAGCTCGTCGCAATAGGACTGTCCGCTCCCGCATCTGTTTCGGTTGATGCCATATACTTGCAGCACAGCATCAAAGTCGAGTTATAGATCTATTGAGCGTGATGTGGGTCGCTCGCGATTCTATCGAGACTGTCTTTAACGGGTTTCAGTTCCTGATCGAGTTCTGGATGCTTATCAGTAACTTTTTTGAGGTCCGCGATCGCTTGTTTCGCGTCCTTGTCAATTCTAGCTTTGGCAGATTCTTGATTGTTAGGCATTGTTGTTTTCCTCCTCGTCTAGCGACGAAGCCCCGTTAGGAATCCCACGCTTCACAGTCGCTCTCGCAGCGTACTCATAGAGTTAGCCCAATGTCAACAGTCTTACGTGTTTCACTCAGGAGCTAACTAGTCGTCCTTTCACGAATCGCTCCCCCTACGAAACGAGTGTTGCTCTGAGCGGCAGTGCGGTAATCTTGCCGGATGCCCAACGAACCAAATCCGCTTTGCGACCGGATTCATATCGAGCAGCTCGAAATCTCTGCGCACATTGGAGTTCCTGAAAAAGAACGTTCCGCTCCCCAGCGGCTAACTGTTAGCATTTCTTTCTGGCCATATCATGAGCCCCGGGATGTGGCGGACAAGATCGACAACACAGTCAATTATTCGATCGTCGCTGAGGAAACGAAGAATTTTGTGCGAGATCAATCGACGTCTCTGATCGAGACATTCGCCGATCGGCTGGCAATGCACCTACTGAAAACTTTCCGCATCCAAAAGGTCATAGTGGAGCTGCGAAAATTTCCTTTGAAAGACGCCAAGCACGTCTCGGTAACCGTAACGCGAACTGCATCCCTCGCCTGAAAGCCATCCACAATGCGAAGCTGTAGCCGGGATCGCTGATCCAGGCTCAGCAACAGAACAATGCGAAAAGGAAGATTCAACCAGCCCGCTGCAGAACTTGCGCAGCGCTACAGTGAATCTGTCTTCCTCGATTGGCGCCTTTATCGGCACGATATTGCTGGTTCTATCGCCCATGCCGCCGCTCTTGCTCGGGCGGGAATCATAACTGCAGAGGAGCGCCAGCAAATCGAGAAGGGATTGCGCGCGATCGAGAAGGAGATCGAAACTGGCGGATTCAAATGGGATCGATCACTCGAAGACGTGCACATGAACATCGAAGCGGAGCTCACGAAACGAATCGGAACTGCGGGTGCGAAGCTTCACACAGCGCGCAGCAGGAACGACCAGATTGCGCTCGATCTACGGCTCTATGTAAAAGCTGAGATTGAGGAAGTATCGCGCCGTCTGCGAAGTTTGCAGACTGCCCTACTCGACGTTGCCGAACGACACGTCGACGTCTTAATGCCCGGCTACACACATCTGCAGCGCGCGCAACCGATTACCTTTTCGCATTATTTGCTTGGGCAGATGGAGGCCTTTGAGCGCGACGCGAATCGGCTTCACGATTGCCTGGCACGAACGGATGTTCTCCCACTCGGATCTGGGGCGCTTGCCGGATCGACAATTATTCTGGATCGCGAGGGCATCGCACGCGACCTCGGTTTTTCGGGCGTGAGCCAAAATAGCGTCGATGCCGTGGGAGATCGGGATTTTGTGGGCGAATTTCTTTTTTGTCTCGCCATGATCGCTCTGCATCTCTCCCGTCTGAGCGAGGACTTCATCATCTGGAGCACGACCGAGTTCGGTTTTCTGGAATTTAGCGACGCATTTTCCACGCACTCCAGTTTGATGCCGCAAAAGAAGAACCCGGACATCGCTGAACTGACGCGCAGCAAGACCGGCCGGCTTTATGGAAACCTCATGTCAATCTTGACGACGATGAAAGCGCTTCCTTCTTCCTACAATCGTGACATTCAAGAAGACAAGAAACCGCTGTTCGATTCCGTCGATACAATCAAAAGCGCGTTGGAAGTTTTTGCGGCGATGTTACCGGACCTGAAAGTCAACAGCGAACGCATGGAGAACGCAGTGCGCGACGCAACTCTTCTGGCGACGGATCTGGCTGAGTACCTCGTGAAAAAGGGAACACCTTTTCGCGAGGCGCACGAAATCGTTGGAAAGCTTGTGGTGCACTCCTTAACGAAAAGCGTTCCGCTGGATCAAATCGGCGTTGCAGAAATGAAAAAGTTTTCATCACAGTTCGACGATGACGTAGCGAAGATTTTCAATGTTCGCCGTTCGCTTGCGCAGCGGCGCGCGATCGGCGCTCCATCACCTGAGAATGTCGCGGCACAGATCAAACGCTGGCGCACGAAACTATAGAGGCGCTCGCCGTGGCGAGCGTCTGGGCGTTTGACATAAACGCCAAGTTTGCCGGTGAAGACACCGGCCACTACACTCCCGTCGTGATGCAAAACAGCTGGGAAACCGTGTCGAGCGAGCGGCATTTCGCCAATGCGCATCTTGAAGTTGTGACCGATCATGTGCGAACACCCGCGCGTTCGCTGCCACGGGCATGGACAATTGTGCACCGTAAAGCTGCCGTGGTCATTGCGCCGATGACGCGCGACGGCAAAATCGTTCTCATTCACCAGGAGCGTATTCCGATTCGAACAGCAATTTGGGAAATGCCTTCGGGTCAGATCGACGGCCCCGCCCAGGAAACCGTCGAGCAAGTCGCGCTGCGCGAACTTCGCGAGGAAGCGGGTTACGAGCTTGCCAAGGATGGGAAACTCATCGCACTCGGCCATTACTTTACCTCACCCGGCTTTACGGATGAACGCGGCTATTTCTTTTTGGCTCGCCCCGTACAGAAGTGTAAAGAGGCATCGGTGGGAGACGAAGGAGAATGGATTCTCGATTGCCGCGAATTTAGCGTAAAGGAAATTCGCCGAATGATCGCCGAGAACGAAATTCGCGACGCCAACACGCTGAGCATGTGGGCGCGGCTTTGGGCGCGTAACCTTCTGCCAGGCAAAAGCTCTTAGTCTCTCAAAAGCAATGCGAAGACGCTTTTGTTTTGATATTCGCTGCTCGCCGTAGCCCGCGAAGAGAGAACATTCGAATTTCTGATCTGATCCAATGGCATTGAGAGACATTTTCAAATTTCGCGAGCTACCGGAGAGCGAAACTTCCAAGCCATTTCTGGAGCACCTGGAAGACTTGCGGTGGACGATTGTGAAGATAGCAATCACGCTGGCCGTCGCGATGATTGTTTGCTTCGCATTTCGCTCGACGCTCGTGCGGATACTGCAGGCGCCGTTGCGCGATGTCGGCTCACAAATTGGAACGCTCAAGGCGCTCGGCATTACTGATTCGATCGTGATCTCGTTTCATTTGGCGTTCTACGCCGGCATCGTTCTTTCCTTTCCGCTGCTGCTTTATTTTCTGGCGGAATTTGTCCTGCCTGCGCTCACTGCAGTAGAAAAGCGCTTTTTGTTTCCCGCTATTTTAGTCAGCTTCGCGTTGTTTCTTCTCGGTGTGTCGGTCTGTTATTTTTGGTTGCTGCCGAAAACAATCCTCTTCTTCTTCCGCGATACCGAGTCGCTGGGCTGGGCGCCTACCTGGACCGTGCAACAATATTATTCATTCGTAACGCGGTTCACGATCGGCTTTGGATTAGCTTTCGAATTGCCAGTGGTAGTCCTGGCGCTCGTACGATTTGGACTGATTACGTACAGATTTATGGCGCGCACACGGCCTTACGCCGTGGTGCTAATCTTCATTCTGGCGACGATCATTACTCCCACGCCAGACATCCTGACATTAGTCGCCATGGCGCTTCCAATGTGTCTGCTTTACGAAAGCTGCATTTGGATTGCGTGGCTGATGGAGCGCCGCCGCGCTAAATCGATCACCGTATAAGCGCGCGTGGATCATCCTCTTTACGAGTTTCTCTTCCACGCGTTTGCTTTTGTCCTCGGCGCGGCGGTCGGATCGTTTTTGAATGTCTGTATTTATCGCTGGCCCGCCGATCTCTCGATTAACAAGCCGCGTCGCTCTTTTTGCCCTGTCTGCAAACAGCCGATTCCCTGGCATCAAAATTTGCCGTTGATCAGCTGGATTGTGCTTGGTGGTCGCTGCGCGAATTGCGGCACGAAAATCGCCTTTCGCTATTTCGCCGTCGAATTGATCACTGCGCTGCTGTTCCTCGCGATCTGGCAAAACTTTCCGTGGCAGATGGCGATTGCGTACTGGATTTTTGTCTCGCTTCTAATCGTTGGTACGTTTATCGATCTCGAACATTTCATTATTCCGAACCGCGTAACGATTGGCGGAATCGCTGCCGGCGTTGTTTGTAGTATAACAGTGCCGGCATTGATGGAAACCGATTCACGGATTGCGGCAGGCGTTCGTTCTCTTCTCGCCGCTGCGCTGGGTTACGTAATTTTGTTGATTGTTCTCGAAGCCGGCAAAATCGCTTTTGGAAGAAAACGGATTCAATTCGACGCCCCGACCTCCTTTACGTGGACGAAACGCGGGGATGACGCCGATCTTGTGGTGGGCACCGAGGAAAGTTTGTGGAGCGACTATTTTGCCCGGGAAAAGGATCGATTATTGCTTGAGTGCGATGAGGCCAGCATCGACCACCACACGTATGGGAACGTGATGCTAGATTTTCGCTACGATCGCGTCACGGTCGAGGGCGACGTGATCACGCTCGATGATGTGACGCAGATTTCCGGCGTGGCGCGGGAACTTGTGATTCCCCGCGAGGCAATGGGACGGGGCGACTTGAAATTTCTCGCTGCAATTGGCGCGTTTCTCGGATGGCGCGCAGTGTTGTTTAGTCTTTTCGCAGGCTCGCTGCTCGGATCGATCGTTGGCCTGATTACGCTGGTCGTCGGGAAACGGGTTTGGTCCGCCAAGCTGCCGTTTGGACCTTACCTCGCGTTTGGCGCGCTAAGCTGGATGTTTTTCGGCGATATTTTTCTGCGCTGGTACGCGGCACTGCTGAACCCGTAGCAGCACGTGGAGCGCCTTCCGTCATTAATAATGACGAACTCCGAATGACGAAGGTCGAAGGAATGACGAATGATCAAAATGACGAAACATCGTGACACATCTTCTTTATCATTCGGGTTTCATGCTTACTTCGTCATTCGTGCTTCGTCATTGGTTTAATGCCAATTGAGCGGTTAACTGGTCTGCGAATTGCGTTGTTTGCTTGCGTAGCATCAATCCCAGATTAATCAGTTCACATTTCCACCAGCGGCGCAATCCGCGCCAAATTTGTTTGCGAACTCGGATGTCTGGAACAAATCCATCATAGAGGTCGCGCCAGCCGGCATTTCGTTTGCCATAGTACCCAGTGGCCCATTTACGCTTTGCCAGCGCGACGAGGCGCCGGTTATAAAAAGTCATCGTGTTCCGGGCGAATCTGCCGCCGATGCCTGTGAACGGCAGAGTCAGAAATGCAGATTCCGGATCGCGATAAATTGCCCGGATCAAGCCGAGATAATAACTGCTTACATCGAGAAGGAGCGCCGCGGACATTAAATCGGCGTCGCCCATGTAATAGTATTTGTCCTTGTACAGACTTTCGAACCAGTAACGGTACGTGATTGGGTATTGCTCGTTGTAGTAACGAAGCCGATCGGCCACATCTTCGCCTGTTAAACTTTCTGCCAGTAAATTGGCTACGTAGTACGAAGTATATGAACAAAAATCGAGACCGGGACTGTAAAGCGGATCGATAAACCCGGCGGCATCGCCAACTGCGGCCCAGCCGTCACCGCAAACCTTCTCGCTGTGATACGGCAACATCGACAAGGCGTGCACATCGCCTTCGATAACTTTTGCCGAGGCGAAAATTTCGCGACCCACCGGATTGCCCAGGATGTGCGCATGCAGCCGATGACCCAGGCTTGGTCCTTCCGGGAGTTTAAAAATGCGGCTGTCGTAAACGATGCCGGCGCTGACGTCACCGCCATGCAACGGAATGACCCAGACCCACCAACCGCGTCCGAGGAGATGATTCGTGGCCCATTCACGCGCGGTGCGACAACGATTCGCATAATCAGGAAAACGCTCGCGCCATTCGTAGCTGTCCCACTCTTTTACGTCGGTGAACCGCGCCCAGACAGCGTTAATCGGGTGCTCAGTGTTCGGACGAAAGTGTCCAAGCTTGCGGGCGAGCATTGCAGCGCGCCCTGTAGCATCGACGATCCAACGCGCGCGAACAGCGCGTTCGCGCGAGTCTGCAGAGGCCATCGCTCCGCTCGGAAGGTCGACAATTGCGTTGATCGTTTGTCCGCTTGCGCCGTTCAGTTCGCAGTTGGTTACCTTGGCGGGACGCCAGAGATCGCAACCTGCCTGAACGGCGAGGTTGAGCATGTGTGAATCAAGCTTTGCGCGGTCAACTTGAAAGCCTGGTAATCGGCTCTGATAACGAGTGCCAACCTCGACGCAATTGTCAAAGCATTGATCAGGCTGATTTGAAAACCACAAACGCAATCCTTGCTTTGCAAGCTGATGATGGCCGAGATAATGGGTCAACCCCAAAATACGGGTCATGTAACAACTGCTCACCTCGGTAGTCGATTCGCCGACTTTGCGGTCGAACTCCGCGTTTTTTTCAATGATCAGGACGCGCGCTTCAGGTCGCTTGCGCTTCAGCATGAGCGCGGTTGCCGCACCGGAAAAGGCGCCACCGATGATTACGACATCGTATTCGAAATTCATCGTCCCAAGAGGATGGACTTTGCCGGCTCCAAACGCAATCCACTTCGATTGGCATTGAATGCTGAACACTGAACATCGAGCATTGAGCGTTGAACGAAATGATTCTTACCAACGCGCGTTTGATTTTTCCCGATGGCATTCGCGATGGTCTTGAGGTCGTCGTTGAAAAAGGAAAAATCGCCGCGATCCGCGAGCAGACCCACGCACGCGAGAAAGAGATTGATGGCTCTCCTCCCGGCTCGCCACCCTCTCGGGCTGCCCGTCTACGTCGCACGGCTCCCGCCGACTCCGTTGTCGATCTAAGCGGAAATTATCTCGCGCCCGGCTTCATCGATCTTCACGTGCACGGTGCGCTGGGCCGCGACACCATGGAAGCGTCTGCGGAAGCGTTACAAGCCATCTGCGATTATCACGCCAGCGGCGGCACCACTTCGCTTTTGCTGACAACGGCGACCGCGCCGCTCGATAAGTTGGTTGAAGTCCTGAACGCTGTTCGAGGTTGCATGCAGCGGCGCGCCCGGTGGTCGCGCCCTACCATCAACCAGATCGCTGGCGTTCACGTCGAGGGGCCGTTTATTTCGAAGTCCAAATGCGGTGCGCAACGCGCTGAATTCATTCAAACCCCCTCCCAGGGTTCCGTCCGGCAACTGCTCGATAATGCGGACGTGATCAAACGAATCACGATCGCGCCCGAGCAGCAGGGAGCGCTTGAGGCGATCGAGGATTTTCACGCACGCGGGATCAGTGTCAGTGGAGGCCACAGCGATGCATGGGACGAAGAGGCGCGAGAAGGTTTCGCACGTGGCATGCGCAGCGTCACCCACACTTTCAACTGCATGTCGAGCGCGCGTCGCCGCGGCATTTATCGCGTTGCCGGTTTACTCGAGCTTGCATTAAGCGAGCCGCAGATCAGTTGCGAACTGATCGCCGACGGTCACCACGTTTCCGTGACGTTGATGAAAATGCTATATCACGCAAAAGGCCCTGGCGGAATTTGTCTCGTAACCGACGCAATCGCTGGCGCTGGGTTGCCGAATGGATCGAAGTTCTCAGTTTTTGGGAGAGATTGCTTGGTAGAAGGTGGTGTTTGTCTGCTTGCCGACCGCTCAGCGCTTGCCGGTAGCGCTTCGCGCATGATCGGCCTTCTGCGCACGATGGTCATGAAAGTAGACGTTCCGCTGCACGAAGCCGTCCTGATGGCAACGGAAAATCCCGCGCGTGCTATTGGCTCTGAAACCAAAGGCCATCTCGGAGTGGGCGCGGATGCAGATTTGGTCGTTCTCTCGCCAGAATTAGATGTGCTGCGAACATTCAGTGGCGGCGAAGAAATCTGGTGTAAGTAACACCGTGGCTTTAGCCCGGTGAAAGAGGCCGCTTAACGATGCGAACCGTTTTAACGGTTTGCTTGCTGTGGCCAAAGTCGTTGAAACGGCTGGAGCTTCATAGCGATCCAACACACCGCGCTAAAGCGGCGGTGTTAATGAGACGAATCTAGCGACAACAAAAACTCGGCGATATCAAGCGCGGCACGCGGCCGGCTGAGCTTGCTGATATTGACGGACCATTGATGCCATTGTCTTGCGTCATCGGCAAACGCGCGCTGCACCTGCGCGATGACTTCCCGTGGCGAATTTGCGATCACACCCGAATTCGTCTCAACGATTAGCCTGGCATTGCCTTCCTCCTGCCCGGCGACCACGTAATTGACGATCATTGGACAGCCAGCGGCGATCGTTTCCTGCACCGTTGCGCCTCCAGCTTTCCCGATTAGCAAATGGCTCTCGTGGAGCATACCCGGAAGTTCGTCGGTCCAGCCAATGACTTTTGCTTTATCTCCGACCGCAGCTTCGATCTCCGGCATAAGCTTGTCGGCGCGGCCGATAGTCACGGTCAGATCAACACCCAGATCGGCAAGCCGCTGTGCCAGTTCCGGTGCACCGCGAGTGGCTTGATGGATCATGTACAAAACGCGGCGCTCAGAGTCATTCGCAGGCAAGACGCGATTCGACCCTGCGGAGTCAGCAAATTTTGGACTTACGGGAAAGCCGAACACCTTGATTTTTTCTGGTGCGACTCCGACTGCTCGCAAGACGGAGGCACTCTGCTCGTTCGCAACGAGGAAGTGATCTGCGGCGCACCGATACCAGGCTGCGTTGATAGTGATCGAGTCCGTGATTATAACCACGCGCTTGCAGGACCGAGTACGTTCAGCGTTTGATCCCTGAATTTGTCGGAGCACGTTCATGTAGGCCGGGAAGGTGCAAATCACAACGTCTGGTTGAAAACGGTCGAGCAATGCGGCGAAATGATCCTTCAGCCGTGAGAATCGCTGGAATTCTTCATCAAAATCTTTCTTGCGATCGAGCCAGCGATAAATGGCTCCCCAAACGCGTGGCGCGAAATTAACTACTGCCAGATAGCCTTTTCGTACGAGCTCGTTGACCGTCCCGTAGGCTTCGGCAAACAAATCCCGCAATTCGACCTCCGTCCCTTCCGGAGCGACACGAGCCAGACCATCGCGAACTCCCCGCGCGGCGCTGTTGTGGCCATCCCCGAAACTTGCGGTGAGGATCAATATTCTTTTTTTCACAGTTTATCAGGCCATCGTGACGCTGATTGGAAAACTGGCGCCACAAGGCAAAGAGGACCGAAGTTACCGAAGCATTCGGAGTTTAATGGATATTTACATCGGGCAAAGTAAACTCTCGGCGGAGATGAAATATCTCGGATTGCTCTGGCGCGTCTTGCGGCGCCTGGTTTGGGAAACGGCAACCGATACCACGACCGGGCTCGCCGCACAGATGGCGTATCTACTTCTTTTTGCGCTTGCCCCCGGATCGCTGTTTCTCTGGCATCTGCTGGGTCTGTTCGGCACCGATCCAACCAAATTGCATCGGATGTTTCTTCTCCTAAAAAGCTTCATGCCGCCGGATCCGAAAGTGCAGGACATTCTGGATTCTGCGATGGCGAATGTGGTGGTGACAGGCTCAAGCGGCCTGCTCGCAAACGCAGGCATCATTCTCGGAATTTATTTCGGGACTGTCTTCATTGCGACGATCTCACGCGCTCTCAGCCATACGTACGGAATGCGGGAAGATCCGCATTGGTGGTCGAAGTATATCATCTCATTTTTCATGCTGTTTTGGTTCGGGATCATCATCGTGTTTTGCTTCAACGCAATCGTCTTTGGTGAACGGCTGGCCGGTCTTGCAGAAGTCAATTTTCAGCTCGCGTTTCCGCTGCAAGCATGGATCGCGACACTGAATTTGCCTTTTACCTTTGTGGCGCTGGTCATTCTCGCGCTCGCGCTTTATCTCCTGACACCGGATAATTATTTGACCGTCCGTCAGGCGTTGCCAGGCGCGATTTTCTTTTCGGTCGGTTGGATCATCGCGACGAAGCTTTTTCAGCTCTACGTGGCGAGATATGATCGCTACAACCCGACGTATCTCGCGCTGGCGTCCATCGTTGTGCTGCTTACGTGGATGTATCTGACCTGTCTGCTGCTGTTGCTGGGCGGAAAGTTGAATGCCATTCTTCGGCGCGAATGCGAAAAAATGCACACGGCTGCGCCTGCCGCGTCCGAGCCTGCGGCGATGAGTTAAAGAGTAAAACGTTAAAAAGGAAGGGGTGATTGCCTTTTTAACTTTGTAACCCTTTAACTTTTTTTAACGATTCCGTTGATCACGTCTCGCGCTCTGTTACGCTCCGTCGCAGTGGTGCGCTTTCGGATTTGGCTCGCAACTGCGCTCGCCTCTGGCGCAATCGTTGGAAGTCTCCTCCATGCGCAAGTCGGTGATGAAGAAAAAAGCCGGCGCGATGAATCCGAGCAAATCGAGACGCACGCTACGCCGTCCTCGAAGCCAAAGAAATCTCCAAGCCCGGTAGCGAAAGCAGCGACGAAATCGGGGAAGAAACATCGAGCTTCTGTAACGCCCGAAAAAGCGCCGACCGCGATTCCACACGCGAGATTAGCGAACGACGAGTCGAAAAAGGGAACGGACTCTTCTCCAAAAGAAAAAAAATCGCCTACGCCAATCCCCAAAGCAAAGGCTGCAAAAGAAGAGTCGACGGGCGACGATAATGAATCGCAAGACGCACAGGAATCCCCGCGCCCTCGTAAAGCAAAGCCGGCGAAAAAATCTGAAGAAGAGGAAGAGGCAACGCGTGCGTCGCGAGAGACGCCAGAGTCAGGCGCGTCACCAAAATCAAAGCGTCACCACACACCGACACCGAAACCGAAATCGGCGAACAAGAAATCCCGCGACAAAGAGGCCTCAAGCAAGACCAAAAAAGCAGGGAAATCCAAATCCCGAAAAGAAGAGGAGACAGCGAAGCCAGAAAAGACGCCGCCGCGCCGTGCCGAAGAGGGTGCCGCGGCGTCAGGAACTCCAACGCCGGCTCCGAAAACCTCCGAGTCTGCGGCGCCGACACCAGCGCCCTCTCCGCAGTCAAAAGCTCCGCGTGCTCTTCCAAGCGGCGAGCGAGCTCAGGTTGTGATCGAAAAATCTGGTCTCGAAGAGGATCAGGGCCTCGAGCCTCCACCGTCGCCTCCGCCGCGCAAATTTGGTTTCTGGCCCTGGTCTCGCAGTTCCGGCAACTATCGTTATCTAACGCGATCCGTTATCGAAGCGATCCGACGCGCACCAGTGAAACGGCGTCGCTGGCAATTTATTGTGGTGCACAATAGCGGCACGCGGCAGGGAAACGCGCGCGTCTTCGATTATTACCACCGGCATGTCCGCCGGATGCAGAATGGTCTCGCCTATCATTTCGTGATTGGGAACGGAACATCCACGGGAAACGGCCAGATCGAAGTGGGTGATCGCTGGCGCCGCCAGATCAACGGCGGGCACGTGCACAGTGATTATCTGAACAACATTTCGCTCGGCATTTGTTTGGTGGGCGATTTCAATCGCGGCCAGCCGACGCGCGCGCAGCTTGACGCATGCGAGGAACTCATCCGCTATCTGCGAGAACGCTGTGGTAAGATCGACAGGGGCGCGATTCCTGTGCGACCACATCGTGAAATGAATCCACCGCGCTGGCCGACCGATTGCCCGGGAGACGATTTTCCCTATTCGTGGTTTCGCAGATTCTAACCGGGAGCGTGGGCTCTATTATTCCGAGCGAAAGTCTTGCCCTGAGCAAAGTCGAATGGGTCGAGGAATCTCTAATATTTTTCAGCGGCAACGTCCCCATCTTCGAAAATCGGGTCGTGACGATTTCGAGCTACGGTTTTCCGAGTGAATCTGCATTTTGCGGTCTTGGAGAAAACGAATTTGTGGGCGTGAACCGGCACCGACACGCGGCGACGCGCGGGCGAGCCGGGAGTGTTTGCGAGCGCGCGTTTCCTCTGCGTTTGCGAGCGTTGCGAATCAGAGAGGCGAGGATAGAAACGGCCAACACTGTCGCGACGACGAGCAGCGCGGGCAATGTTTCGATTTTCCACGCGGTATGTGCGAGGAGCATTTTCACCCCAACGAACGCCAACACTACGCCCAAGCCCAGCTTGAGATGGTGGAAGAGGTTCATAGCTCTAGCCAGCACGAAGTAAAGTGAGCGTAGGCCCACAATGGCAAAGACATTCGACGAATAAAGGATGAACGGGTCGAGTGTAACTGCGAAGATGGCAGGAATGGAATCCGTGGCGAACATCAGGTCGGTTGTTTCCACGCAGAGCAGCACCACTAGTAACGGCGTGATGAACCAGCGTCCGCCCCGGCGCACTGCGAAGCGATCTCCATGATAATCGCGGGTTACCGGAACGCATTTGCGAAACCAACGCACGATTGGGTTGCGCTCCGGCTGGATTTGCTCGATGCGTCGAAACGCCATCCTGATTCCCGTGAAGACGAGGAACGCGCCGAACAGATAGAGGAGCCAACTGAAGCGTGTGATCAGCGCTGCGCCGGCGTAAATCAACGCGAAACGCATCACCAACGCGCCGAGAATTCCCCAGAACAGCGCCTTGTGTTGGGAGGCTGGCGGAACGGCGAAATAAGAGAAAATCAGCGCAAACACGAAGACGTTGTCCACGCTGAGCGAATATTCGATGAGCCACCCGGTGTAGAACTCGAGTGCCCTCTCGTGTCCGGCGAAGTGCCACACGCCCGCGCCGAAGACCAACCCGAGCGTGACCCAAGTCGCAGTCCAGCCGAGCGCCTCTTTAAATGAGACCGCATGGGCCTTGCGATGGAACACGCCCAAGTCCAGCGCCAGCATCGCCAGGATGAACAAAGCGAATCCAACCCATAGCCAGACTGAACCGATCATGCTGCATGCAACATCTGTGAATGATTCGGGTCAGCCTTCGCTGGCTCTGGCTGGCGTAAATCGGCTGAGACGTCTGGCGCGCCAGTCTCCCGTGATGCCGGGCCAGCCGCGTCGGACGGGCGCGTCAATTTAATTCTTGTTATTCGTGTCCCTGCAATTTTTTCGACTCGCAATTCCGAACCGTCTAGTGTAAGCACGTCACCAGGCCGAGGAAAGCGGCCCAACTTTTGAATCATCAATCCGGACACGGTAGACGCACCCGCGGTTTCTTCTAAAGGTCGGCCAATCAGCTCGCCCAACTGGCTCACCCGCAACGAGCCGTTCAGCTCCCAACTCTGTTTCTCCATTGGCTTAACGCGTGATTCCTCATGATGGAACTCATCCTCGATCGGACCAACCAGTTCCTCTAACACGTTTTCCAAAGTTACCACGCCAATCGTGTTGCCGAATTCGTTTACCACGAGCGCCAAATGCAACTTGGATTGGAGAAAAAGGCTGAGGACGTTTTCCAGACGCGTCCTTTCGGGGACGAAAATAATTTTGCGCGCCACCGCCGCGAGGTCGCGGCCGTGTCTAGCCCTATGCTGCAAGTCCAGCAAATCCTTGAGGTGAATCACGCCCAGCGTTTTATCCAAGTCGCCTCCTTCACACAGCGGAAAGCGGGAATAACGAGTCTGCCGGGCTACCGCGAGACACTCCTCGATCGTGTCTTCGGTATTCAAATCGACAATTTCGTGTCGCGGCGTCATCACTTCCTGGACCCGGCACTGCTGCAAGGCGAAGGCGTTTAAGGCGATGTCCTTTCCCAGTGTTGGGCCTTTGGCGTAGCGTCGCGACTGGCCCAGAATCAAGCGGATCTCCTCTTCGGAATGGACCAACTCGGACTCGCTGGGAGGCTGAATCCCACAGCGGCGCAACAGCCAGAAAGCCGCGTGATTGAGCAGCCAAATGGCCGGATAAAAGAGTTTGTAGAACCACTGCAAAGGTTGTGCAACCCACAACGAAGTCGGCAGCGGTTTTTGAATCGCCAGAGATTTGGGCGCGAGTTCACCCACCACGATGTGCAGGAAGGTTATGATCGTGAACCCGACCGCGAAGGCAAGCCAATCGGCTTCGGCCGCGCCAACGTTGAAGTACCCGATTAGAGGCGCTAACAGAGTCGCGAACACCGGCTTGCCTACCCACCCCAGTCCCAGACTCGCCAGTGTGATACCAAGTTGTGTGGCACTGAGCGCTGCGTCGAGGTTGTGCACGATGCGCCGCGCAACCTTGGCGCGCCTATAACCTGTGGAGACAAGAGTTTCGAGTTGGGTATCGCGGATTTTGACGAGAGCGAATTCTGCGGCGACGAAAAAGCCATTGAGCAGCACCAAGAATGGCACGGATGCCAGTTTCAGGATTGTGATCCACAACTCACTGCTGGTCATCCGTGCCACCTCCAGTCAGTTTCAATCTCTTATCCCTCGCTGTGGATCACCTGGCCGTGCTTGTTGACCTCCTGTTCGGCGTGCAACCAGTCTTCAAGCTCGTGGCCGGGTTCTCCCCCTCGCGCTTGATAAAGTTCATAAGCGCGCCGCGCGACCTCATCCTGATTGGGATGGTTTTCGCCCGTTGAGGGTTGATGTTCGTTGTTTTTGTGTTTCATGTTCTGTCCTTTCGTTTTGCGTGTCTCTTGCTTTAGTTCTGCGGACGTCCAGACGCCCATTCGAGGAAATGCTAGTTGGGCAGCATTACAAATGCGGAGGAGCCCGCGTTCGATTTTCGGGTTTGGCGCTGGTCATTTTCCTCCGCGAGATTCTTGCGCCCCTTGTGCCACGCGCCTTGCGAAGTGCGGTTTCAGGTTTGAGCTAGATCCGCAGTGTTGGCGTGGCGAGAAAAATGAGGAGCGTCGTGCCTGCTCACTCTGCCCAACCGCGCTGCCCATGTTTGCAAGCAGGCTTCGGGCTTTGCGCAACCATCGCCGAGCCCACGCAAATTCAATCGCCAGAATCGCCAGTCCAGCTGGTATAACGATAAAGGCTGGGCCCGGCAGTACCAGCAATGCTATGCCAAGCAGAAGCACTGTGCCGCCGACGACGAGGATCACGATACGTTTGATGGACTTAAGGGTAATCATCTGGAGAGTCCTCCTCTCGCCCAAGGCGATATGAAGATGAGTGGCTGCGCGGATTTGACACGCATGTGTTGAGCTATGCGGAGGAGATTTTTTCCATTGGACAGGATCTGTTGAATTCGGTTAGGCAGCGGCCAACGTCACGCCCGTTGCGGTTGCGCCTTGGTGTTGCTGACGTCTTACCGAAAATGGTCACATACCGGAT
>JBKPDP010000064.1:0-9706 GCA_046727935.1 Verrucomicrobiota bacterium | reverse complement strand
AATCCATCCAGCGACAGACGCGACAAGCAGTCCGAGAAGAAGAGTCGGCCACATCATGCAAGGGCCAGCTTACTTCGAAGGCGTCTCGTGATGAAGGTCTTGTCTTAAGAAATCGAGAACGTCTTTAAAGCGAAGGATATTTTCTGGCGCGGCCTCGCAAAGCGCCTCATGCGCTGCCAGCATCGTCTCCGTTTGTTCCTTTTTTCTCTCCTCGGGCGACCGGACCACGGGAGCTCGCTCGAGCGCTCCGCATTCAGGACGACCGGCACCGTTACCACGAATATCGAATATCTGATCCAAGCCCAGTCCGGAGAGAAGTTCCTGGCTGCGGTTCCCACAGTGAACGATGTGAAGATGTCCATGTCCCAACTCCCTCAGTCGAAGTGCCACGCTGGCCATGGTTCCCATGAATGTGGAATCCATCATGGCGCAATCCGCCAAGTCCACCACAAACTCGCGATAGCCGCGGTCCAACATCTCACGCGCGAACTCTTTGAGATTGCCGCTGTTGAGGAAACTACCTTTCCCCTCCACTTTCACCCAAACGGTCGGGCCGCTCACCCCTACTTGAATAGATGAGTCCACAATTACTACTTAAAGAATACCAGCCCGGAAGGCATGCTGTCAATGCTCGCCGGACTTGAGAAAACCACAGGCCGCATTCGGCAACAATAGCCGAGGGAATGAGACACCGCCTATCCCTCCCACATAAAGGAGCGATTTTCCGCTACGATCCGCCCGTTTTCGATTAACAGACACCGCCATGCGATTACGCGGCCGTCGTCAAAATAATCGTCTCCAATGACCTTGAATTCGGTCTTATGAGTGCCACGCACATTTCGATATGAAATCTCCTGTGCCTGGACGTGCTCGTGCAGTTTCTCCTGGCGGTACTCCAAACGCACTGTGACATCGGACGGGCGCTTGGCCCGCCAGAAGAAATCGAAGTAATTGCCGAAACGCTGACGCTGATCGAGTCCCGTCACGGCCCCAAACATCCGATATTGGCGTTCAAAGGTGATGGGAGCGTCCTGCAGCGTCGCCGTTTTCTGGCTCGGCGAATTTGACTTCCCACCAAGCTTGCTCGTTTCCTGCCGTGCGCCCTCACCTGGTCTTGGTCCTTTCTCACTCAAATAGACAAGCTTCGTTTTTCGAAACTCGAAATCGTTGCTTAACGCGACCGGGAGCCGTGTTACCTTTTCCACGATTCTTGGTTCTTCGCGGGCGCCTTCGCTGGTTGCAGCGACGAAGGTCAAAGAGCCCAAGGCAACGAATACGGCGGCAAATCTCATTGGCCTAATAAAGCCGGGTTTTGAATCGGGTGTCAACGAGCAACCACATATCCCAGATTCTCCAGCTGCTATGGAACTCACGCGAATCTGGAAGTAAATTTCGATTTCATGATTAAAGTTCGTTATCAACGCGGGGTGTATCTGCCGCACCAGGATTTATGGCTCGACCCATGGGACGCAAGGCGATTCGCCTTCGTGTCGCACGCGCATAGCGATCACATTGCGCCACACGAAGAAATCATCGTTTCCGAGCGCACAGCACCTCTGATGCAAAGCCGGCTGCCGGGCTCCCGCACGGAGCACGTTCTGCCGTTTGGTGAAAAGCGAATGGTACATGGGCTCGACCTTATGCTACTGCCGGCCGGGCATATCTTTGGTTCTGCGCAATGTTTCCTCTTTGTCGGCAACGAAACCTTGCTTTACACCGGCGATTTCAAGCTGCGTCCAGGAAAATCCGCCGAGCCGGCAGAGTGGCGCAAGGCGGATACGCTCATCATGGAGACGACATTCGGCCTGCCACGCTACCGATTTCCACCAACGGAAGAAGTCGTCGGCCAAATCGTCGCTTTCTGCCGCGAAACAATTGACGACGACCGTGTGCCTGTGCTTCTTGGGTATTCGTTAGGTAAAGCGCAGGAAATACTCTGTTCGCTCGATGGAGCCGGGTTGACGCCGATGCTGCACGGTTCGGTCTACCAGGTTACGCGCATCTACGAGCAGTTTGGCCAATCGTTTTGCAAATACCTGCGCTACAACGCCAGCGATGTTGCAGGAAAGGTTCTAATCTGCCCACCAAGCGCGAATCATTCGCACATGCTAGAAAGGATTGCGCGCAAACGCGTCGCGATGATCAGTGGCTGGGCGGTCGATCCGAACGCGGTCTATCGCTACCAGGTCGACGCGGCATTTGCGCTTTCTGACCACGCTGATTACAACGACCTGCTTCGTTATGTCGAACTCGTACAGCCGCGCCTGGTGTTTACGCTCCATGGTTTCGCTGCTGCGTTTGCACGCGATTTGCGCCAGCGCGCCATCGAAGCGTGGGCATTGAGTGAAGAGAACCAAATGGAGCTTACGCTGGGACAGATTCCTGCACGCCCTTCCCTTGGTGCGCTCAGCGCCGAACGCTGCACCGGAAGTGCGTGCGCTACCGCATCCGAATTCGTCGCGTTTGCGAATGCTGGTGAAGCGATCGCCGCAACTCCGGCAAAACTGGAGAAAATTCGACTGCTTGCCGACTACCTGCGCGGCCTAACGAGCGAGCAGCTCGCGATCGCGACACCCTATTTCACCGGTAAAGCTTTTGCCCAAAGCGATCCGCGCACCTTGCAGGTTGGTTGGGCCGTAATTTTCCGCGCGCTGCAAGCGGCGACCAAAATCGACGAGGCGGAATTTCATCGCGTCGCCAGCACTCACGGCGATGCGGGCAAAACTGCCTTCGAAGTTCTGGGTGGAAGAACGACACCGCAGCCGTTCAGCATCCGTAAATCAGGCGAGTTGTTTGAAAATCTTCACCGCGCGCGCGGGCCACTCGCCAAGGCCGAACTGCTGCAAAATCGATTTTCAAAACTGTCCGCGCGCGAAGGTCAGTACGTCGTTAAGATTTTAACTGGCGATCTGCGCATCGGATTGCGCGAGGGTTTGGTTGAGGAGGCAATCGCCAAGGCATTCGGTGTCCCCCTTGAGCAGGTAAGGGAGGCGAACATGTTGTTAGGCGACATTGGTCAGACGGCCCTGCTCGCTTCGCGAAACGAGCTTGCGGGCGCGGAGCTGTCAATCTTTCGTCCGATCAAATGCATGCTTGCGACTCCTGAACCGACGGCCGAAGCAGTGTGGGAACGGTTCGCTGAAGCTGCGGCGACTAACCAGGAACTGGCGTCACCCGGGCCGGCTACCGTCTATTTGGAGGACAAATTCGACGGTATTCGCGCGCAGCTGCACCGCAGTGCGCAACAGGTCGAGATTTTCTCTCGCGATTTGCGGCGTATCACGGGTCAATTCCCGGAACTGGCCGACCAAGCCAGGAATTTCCAGGAAGAGCTGATTATCGACGGCGAAATTATTGCTTTCGAGAAGGGTCGCGAACTCACCTTCTTCGATCTGCAGAGGCGGCTGGGGCGAAAGAGCGACGGCGCCGATTTATTCGCGCGTGCAGCGGCAGACGTGCCGGTCGCGTTTGTGATCTTTGATCTTCTTTGGTTAAACGGCCGGTCATTGTTAAAGACTCCGCTGCATGAGCGGCGAAGATATCTCAGTAGCCTGCGATTGCCGTCGCACTTTCAACTTGCCAGGGTAATGCCTGTGCATTCTGCTGCGGAGATCGAACAAACGTTCCAACAGGCGCGGCAACGCTTGAATGAAGGGCTGATGATCAAAGATCCGGAGAGTTTCTATCTGCCCGGCAATCGGGGCATGTTTTGGTTCAAGCTCAAGAAAGAACTGGCGACGCTGGATGTCGTGGTCGTGGGGGCCGAGTTCGGACACGGTAAGCGCAATAGTGTGTTGAGCGATTACACATTTGCAGTGCGCGATGAAACCACCGGTAACCTCTTGCCGATTGGTAAGGCCTACAGCGGATTAACCGATGCAGAAATTGCAGAGTTGACCGAGCACTTCAAACAGAACACCATCGCGGACCATGGCCGGTATCGCGAAGTGAAACCGGACGTGATCCTCGAAGTTGCTTTCAATTCAGTTCAGCCCAGCTCACGCCATGCCAGTGGATTGGCGCTGCGTTTCCCGAGAATCAAAGCGATTCGGCGCGATAAGAACGTCGATTCAATCGACACATTGCAACACGCCCGCGAGCTGGCAACGCAACGCGCAAATTCGCCGGCTAATTTTCGCTGAAGCGTGATTAACGCCTCGTATTTACTGGGGCGTAGGCGACGGAGACGCAGAAGTCGCTTCCCCGCCCGAAGGAGCTTCGGCGGGAGGAGACGCTTCTGGACCTAGCGTTCTCATTTTCTGTATTGCCTCCAACCTGCGCTGCCTTAAAGCGCGTAGCTCTTCCATTCTTCTTTCTCTACTGGCTTTGAGCTGCGTGTTGTCGGGCGGCGATAAACCGGCAGGGATAGATGCAGAAGGCTGAACATTCGAAGAACCGTCCTTTCTCAGGGCTCGCAATTGAAGGTCGGGTGGAAGCATCGCCGCATGCGCTACTGCTCTTTCTTTTTCGCCCAATGCCTTCTCTCGTTCGTCTAAGGCTTTCTCTCGCGCATCCAACTCGGCTTTCCGTTGAACGAGTTGTTGTTCAGCCGCTGCATCTTGTTTTTGGCAGGAGCAAACCATCGCCAAGGGAATAAGCACTGAGAGGACAAAGAGCTTTTTCATATCAGAGGTCGTATTTTTGCTTTTCGTTAATTTGGACGAACAAACCGAGGGGGCTGCTGCTAGTCAAATAAAAGTTAACGCGGCTGGGGCGTTGTCGAACCTGCCGGCATCACGACGATCGTTTCGATCTGCCCACGGCGAAGGCGCTGAATATTGGCAAAGATGGCCACCAGCGCGAGTGAGGCGACGATAATAATCATCAGCACAACGGCGCTCCTTGGAACCTGAGGCGATCGAAATTTCTCGGCAGGCTGCTGCGGCGAATTCATCTCTGAAGTATCGATATCGATCTCGCGCGCGCAAGGAAGCCTCATTCGTTTTCCTTATTCGACGGAAGGGGATAACCTTCATCAGTTCAAGCACAAAGCCGCGATTGCATCCATGACGCGCTGGCTTAGCCGCTTGTAGAGATCCTTCCGTGATGGGTTCAGATCGGCAGCCGTAAAAAAAATCGGTTCTCCGATCACGATGGTAATGGGCACAAAGTGCAAACCGCCACCGCGTGGCATGGCCTTGTGAGCGCCAAAGATCCGCATCGGCACGACTGGCGCGAGCGTTTTTGCAATTACGAGACCCAATCCCGGTTCGGCGGGCTGCAAGTTACCGTCGAGCGTGCGCGAGCCTTCCGGGAAAACCAGCGCTGTGTTCCCGGCCTTAAGAACGCGAATCAAAGACTTCAGGGCGCTGCGGTCGATGCCCTCTTGATTGACCGGGATTACATTGAGCTTCGGCAAGAGCCAGCCGAGCAGCGGCACGTCTAGCAACGTTCGCCGCGCCAGAAAGTACACCGCCCGATCGCATGTGATGCCGGCAAGCGGCGGATCGAGATAACTCTGATGGTTCATCGCGAGAATGACCGGGCCGCTCTGAAGCATCCGCTCTCGATGAATTACACGAAAACGAAAAAACAGTCGGCCAACAAGGCGACTAAGATGATAACCAAGCCGGTAATAAACGTTCATCGTTGAAGCGGGAAGCGACGAACCGTTTGAATCACGGGGCGATCCGCAGACCCAATTGCTTTAACCGTGCAATGATCTGACTGACCACTCCGTTAATTGTAAGATGCGAAGTGTCGATGACGCATGCGTCTTTCGCGATGACGAGTGGTGAGACAGGGCGTGAAGAATCAGCGCGATCACGCAGCACAATTTCGTCGCGCTCTCCTTGCGCGGCACGACGCTGGCGACGCACCTGAGGCGAGGCATCAACGTAAAATTTGTAGGGCGTGTCTGGAAACACGACCGAACCAATATCCCGGCCTTCCACGATCAGATCGTGGCTTTGTGCGTATTCATGTAGTTTCTGCGCGACGATTTGACGAACCACAGGGAATTGACTGACACGTGCAACACTTTCGTTTACACAATCATCACGCAAGTGCTCCGCGGGGTCCACTTCATCAATCAGAATGCGCGACTCATTATCTTGCAGACCGCACGTGATGGCGGCTGTTTGGAGGGCCTCCGCGATGCACTCACTATCTTCAGGATCGATTCTGTTTTGCAGGATGTGCCAGGTGATTGCTCGATAAATGGCGCCGGAATTGACGTAAACAAATCCCAGCTGCCGGGCGAGCTCTCGTGCGACACTGCTTTTTCCGGAGGCCGCGGGGCCATCAATGGCAATTACCCGATGAAACTGTTCCTGCATCCGGGAAATTAGCGCGGCGAAAAGCTGCCGGGCAAGCTGCCAGTAATTTACATGCGGTCCCAAATCCTTCAGGAATCATGCTTCTTCCTCGACCGGCCCGGGAGTAAGGGAACCGATCACAGGCGTGCTGATCTGCATCCGTCTCGGATTTGTGAATTCTTCAAGCACGGTTTCAAATCCAGGATAAGATTCACGAATACATTCGGCGTCTTGAATAATGGTTTCGCCATCAGCGAACAAACCCGCTATGGCAAACGCCATCGCGATACGATGATCGCCAAAACTCGGCACGCGGGCCCCGTGCAGGGGGGCTGGGCCAAGAATCTCGAGGCCATCATTCATTTCAGTCACGTGCGTGCCCATGGCGCGCAGATTGTGCGCGATTGCGGCAATACGATCGCTTTCTTTCACGCGCAATTCTTCTGCGTGCCGAATAATCGTCTTGCCGGACGCAAGAGCGCCAGCTACTGCAAGGATCGGCAGTTCATCAATAAGCTGCGGCACTTCTTTACCCTGAATGACAGTGCCTTTAAGCGGGAAACCGGTGACTTCGACAATTCCGCGCGGTTCAACTTGACCGATGTCCTCAATAGCCTCGCGTACCTGCGCACCCATCCGAAGCAGAACACCGAGTAACGCAGTTCGCGTATGGTTTAAACCAACGTCGCGAATGAGCAGATGACCTCGTCGTCGCGCTGCAGCGGCAACCAACCAAAATGCCGCGGAAGAGATGTCGCCCGGAATGGCAAAGTCGCGCGACTCTGGGACCTGGTCGCCGAATACAGTGACGCTGCCATTCCCGTCCACTGCTACTCGGACCAGGAAATAATCAAACATCATTTCCAGATGATTCCGAGTCGGTGCCGACTCGATCACGGTGGTCTTGCCCTTAGCAAAGAGGCCGGCCAGCAACAATGCGCCCTTTACCTGTGCGCTTGCAACAGGCGGTCGATAACGAATCCCACGCAGGGAACCGCCTCGGATGCACAGAGGTGCCGTCTCTTCCGGACCTTCCGCGACAATATTTGCTCCCATCTGACGGAGCGGCGCGATGATGCGGTCCATCGGACGTTTTGCCAGCCCGGCATCGGCGACAAGGCGACTTTCAAATGTCTGCCCAGCAAGCAGCCCAACGAGAAGGCGCATGGTGGTGCCGGAATTGCCGCAGTTAATTTCACTCTTCGGTGGCGTCAGAACCCGCTTTTTCCCGTAAACGATCAACGTGGCCGGCTCAGGCTGTTCGATCTTAATTCCAAGGGCGCGCAGTGCGTTCACTGTGTGCATACAATCTTCGCTGGGAAGAAATCCATGCAGAGTGCACACTCCATTCGACAAGGCAGCGATGATTACGGCGCGATGCGAGATGCTTTTATCGCCCGGTACAATAATCTCGATGTCAATTCGAGGTGCCCGTTTTACCCGCAACTCCATGGATAAGAAGAAACTGATAATGGATACTTAATGCCGGATGCTCGATAGAAAGAAAGGCGCTGCGCTACTTCAGCACCGAATACCAGTATCCAGCATCAGCCTCGAACGCCCCCCAGGCAACCCGGTTACGGAACAAGAAAAATTTTGTCCGTGTACGGATCTTTAACTTCCGTTCCCGGGGGGAATCCTTCGACATCGATATACTTGCCAGGTGAATAAGGACTCTCCACCAGGTGAGGCTTGCCAGGAACGGGAATTCCGTACGGATAATCTCCCTTTGCAATCTTCGTTGGCGCAGCCGTTGGAGGAGGTGGCGCTACTGCAGTCTCCACCGGGGGCGTACCTGTAGGTTGAACCGGACCATTTGGATTGAATGGCTGTTGCGGTGGCGGGTATTCCCCGGGCTGGCTGGGGGCATAACTCGCGGCGCGATGTCGGGCGGTTGGTGGCGGCGGCTCTTCACTGCACGAGGCGACAAGGAAGGCCGTGAATAGAGCAAGCGACAATGAGAATTTCATAAATGGAAGTAGTATCACAATCGTATCCGCAGTCTGAGTCGTTGCCAATCATTAAATCGCTTTTGTTCCCAACTCAGCGACGCTTTCGCAAAAACTGGTCTGGATACAATGACGGTTCGCCTTCCATCCGAATCCAAGATAGAGATGTCGATGGCGAACGATTCCCACGCAGAAATCTTGATAGTGGATGATGACGCTTTGAGCCGCAAAATCCTGGCGCAAGTGCTAACGTCCGCCGGCTACAACTGCCAAGTGTGCGGGGACGGTGCTGAAGCGCTGGAGATAATTCACGCCAAGCCGCCTTCGCTTCTGCTGCTCGACTTCGATATGCCAGGGGCAAATGGCGCCGAGGTGCTAAAACAGCTTCGCTCGGATCAACACCAGGCAGTCGCACAGGTGCCGACAATTATGTTGACCGCGCACGGAAGCGAGGAAAGTGAAGTCTCTTGTTTGCAAGCTGGCGCAGATGATTTTGTGACAAAACCAGTCAATGCCGCGGTGTTGCGTGCACGAATCGAGACCCAGCTTCGTCTCCGTTCCATGAGACGGCAATTAGAAAGGCAAAATGACGAACTCGAACGATGGCGCCGCGATCTCGAGCGCGATCTGGCGGCAGCGCGTTTGACGCAGCAATCGTTAATTCCCCAAAAGCCTTTAGTGCTGCCTGGCTGGGAGGTTGCAGCCTGCTATCGCCCAGTCATCCAAGTAGGCGGCGATATCTACGGCTGGCTGCGAATGAAAGATGGCCGGATCTTGTTCTGGATTGCCGATGGCTCCGGTCACGGGGCCGCTGCTGCATTACTTACCACCCTGGCAAAACTTCTCTTTCACCACGGCAGCGTGGAACACGACGCGCCAGCTAGCGTGATGGAAGCAGTCAACGATGACTTTCGCAGCATTTTTGGCGGGCGCTCTTTCATGACAGCGATGTGTGTCGCGCTCAATTACACAACCGGGAGCGCGCATGCCGTGGGAGCGGGTCATCCGCCGCTTCTCATCGTCCGCCGTGATGGTGCAACGGAATCGATCGCGTCGGTTGCGCCCCCGTTGGGAACGGTCGAACGCCCCGAATTTGTGGAAACCGCGCTCGACATTGAACCAGGAGACGCCTTCCTTCTGTATACTGACGGCTTGTTTGGCTCGTCAAAAAATGAACAGCCTCGGCTGACGCCACAGCAGTTGGAAAAAATGCTCGATCACTCCGCGCCGACTGCCGAAGTATTGCTCAAGAGAATTTTAGAGCGAGTAACGCCAAATAACGCCGAAGATTCTTTGTCCGACGATATGACAGCTCTATCCGTGCGCAGGATGGCCCCGCAATAATTTTTTTCGTTTACTTAAAATTAGTGTTGCTCTCTCGCAAGCGAAACGTTAATCAGCCTCCATGCCGAAAACCAAAAAGAAAACTTCCAAGCGCAAACCGAATCCCGCCTTCATGAGACCGGTCCAGCCTGACGATAAGCTTGCTGCCATTGTCGG
>JBKPDP010000063.1:0-3744 GCA_046727935.1 Verrucomicrobiota bacterium | reverse complement strand
TTGCAGCCAACGGCTCCATTGCGTTACGTTTAGGACATCGATCTCGGTCAGAGTGATTCAACCTGCTGCCACTTGCGCCTGCCCGAGCCGAACGCAATCAGTAACGCAATCGGCTACGCAAAGTTTTACAGCCGTTCACATGATGCCGTGATTCGCATTTTCGATGAAGCGGGCAACGTGATCGAGACGCACGAGCACGCGGGCGATTTCAAAGAGCCGTAAAGCTTACGGCCCAACATCTCGCGAAAATTCTACTTCGTTGCTGGCGCTTGCGCGGCCTGAAACGCCTGCCAGGCATTCCAAGCGCGTTCCCAATTTTGTTTCTCGGCCCAACATTGCGCTTCCAGGAAATGAAAATAGGCCGGCGAGTTCGGCCGTTCGCTGAAATGACGGACGGTGAGAAGTGCATCATCAACCCGGCTCTTCTGCATCTGCGCGCGATAAAGTTCGTAACCAATGCCGTAGTTATTGGGCGTGGCGTGGAAGCGCTCTTCTAGATCTTGAAGAGAGATATTAGTGCGGACTCGCGGAAGGGGGACCGGTTCGCCGTATCGCTGGGTCAACTCGTAGGCAGTGCGAAAATCATTTTTGCTTGCCTTGTATTTCGCCATACCAAGCCAAGCATAACGAAGCCAGTCCGGACGCTGTTCAACGGCTCGGGAAATCTCTCTGGGGTCGCCGCGTTCGGACCAAAAGGCGAAAAGCGCGAGTTTTTCTGTTTCAGTGAAGGATTGTAGGCTCGGATCATTTCTTAACAATTGTGCAAGAGCGCGATTGAAAGAAGCGTCTGAAACCCGGTTGAGATAGGGGAGCGCTAAATCGTGCTCGCTAAGTCCAATCGTCTCCAGAACTTGACTGACTTCTGGACTTCCAAGTGACGCGTCGCTCAGCATGCTCGCGTAAACTTCCGGTCGCAAAGGTCCGGCTCTGCGTAGCGCCTCACGCCACGCTGTCACGGCCAGAACGGGATCGTACGGCAGCCAGGCGTTTCCTTCGGCCAGCGCAACTTCATAAGCGGTGGGCTCCAGAAAGCGCGCTCGGCGGAAATCATCCTCCGCATTTGTTGTCTGTTTGAGTTCGACCTCCGCGGTAGCACGCGCAAGGTAAAGTTGCCAATCGAGCGGCGCCCACTGAAGCGCGCGAGTTGTCAGTGTGATTGTCTCACCGAAATTGCGTTCGCGATCGGCTACGGCCGATAATTGCTTCACGCTGGAAACACCGATAGAGCCGGGGAGCAGTTTCTCACCGCGCGCGGCGACAACCCATGACACGCCCGCCGCAAGTAATATCAAGCCAACAAAGCGAAACAAAATCGACATCCACTGGCTCGTTTTCACAGCGAGCGGCCGATGCAGTGAGAGCCCAAGCAAAAATACTGCCGCAAACGCCGTACCTATTCGGTGTCCTGAGACGTCCATAATCCCATGGATCGCAAACAGGAGTGCAGCGATAAGCGTGGCGAGACGATAACGTTGGTTAGTCCCCTCTCGCAGAGGGAAAACTCGACTAACAAGGAGCGCGATCCCGATGAGCGCAAGCACTACCGCCGGCCACCCCAGTTCCGTCCAAAGCCAAATCCAGTCGCTTTCCGGATGTAAGGTACGCTGATCGCTGAGAGAAGCGTCACGAAAAGTTGCAAAGATCGATTCGAAATTTCCAAAACCGATCCCGCACCAGGGCGAATCACGAATGAGTTGAAACGTGTCATGAAAAATTCGCCATCGGAAATCCGTCGAGATGCTGGCACTGCCGAAATCGCGAAGATGAAATCTCTCGAATGTTTGCCCGCCGAAAAGCAGGAGCGCGGTGACTAGCAGCAGAAGAAAAGAGACTCCAAGCGCGAGTCGCGAGGGGGAGCGTTGTCGGAACGTGAACGCGCCAAGCCAAAATGCGCTGCCCGCGACGAGGATCAAGATTCCAGAGCGCGAAAAATTGAAGACGATCGCTGCCACGATCAGGATCAATGCGAGGATCCAGACGATCCACTGTTTTCTTCTCCTGTGAAGATCGTCCTGACCGCAGGCAAGAATCACGATCGCGGTGAGGCCGAAAAGATCTCCGGTTTGATTCGGACTTGGAAATGGACCGAAATTTCGCTCGTTGTGCCAAAATGGGAGAGTGATGTGTGCCAAGTAAAGCGCGATACAGATTGCGGCTAGGAGCGCAATTCCAATGGTAAATAAGCGCAGTTGAAAGCGCACCTCGCGCAGCTCCAGGTCTTGCGTGGAAACGAGATAGAGCCAGCTCAGTCCAGCAGCGAAGCTAACCAGGTAGCTCAGCGTGATCCACGGCTGCGGAGAGAGTGTCGATGGAAGCTCAATTCCGAAGTCATTTACAAATGCCGCACGCCACTCCGGTTGGAAAAACCAGCGGGCGGGGAGAAATGCGACTGCCGCCAAGATAAAGAGGGTGACAAGAACGAGGTTCGTGGGCGCGCCGAGGGAAAACCGAGGCGGTCGCACTAGCAGGCAGAGCGCGAGGAGCATGATGACAAGTCCCTCTTCCCATTTTTGGGTAGCGCCGCCCAGGAGACACGCGAGCACGGGTAGCAACGCGACAGTCGCGTTGGCTATCCACCGAGTGGTGGCGGCATTTTGGTTCTCACGCGATCGAGATGGCTGCAGAGAATTTTGCATCAGCCAAGGCAAACCGTCATTATATGGGAATCGCTTTCAACCAGGCAAGCCGTGATTCGGGTTACAATCACGCGGGCAATGTGATCGAAACGCACGAGCACGCGGGCGAGGCGGCCTATTGGTGCTCGACAGTGAAAATTGGCTCTGGAAAAATCAGGTCACAACCCCGCATGTGCGGGAGGCAACATGTCGAGCATTCAAGAGCCGCATCTCCACCTTGAGGTAGGGCACATCTTGTTTCTTGATATCGTTGGATACTCAAAGCTCCTGAGCGACGAACAAAAAGAGTTAGTGCAAGAGCTCAATCAGATTGTTCGAGAGACCGAGCAGTTCCGTGCCGCGGAAGCTGAGGGAAAGCTGACGCGTTTACCGACTGGCGATGGGATAGTGCTCGTCTTTACAAACAATCCCGAAGCGCCGGTAGAGTGCGCACTAGAAATCAGCAAGGCGCTACAAAGCCATCCGAAACTTAAAGTACGCATCGGCATTCACAGTGGCCCGGTCAATCCAGTCGCGGATGTGAACGATCAGTCCAATCTCGCTGGGGCTGGAATTAATGTGGCGCAGCGCGTCATGTATTGCGGTGATGCCGGACACATTCTCCTCTCCAAACATTTCGCCGAAGACTTGGAACACTATGCTCACTGGCGATCGCATTTACACGACGTCGGAGAAGTCACAGGCAAGCATGGCCTGAAGGTGCCGCTTGTTAATCTTTACACGGATCAGCTCGGGAATTCAGCTCTGCCTGCAAAGTTAAGGCGGGCGAGAACCGCCTTTCGAGTAAAATCTGCCGCCGTCGCCGCGTTGCTCCTCGTGATGGCGCTCGGGGTTGGATTTTGGATGCTTCGCCACTCTCAAGAGAAATTCATGAACGCGGCCGCGGTGATTCCTTACAAGAGCATCGCGGTACTTCCCTTCGAAAATCTGAGCGAAGATAAAGCGAACGCCTATTTCGCCGACGGCACTCACAGACTTCCACTGTGGGCGCCGCAACGACCTCGATACCACGCTGTTTCGCCTCCGCTAGGACTTCGTCCATTACCGGAAGCGCGCCACGGGCGCCGGTCCCGACAAGGAGCTGCTTGCCTCCCCAGGGAATTTCTTC
>JBKPDP010000062.1:0-20661 GCA_046727935.1 Verrucomicrobiota bacterium | reverse complement strand
TGTCAGTGGAGCGCACAACGAAGATGTCCGCGTTGCCAAAATTAAAGTCGTTCCAGGAAATATACATGTTCCCGAAGAAGGGAGAGCTGGGGTTGTTGTCGGCATAGCCGGACTCGCGGTCGGCAGAGCCCTCGTTGAAAGCGCAGAAATGGGTCCAGCTATTCGGGTCCCATGGAGTGGTGGACTTGTACCCACCCAAGCCCTGGCCGCCGCAACCCACATCCAGCCACACCGTGAACCAGGTCCCGCTTGGCTTGTTGTACAGAATAACAGGGTCGCCCAGGGTATTGTCGAACGGGCCTTGGCCGTTGGCCCTCGTGAGGCGGTCAAACGTGGCGCCGCCGTCAGTGGACACCGATGCGCCGGAGATGTTGATGGGGCTGAAATTGCGACCTCGTGAATCGTTGTACGCTACGACAATCTGATTGGGGTTATCCGGGTTAGCCGTAGAGAATGTCTCCGACTGGGTGATGTTGGGAAAGGTCTCGGGGTGGTTGATCAGGTTGACGTCGGCCGCGCCAAAGGCCAGGGGCATCAACAGTTTTTTGATGAAGTGGCCGACGGGACCGAGAGTGGAAGTCGCAGAAGTCGCAACGCCAGGTACCTCGCCGCAGGCGATCATGATGGCGCCCGCTCGGAAGTTTTCTTGCTTGTCGATGCCCTTCTCGTGAATCGTGGAACAGTCAAATCCAACGGGGACGAGAGGGTCTGTGGAGCTGGTGATAATCTTACCTTTCGTCATCGTGTAGATGAGGCTCTTAGCGGTTGCGGAGAACGCGCCGGAGCCCACCAGCGCCAGAACGACGGCGGCAAGGACTATACAAAGGCCGATTAAGACACGGAGGTTAAAGAACGCAGATTTTGAAGTGGCTTTCTTTTTCATGAGTTGTTATGGTTGATATAGATAGAATTTTGGAGCCGGCAGTAAAGCCGGGAACATCGTTTGTACCAGAAGCGCCAAAGTAATGTCAATCCTTTTTTTAAAATTTTTTTAACTGACCATGGATTGACCGGATAAAGCGGCTAGGAGCAACCAGAAAAACCGGGCGCCCTGCAGGGCTTAAAACAGTTTTCATACCAACCACCGGTGGCTGGCGCCACCGGCTAATTTCCCGTCGACCCTTCGGGTCCGCAGAGAACGCTTCAGCGGTTTAGCGTCTTAAACCTTCGGCAGCCATTTCGCCGCCGGGATCGAGCTGAGCCGCGCGCTGGAAATGTTTTTCTGCCAGGTCAGTCATACCGAGGTCCTGGAGCCGGCGCCCGATCATCCAATGGTAAAGCGGATTGTCAGGCGTGAATTGGTTGGCCTGCCTTTCATGAACACTGGCTTCTACGAGTTTGCCCAACGACTGTTTTGCGCCGGCAAGCTCGTTATTCGCCAGCGCCAGGCGTGGATTGCGTTGCACAGCATCGGTCCACACCGCGATAGCTTCATCCGTGCGGCCAAGCTGCCAGAGCGATTCGCCTTTTTCCTGACGCGCGAGAATCATGTCCTCTCTTTCGGCCAGGGCTTCATCCAGACTCGCCTGTGCCTCATCGTAACGTCCCAATCGATTCAGGATCGCCCCGCGATAATAGAGACTTAAAGCTTTCCCCTCGCCTTTCTGGTGCGCCGCTGCCTGGCCGAGCACCTGGACGGATCGTTCCGTATCGCCCAGGAGATATTCAAACCATGCCAGCTTCGGCAACGCTTCACTATTTACAAAGAGCCCCAGCTTCGAAGCAGCCTGAAGATGTTCTTTTCCTTCAAGGATGTTTTGCCGGTCAGCCGGGCTGAGCCAGCGAGCGGGATTCGCCTGCGCCAGAGCCAGCTCGTCCGGCAGATGGACTCTTTGAAATGCGCGGTCCCCCAGAAACTCATGGTAACGGACCCAGCCGCTGTGCGCATTCAATCCAATCCACGCACAGGCGAAGGTTGCGAATGCCCAGCCCGCTTTTCGAATTTCTCCTGCCGACTTCAAGTTGAAACGGTAAAAGGACAATTCCTTTGCGCGAAACAATCTCCACATTTTTAGAGTGAGAAACGTGGTGATGGTGGCGCAACCGAGAGCCATCAAAAATGGGACGAGCGCGTAAACGCCGCGAACAGCCAGGAAACTTCCAAAAAACACGAGTGCGCCGACAATTTCTTCAGGCCATGTCAGGGAGTAAGTCCTCTTGATTGCGTCGGATTTGGGAACCAGGATGGATGGTTTCCCAAAACCAAAATACAAAGCGTCGTTTGGGCAAACGCTGACACAATCCATGCATTTCATGCAACCCGGATCGACTACCATCCCGTATTGCTTCACCTCCGCGTGCACGAGCACATTCGAAGTGCAAGTCGCAGTGCAGTGGCCGCATTGATTGCACGCAGGTGTAACACGGATTTTTCCCGGCGAGAGCTTGTCAGCGAGACCGAAGAATCCGCCGTAAGGACAGGCATAGGTGCAAAAGCCTTTTTGCCCAAGAAAATAGACTGTCATGAAACCGCAGACGAAAAGAAACGGGATGGCTACTGCTACGGAGGGAAACGTCTGCCAAAAATTGGTAGTGACCAGATGATTGGTGAATTTGGGAAGAAGCGGTTCATGCGGGGCCGAGAACAGTCGATAGGCCGTGGGCCAGACAAACATGTACAGCGCGCCAATGAGCGGCACATACACTAACAATCGCGACCGGAACGGCTTTGGATGAAGCCCCATTTTCTTTAACAGCCAGCCGCAGAAATCCTGCAAAGCAAGAATGTGACAGCCCCAGCCGCAAACGTATCGCCCGAAAATCAACGTCGCCAGGATCGCCAGGGTAAAAAAGATGAAGCCTGCATTGACGAACCCCTTCTGCAACGTGTGCATGGTTTCCGACGGCTCGATGGGCGAAACTGTCTTGCCCATGATGCGCCACTGAATGATGTGCGCGATCATGAATAAATTGAGAAGGATCAACGCCGCGGCGCGCCACCGGCTGGTCTTTGATTTACGGATCCCTGTTTTTTGAAGCGGGGAACTTTTTCCCGCAGGCGCGGGACCACTCTTCCGGGAGATCGGCGTTTTTAGTTCTCGACTGACGCAACCGCTTTTCACGAGGTTGGCGAATTTACGCTAAAACATCCGGGATGCCAGCGAGCAGGCGCACGATTGCTACTGCCGACAATGGAGGGACGAGCTCCGCGAGCCCTGGTCCTTAGATTGCATATGAGCGGACGCTCGTTAGGCGCCGCCAAACCCGCCTTCGGCGTGCAGCTACTTCGAGCGGGCGCCGCCGTTCGAGATAAAGATGCCGGCAGAAGTAGCTGGGCGACCCAGCCAGTTGAACCAACTGGCTGCCCTTCGGGCGCGAAGCGGGTCGCAGCGCTCCGCCCTCCAACCCACCGTTACCCAAAAGCCCTTCGTCATTTTCCAAAAGGATCGTCACCAAATTTTTCAAGATTTCCTTCACTTAACCGAGGTGCCCATGAGAAAAATTGCAGCTCTCTCCAGGACGTAGTCTAAGAAACCAATCCTTCCCGAGTGTCCCTATCTTGCGACGCGAATGTTTATCGAATGCCTGAGTCGCATTGCCACTGGACCTTCGTCATTTGGCCGGCTGCAACATCGACTTCAAACGGACCGAAGCGGCCGACACCGGTTTTCTTGCCCTTGAGCAAAGCGGTGTAGCGGCCTGGCGGCAGCGATGTCTGAAATCGACCTTGATCATCAGTGGTAAATTCGTTTGCCACCACGCCTTTGTCGTTCTTCACCACCCACGTCGCATTGGCAAGCGGCGCGGAGCCGGGATCATTAGCGCGGACCGGGCCGGGCTTAGCGGGAGTGATCGTGATCACGCCTTCGATCCCTGTTTGGGGTTCAGCCGGCATCTGTGTTGGCGCAAAAATAGCGAATATGACTGTGAAAAACAGTAACACCGCCGCGGCACTCGTAAGCTTCATTGTCGAAACTTATCGGCCCCTGTTGGACGGTCAAAAATCTAGCTGACCGTGAATCACGCGAATAGACAAATAGGAAACGCATATGCTTTACCAAATTCGTGTTTAATTCGCGTAATTCGCGGGCAAATTCTCTCCCTTTTCGTGTATATTCGTGTTAACTGGTGGTTCGCCCACATCACTTGACGACTGATTCGTTGCGTCGAAACTTTTCGCTCTCACGCTTGAAATTTATGAAGCGATATTTGCCCTTCATCATTGTTGTCGTGGTCGCATTGGCCACGATCGGAAGCGGCGCCATGCTCTACCGCGCAAAGCGACCGCAGGTCCTCTCTATTTCCGAGAACAAGATGCTCGGAAAAAGCGACGCCGAATCAGCGCATATTCGCGGCAATCCGGATGCGCCTGTAACGCTGGAAGAGTACGGCGATTTTCAATGCCCCCCATGCGGCATGTTCGCGGCATTTCTTGGGCAGCTCGAGAAAGAGTACGATTCGCGTTTGCGCGTCGTCTTTCGGAATTTTCCGCTTTCGGTGCACGAGCACGCTCGCGAGGCGGCCCTAGCTGCGGAAGCAGCCGGATTGCAGGGCCGTTTTTGGGAGATGCACGACGTGCTCTATCGAGAACAAGAAGCCTGGAGCAAGGCCCCTAATGTGCGCGAATTGTTCGAATCCTATGCGGGAACGATCGGGCTGGATCTTGATCGGTTCAGAAAAGATATGGACGGTGAAAAAGCCAAGGCGCGAGTCGATGCCGACCGTCAGCGCGGGGAGTCACTCGGGATACAGATTACTCCAACTCTGTTTATTAATAATCAGCCACTGGATCCGAAAGATAAAAACCCAGAGGGCATTCGCGCCGAGATCAATGCTGCGCTGGAGAAAAAATCTCAGACATGACCGTGTCGCGATTTCGCACGATCATTTATATCGTTGCCGCGATCGTTTCGCTGGCGGGGCTGGCGGATGCAACTTACCTGTCGGTGCAGGCATTAACGGGCGAGACGATCGGCTGTGGCGGATCGCCGGATTGTTTCCGAGTCCTGGGCAGTTCGTACGCCAGGGTAGCCGGAATTCCAGTGGCCTTGTTCGGCGTGCTGGCTTATTTCAGCGCATTTAGCTTCGCTACATTCGCGGCGTTCGGATACGCGCGCGCGCGAATATTTCTCATACCAACCATCGGCGCGATGTTTCTGGCTACGTTGTGGCTGCTTTATGTTCAAGCGTTCCTGCTGCACGCCTACTGCCGCTATTGCCTCTTCTCAGCGGCAACGACATTTCTGCTTGCCGGGTTGGCGATCGCTCTGCCGCCCGGGCGAGACAGATCGATCTCATAGGTCGCTTACAGTCTCGTCTTGCTCATACTCTTTAGAATGCGTAGTGAAGCACAAGCAGGAGGATGAGTAAGAGTAAGGAAAGATTATCAGGCGTATGCGAATTCTGGTGATCGAGGACGAAAAGAAGACGGCGGCTTTTCTGGCAAAGGGACTGCGCGAAGCCGGTTTCGTCGTCGATATCGCCCGCGATGGCGAAGCCGGGCTGGCAGCCACACGCGGGAGCACATTCGACCTTCTCATTGTCGATATAATGCTTCCGAAAAAAGATGGTTGGGCTCTGGTCAAAGAATTGCGCGCAGCGAAGGTGCAGACGCCGGTGATTTTTTTGACGGCGCGCGACAGCGTGCGCGATCGTGTAAAAGGGCTCGAGCTCGGCGCGGATGATTACGTGGTGAAGCCATTCGCGTTTTCGGAATTGCTCGCCCGCGTGCGTTCGCTTTTGCGCCGCACTCCCGCGCGGCGTAGCAAGCTGCGTATCGACGATTTGGAAATTGATATGCGCCATCAACGGGTGGAGCGCGGCGGCGTCCCGCTGAATCTTACGCCGAAAGAGTTTGTCCTGCTGGCTCACCTGGCGCATTCGGCCGGTGAAGTGGTATCGCGCGATGAAATTGCAGAACACGTGTGGGACATAGGATTCAAAACTGATACGAACGTGGTCGATGTGGTCGTGCGCCGATTGCGGGCAAAGGTGGACGATCCGTTTAAGACCAAACTAGTCCATACGATCCGCGGCATGGGTTATGTTCTCAAAGCGCCCTGAACCGCGCTCCATTGCCTCCCAGCTCATCCTGCTTTTTACGCTGGCTGCGGCCCTCCTGCTCGCCTGCGGGCTTGGCGTCTTTTACTGGATCGTGGTCCGTCACGCATTCGCGGAAGACAATGCTGTGCTCGCGGACAAAGTGAATGCATTGCAAACGAGTTTTGAACAACGCGGCGAAATGGATGCGATCGCTGCGGAGATCAACCCAGCAGGCGGTCGGCGGCGGACTCCGTTCCTAGTGCGTGTGCTCGATCCAGCCGGCGCGATCATTGGACAGACAACTGGGATGGAAACGCTGTTGCCGGCAAATATTTTTCCGCCGGCCGCTTCACGCGAAACCGTGCTGCCGATTGAACACCGAGTTGCCGGGAAGTTGTTTGCACTGACGACGAGACGCGCCCTAGCAGGTGGCCGGCGGTTTACGATACAAGTGGCGCAAGATCGCTCGAGTGACGAGCAGGTCGAGAGAAGGTTTGGTATTTTGGTTCTGGTTGTACTTTCAGGCAGCATTCTCGCTTCTATTCTGATCGCGATCTCTGTCACCAGGCGCGGACTGCGTCCGCTCGAGAAAATGAAGCATTCGCTGGAGCGAATTGGGCCGACGCACCTGAACGAGCGGGTCGCGTCGGCCAACTGGCCACGCGAGCTTCAGCCGCTGGCCATCGCTTTCGATGAAATGCTTAGGCGCCTCGATGATTCCTTTACGCGGCTCTCTCAATTCTCCGCCGACCTCGCGCATGAATTGCGAACTCCCATCGCAAATATGCTGGGTGAAGCGCAGGTCGCTCTGTCGCGCGACCGCAGCTCTGCCGAGTACCGCGAAACCATCGAATCCACAATCGGCGAATGCGAACGGCTTTCCGGAATCGTGGACAACTTGCTTTTCGTTGCGCGCGCGGATGCAGCACGCGAACCTGTCGCGCGGAAGCGATTCGACGCGCGCGCGGCAGTGGAGAAAATTGCGGCGTTTTATCAAACGATCGCAGAAGACCATCATGTCGCGATCAATTGCAAAGGCGAAGGGCAAATTTCGGCCGACCCCACGTTGTTCGAGCGCGCCGTCGGCAATCTGGTCGATAACGCCCTGCGTTTCACACCTGAGAACGGTTCAATTCAAATCGCGCTTGCCGAGAATGCGTCGGATTTCGAGGTTGCTGTTAGCGATAATGGCTCTGGAATAGCTCCGGAACATTTGCCGCGCGTGTTTGATCGGTTTTACCGCGCAGAGTCAGCGCGGGGATCTGATGGCGCGGGCCTGGGCCTGGCGCTGGTAAAGTCGATCGTCGATCTTCACGGCGGCACCGCCCGGATTGAAAGCGAAATCGGTCGCGGTACCATCGTGAGCCTCACTTTTCCCAAGTGAACAGAACCTCCCTTCGCTCAGCCCGCGCAAGCGAGTTGAATGTCTTGAAAACAACGCAGCCTACGGCTGTTCAGTTATTTGTTTTCTGGGCGGTCATCTAAAAATTAGTCTTGCTAATCATTACAATTTTGTAATGATAATGCGAACCTGCAGGATGACAGCCCCGAAAGCACTCGGGGTTGCTGAAGTGGAGAGGTCGCAGTCCGGTGGAGCGGGCTGCGGCCACATTTTCTCCCTAACTTGCGAGGTTTGCCTGAAATCGCCATGGCCGACTCAGGGCTACTCTAGCTTTCCAATGCGCTCAAATTCCCACTCGAGTGTGCGGTGGTGAAGTTATCGCGCGGCAAAAAATTTGTCTTGCCAATCATTACAGTTCTGTAATCATGCGACGGCACCTATGAGAAAAACGTCGCGTTTTTGTGGAATTGGCTGGCGATGGTTCGTGCCGTCGATCGCATGTGTATCTTTGATATTTCCGGCGATTAATCATTCGGCCTCCGCGCAAGAAGTAACATTAACGGAGGAGCAGGAAATTGTCGTGAAGGGTGAGGAAGTTCCTACCGCCTACGGTGCGCCACCAGGGTTTTCGCGCAGCCGTTTCTCTAACACAACGCAAGCCTATGTACTGCCACCATGGGCATTTTTCTTTGGCGAGCTTTTTGAGGGCCAGGGATTTCGCCATGGACCGCCGGATTATCTTTTCACTCAAGAGATCGAAATGGGTTTGCCCTATCGTTTTGGGGTTGCCGCAGAAGCGCAGTTCGAACGATTCAATGGTGGCGGCGGCGCGCAGACAGTCAGTCTGGAAGCACGATGGGCTCTAGCCGATTGGAACAAGATTCCGCTCAATCCCACTCTTTTTGCAGAATACAAATTTGGTGTCGGCACTATTCGACACGAAGAAGTTCCACCCCCGGCAGCAGAAGGGGAAGAGGAAGAAGAAGAAGAGGGCGGCCCGCCCAAGGTTCCCGATGCGTACGAATTTCGTTTGCTCCTTGCCCAGGATTTCGGCGATCGCTTTGAGTGGGCGATGAACTGGTTCTTCGAAAAAGAGAATACCGGCGACCGCGGCCGCGAATGGGGTTTTTCTCAGAGCGTCATGACTCCCATTTTCTTGCCCAATGAGCGTCTGAAAGTCGGCGTAGAAATGGTGTATAAAAATGTCACGACCAAAGACACACGCGGCGATCCGTTGAATAGTTTCGTCATCGGCCCAAGCCTCGCATGGAAACCGACGGCAAGTACGCGCCTTGATATTTCGCCGTTGTTCGGTTGCACCGATGACTCGCCAGTGGCGGATGTCTTTGTTGCTTTTTCCTGGCTCTTCGGCGGCGAACGCGCCGAAGCTGAAGCGCCCGTGTCCACGCGATTCCGTTACCTAAGCAAGGTTTCCCGTTCCAATAAGGACTCGGACAAAGAAATGAAGCAGGTCGCGCCGCCGCCGTGTCCCGAATGGTATGGCGATTACGAATGGAATGTGAATCTATGGGGCACCTATGCTTTCACCAACACCGAGTACAATCCCAATCTTTGGCTGATAGATGTCGTACAAAGTACGAGTGAGGGCAACCCCGTGCTAGGCACCTACGACAGATATATCGGGGGTGATCACGCGTGGGGCGGAGGCGGCGATATCAAATATTTCTTTTACCGTTATTTTGGTGTGGGTATTGAAGGATTTGCCCTGGACGCCAGCAAAAATGGCTTCGATATCTTCGAGGATCCGACGATCCCGATTTTCACTCGTGAAAAAATCAACCACGACCACACGATTGGTGCTGTGTTAGGAACATTTACACTGCGTTATCCGATTCCTTGCACACGTTTTGCGCCGTACGCGTGGGCGGGTGTAGGTGCGATTTTCGGCGGCGGTGAAAGAGATGTCCTTCACACACAGGGGTCGCCGGATGCGTTCGCTGTCCATGCGCAGACGGATCACTTCGGCAGCGAAACCAAAGTGCTTGGCCAATTCGGAGGCGGTCTCGAATTCCGAATCGCGCGACACGTCGGTTGGACTAACGACCTGAGCTTCGGCGTCATCGATGGGCCGAAAAATAATTTCGGAATGATCCGGAGTGGTCTCAACTTCGCCTTCTAGAATGACAATCAATGGAACAGGCGTCGCCGCCAGGCTTTCCAAGAACATCTTCAGGGCTGACAACCCCGCACGGGGTTGCTGAAGTGGAAAGGCCGCAGCCCGGTGGAGCGGGCTGCGGCTACACTTCCTTAATTGAGCGGCTTGTGTCAAGGCCAGCTCATTGGCTTGGGCGTCTCGGACAAGCGCTGCTACTTCCCCGGCACATGTCTTGACCTCATTTCATCGCACCGATAGTTTCATTTCGGAAAGGAGATTGTCGGTGAAAACCGAGGTGTCGATCGAATATTGCGTGGTTTGAAACTACACGCCGAAGGCCGTCAGTTTGGCGACCAAAATTCTTGAGCTCGGCGAGCGGATCAAGTCGCTCACGTTGATTCCCTCAAGCGGCGGCGCTTTCGAGATTCGCGCCAATGGCAAATTACTCCATTCCAAACTCGACACCGGCGATTGGCCGGACTTCGACGCCATTGTTACGGCGATCAAGAAAACAAAATGATGCGTCCGCCTCATTTTTTGAAGCGTTTAGTCTGGCGAATGTAATCGCGTCTCGGACGTTCAGGTTTTTCAACGCCCAACACTCAACGCTCAACACTCAACGCTCAATTCAGACAGTTGGACGTTGGATGTTGGGCGTTGAGCGTTGGGCGTTTTCTTTTTGGAGAGTGAAGGGTGCCTGGTGGTCCTCGCGGTCTTCAAAACCGTTGTCGGTTCCGCATACCCGGGACCGAGGTAGGTTCGATTCCTATCCTCTCCGCCATTTCATTTTCGATTTTCGAATGCCGATTTTCGATCTCATCCTCGGAGACGGCGACATTTTTCCAATCGAAAATCGGCAATTGGCAATCGAAAATTTCGAAAGGAGGTGACCCTTATGTCGCGTGAGCAAATCCGAAGACTCACTTCGCTCTCTTCCTGCGCCGGTTGAGCTTCCAAATTGAGCCAAAAGGCCCTGCGACAAGTTTTGCCGCAGCTTCCGCTTTCCATGGACCGAAAAGTAATCGTGAACTCGAGCACGTTCGACGATGCCGGTGTTTATCGCCTGGATCGCCACCGCGCCCTCGTGCAAACCGTCGATTTTTTTACACCCATCGTGGACGATCCTTTCTCGTATGGACAAATCGCGGCCGCCAACTCGCTCTCGGATATCTTTGCCATGGGCGGGCGACCATTGACCGCACTCAATATCGTTGGTTTCCCGGCGGACTTGGTTCGGCCAAGAGTGATTGCTGCAATTTTGCGTGGCGGTCTCGCCAAAGCTGCCGAGGTGGGATGCGCCATCATCGGCGGCCATTCCATTCGCAATCCCGAGCCAATTTACGGACTGGCTGTCACAGGAGTGATCGACGTTCGGCGTCTGACAACAAACGCAAATGCGCGCCCCGGCGATCTTCTAGTATTAACCAAACCGCTGGGCACAGGCGTCGCCACGACTGCGATCAAGCGCGGAGTTGCATCGCGCGCACTGCAGAAAAGGGTCATCGCGCTGATGTCGAAAGTGAACACCGTAGGCGCTGAAGTGGCAGAGCTTCGCCTGGTGCGGGCAGCGACCGATGTCACCGGCTACGGATTAATGGGCCATTTGATTTCGCTCTGTCGCGCTAGTGGCGTCTCTGCTGAAGTTGATCCAAGTGCAGTGCCCATGATTAATGATGAGATCGCAGATTTAATCGAACAAGGCTGCGTCCCCGGTGGCAGCCGTGAAAATCTCGTGGCCACAACTGTGGCCGTCGATTGGGGAAACATCGACGATTCGCGCCGAATTCTTTTAACCGACGCACAAACCAGCGGCGGATTACTCTTGTGCGTCCCCGAGGCGAAGCTCGAGAAAGTGCTTGGAATTTTGCGGCAGAGGCGAACGTCTTGCGCTGCGGTCATCGGAAGAATTATTGGCCGCCGACCTCATGATCCACTGATATGCGTGAAAGGGTGAAACCGCGCTCGCGCCGGGAAATTCCTGCCGTTAACAAGCTTCTGGATGCGCTGGGCGAATATGACCTCGCCACGGCGAGCAAGCTGCCGCGTCCACTAGTTGTCGATCTGGTCCGACGTGAACTGTCGAACATACGGAGCAACAGCGAGATCCCGGAATTTGAATCCACGGTTGAACACCTCCATCGATCGCTTGAGCTACTTCGCGCTCGCCGGTTGCAGTCGGTCATCAATGGAACTGGGATTGTAATTCATACAAATTTCGGCCGCGCGCCGCTTGCGCCCGAGGCGATCCGCGCTCTCATCGAAATCGGCTCGCGCTATTCCAATCTGGAATACGATCCTGAAACAGGCGATCGCTGGCACCGCGGCGCGTACATCGAGAATGCGCTCGCGCTGCTTTGCGGAGCAGAAGCGGCTACGGTGGTCAACAATTGCGCGGCTGCCTTGGTTCTAATCGTTCAACATTTTGCGACAAGCAATGGTAGGGCGCGACCACAGCCTGCCCGTCGCGGCGGGGGCGTGCCGTCGAAAAATGAAATCATAATTTCCCGCGGTGAGATGGTCCAGATTGGCGGCGGTTTTCGAATTGGCGAAATAATCGAGGCCACGGGAGCCACCTTGCGCGAGGTCGGCGCCACCAATAAAACGACACTTGATGATTACACCCGCGCGCTTGGTCCCAGCAGCGCGATGATTCTGAAAGTTCATCGCAGCAATTTTTTCATGAGTGGTTTTGTCGAGTCGCCGTCCGCGGCGGCGATCGCCGCGCTCGCACGGAAAAAGCGGATTCCCTTTGTGGAGGATTTGGGAAGCGGCGCGGTCGTGCTGACTGAGCAGTTTGGGATCGCCGAGCACGAACCGACGCCCTCAGAAGCGTTGAAAGCCGGAGCGGACCTCGTTTGTTTTAGCGGCGACAAACTCTTCGGTGGGCCGCAGGCGGGGATCATTGCCGGGAAGAAGCGATTCGTTAGCGCCTTGAAACGCGAACCGTTATTTCGCGCGTTGCGTTGTGACAAGCTTTGTTTCGCCGCGCTGCAAGCCACTGTCGATCTTCACCTCAATCAAGCGGCGGCAGAAATTCCCGCAATTGGTCTATTGCAAGTCTCCGAAGGTGAGCTGCGCAATCGAGCATCAGCGATGAGCAGCAGTCTGAGCGACTTGCCGCTGCAAATCGCGATTCGCCGCAGCACAGCCAGAGTTGGCGGCGGCACATTGCCAAAATCGACAGTGTCATCGATTACAATTGAAATTGTTCCAAGACATCGTTCGCCGGCGGACTTCGCGGCCCGTCTGCGACACCGAACTCCGCCAGTGATCGGTTACATCACCAAGGAGCGCTTCAAACTCGATCTACGTACAATTTTTCCGCATCAGGAACAGGCGGTTGTCGAAGCGATTCGCGATGCATGCAGCGAAACTCCCTGAGTGTCACCCTGTGTGCGTTCCTTCACTTCGTTCAGGATGACGCCGCATCTTTAACCTAAGGTTGATGACAGAGAAGCACTTCATCCTCGGAACCGCCGGTCATGTCGATCACGGCAAGAGCGCACTGGTGAAAGCACTCACAGGAACCGACCCTGATCGGCTCCCCGAGGAAAAGAAGAGACAAATTACAATCGATCTCGGTTTCGCAGAGTTGACGCTTGCTGGACCTAACGAACAGCGACTCCACATTGGGATCGTCGATGTGCCCGGTCACGAAGACTTTGTCCGAAACATGATTGCCGGCGTCGGCTCCATTGATCTCGCGCTTTTGGTTGTGGCCACTGACGATGGCTGGATGCCCCAAACTGAAGAGCATTTGCAAATTCTGACTTACCTCGGAGTAGAACGAGCCGTGCTTGCTCTCACCAAAAGCGATCTGGGCGGGATTGACACTGTCACCCACCAACTGCGTGACCGTTTGCGCGACAGCCCGTTCCCGAATGCGCAAATCATCGCGACCTCGGTTCGCAATGGTGACGGCATTGAAACCTTGAAAAGTGCTCTCGCCAGTGAGCTCGCCACCATGCACTCACCCCGCGACTACGGAAAGCCGCGCTTGTTTATCGATCGCGTGTTTACCCTGCGCGGAATCGGCACCGTCGTCACGGGAACATTGACTGGCGGGCAATTGCGCCGCGAGCAAAAAATTGTTGTCCAACCCGGCAATCTCGAGACGCGCATTCGCTCGATTCAAAGCCACGGGCGCGAGTTGGAAGTCGCCGAGCCGGGCATGCGGACAGCGATTAGTCTGCCGGACGTAAGCGTCGAGCAGATCAACCGCGGAAACGTTGTCACGATTGCCGATTTCGCTCCTGCAAATTCGACGCTCATTGCCCTCGTCGAAAAATCACCGCGACTTCATCGCGAAAATCCCGGCGCGCGGCCGCTGAAAAGCGGTTCATCAGTGTATCTTCACCATGGGACATCGCGGATCGCAGCCAAGATCACGCTCCTTAAAAATAGGGTTCTTGAGACAGGCAAGAAAGAAATCGTTCAGCTAAGACTCGCATCCCCAATCTTTGCATTTGCTGGCGATCGTTTTGTTATTCGCGATCCGTCTGAACAGCGCACCCTCGCCGGCGGAATGGTACTTCATCCAAATGGCGCAGAATTTCGCGATGAGATGAAACGCAAATTGCTGATGGGTCGCGCCATGGCGCCAGATGATGTCTCTCTTTGGGTACGTTCCGAAGTTGGACTGGACGGATTTGTATCGATTCAAGGTCTCCTTGATAAATCTCGCTTCAGTAGCAGCGAGATCGCCGATGCGTTACTGGACCTGCAACGACATAAGGAGATTGTCATACATGAAAAAATCGCGGCCAATCCCACTAGTTGGCAGACTTTCAGGAACCGCGCCACTCGACTGATCGACAACGCACTGAGCAGGGATCCCGAACGCGTCGGTTACGACTTGAGCGATTTGCGCGCCGCGCTGCGCGACAAATCGGCAGATGTTTTCGAGGCGCTCATTGCAGACCTGTGTTCCGGCGATTTTATGCGTAGAGAATCGACAATTGCACGACGTTCACATCGGCCGACGTTGCCGGCGAAGCTGCAAGCCGTCTCAGTCAAAATTCATGAAGCATTGTCGAACAAACCGTTCGATCCGCCGCCGCGCAGAGACCTCGAGTGGGACACAGAGGCGCAGCTAGTGCTCAGATTTTTGATCGGGAGCGGAGAAGTGATTGAAATCGCGTCGGACGTGGTGCTGCTGCGCGACAGTTTCGAGAGCATGAAAAATGCAGTCGCCAATTTCATTTCCAAAAACGGTCCGGCTACAGTGAGCGAACTGCGACAGGCGCTGGAGAGTTCGCGGCGAATTATGGTGCCATTTCTTGAAGGGCTCGATCGCGAAGGATTCACACGGCGCATGGGAGATAAGCGCAGCTTGCGATAGGTTTGCTGTATGGGACAAATGGGACGTATGCCGCGGGAACCAACCGAAGGGCGTCTTCCGAGCATTTCCCTCTATCTCGCCACTTCGCCAGAAGCGGCATGGGAGAACGTCGTCCGGCCCTGGTTCGAGAAGATCGCCACTCATGGCTTGCGAGAGGAACAACCCGTCGTCGTCGTAACTGCGTCACGCAGCCAAGCCTATTTCTTTCGCAGTCGGCTGCTTGCTGAGGGCCAATCGCTGCTCGGGGTGAAATTTCTTTCCAGTCCGCAACTGCGCGAGCTTTTGCTTCGCGGCCGCGACGTCACCGTTCCCCTGCGGGAACATCTTCGGCTTTTCGTTGCGATCGCGGCCGAAGAACTCGCGAGCGGGAACGGCAGTAACGAAACGGCGCTTGTCGCAAAGTCGATTGCGCGCGATCCAGATCATTTTTTGCGCGCAATCGATCAACTCCGCGCCGCAGGGTGGAGTTTTGACGAAATTGATTCGCCACCGTTGCGTGCAATCGCTGCGAAATTCGAGAAACAAGTGTGCGAGTGCGGCTTCACGTTTGTTTACTACGCTGATCGCGACGCAGCCCAATTCGCTCCGGAATCGCCACCTCTTTTTAGCGACTTGTTGCTGTTCGGATTCGACGCGACGCATTGGCCGCTCTGGCCGCTGCTTCGAGCGGCCACGCTCGTTTCAACCAGTGCCACAGCTGTATTGAACGATCCGCGCGATGAAGCGCGCGATCTCGATGAAACCTGGGTCGGGACTTGGGAGGAAAACTTCGGCCCGGCGGAGATTCTTCCACCTCCATCTGCCGCTTCGCGGCTTCCCCTCCCTGACCATGAAGCCAAGGGTCGGCTCGATTTCCTTACTCAATCTCTGCCAGTCGACATTCATTTCCTCATTGGTCGAGACACGACTCAGCAAGCGCGGGCAATCGTGGCGCTCACTGCAAAATTCCTGAGCGACCCGCAGTGCGAACGCCTCGGTATTTTATTTTCAAGGCCGAGCGCACTTGCGCGGTTGGTGGCGACCTTTCTGCAATCGGCCGAAATCCCACACAACGACAGCATCGCGCATCTCGCGCCGAGCGCGTTCGACGACGATGCCTGGCGCGCGTGGCTGGAATTGCAACAAACGCCGCGGCTAAAACTGCTGTTCCGGTTTCTGCGCGCTACGAACGCCGAGATTTTCGAGAAGATATCCATCTTGCAGGTCGAAGAAACTTTGCGGCGCGCTTACAACGACATTCTCATCGATGATATCGAGTTGCTGGGCGATTACTGTGCGAGCAACCCTGATCTGCGGCATGGCGCCGCGGTCGCGCGGGGCTTGGAGAAAATCCAGTTCCTGCCGGAAACTGCGTCGTTCGTCGAATTTCTTTCGCAGACGCGCAAAATTTTCTTTCAGCTCGGCTGGAAAGAACATTGGCACGAACTCGAGCGGCTCAGTCGCAACTGGAGTGAGCGGTTATCAAACAAAGTTTCCAAGAGCTCCTACTTGCGATGGCTGCGCGAACTTCTGGGCGCGCCATCATTGGAACGTGATGATTTCGGAGCGCATCCGTATGCCCGGGTGCACCTGCTCCCATACGCGGACGCGCAGGGACAGCCATGGTCGCATCTGATTTTTGCGGGGTTAAACGACGAGGCCTGGCCAGCGTTGGACGAGGAGGTTGCGTTTGTTCGCGATGAGCGGGTTGTTGAGCTGAATCGCCAGAACAGAACATTGAACCGACGCGCTTCGAAGCGCGGGCGGCAGGGTGAAGGCCATTGGAGGGTGTGCGAAGGCAAAACTCTCCTTCTTGGTCCGAATGAGCAACGCCAGCTTCGTCGACGACAGCTCCTGAACCTGGTTGAATCCGTTAGCAACGCGATCGGCGCGAGCGCAAATCTTTATTCGGCAGCAACGCCGAGCAGAATTGCAAACCCGAGCGAATTTTTCTCCTGGCTTTACTTCAATGCGCGTGGACGCGGCGTTTCACAGCGAACGTTGCAAACGCTCGAACAGCAAACGCGCGGCTGGTTGAAGGATTGGTCGCCGGTCGATGCCCAGAAGGTTGATTCGATCAGCGTCGGCCGCGCGCGATACGCGTTCGATCAACGCCGGCAACTACGAGCTGCCAGCGAATATGAATTCGCCTTCCGAAATCCATCCGAGCGTGAGATCAGCCTGCGAGTTACGCAATGGGAACAAGCGTTGCGCTGGCCGGCGATCGTTTGGATGGAGATTTTCCTCGGCGTTGAACCTGACGACGACAACGGCGACACCTGGGCTGTTGCCACTGGGCAATGGGTCCATCGCTGGCTCGCCGATAGCGTTCCCAGTGGCGACGAACGAAAATTTGTGGATGTGAATCGGGCAGACGAGATTCGCGAGCGCGTCCAGACACACGCGCGAGGATTTCGCGAACAAGTCAGCAAACTTTGCGCCGGCCGCAGCAAAGCTCTGCCTGATTGGTGGCGCTCCGGCTGGGGCAACGCGCTTTACGTTGCGGATTGCCTTGCAGCGAAGATATCCAATCTACGGGATTGGTCCGAAATGGCGGTCGAATGGCCCCTCAATCAACCCAGTTTGATCCCCGTAAACGAAAACGAGACATTGCGCGTTCGAGGTCGGATTGATCTAGTTCTTGCGCGGCGCAAATCTGAGCAGGCGAAAATTGGCTTTAGCGATCTCTGGGTTGTCGATTACAAGACCGGCCGGCAACGCGGTTTCCGTTTGAAAGAGCTGCGGCGCAAGGACACGCCCGAACGAAAATTCCGGAGGCAATTAATCGAAGGTCGCGGCGTTCAGCTCGCGCTCTACGCGCTCGCGGTTCACGCGCTCGGCGCTGAAGAAGTACGGTTAACATTGCTTTCGCCCACCGAAGAGTTCGAGACGCAGTTTCATTTGGCTGATGTGCTCGCCCAGAAAGATTTTTGGCTCGAGCTGCACCGGATGCAGGAGACTGGCGTCTTCGGGATGCTCGGGGCAGTCCACGCTGATTTCGGATACGTCCGGAAATATCCGCTCGCGACGCTGGCGATTGACCCCGATTTGCTCGAGGAGAAGTGGGCGCTGACGCATCGGGCTTTTTCGGTCGAGAACGAGGAGGAAGCGAAGTGACGCCTATTGCCGACGAAACCGCGCGGAATCGATTTGCTCGCGAATTGGATCGCAATTTCTCAGTGATCGCTTCCGCCGGCTCCGGCAAAACGCGCGCGATCACCAACCGCATCGTTGAGGTTGCGAAAAATCGACAACGCGCGCTTGAATGGCTGCCGCAACTTGTGGTTGTCACTTACACGAACCGTGCCGCTGATGAAATGCAGCAACGCACGCGACAGCAGATTCTCGAAGCCGGCCTTCCGCTCGAAACCGTGGAAGCGTTCGGTCGCGCGTTTTTTGGAACGATCCACGCGTTTTGCATGAAGCTCCTCGCAACGCATGGACACCATCTCGGACTGCCCTCGCGGCTCGAAACGATCACCGACGACGACGATTTGTGGAATGAGTTTGTCCAACAACAGACGGAGATCGGACGCTCGTTAGGCACAGAGAATCGACGTCTTCTTTTGCGATTGATGCAGGCACGGCAGTTGATGGACCTGGCGCGCAGGCAGGATCACGATTTCACTGCGCCCGCGTCTCTCGGACGCTGTCCAGAATGCGATTTCAGCAAAGTCGAAGCTGCCCTTGAAAGCGCGCAGGCGAAAAATATTCCGAAGGCAAAAGCGCAACTGCGGGACTGGCTGCGCCGCTGGCGCGAAACAGACGAGTTCGCGCCCTGGCCACCTTGCGCAACGACTGCGAGAGAATTTACCGCGCGCTGGCGGGAAGCGTTTCAGCCTTTGCGGGAATGGGCAAGCGCGTGTGCGTCGTGCGTCGCCGCAGAGGTGCAGCGCGATTATCGCCAGTTTCGTCTCGCTCGCGGCACGATTACTTATCCCGATCAAGTCGCGCTCGCAGTGGAGTTGTTGCGACTGCCAAAGCTCGCGCAACGAATTCGCGGAAAGAATTATCGCGTCGTCCTCGACGAAGCTCAGGACACCGACCCGCAGCAGTTTCTTGTGCTCACCGAAGTCGCGCGTCCCGTCGAGGCGCGCGGTGAGTGGTTGCAAGATCGAGAATCGCCTCCGCGATTCGGCCATTTCTCAATGGTCGGCGATTTCCAGCAATCGATTTACCGAGACCCGGCGGATCTCGCGCATTACCGGCAACTTCATCGCGCGCTTGTTAAAACCGGTGCGGCCGAAGAGCTGAAGTTTTCGGTCACCTTTCGACTCGACCGAGCGCAGCTCGATTTCATCAACGACACATTTGGAAAAATTCTCAACAACACCGAGGGCCAGGTTGAATTCGTCGAAATGAATCCGCGTCCCGAAATTTTACCCGGGCAAGTGATCCGCTTCGACCTCGGCGAGGGTGTCGACCTTTCGTTGCCGGAAACCCAACGCGCGCGGATTGAAGCCGAACGACTGGCGGAATGGCTGCGCGACAGGGGCCTGCCGAAATTGCGCGCAAGATGCTGGCGCGAAGTTGCGATCCTCTGTCCGCGCAAGGCCTGGTTGCGCGCCCTGCGCGATGCGCTGATCGAGCAACAAATTCCCGTCGAGGTCCAATCGGAAAGCGATCGACAAGGCGAACATCCAGCTTACGCCTGGCTAACCGCGCTGCTCGCCATCATGGTCGATCCGAATGCAGGCTACGAAATCGTCGGTGTTCTACGCGAGGTATTCGGAATCTCGGATGACGAACTGGCACGGTTTGCTCAAGGCGACGGATACAAATTTCAGATCGAACGCAAGACTACCGGGCGCGGCGTGGTCGTTGACGCATTGAATCTGCTCACCCGGCTTCGCGGAACGCTGGCGCATCAGCCGCTCTTCAGCGCCGCGCGCGAGGTTGTACGAATGACGCAATTGCGCGAGCGGCTGCGTACATTGCCCCGCGAAGAATTTGGCGATTCGCTCAACGAACTCGATAAATTGCTCAGCGGTGCCGCGGCGGCGGAGTCGAGGCAAGAATCGTTGGGTGATTTTGCGCTCGCGCTTCGACGCAACTTTGACAAGGTCCGCGAGACCGAACCGGCCGAAACTGATGCGGTTCACCTGATCACCGCGCACAAGGCAAAAGGATCGGAGTGGGACGCTGTGATCGTTCCGTTTCTCACGCGCGAAGCGCGACTCGGCGGGAACATTCGTTATCCGATGGTGTTGCCCGGCGAACAGCCGTTCATTGCCTTCGATCGGAGCGATCGCGCTGATCTGGAAGAGGAGTTGAAACGGATTCAGCGCCACGAAATGGAACGGTTGCTTTACGTTGCTCTCACCCGTGCGCGTCACACGCTCGTCTTCGCACTGGACGTCGATTTTTTTCGCGGCAAACGCGGCGTGCACAGCGACACACAATTAAAATGGCTCCAAGCCGACGCGAACGAGCCGAACGCGAATGTCATTGCCGCAGTTCCAGAGGAACCGACATCTTGCGAGGAGACCGCTGCGCGCCACCGCGAGCGCGAACCGGAACTTGTCGCTGATACCTTAAGCGCGCTTCGATTAGAGACCGGTTGGATTGACATCGCGCGGCAAAGAGGCGCTTCTATTATCGAGACAGTTACCCCCAGTCAGTTCGCTCCGGAACAAGAAACGACCGAAACACCGAGCACCGAGGAATGGATCGAGATCGAGCCAGAGTTACGACCGCCGCGGATCGATAATCCGGCGACGCGGTATGGAGTGTGGTGGCACGATTTCGTCGAGCAGATTGGTTGGCGTGCGGAGCCGGCGGAGTGGCAACCGATTTTCGACCGCAACGTCACCGCGTCGCCAGACGTGGCGCGGTCGAAACGGGAGTGGCAGCTTTTGCAAAAACAGATCGAATCGTCTGATGGATTGGGCCGCCATTTGC
>JBKPDP010000061.1:0-46152 GCA_046727935.1 Verrucomicrobiota bacterium | reverse complement strand
CAATACGACGGCGGGGGTCAATGTGGAGCCGCAGGTATGGCAGAGTGCATCGGCATCCTGGCGCAACCTCACCACAGCGCACCTAACGCTGCCTTTCTATCCATTCACGTTTGTTGCGCCTAACGGCAAGGTGTTCTGTGCTGGGCCCAGCCAAGTGACCCGATACCTTAATGTTACTGGTAGCGGTGCTTGGAGTTCGGTGGCGAGTAACCGCTACGGGACTCGTAACTGGGGATCAGCAGTGATGTACGATGACGACAAAGTGCTGATCATGGGTGGAAGTCCGTGCGGATTTTACACTGGCGATTGCAACACCTATCCAACGGCAACTGCAGAAATCATCGATCTGAACGGTCCGACGCCCACTTGGGAGTACACTGGATCGATGGTGACCGGAGGGCGCAAACTGCACAACGCTACATTGCTTGCGGATGGCACAGTGCTGGTGAGCGGCGGAAGCAGAGGAACCGAGGGTCCGAACACTCAACCGAGCGATCCAGCGTATACATGCGAGCTGTGGGATCCGGCAACTGGGACGTGGACACCGATGGCGAGCCTGACCAAGAAACGAACCTACCACTCCATCGCTCTGTTGCTGCCCGACGGGCGCGTTTTGTCGGCAGGCGGCGATTTCGGCGGGGCCTCAGCAGAAGTGTACTCGCCTCCTTATCTGTTCCACGGCTCCCGTCCAGCAATCACCTCAGCGCCTGCAAGCGTTGGGTACGGGGAGTCGTTTTTCGTGGGCACACCCAACGCCACCAGCATTTCAAACGTTACCCTGATCGCGCTTTCTTCGGTGACGCACAGCTTTAACATGGGCCAGCGCATCAGTCGGCCCCTGTTTTCGCAAGCGACAGGCGGCCTGAACGTGACGGCGCCTTCAAACCCCAACAGAACTCCGCCGGGCTACTACATGCTCTTTATCCTGAATTCCAACGGCGTTCCTTCAGTGGCAAAGATTGTCCAAATTGGTGGTACTACACCTATACCGACCCCCACCCCCACTGCAACACCAACGTCGACTCCTGCTCCAACGCCAACTCCTACACCGACGCCGAGCCCGTCTCCTACGCCAACGCCGACACCGACACCGACGCCATTCCCAACGCCTGCCGCGCCTTCAAACCTGACGGCTGCTGCTGTGTCCCGTAGACAGATCAGCCTGTCCTGGAGGGATAATTCGAACAACGAGACCGGGTTTAAGGTGTACCGCGCTAGGCATGGCAGGTCATTTAGGCAAATTGCGACGGTTGGCGCAAACGCTACCACTTATTCAGACACTGGATTACGCCGGGCGAGGACATACTATTATCGGGTTCGTGCTTACAACTCTGCAGGCAACTCGGACCCTTCGAATATTGCGAGTGCCACGACCAACCCCTGATACCCCGACATGAATGCCAACACCGACTCCAATTATATGAGAAATGCGACAGTTATGAGGTCTGTCTTGCCACAGTTTAGGAGAAACAAAATCAATGTGACTAGCGTAGTCACCGTTGTTCTGGCGGTAACCGCGGGAGTGATTACTTTCCGGCAGACATTTGGACAGACGACCGAGTACACAGTCTTAGAACTTTCTGCGGGGATTCCCTCCCGGCTCAATAACTTCGGCGATGTTGCTGGGAGAGGAGCTGATTCTTCCTCAGGAGAGACTCAAGCTACCATCTGGAATCACGGCCACTTTAAGAAGCCAAAGCATTTGGGTAAGCTTCACGGCGGCGAATATAGTTCGGCTTCGGGTATCAACGATGCAGGAGAAGTCGCTGGAGAGGCGAATACTGCGGAGTCGATCGTTCCATTTGTCTGGACGCCTAAGGGCCTGCTTAAGCGGATTCCGCTGCTGCCCGGTGATAACTGTGGACAGGCGCTTGGCATCAACAAGGACGGCGATGTGGCTGGATACTCTTCGGGCCCGAACGGCAAACAAGCTTTCCTGTGGACGCGACATAAGGGCGTGCGCAACCTCGGTATTCTGCCCGGCGGCAATTACAGCAGCGCTTGCGACATTAATGGCTCGGATGAAGTTGTCGGCACATCCGCGAGCGCGACCGGTGAGCGTGCCGTCCTTTGGAGCACAAACGGCGATATACGCGATCTTGGGACGCTGCCGGGAGATACGTCGAGCGAGGCTAGCGCAATCAACAACAACGGGGATGTTGTTGGATATTCGAAAGGTCCGCGAGGCATGCGCGCTTTTTTGTGGACTGAAGCAAGTGGGATGCAAGATCTTGGGGTACTTCCCGGTGGAGACTCTAGCCGAGCACTGGGTATCAACGACATGGGTGCAGTCGTCGGAAGTTCGACAAGCTCCTCGGGAGATCGTGCGTTTATTTGGACAAAAGAATCAGGTATGACCGATCTAAACACCACCGTCGCGGCAGGTCCGGGTGTCGTGCTCGTGGAAGCACATTCGATCAACTCCAGCGGTAACATTCTCGCCTTAGGCACGATGTCTGAGCAGCACGCGGAACAGACATCGCAAAATGATATCGTTCATCCTGCTGACTGCGCTGCCGATCCACCCGCCAGCTTTATTCTCGTACCTAGTTCTGCAAAATAGCCGATTCGCGTACAGAATAGGTGGCCCTCGTTGAGCTGATCTTCAGCTGACCAGCCAATTAGTCAAAACGTCGTACCACGTCTGTTAGGGTGCCGGAGATCGTATAGGCAGAGGTCCTTCAACGCCCGGTAATGAAAGGCGATACCTACAAATACGTTTTCGTATGCGGCCTAAACCGGAGCGGGACCACTCTGCTCGGTCGCAACATTGGCAAACTGGAAAATTGCACAGGTTTCAAAGATATCCCGAAAATGCAGGTGAAGGAGGGTTGGAAATTGCAGGATGTTTACCCGCTTGAATTTGAATTAGGGGGCCCTGGCAGGTACGGGTTTAACTCGCGCGCGCATTTGACGGAATCTTCGGAGCTGTTAACGCCCGAGAAGATCGCAAGACTTCGAGACGCATGGCATTTATTCTGGGATAAAAGCAAAAGGATCTGCATCGAGAAAACTCCTGCAAACCTGCTCATGACACGATTTTTGCAAGCAGCATTTCCTCATAGCTACTTCATAGTCATTAAGCGCCATCCAGTCGCAGTGAGTATGTCCACGCAAAGAATGTGGAAAGTGAACATAGCTTCGCTCCATCGATTGTTTGATCATTGGTTGCACTGTTATGAGCTGTTCGAGCAAGACAAGCAACATCTAAGGCGTGTGTATGAGTTGACCTACGAAGATTATGTTAGAGATCCGGCCCGGTATCATCAGGAGATTGCCCAATTCATCGGCACGCGCATTCCGGAAAAGGGCTTAGAGCAACCCAGTACGGATAGCAGCAAGAAATATCTCGACGGCTGGTGCAAGCTCCTTAGGGGCTCCCGCCGCAAAAATTATTATCGTTACATCGCCAGGAAATATGAGGCGAGGTTTGCTAGTCATGGCTATTCGCTGACAAATGGGTTCGTAGCGCCGGAGGAAGTAATTCGATGGGAACGCGAGCCCGCCGCCATCACCGCTAGTTTGTATTGCTTTTGGGCGGATATTTACGCTTTTTTGTCGCGCTTTGCGAAAGCGAAGAGTGGTCCCAAACTACTCATCGAGGCGTGCCTCCCACGTTTTGTTTTGGTGAAAATCTGGCGCCTCCGCCTCAAGCAGATTGTCAACCAAGCAAGGCGATTGCAGCTTACCGATGGATAAGACAGGTTTGAGTAGCTTGAACTTGGTACTTCAGTGGATCCGAAGCTTTCCGGAGATGCAGAAGTCTGCCGTCATGGAAGCCGTCGAGTCAGGCAGTGTTGCTAAAAGCCGTCGTGCATTGCGTTTGCTGGAGGAGCTGAGTGTAGGCGAGCGCGGCCCGGTCTTCGACGTGGAAGTGCTCAGCACGTTTAATCTCGAACCGTTGCTGCCGGTGCTGCAATTGGCCCTGAACTGCCTGCCTAGTCAGGCGCGGCTGCGACTTGCGCCGCTCGACAGCATAGAAGCTCACATCGCGCAACCTGCTGGCGGCAAATCGCGGGAGCTGTCTAACGCACGCATCATCATCTGGCGTATCGAGGAAGCGCTGCCTGAAACGCTGTATCCGTTTTCGCATGATTTTCCCAAAGGATTTTCGGCCCGTGTCGATCAACTTCTGGAAAGAATTGATCGAGTGGTCGCTCTGCATAGGCGGAACACACCTGGGATTCCGCTGTTCATTTCGACCATGATGCTGCCGGTCCATTTGGCAAACCCACTGTCTGCGGCGCAGCACGCCGAAGGGCCGTTTGCTTCGGTGTCGCGAGTTAACCAAAAGATCTATGAGGTTGCCACACACAGCGACGGCGTGCATGTCCTGGATCTTGCTTCGTGGGCCGCAATGGAAGGGCGGGCTTATTCAGATGCGAAGGTTGATTTTCTGGCACGCCAGCCGCTAAGCGCGAAAGGGCAAGTTGCATTTGCACTATTTATCGCCCGCTCGTTGCGTCCTCTGGTTGTACCCAGGCGCAAAGTGCTCGCCCTTGACTTAGACAATACGCTCTGGGGCGGCGTTGTTGGCGAAGATGGAGTGAACAGCTTGAAGCTTGGTCACGAGTTCCCTGGGAATATTCATTTGCGGATTCAACGGGAGCTGCTCGAGCTGCGACACAGGGGAGTTCTGCTCGTACTGCTTTCAAAAAACAATGAGCCTGATGTACGGCAGGCATTCGACACGGTACCGGAGATGCTCCTAAAGTGGGACGATTTCGCTGTGCGTAAAATTAACTGGAATCATAAGTACGAAAATTTGCGAGAGGCAGCTCGAGAGCTCGGTCTTGGGCTGGATAGCTTTGCGTTCCTGGACGATTCCGATTACGAGCGCGAGCAAATGCGCCAGGCAGTCCCGGAGGTGCTAGTCCTGAACGAATCCTCGGACCCTCTGCAGACACTACGCGCTTTGTGGGAAACGGATGCTTTTGACGCTTTCTTTGTGACACAGGAAGATCGTCGACGCAATGAGGACTATGCGTTACGTGGGGCACGGAGCACTGAAGCACATCAAGATGATTTGCAAACGTTTCTGAAGTCGTTGGAAATGGAAGCGACCATCGAAGAAATCGGGCCATCCAATATGGAACGAGTAGTAACGATGCTCGGTAAGACAAATCAGTTCAATCTGACTACGCGGCGGCATTCGCGTGCGCAGGTGCAAGCAATGTTAGAGTTGCCCGGTTCAATCTCGCTGGCATTGCGATTACGCGACAAGTTTGGCGAACAAGGAATCATCGCTCTCTTGCTCGCAATTCCTTCCGGAGAGAACGGAACACTGATAGTCGACACTTTTCTAGTGAGTTGCCGGGCACTCGGGCGCGGGGTGGAAGACGCTCTTTGGGCCGCAACGTTACGGCGCGCAAAGCGACAAAACGTTCGCCGGCTTGAGGCGGAGTACATTCCTACTGTCAAAAACGGCATCGTTGCCAAGCTTTACGATCGACTTGGTTTGCCCCGCGTGGAGCAGAACTCGGCTTCGACCCGCTACGTATCGGAGCAAGTCTCGATCGTCGATTTCCCTCCGTGGATTGCTATTAGCGATGATGCCAATAACCCATAGCGATCGATTGTTGCGGCTGTTGGTGGAATTTTTTGATCTGCCGCCCGATACTGGCCCGGAGAATATCAGACAGCAGTCATTGCCGTCCTGGGACTCTTTAGCGATGGTACAATTAATTACAGAACTAGAAGGAAAATTCTTGGTGAACTTCGATATCGACGAGATCCAGCAACTTCGAAGTTATGATGAGATCAGAGATGCCTTAAGTCGGAAAGGCGTCTCATTGCAAGCGCCATTGGCTTCCTGAGACTTGACGACAATATGGATCAAACAAGTGGGGTTAACAGCGACATTAATCCGGGCAAAGTGCGGCAGTTTCTGCTGGGCAGATACTCTGAAGCCATCCGAGGAATGGGATTGAATCTAGTCGATGTTCCGGATAACTTCGACTTCCTACTCAGTGGCGTGATCGACTCCTTCGGGATCCTGGAGATGATCAGCTCCATTGAAGACGAATTCCGCATCAGATTGGATCTGGCAGAGCTGGACGCGGAACAGATCACAATACTGGGTCCGCTGTCCCGGTATGTGTCAGAAAATGCTAAACCAACTTAACCCAGTAGCGGTTTAGTCGGCTCGTACTTGGTTTAACTATGATCGTCCGTTATCAGGCCCCAGTCTTTGTCCATGAATTTCACTATCAGCTCGGCAGTGTCCGTCGGGACCTGAACGAATTGAAGCTTCAACAGCTTCTCCTCGGAGAAACTGAGGCTTTAAGCGGGGTCGGGTATCGCTACAATTTCGGATTGAGCAAAGCGGAGACTCTCCTGAGCCTGACCCAGACGCCTTTATCTGCTGTCTTGCGAACGGCCGGAGAACCGCGCGCTCTGGTTTTCCAGCATTGCTACGCCGAGAGCGCGGTGATTCGTTATGACCCTGGCGAGACTGATGTGGCGCTGCGAAATCGCTACTTTGCTGGAGAAGTAATGAGAGAGTTGCGACTGGACCATGTACCTTATCTCTGTTCATTTGCTAGTGGTTGTGCAGGCTTCATTTCCGTGTTGATTGCTGCAGCCGGCCTGTTCCCATCAACGGACGAACGCCACGCGATTTGCGTGATGGCCGATAGTATGCCACCCGGGGTTCCGTACAATATGCTTCGGGAGAGAATTCTTGGGTCCGATCACAGCTCAGCCTTTGCAATCGGACATCAGGAGCAAGGATATCAATTGTTAGGGTCCAACTATTACTCCACGACGCGCACAGCCGTTCCATTTGTCGAAATCGTGAAACTGACGGTACGAATGATTCAGGAGCTTGCTACCAGCCTTGGTTTGGATCTGGCGGCCAATGATGTAGCCATTCATTACCCGAATATTTTCCCCAACACCTGGAGGATGGTAACACGATATCTCCAAATTCCGCAGATCGAGGACGTCATGGATGGAATCTGCGAGCGCGCACATTGCATGGCCACAGATTCTGTGATTTCGTTGGCAAAACTCCACCGCGGTCAGGAAGGACGTCTTCATATCGTTGTGAACTACGGCATCGGGCTTCATCTTGGCGTCTGCATTCTGAAGGAGAAGGCCCAGCTTTCGGCCGGGCTGTGACGCTTGAGAGCTTCTCCCAAGCAGTAAAATGTGACTATGCGCGAGAGGCTGCTGCCAGGAATAAAAAACAGGATCCTCCAAACGCTTGCTCGAGTCGCCCCGGGGGCGAGAAGTTTGCGCGTGCTTCTCAATCGATGGCGAGGCGTTAAGATTGGCAAAGACGTTTGGATCGGGTACGACACGATCATAGAAACGTCCTGCCCACATCTGGTCACTATTCGTGACCGCGCGCAAATTGGAATCAGGGTCACAATAATTGCCCATAATCGCGAACAGCAAGGCGTCGTGATTGAAGAGGATGCTGCTATCGGCGCGGGGGTAATCGTGCTGCCAAACGTAACGATTGGCCGGGGAGCGATTGTTACCGCCGGAAGCGTCGTCACCAAGTCGGTGTCGCCGAAAACTATGGTCCGAGGAAACCCGGCGCAGCCTATCGCCATAGTCGAGGTGCCGTTGACAATGGGCCTCCCAATGAAAGAATTTGCGAAAGGTCTCCGGCCAATCCGTTAGCGGTTACGGAGCCCGGAGAAAGTCCATTCGACAAAAACACGAGCTCTTCAGAATTGTTTTGTTAATGCTGTTCGTAGCCGACACCAACCCTGTGAACGAACTAGACCAAAGTGGGCGATTGGGCTCTCCCCCGCGGCTTTTTCGTTGGCTAATTAAGCACACGCGAATGCTAAGCAACCTAAAATTGGTTCCTGCAGTAGGCCAAAAACCGGATTCTACCAGCTGTTCAACGCGACTTTGGACGAATTAAAACATGACCTGCGGAATTAGGAACCGTTGGAAACAGTCGTGGAGCGATTCTTCGCGCCGAAACGGGCGCGGCCTTTCAGTCTGAGCGCCTGTGCAAAACTTCAAGACCTCGCGGATGAAGAACCGGCTGACTGGTCGTCGCTGTTTCAACATCAAATAGGCGGATCTGATGTGGACGCGTAGACTGGGAAGAGGAATTCCAAGCGCCCTATTGTGGAGGGAGTTGGAAAATAATTCGAGCGAACAAGAAAATTTGCTTGCGATGAAGCAGGAATCGGTAGGCTGCCTTTATGAAATTATCGAAAAAAATGCTTCTAGTAATCCTTGTGTCAAGTGGCTTTCACGCCGCGCGCTGCGAGGCTATGGTTTACCATTCCAACGGAACGGGGGCAAATGTGCAAGCTTTGCATGATATCGCGCGGGATGGCGATACGATCACGCTGCCCGCCGGAAGGTTTAGCTGGACGTCGCGCCTAGATATTACCAAAGGTATTACCCTTAAAGGGGCTACGACAATCAGTGGTCCCAGCAGGAACCCCACTATCATCGATGCAACGATTATTCAGGACAACACCCCAAGGACTGGCTCTGGCGTAGGAATCATCAGAGTCGGGCTCAGTTCGAGCCAATCATTTCGTTTAACGGGAATAACGTTTAATCCGGGTGCCAGCATTACTTATGCCAGCGGGGCTATACTTCTCTCTAGCTCCGATGCGTCGCCCAACACCTCGATGCGCGTGGACCATTGTCATTTTAATGGGCTTTACCAAGGCAAGGACATCTTTGTTTCTGGATGGGTTTACGGCGTGGCTGACCATAACGTGTTGAGTTGTCGCAACGTCAGTACCTCGTTTTATATCACACATGCCACTTACGGGGGACCATCCGAAGATTTCGGCAACGGAGCTTGGGCTGATTATCCCTGGTATGGAACCAATAAATTTTTCTTCATTGAGGACAACAGGATTGAGGGTAGCGGGGCTGTGCAAACGAGCGGAACAATCGACTCGGATCACGGCGGAAGATATGTGGCACGCTATAATTATTTTCAAAACGCGCATCCCAGCTGCCATGGCACCGAGGGCGGATTGCCTCGCGGAGTGCGAGCAATGGAAGTTTACGATAACGTTTTCAACTGGACGATTCCGCACAGCGGCGGGGCGCAAAGATCGGGAACTAGCCTCTGGCACGATAACACTTGGACAGGCGTTGAGCTCACCACCCAGGTGCATACGCCTCTGGCGAACTATCGAGCGATTAGCGCTACTAGCAGGACTGGCGGAACATGGGGGAACGCGGACGGGACAAATCCCTGGGACGTCAATGACACCGAGGGCAACGGCACTTACGTCGAAGGGCATCAGCCGTTTTTGTTCGACTCCGGCACCGACACAAGCTCGGTGCATTCGTTCGGAGTGATGCACGACTCGACGAAGCACTGGGCGCCGAACCAATGGGTCGGCTACAGCATTAAGAACACGAATCGAAACTCAGTCGTCTATAACAAGGCCTCGCATATTACCAAGAACACTTCGAACACGATTACCTACGTCGTTTATGGCAGCACAGATCGAGGGCCGCGCTATGAGTTTAACACCGGAGACACATACGAGATTCATCGCGTTTTAACTTTACTCGACCAAAGCGGCAGAGGCAAAGGTGATCAGGTGGTCGGCAGTCCTCCAATTAATCAGATGACTGGCAGACCGTGGTGGACGCACGAAGCGCTAGAGCCGTGCTTTTCTTGGAACAACGTCCATACGCTCAGCCAGGTTATCTACGGGTACGGAAGCGGTTATCCAACGGAGATTGCCAATCGCGATTATTATAATCTCGGCGCAGGATTTCCGCCCAACACTACGCCTTCGCCAGTCTCTTCAAGCTACATGGCAGCGCGCAATGGCGTCCGTTACCTTAACCCGTACACTTATCCACACCCTCTAACGTCGCAGCCGTGACTGAGTCCGCTGCCTAAAATGAAGGTGCAAGGTAATCCACTGTAACCCATCGCGACCATCGAGGTTCCGTTATGTCGGGGGTTTTGTTAAAGGAATTCGCGAAGAGCCTGCGACCACTCTGATTGCCGTCACATTCGCGAGGCAAAGGTAAATGCATGAGACAGGAGCACTATTCAAACTTCGATCCTGTCTCATCGCGGCCAACCCTTTGGGCGTTAACCGTGAAATTTGGCAACGAGGCCCGTGTGTTGCAAGCAGGTGTAAACTGAAGGCAAGGTTGTCAAAAGCGCTTCAGGCCAAGTCTGGAAGGCGTACGGAATGGCCCGGAATCACGCCGACTTTGGCCATTGCTCGAGAGAAGCGAAAAGAAAATTGCCCGATAGAGTAAAATTTACTTGCCATGACGATTAATTCTGATACCAACGAGGGCGGCGTATCGCGAGGATCGATAAGCCGCAGTTATGAAGGTGTCGGGAAAAATCCTTCTGTTTATCCTTATTTTCGGTGCCTCTTGCGCTCCGCGGTGCGAGGCCGCGGTTTACTATTCCAACGGATCAGTGGCAAATGTGCAGGCTTTGCACAACCTCGCATCAGACGGCGATACGATTACGCTCCCTGCCGGAACATTTAGCTGGACTTCACGTTTGGAAATTACAAAGGGTATTACGCTAAAAGGTGCTACGACTATTACTGGTCCGGCGAGCAGTCCGGCAGTTGCCGATGCAACAATTATCCTGGACAACACTCCAAGAAAAGGCTCTGACGTAGGAATCATCAAGGTCGGACTCAGTTCGAGCCAATCATTTCGTTTAACGGGAATTACGTTTAATCCGGGTGCCAGCACTACTTATGCCAGCGGGGCTATACTTCTCTCTAGCTCCGATGCGTCACCCAACACCTCGATGCGCGTGGACCATTGTCATTTTAATGGGCTTTACCAAGGCAAAGACATCTTTGTTTTCGGATGGGTTTACGGCGTGGCTGACCATAACGTGTTCCATTGTCGCGGATCCGGTTTTTCGTTCTATATTACGCACGCCACTTACGGGGGAACTTCCCAAGATTTCGGCAATGGAGCTTGGGCTGATTATCCCTGGTATGGAACCGATAAATTTTTCTTCATTGAGGATAACAGCATTAACGGCAGCGGGACGGTGCAAACGAGCGGGACAATCGACTCGGATCACGGCGGAAGATATGTGGCACGCTACAATTATTTCCACAACGCGCATCCTACCTGCCACGGCACCGAGGGCGGATTGCCTCGCGGGCTGCGAGCCATGGAAGTTTACGACAACGTTTTCAACTGGACGTTTACGCATAGCGGCGGCGCGCAAAGATCGGGAACTAGCCTCTGGCACGATAACATTTGGACAGGCGTTGAGATCGCCGGCCAGGTGCATACGCCTCTGGCGAACTTCCGCGAGATTGGCGCTACCAGCCGCACTGGCGGAATATGGGGGAACGCGGACGGAACGAATCCCTGGGACGTCAATGACACCGAGGGCAACGGCACTTACGTTGAAGGGCATCAGCCGTTTTTGTTTGATTCCGGCACCGACACAAGCTCGGTGCATTCGTTCGGAGTGATGCACGACTCGACGAAGCACTGGGCGCCGAACCGATGGGTCGGCTACAGCATTAAGAACACGAATCGAAACTCAGTCGTCTATAACAAGGCCTCGTATATTACCGGGAACACTTCGAACACGATTACCTACGTCGTTTATGGCAGCACAGATCGAGGCCCGCGATATGAGTTTAACACCGGAGACACGTACCAGATCCATCGAATCCTAACGCAGCTTGACCAGAGCGGGAGAGGCAAGGGCGATCAAGTGAGAGGCAATCGGCCTATCAACTCCACGACTGGAACCCGCTGGTGGACGCACGAAGCCCTGGAGCCGTGCTATTCTTGGAACAACGTCCACACGCCTAGCAACGATGTTTACGGTTACGGAAGTGGTAACCCAACGGAGATTGCCAATCGCGATTATTACAATCTCGGTGCAGGATTCCCTGCAAATACTACTCCGCCGGCAGTCTCTTCAACTTACACAGCAGCGCTCAATGGGGTCGCTTACGTTGGTCCATTTGTTTACCCCCATCCTCTGGTAACAAGGGCACCGACCGACTTTAACAACGACGGCAAACCCGATTACCTGCTTTACAATCCCAGCACGCGCCAGACGGTGATCTGGTATCTTAACAACAATCTTCTCATCGGCCACGCTTACGGCCCCACGCCGTGGACCGGCTGGAGCTTGGTGGGGGTTGCGGATTTTAACGGCGACGGCAAACCCGATTACCTGCTTTACAATCCCAGCACGCAGCAGACGATGATATGGTATCTTGACAATAATGTTCTCATCGGCCACGCTTACGGCCCCACGCCGTGGACCGGCTGGAGCTTGGTGGGAGCTGCGGATTTTAACGGCGACGGCAAACCCGATTACCTGCTATTCAATCCCAGCACGCGCCAGACGGTGATCTGGTATCTTAACAACAATGTTCTCATCGGCCACGCTTACGGCCCCACGCCGTGGTCCGGCTGGAGCTTGGTGGGAGCTGCGGATTTTAACGGCGACGCCAAACCCGATTACCTGCTATTCAATTCCAGCACGCAGCAGACGGTGATCTGGTATCTTAACAACAATGTTCTCATCGGCCACGCTTACGGCCCCACGCCGTGGTTCGGCTGGAGCTTGGTGGGAGCTGCGGATTTTAACGGCGACGCCAAACCGGATTACCTGCTTTACAATCCCACCACAGGGCAGACGGTGATATGGTATCTTAACAATAATGTTCTCATCGGCCACGCTTACGGCCCCACGCCGTGGTCCGGCTGGAGCTTGGTCGCGCCTTGAGTGGCCGCTAGTGACACCCTCTCACTTCAGCGCTTGAATGAACCTTGTGAGCGCAGTCGCGCGAGACATGGCTCGCGGCTGAACGGCGATTTACACGTTGCTAAAAGTGAACGGTTAAAAGTAAATCGGTGACTCCGACCGAACATCGCAACTTCGTTCCCTCGGGACTCCGATTGCCGACCTCGACGCATTTTCTCTTGCCTAGGCGCAATTTTGTAGAGTAAACAACGCTGCATGAAACAGAAGATGAAACAAACTTGCGATGATCGACAATTGCCGGGCAGTGACAGAGCTCATCGCAAAAGCGCGTTGAGCACGTCTTCCTGTCTTTTGGCTTTCCTGGTTGCTGCTACGCTCGCATGCGGCGGCTGTCAGACCGTGTGGCCGCCCTTGCCGTACCCGCCAGGTCCCAAAACGGCGGTGAGGCTTTCTCCCGGAGATACAATTAAGGTCACCTTTGCAGAAGAGAGCGACCTAGACCAAACCGAAAAAATTCGCAGGGACGGCAAGATAAGTTTGCCGCTCATCGGCGAGGTAACCGCTGCCGGCAAGAGGGTTACCGATTTCCAACACGAGCTCGTCAGCCGCTACGAGGGACGCCTCGACAATCCCGAAGTGCTAGTCACACTGGAGACCGGTACGGCAACCGTGATCGTGTCCGGGTTCGCCACCAAACCTGGCAAAATTGATTTTGATCGCCCGACGACCGTATACCAGGCGATTATGGAAGCGGGTGGCGTGAGTGATTATGGTAGCCTGCGCAATATTCACCTCACTCGCATAATCAATGGAGAACAGCGCACCGAAACCATCAATCTTAAGCCAACCGTTCACGGCGAACCCACACTGCCCAAATATGTTCAAGACGGGGACGTGATCTACATTTCGCGCAGTTGGTTTTGATCGCGAGATCGACTCGCGCGATTTGCAACAGACATGATTTTACCATGTCGAGTTCGCCAGACCCGGAGATTGGTTGATTCGCTACCGCTTGCGTTTCTATTCGCGGCCTTTTTGCTGGCTCCACTGAATGAAGCGACAGGTCAATACGCGACGGGTTCAACGTCACAAACAAGTGGTGCCACTGGAGGGACGACTGTTCCGCTTGAAATCACAGCCGGCGTTGATTTCGGCTACGACGACCACGTTATCGGGAGCAGCTCTACCACCGGTTCAAGCGGCCAAAGCTCATTTTTCACGAGAGAGAACATTGTCCTTTCTTATGATCGCCCCAGGGAGCGGAGCGAACTTCGTCTGCTTGCAGTCGGACGTTTTGACCAGTTTCTGGATGTGGGCACAGACGATAAGGACGTCAACGTCACTTTGTTGCTGACGCACAACTTTTCGACACGCCTTTCCTTCCGTGCTGACGTTTACGCCGCTTACCAGACCGAGCCTAATTTCCAATCCAACGTTGGCCCGGAGAACGTGCGCGCTCCTCATTTCGACACGAACGATATTCTTTCGGTTACCTATCGTTGGTTTCCGCGATTTGCCATGATAACAAGCTACACGTTCCGACGCATTCAATATGAGTCGTCGTCAATTGGAACCTCTCAGAACCGCGTCGAAAACACATTTGGCGAAGAGCTTAGATTTAGTCTGACGAAACGCACGGATGTGCTTGGCGAATATCGTTTTCAAACAATAGATTACGAGACCGCCACGAACAATTCCATTACTCACTATGTCCTCGTGGGTGTCGATCATCGTCTGACTGAGCACCTGAGACTTGACACGCGCGGCGGTCCATCATTTCGCTCGCTCGAAAACGATGGGAATACGGTCAACCCTTACGCTGAAGTCCGGCTTGATTACACGAGTAGCAACCACTCGCTGAATTGGACCACAAGCTATGGATACGAATCGCCCAATGCGGCAGGCGCGTCGAACCGTACCACGATCCGAACCGGCTTGAACCTGACGTACGACCTAACTTCGCGGGTCCACTCGACGGCCGGATTTTATTATCATCATGATGAAAATGAAGGCGGTTCATCCGGAACCACCCCGGTAGGGACCCAGGATGCCCTCGAGCTTTCTCTCGGTTTTCGTTATATGATCAATAAGCATTTCGCCGTCCATATTAGCTACAGGCACAGCATGGAAAGTGCTATAGGAGGCACATCTGGCTACTCGCGGAATCGCTATTTCGCCGGAATGACCTACACCTACTGAGCATCGACGGCCCAGATAGCTCTAGTGCAGGAAGCTCCGGGACAACGATCGACATTAGTCTCTGATCCAATTGAGAAATACATCGGAAATGCCTAATCCACGACCCCCGGCGGCTGCTCACGAGACCAGTATTCCTCTGCGAGCCGAAGCAATATCGCGATCTATCCGAGGCCATCCTTGGAAGAGGTGGCGGCTCTGGAGCGGCGCGTGTTATGCAATTGCCCTGCTGCTGGTTTTCGCCCGGCCACTCCTGGTGTTGATCAGTTACGTGGCTGGGAGTCACTTACATTCGTACATTTTATTGATTCCCTTCGTGTCTGCTTATCTGCTCTACCTCCGGCGGGATGAATTACCGAAAAAATACGGTACCAATCTTTGGCTTACACTCTTGTTCCTGGCTGCAGGAATCGGCCTTTTGCTCTTTGCGTACTCGCTGGGGTTCGCTGGGCGAGTGTCGGCGAATAATGACCGGATCGTGCTGATGACTCTCTCGTTCCTTTGCTGCCTTGGGGCAGGCGGCTTTTTCTTCTTAGGGCGTGAATGGATGCGTGCAGCCGTTTTTCCACTCGCCTATCTCGTTTTCATGATACCTATGCCGGACGCAATGGCAGATGCGCTCGAGATGGCTTCCAAATCGGCTGCCGCCGAAGTAGCCAACGTTCTTTTCCAGCTTAGCGGTACACCTTTTCTTCGGGCGGGCCCTATTTTCCAACTGCCCAACATCACCATCGAAGTTGCACAGGAATGCAGCGGTATTCGGTCGAGCTGGGTTCTTTTCATGACCAGCATCCTTGCCGCGAACTTATTTTTGAAAACGCCATGGCGGCGTTTTGCCCTTGTCGCGTTCGTCATTCCTCTCGGCATTTTGCGGAACGGATTTCGCATTATGGTGATCGGCCTTCTCTGCGTCAACGTTGGTCCACAGATGATTCACAGCCTCATCCATCGCCGCGGTGGACCGGTCTTTTTCGTGCTTTCGCTTATTCCATTTCTCCTGGTGTTGTGGTGGCTGCGGAAGGGTGACGTCCGAACCTACCGATCGGATAGTGTCGATCGCCTTAGAGGGTCGAAACGCTGACTTTCTAATGCGTCGCCTTACTTGACAGCGCTCTTTTTCCGTTTTAGGCAAGTTTTTTGGCAACTTTGCCATCCAGTTTCCGGAGAAACGTTAAAGAGAACGACACTCCGGTGGGTTTGATACGTGAGCTGTGGCTCTGATTTCGCGACCATTCGCCCTTCGAGAGGCTGTTTTTGCTCAACCAATGAGATTTCGATTTAGCTATCGCTTGCACGCTCGTGCCGTAGCTGGCACTGGGATGCCATTTATTACATCGACTCGGAGCGAATTGTGAGTCTTAATTCTGCGTTAGGTTTGGCCGCGGCAGTGTTTAGCGCTGCTCTGGCCATTGCCGCGGCTTGCCGAGGGCGGCGTTCAGTCGCGACCTGGTGCTTCTCGGCAGGAATGCTGACTTTTGCGCTGGAAAGTCTGTTCGGCGCCATATGGCTTGACGCGTTTCCCGCTGAAAAAGCGGCCCTTTGGGGAGCTCTCACAATGGTAACGAAGTCATTTCTCCCGGCCTTTTGGCTTTGTTTCAGTCTCACGTATTCGCGTGGGAACTCTCGCCAACTTCCGACCAGATCTCGATTTCTCGTCCTGGCGGCGCTTTTAATCCCGGTAAGCGTGTCGCTGATTTTTCGGGATCAATTAGCGCCGATTTTTCCGTACAGCGACACAAGCTCAAATTGGTGGCTCAGCTCTCATGCAGCCGCCAAAACACTGAATAGCCTGCTGCTCGTGGCTGCGGTTTTGGTTCTTATGAATCTGGAAAGGACCTTTCGAGCGGCTGTCGGGACAATGCGGTGGAGGATCAAGTTTATCATTCTTGGGCTGGGGATCGTGTTCGGAGCAAGAATCTACACCTTAAGCCAGGCACTGCTCTTTTCTGGAGCGTTCCTGCCCCTGAACGACATTGATGTAGTGGCTCTATTGATCGGGTGCGCTTTGATGGTGGCAGCGTTCGTTCGGAGCGGGTTTGGCGAAATCGATGTTTACCCGTCCCATGCGGTCCTACGCACGTCGCTGACGGTCCTTTTGGTTGGGGCGTATCTTTTCGTTGTTGGCGTCCTTGCTCAGGTCGTAGCGCGGACTGGCGGGTCGGCAACTTTCCAGTTCCAAGCCTTCGTGGTGCTGTTGGGCTTTGCTCTCCTGGCAGTGCTATTGCTCTCCAATCGACTTCAGCAAAACATCCGGTGTTTCGTTAGCCGCCACTTTAACAGGCCGCAGTATGATTCCCGCCAGATATGGACGCGCTTCACTCAATGCACCTCCAGCGTGCTCGATCAACCCGGGCTGTGCGCTGCAGCCGCAAAATTGATTGCCGAAACCTTTAACGTCTTGTCGGTCACGATCTGGCTATTTGATGAGCACGACCGGCCCGCGTTCGCAGCTTCCACCTCGAGATCAGAGCGCGAGGCCACCGACGCGGTCCCTAATCTGGCTGCCTTGAAGTCGGCCTTGACGAAGGTTCGCGAGCTTTCCAAGCCTTTCGATTTGGAAAGAGCAAAAGGCGATTACGCCGAAAGCTTGAGGCAAATCTCTTCGAGTCAATTTCGCACTGGAGGAAATCGGGTTTGCGCGCCGCTATGGACAGGAGAGCGCTCGATAGGCCTGGCTATCCTGGCGGACCGCGTCGGCGGCGTTGCCTACACGGTTGAAGAACTTGATCTGCTGAAATGCATGGCCGACCAGATCGCGGTGGGTCTGCTTAACCTTCGGCTTACTGAAGAAATAATGCGTGGCAAGGAACTGGAGGCCTTTCAAGCCATGTCCGCGTTCTTCGTGCACGACTTGAAAAACGCAGCCTCGACTTTGAGTCTGACACTTCAGAATTTGCCCGCGCACTTTAACGATCCCGCTTTTCGACAGGACGCCTTGCGCGGGATCGGCGAAACCGCAAACCGCATTAACCAGCTTGTCAGTCGCGTCGGCGCCTTGAGGCCACTCGAACTCAAACTCGCGGAAGTGGACCTTAATCTCCTCGTTGCTGATGCCGTTAAGGTGTTGAACGGCACGCCGGGAATAAGCGTCGTGAAGGAGCTTCACCTACAGCCAAAGCTCAAGGTGGATCGGGATCAATTCGGCAGTGTAATCAGCAACCTGCTCCTCAACGCTCGGGACGCAGTTGGAGCAGGAGGCAAGGTTAAGATTGAGACGAATCAAAGCAACGGCTGGGCAATCCTTTCCGTCGAGGACAATGGATGTGGGATGAGTCCGACATTCTTGAGAGGCTCTCTTTTCCGCCCTTTCCAGACAACAAAGAAGAAGGGACTCGGCATTGGCATGTTTCAATCGAAGATGATTGTCGAAGCGCACCGGGGAAAGATTCAGGTGGAGAGTGAACCCGGTGCCGGTACAACGGTGCGAGTCATGTTACCTCTGGAGCGCCAACCAGCATGAAACCGAAAGTGCTCATTGTTGACGACGACGAAGCGATCCGGACGCAGATGAAATGGGCGCTGAGTCAGGATTACGAAATTCATTTCGCCGAAGACCGAAGAGGAGCGCTTGAAGCCTTTGAGACTAACTCGCCCGCAGTGACATTGCTTGACCTTGGTTTGCCGCCGCGCCCCAATGAATCCGACGAAGGATTGGCAGCATTGTCTGACATACTCGCTGTTGATAATACAGCCAAGGTTATCGTCATTTCCGGACAGGGTGAAAAACAGAACGCACTCCAAGCAGTTGGCGCGGGCGCTTACGATTTCCTGTGCAAGCCCGTGGAGATGGAGGAACTGAAACTGCTCCTTCGCCGGTGCATCCAGGTGGTGGCGCTCGAGAAAGAATACCGCGAGTTACAACAGAGCCAGCATCCCGATGTGTTTGAAGATATGCTCGGCACCAGTCCGCAAATGCAGGCGGCTTTCGCGCTCATTCGCAAGGTAGCCGGCACGGATGCCCCGGTGCTCTTGCTCGGAGAAAGCGGTACTGGCAAGGAAATGGCGGCGGCCGCCATTCATCGCCGCAGCATCCGCAAGGACGGCCCGTTTGTCGCGATAAACTGCAACGCCATTCCCGAAAATCTTCTGGAAAGTGAGCTCTTCGGACACGAAAAGGGCGCGTTTACCGGTGCTCATGTTCAGCGGAAAGGGATGATAGAGACAGCCAGTGGCGGCACCCTGTTTCTGGATGAAATTGGCGAACTTCCCCCAGCCATCCAGGTAAAGCTCCTGCGGTTTCTTCAGGAGCAGCGCTTGCAACGAGTGGGCGGCAGGCAGGAAATCCAAATCGACACGCGACTTGTTGCTGCGACTAACGCCGATTTAAAACAGCTGATTGGCAAGGGAAAATTCCGCGAGGACCTGTATTTTCGTCTTGCGGTTGTCACGATTCGGTTGTTGCCGCTTCGTGAGCGGGGCGAGGACATCGTGTTTTTGGCTCGGGAATTCTTGCAAAGGTATGCTACGCAAAGTGGCCGAACAAAGCTGGTTTTCGCGCCCGACGCACTGCGTGCGATGAATCGCTATCCGTGGCCTGGAAATGTCCGCGAACTACAAAACCGGGTGAAACGGGCCGTCATTATGACCAGTGGAGCGCGAGTGACCGCGAAAGATTTAGAGTTGGAGCACGACCGGGACGTGGCATCTTTATCCGCACCAACGCTCAAGCAAGCCCGCGAGAACGTTGAACGCGAAATGATTCAGCAGGCGCTCAAGAGAAACTCAGGCAAAATCACTACGGCCGCTGCTGAACTCGGGATTAGCCGGCCGACTCTTTACGAACTGATGGAAAAACTTCGAATTACCAAGGAGAGCGCAAATTCAAACCACTGAGGTCGACATCACAAAATAAATGCAAACATCAAAAAGCTTATTCCGAATCGGGACGGTGATCCTAGCAGTCACGCTAATCACCGCCTGTTCGAAGGAAACTAGAAAGGCGCGCCTTCTAAGCGAGGCCGATGCCTACTTCAAAGCGGGTAACTATGATAAAGCCAAGGTGGCCTACATGAACGTGCTCCAGCTGGATCCCCAAGCTGCCGTTGCCTTTCAAAGAATCGGAGCGATGTGGCAGGACGACGGAGCACCCTTGCGCGCCGCTGCATTTCTGATCAGGGCCAGCGAGTTGGACCCGAAGAACGCTCAGAATCGAATACGGCTGGCCCGCTGTTACGTGGCCACGGGTCGCTTCGCCGATGGAGCAAAAGAAGCACTTAAAGTCCTTGAACAAGTTCCGGATAGTAGCGATGCCATTATTACCTTAACCGAAGCGGCCCGAAGCAAAGAAGACATTGAAACAGCGGAGGAGCAGGTCCAAAAATTCCCAAAAAAGAACGACGTTTCTTTCTACCTCGCCTCGGCGAATCTGTTTTTCAGAAGGGGCAACGTGGCCGCCGCCGGCGATGCGGTTCGGCAGGCGCTCACTGTCGACCCTAAATCGTCCCAGGCACACATGGCGATGGGAGATTTGTATCTGTTTCAGAAAGACCAGAAACAAGCCGGCGAAGAATTCAAAAACGCGGCAGAGCTTGCGCCGGTTCGATCTATTGAGCGCCTGAAATACGCCGCGTTCAAGTCCGGCACGCGCGGGCCCGAGGAAACGAGAAGGGTTGCCACCGAGATGACCAAGCAGGCGCCGGACTATTTCCCGGGCTGGATCTTGCTGGCCGAGCTTGCCGCCAAAGACAAGAAATACGAGGAAGCCCTCTCGCTCCTTGAAAGTGTCTTTGGACGCGACGCGGAAAATCTCGATGGCCGCAGACTGCAAAGCGAGGTCCTGCTGGCAAAGGGCGATGCGAAAAAAGCGGTCGAACTTTTGGAGCGACTGAACCAGACCTATCCCGACACCCCACTCATCAAATACGAATTGGCACGCGCATATGTGCAAAACAATAATGTGAACCAGGCAACGGTGGCGCTTGATCAGGCTGTGTCACTCAATCCGAATTATGACGATGCCGTTCTGCTGCTCGCCCAGGTCAACCTTGTCGGTGGTCATGGCGACAAAGTGATTGAACCCATGACCCGGTTGCTGAAAAAAAAGCCCGATCTCAGGAGCGCCGCATTCCTCCTGGCCGGCGCCTATGGCTCGCTTGATCGGTTTGATGATGCCATCCCAGTGCTGGAGGACCAAGCCAGGCTTGCGCCGCAGGATCCACAGCCCCAGGCGGTGCTCGGCCTGACCTTGCGCCAAGCCAAGAGATATGCCGAAGCGCGCCAGGCGTTTGAAAAAGCCGCCCAACTCGCGCCCGACAACCTGGCAGTGCTCGATCAGCTCGTGGATCTCGACCTGCTGGACAAGCATTTCGATGCGGCTCGGCAGAGGGTGCGGACTCAGTTCCAAAAAAATCCCGATGCGCCAGCCGCGCATTTTTTCGAAGGCAAAATCCTGGCCGCGGAAGCAAAATGGGATGCAGCCGGGGCACAGCTTCAAAAGACGCTCCAGCTCGATCCGAATTTCTCCAACGCGTACGATCTGCTGGTCCAGACCTATGTTGCAACCAACAAACTTCCCCAAGCGGTTAGCCAATTGCAAGGCCTGCTGTCGAAGAACCCCAACAATACGTCGACACTCATGACGCTGGGGCTCATATATGACAAAATGAACGATCACTCAAAAGCGCGTGATGCGTATGAGAAACTTCTGTCAATCCAGCCTAACTTCGTTCCCGCGTTAAACAACCTCGCTTATCTCTACAGCGAGCGCCTGAACAACCTCGACAAGGCTTACGACCTGGCGGGTAAGGCCCGTCAGTTGCAAGGCCAGGATGCTTCGATCGCTGATACCTTTGGCTGGATCCTCTACAAACGCGGGGACTATCAGCAAGCTTTGCCGATTCTCCAGGAAAGTGCTCAAAAAGCTGCGGACGATCCAGAGATTCAATTTCACCTGGGGATGACGGCCTACATGATGGGCCAAACGGATTTGGCCAGAATGGCGCTTAAGAAAGCCGCGAGCGCAGCTAAAGATTTCCCGGGCAAGGACGAGAGTAAACGCCGTCTGGCGTTGCTTGAGGGCGGCGCGCAATTATCAGTCTCACAACTGGCGGCAATGGCCAAAGAGCAGCCTAACGACGTCATCGTCCAGATGCATTTGGGAGAGGCTTATGAAAAACAAGGCGCAGCCGACAAGGCGGCAACGGCTTTTGAGCAAGCGCTGAAATTGAATCCCAAGCTGGCGACTGTCACAACCAAGCTTGCGCAACTCAATGCTGGGCCCCTCCAAAACAAGGAGAAAGCTCTCGATTTTGCAAAGAAAGCGCGCGCACTGGCGCCAGCCGATCCTCAAGTCGCCGGCATTCTCGGAAAAGTTGCGTACGACAGCGGCAACTTTGCCTGGTCCTACAGCGTTCTTCAAGAAGCCGTACGCCAGCGCGCAAATGATCCCTCGATCCTGCATAACCTGGCCTGGGCGGCTTATAGCTTGGGAAAGGTCAGCGAGGCTCGCGACCTGATGCAAAAAGTCCTGACCAACAATCCTGACTCCGCTCAGGCTGCCGACGCCAAGGAATTTCTGGCGTTGGCCGCACTGGATCAAAATCCGAAGGAACTCATGGCCGCCGAGAGCGAGGTGCAAAAGGAATTGAAATCCAATCCTGAATATGTGCCTGCGCTCATGGCCCAGGCCTCGCTTGATGCGCAGCACGGTCAAATAAAACCGGCAACCGAAACGTACACCGACATCCTGCGCCGCTTTCCCGATTTTGCGCCCGCGCAGAAACGCCTTGCGGCGTTGTATGCTCAAGATCCATCCGCGGTCACTGCTGCTTATGACCTCGCTACCAAGGCGCGCAAAACGTTGCCGGACGACCCGGAGCTGGCCGAGCTTCTTGGACGCCTGAGTTACGAGAAAAAAGAATATCCACGGGCTATCCAGCTATTGCAGGAAAGCGCTCGGAAACGGCCGCTGGATGCTGATTCTCTTTTTTATCTGGGAATGTCTCAGCTCCAGGCCAGACAAAAGGCCGAGGCCCAAGGAGTCCTTAACCAGGCGTTGGTCGCCGGCCTTCATGAGCCGCTGGCGACCGAAGCAAAACGCGCCCTGGCAGACCTCCAGCGTGAGTGAACCAACAATTGATAATTAAAGGAAACCAGGGAAATCTGTCATGATTCCCTACGGCCACGATTTAGTCGCTGTATTCAACCTCTAAGATCCGCTTTTACAGTGGGTTGTGCAACCAGCCCGCTCTATGAACCTGTTTGATTGTCCTGCGGTCCGTCGGTTCGCATTACGTTTTTCCTTCATGTGGGCTCCACGTTGGCAACAATGAGGCCAAAATATTTCATTCTAAGCAATTAGTTTAAAATGAGATGGTTGCAGTTTTAATCCGCGTAGGTCTGGACGAAACATAGGCAGGTTGGCAAGGCGCTTGCTACCTCGTCTATTACCAACCTTCAACTATATGAACAAACTAAAATACATCGCAGCAGTCATGATCGGCCTCGCCGCTTTCGGCCTTCAACAAGCCAAAGCAAACAACTTCCAGTCAACACTCGACACCGGGCCTGGCGGGACAACAGGGATCACCTATGGCACGGTGACGGTGAGCTTGAACGTGGCGACTCAAACCGCCACTATCACATTCCACTCCAACACATCGCTGGATTATCACTTTATAGACAGTAGCGCCGCTGCTGTCCAAGTGAACGCGACTTCGTTTACATTTGCCATTGTTAACGACACGTCGTTCAGCAGTTTTTCACAAGGAGATACTGTGAATGGATTTGGACAGTTTAATCTAGTAGTCAACAACACCGACGGCTGGGCTGACAGGGTCGATACGATTAGTTTCACGGTGACTAACACCAGTGGCACTCTGTGGACTGATGCGTCTCAGGTGCTGGCGTTTAACAATCATACTCAGAATGGGGGGCCCTTTGATGCGGCCGCTCACGTAGCTACACAGGGTGGCAGCCTTACTTTTTTCGTTGCTGAGCACGGTGGCGGTGTTTTTGTTCCCGATGGTGGAACGACCGTGATGTTGCTCGGCATGGGCCTCGGTGCGCTTGGCATGGCACGGCGCTACCTGAAAAGGTAAGTAGTCTAAACAGTTTCCCGACACAAGAGAGTGGCCGTTCCTTCGGGGGCGGCCACTTTTTTGCTTGTACGCAAGACGCCAGAACGGTTTTTGTCATTCGTCGCCTTCTCTGACGACTGATGTCGGGCGCCCGCCAAACTGATAATGCCTGTCAGCGAGTCTTATTCGCCGCTTCCGGGTCTCGCACCGGAAGGTTTCTTCGATAGTTGGCAGTGTCTGATTGAAGGTCTTTTGTCAGAGCGACATTATCTTGGGCAATAGCCAGTTGCAAAGCTTGTTGAGCCGTCTCGATAGCTTCAGAGAATCGACCGGTCTCTGCGTAGCCTGCCGCCAGTATTCGACTAGCGGTTATTGCGTTTGCATCGTTTGCATGGCCAGCGCGCTCGATTAATTCCTTCGCCAATCCAATGGCCTTGGCGCCATCCCGCAACGACGCATCCGGAGAAGTGGCAAGCACCCATACCAGATTGGCTTGGGCGTAAATGCCATCTGGATTGATTTTCAAACTTTCTTTCAAATGAACGACCGCCTCGTACGCGCGTCCTTTTCGGAGGAGAGCGGCAGCGAGTGTGTCGTGCGCAGGGAAGTAGCGGGGGTGAATTTTTAGTGCTTCTTCAGAATGAGGAATTGCTTCGTCGATGCGACCACGCCTCAGAAGGACTGCGGCGAGATTGGCATGTGCAACATCGTTATGGGATGTAACGGCGAGTTTGTGAGTCCAGAGTGTTTCGCTGTCACGCCAATAGGTGTTCTGAATCCAAGCCAACCACGTGAGAGCCGCAATCAGTATCGCGGCAGCAACGCAAAAGATCTGACGATGGTAACGCAACGCTACAGACGAGTCTGCGATAGTCCAAGTCGCAATTAGGTAAAGACCGATCTGCGGAAGATAGGTGTAGCGGTCTGCTCGCGCTTGGGGTCCGACCTGCATGACTCCAATTACGGGCACAAGCATTCCGACGTACCAGAACCAACCGGTGATCAAGTATCGATGCGTCTTACCGAAAGTCAGCACAACTGTTGTGACGCCTGCTAAGAACGCGATGGCTGGGGCGACTTCCCAAAACGACAGCCGATATTCCGGATGCGGATAAACGACTGCCAGGCGGATTGGACAAATCATCTGCCAGATATAAGCAACGTAGCTCACAAGCGCGTTATTGATTCGCCACGAGAGGGGTAAAAACTCTGTAGAAACACCGGGGCGCCTTTGGGCGAAGAGTGTGATTACGGAAGAGGCGGCAGAGAGAACGACCAGAGGGACCTTTTCCAGGATCAGTCGCGTAACAATCGACTTTTGGCTCCGCCAATGGGCAGTCCCAGTTTTAAATTTCGATTTCGCTGACGAGATGTACCAGAAGCGGTCGAGGGGCCAGTAGTCTAGCAGCAGAAGTACCAGCGGAAGTGTTACCAGCATCGGCTTGCTAAGGCCAAGCGCGAAGAGCAATGAAACGGCCAGATAGCGGATGACGGATGGCTCCCGGACATAACGCACATAAGCGCCGAGCGTAAGCATAAAAAAACACCGCTGAGCGCATCCTTGCGTTCTGCGATCCAACCCACGGACTCCACTCTCAGCGGATGAATTGCAAACACCGCAGCAACAAAGGCGCTGCGCCAGAGTGCGCCTGTCATATTCTGCAACACGAGGAAAAGCAGGACCACGGTGATCGTGTGCAGTAAAACATTCGTGAAGTGATGTCCTCCTGGATTCAGCCCAAACAGCTGGCAATCCAGCATGTGCGAGATCGAAGTGAGCGGATGCCAGTTCCAGGCATGCAAATGTCTGAAAGCCCAGACAACTCCGGTTAAAGTTAAACCTGTGGTTATCTGGGGATTTTCGAAGACATATTGTGGATCATCAAAGTTAATGGACGGATGGTGCACCGTTTCTCCGAAAACAAGCCACGTAATCGCTATCAGGAAAGCGGAAGCGCCAAGAGTGGTCGCACGCGGTGCAGGGAATCGGTAGTGAGATTTTTTCGCGTTGTGGGACTCGCTGGTCATTCTTTGTGGTTGCGGAGCCGAGAGCGTTTAGTAGCAAATTGATAATGGGAATACTGCTTAATTATCCACATTTCTATTTTAAAATTGGGGACAATCACTGGGATGGTGCGTGATAAGTCTGTTTATTTTATTGGAGTGACGTTCTTCCAACCCTGCGAAAGGCAAAGTACAAGCGGCGCCCCGCCGCTTTGCTCTCCAACGGTGTTTCCCTCTTGTTGCCCGACGAAACGAAAATCGAGTGTTCGTGGCTTTCTTTTCCTTGGGATGGGGATGCGGCGCTGAAACGTCGGGTTACCTTACGAGCGTCGGAATATCTTACGATTGTCGGGCTCGAAACAGCAACGATCCGTAGCTCATATTGTCGTTCTAAATTATTGGTGTACAACAGCGTATGAAATCATCCTACCGATGATTTTAGTTCTGGCACAGGGTCTGCTTTTAGGTATGGCAACATGAAACTAAACATAATTCCAACGAACAAACTTGCGCTACTTTCTGCGGCCGTCTGCGCCGTAATGCTTGCGTTCAGCCACAGTGCCAGTGCGCTCCGCATTCCCATGCCCCCCACCATTAACCTTACCATCGGTGACGGACAGACGCTCGGTTACGTTAATTTCGGGATACCGTCCGGTGATCAGGACAGAACAAACTATGTCAACCATTTGGTTTTCATGTACAACAATGGCATCACTAACGATCCCTCGTTCTTGGGACAGAGCTACCATATAGTGAACGGGGCTCCTGCCCTTGGCGCGTCATTGCCCAATGCTGTATTCGCTCTGGACGGTGGCACCACATCTATAAACCTGGGTAGCGGTTTATATTCATATCTGTTTGCGAAGTATGACGGCCGGAATGCGGGTTCGGTAGTCTGGTACGTCGGTAATTTAAGTGGAATCATTAATATTCCAAGCGAATGGGTAATAAATAACCATGGGTATGGCCTTTCCGGCTGGACGCTCTTTGGCCCAGGTGGTCAAGTTGTTCCCGATGGCGGCGCCACAATAATGTTGCTCGGCGCAGCTTTGGGCGCCCTAGGTATGGCGCGACGTTACCTGATGAGCTAACCGTTGAGGGCTCTGGCTCTCACTGCCAACTTTAATGCAAAGTGGCCGTTCACTGAACGGCCACTTTTGTTTGTACGCGAAATTGCGAAAGTGACCGCTCTATTCGCGGGGGGGCATTCTGACAATTTTCGCATTAGGCAAGATGCCGCTTCCTGATCAGCATTGGGGCGGCCAGATCGCTTTCAAAACGCTTCCATCGTTCCCTGCAGGAGAGCTACTTGGTATGGCGAGCAAGCGCGCTTATCCGTCGGAGCCCATGAACATCGCCGAAGGAGCTGGAATACAACTCACCTTGCAATGCCACTGAGAACGGCACTCTGGTACAGGCACAGATCTGCGAGAAAGAGGTAGCCAAGAGGAGGACGACTGTTGCAATGCGCTCCTTCGTGAGGCGTTACGGAAAGATTCCGCCGGAGTATGGTTTAGGCAAATCGTCGGAATATCTTACTCTGTCTTCTATTTCGTCGGTGAGCCTTACGACTTCAGGCAATTGTGCAATCGGGCAACGGCGAACCATAGATCGCAATACTTTGAATACAAGTGGGTTGTAATTGGTCACTCTGCGGGTGACATGCAACCTGCTGAACCCATGTGTGAGAATTGAACCCAATAAAAACAATGAAAAATCTGTCAAAAACAATCTTCGCGGTCCTCGCAACCGGTGTGCTTAGTTGCGCGCTTTTTAGTCAGCAAGCTCAGGCTACTGCAATACAGGGAGACATCAACTTCGCCGGTGCAGTCAGGTTTGATACAACGTCTCTGGCAACGGCTCATAGGGTAATGACTTGGTTTGATTCTAACGGTAATGCAGGGTTAGCAGCGTTCAGGCCGGTGCTACCGGCGATTTCAGTGGGATAGCCGCGGGCACCCAGGCAACAATGGCAACACCTTGGATATTCAATCCATCTACGCCGACTCCAGGTCTGTGGAGTGTTGGCGGTTTCACATTCGATCTGCTTATGTCGACCATCGTTACCCAGAATGCGAATTTCCTTACTATTACCGGAACAGGAACAATAACCGGCAACGGGTTCGACCCCACATCTGGAACTTGGGCTTTCTCAACTCAAAATTCGAGCGGAAGACCGAAAACCATATTCTCATTTTCGGCAGACGACGCTCCCGTTCCTGATGGCGGTTCGGCGGTTGCCCTCCTCGGGATTGCGCTCACAGCAATAGAGGTCCTGCGCAGAAAGCTGCGCACTTCCTGACAGCGCGCCAAAAAAAGTTTACCCATACCAAAGTGGCCATTCGTTGAATGGCCACTTTTGCTTGTACGGCGAAGCGGACTTGGTAAGCTGCAGTTTTTGTTACCAGTCACGTCCGGTGCATTGTGAGGCCAGCCATCCGATCGCAATCTGGGAAAACGCCCGATAGTCTCGCACAGAACCTTCGCGATCTGTGTCGAGCGATTTCTGTTCGACGCAAATCAGCCAGAATGACGGACGGCTTTGTGAGATCCCCACCAGCCAGTAAGCTAATTATGCCGCTTGCTCGATCAGCCGTGGTTCTGGCGAAAGCACTTGCGTCGTTGAGATCTCCATTTCAAGAGATCGGCCAAGAAGTTCAAGCAGGACACGAATTCTTTCTTTCGCAGGCAGCAAACGGGTGATCACCGCCTCCAGACCTCGAAAAGGGCCTTCGATAATCTCAACCGCTTGACCAATCTTGAGCGAGGAATCGATCGTCACAACTTCTTCCTCACCTACTCTGGACCGAAGCCCCGACACAATATCTTCCGGCAGTGTCGCCAACTGATCCCCAAAGTGGACGATTCCGCTGATGCCATGAGAAGCTTCAACAGCGCGGCGCTGTTCCGAATAGACGAATTTGGCGAAGAGATAACCGGGAAACATGGCTTCGACGAACCAAACTGGCCCTCTTTGGGTCCTTCTTCGGAAACGCAATCGAGGCGAGAAACACTCCACGTCAAACTGACGCCGGAGCGTGGTCGCGGCTAGATGCTCTCGCTTGGGCTGGGTCTTTAGACAGAACCAGATCGGCTCAGGAACCAGAGCTAGCGAGGCGGATGACTGGGTCACACTCCGAACTACGGAATTGATAACTCCAAGTTCCGAAAAATCGTAAAGTTTTCCGTCGAATCTTTGGGTTGTCGCTTGAAGCGAAGGGCAACTCGTCCGGGGAGTATGCTGAAAAGCACTACATCGACAGCATATTATGACGCAACTGCGCAATCTTCGCGGTCAACGAGAAGTTGCCGCGACGCTGAAAGCTGCTGTCATCGAAGCCGGCCTGACCCCGCCGAATGCGCGTACTCGTAGCTGGTGCCGGCGACCGGCCACACAGCTTCTTCTCAAACTCCGACAACAGGATCAGCGATCCCGGCCGCAGTCGCTGCCCCAAGTACAGGTAACTTTCCAAAAAGGAATTGAAATGGAATCGGGCTGCGCGGAGCCCACGCATTCTCGTCGTGCTTCCCTTCGGGAAAAGCGAGGTAGAAGAGATCGGAACCCGGACTATATCCTTTCCAAATGAGACGATCTCGCATGCTCCGCGTAGCTTCGTAGTTGTCGCCCGGCCAGCCGCTATCGAGATAAATACGGATTCTGCTTTTTGGCTCTTTGGAAACCCGCTCCAGTAGATCGGGTGACGAGCGACGCGAGGTCCTTGCGGTAATTCCGGAACCACTCCATTCGTTTCTTGAATCCCGGGAGCTTGTTAATCTTCGCCGTTTCAAGATTTTCGACCGCGATCAGCGGCATGAGGCCGACGAGTGATCGCGTCCGCAGTGGGATCATTTGCCCATTAACTTTTAACTGATCGTAGTAGAATCCGTCTTCCTCGTCCCACAGACCCGAGCCACCGAGCGAATTCATGGCGTCAGTGATACCGATGAAGTGCTCAAAAAACTTGGACGCCATGTCTTCGTACGCCGGGTTAGTTTCTGCCAGCTCGATGGCCATCGAGAGCATCGTGAGACAGTAAAAGCCCATCCAGGCGGTACCGTCGGCCTGTTGCAGAAATCCGCCGGTTGGCGGCGGCTTGGAACGATCGAAGACGCCAATGTTATCGAGTCCGAGAAAACCGCCCGAGAAGAGATTATTGCCTTCTGCGTCTTTGCGATTGACCCACCACGTGAAGTTGAGCATCAACTTTTGAAACGCGCTTTCGAGAAATGCACGATCGCGCTGACCGCGTGGGCCAGTCATTTTATAAACACGCCATGCCGCCCAGGCGTGCACCGGGGGATTGACGTCGCCAAACGCAAATTCGTAAGCGGGGATCTGCCCATTCGGATGCATGTACCACTCGCGTAGAAAAAGATTGAGCTGCTTTTTGGCGAAATGCGGATCGATCTTCGAAAATGGGATCATGTGGAACGCAAGATCCCACGCCGCGAACCATGGATATTCCCATTTGTCCGGCATCGAGATGACGTCGCGATTGAAAAGGTGAGTCCATTCGCGATTTCGACCGGATTGTCGCTCCGAAGGAGGCGGTGGCTGCGCCGGGTCGCCCGCCAACCATTCGCGAATTGCATAATTATAAAATTGCTTGCTCCAGAGCAGTCCCGCGTAACCCTGGCGCGCAACTTTCTTCGCCTCCTGATCCATTTCTGACGGAATGACAGCGTCATAAAATTCGTCTGCCTCTTTGATTTGCTGAGCGAAAATCTGATCGAAATCCGCAAATGGCTTCGCTGGCGCCTCGGCCTTGGCGGAAAGTCGCAATCGCACGACCTCCGATTTTCCTGGTTCGATTTCCAGGACGTAATGCGGGGCGAACTTTGTTCCTGTGTTCTCCGAATTCACTGCTTCTGCGCGCCCGTTCACGACGTATTCGTGGAACGCGTCCTTTGCATAGGGCCGGCCATTGGGGTAATTGTGAATACGCGCCGAATTCGTTTCGTTCTCAGTAAAAAGCGGCGTCGCGTTGCCTTCGTAAGCCAATTGATATTCGCCAAGCACATCGTGTCGCGCGCGCACAACGCCATTACGCTCGAATGCAATTGAAGGTTTATTGGTGCACTCTTCCGGAACGGGTCCCCACGACCAGGTGTTGCGAAACCAAAGCGTTGGCAACAAATGCAGCGCCGCTTTTTCCAGACCGCGATTTGCAACGGTCAGGCGAATGAGAATGTCGTTCTCGGAAGCTTTCGCGTATTCGGCAATAACATCGAAGTAACGATCCTCATTAAACAGGCCGGTATCGATCAACTCGAACTCGGGCGCGCTCAGACCGCGGCGGCGATTCTCCTCGACTAGCCATCCATAGGGGTATGCCGCCTGCGGATATTTGTAGAGCGCTTTCATGTAAGAATGCGTCGGCGTCGAGTCGAGGTAGTAATACAGCTCCTTGACGTCCTCGCCGTGGTTGCCTTCGGAACCGGTCAGCCCGAAAAATCGCTCCTTTAAAATTGGATCTTTACCGTTCCAGAGCGCGAGCGCGAAGCAAAGCCGGCACTGCCGATCAGCGATGCCGAGCAATCCGTCTTCGCCCCAGCGATAAGCCCGGCTCCGCGCATGGTCGTGCGGGAAATAATCCCAGCAGTTGCCGTAAGGCGAGTAATCTTCACGAACGGTCGCCCACTGGCGCTCCGACAGATATGGTCCCCAGCGTTTCCAGTTCTTATTACGTGCCGCGTCTGCTTGAAGTCGCTGATGCTCTGCCGTGGTGTTCGCAACCATGTCCATTGGTCGGAGAGTAATCGAATTCCTTACGCAGCAGCGCGATTATCGATGTTGTGCTGCGTGGACAGATGCTCGCGAGTCCAGAGCGGAGCGCCGGTCTCTGTTTGGGTATGCGCAAGCGCGCGCTGGTCGAGAAATTGGACAAAATCTTTGGTGAACAGAACATCCAGCAGCCAATCGATTGCCACGCGCACTTTCTTCTCGATGCGCGGCAATTTGCTCCAGTAAATGCCGCGCCAGAGAAACCAGGCCAGAAATCCGGAAAAGTTTACACCGAGAATGCGCGCGACTCCGGTGCGACGGCCGATCGCAGCCAGCGCCCCGAGCGTTTTGAAGCTAAAGGGCTTTTTCGGTGTTCCGTAAACGGTCGCCATGATGTTTTGCGCAACAACTTTGCCTTCGCGCGATGCATGTTGCGCAGTCGGCGGACAATATTTGCCAGTCGCGGGATCGGGCACCAAAGCGCAATCTCCTAGCGCCCAGACGCCATCAATGCCTTCCACTTCGAGGGTCGCATTCACTTTGATGCGGCCGCGTTCTTTCGGGCACGAGACAAGATCGAGAATCGGATTCGGTGAGACGCCGGCCGTCCAGACCAATGTCGAGCTGACGATTTTTTCACCGTCGCTCACTTCGATTTCGTTCGAGTGCACTGCCGCCACTTTGCTCTTCGGACGAATCCAAGCGCCGCAGGATGAGGTATCGAAGTTCGTCGCCGTCGTTCTCGCCGATACCGAAGACGCCTGGCATGAGCTCTTCCGGCAAATGGGCGGACGGTACGAGGAGGCGAAGCTCGTGCTCTTCACGGACCAGATTCGGTCTGGCTGCGGGTTCGCCAGTGGCGCGAGCGGTCCGTTCTATTGCCCGGAAGATCGACGCGTCTACATCGACCTCGGTTTTTACCGTTTACTCCAACAACGCTTGGGTGCAGGAGGCGATTTCGCACAGGCCTACGTCATAGCCCACGAAGTTGGACATCACGTGCAGAAGCTGCTCGGTATTACCGATCGTGTGCAGGCGGCGCGCGGTCGGGTTAGTGAATCTGAATACAATCGGCTCTCTGTCCGGCTCGAGCTGCAGGCAGATTTTCTGGCCGGCGTTTGGGCCCGTTATGCCGACCGGGTCAAGCGCGTCGTCGAAGCCGGCGATATCGAAGAAGCGATGCGCGCAGCCAGCGCGGTTGGCGACGACAGACTCCAACACAGCTCGCGCGGTTACGTCGTGCCCGATTCATTTACGCACGGCACTTCCGAACAACGCGTCCGCTGGTTCCGGCGCGGCTACGAGACTGGCGATCTAAGCCAGGGCGACACGTTTAGCGCGCCTGACTTGTAACGTGGCGATTCTTCGGAGTGTAGCGGGCGGCTGATCTTTGGCCTTTGACCTCCGGCTCGGCGTATTCGACTCTCACCTCTCTGCAACGCAAGCGCTATCTCTTTGTCTGTATCAATCGTCGGGCGGAGGACAACCCGAAAGGATGCTGCGCGGCCAAGGACTCGGAAGAAGTGTATAGAGCGTTGAAAGGGGAGGTTGCCGCGCGCGGACTCGCCAAGCTCGAGGCGCGCGTCTGCACATCGAGCTGTCTCGATCAATGCGCCACCGGCGTGACGGTTTTAGTCGAACCCGATCACTTTTTTTACGGGCGCGTTACGGCTGCGGACGTCCCCGAGATTGTGGACGGACTCGTCAAGGGCCAACCGGTTAAACGTCTCGTGGTTACCGCGGATCAACACGAAGCATAAATAAATCCTTCGTTACCCATCTATCGTAAGCCGCTTATGATCCATGAAATTCTGCAGAGCGCGCGATCGATTGTCGATTCAAGTCAGATTATGAGACACTAATTTGATCGCTTGAGCTTCTCTGTCTTTCCGTCGGTCTTGACGTAAGGGCGCATGTCCTCCAAAACTCTTTTGCCGATGGCCGTTCGCCCTAACAGTTCATCGACTGATTTATAGGGCCGGTGATCGATAATAGAGCGCGCTCGCACGGGGCCGATTCCCGGTCAAGTCTCAAGTTCTTCTTGAGTAGCTAGGTTGATGTTTACCCGGAGCGACAGTTTTCCCAATGTTTCCGGGCGATGCCCTCGCCACAGGCCGGAAGTGCGAGCTAACCAAAAAACCGAAGTCAGAAGCGAAACTGCAAGGATGGCGATAGTCAGCCAACGCTTCACCGAGTAGCCGCGCGTCCACCAATCTGCTGGATCATCTTCCCGCATGTAATCACGGTCATAAATGCTCATCGAGCATAGAGAGTCTTGCGCGTCCGAAGCTTACGTTATCGGAGAGGTGTAGTCAGCTGGTGATTTCAGCGTTTCACATCGCGATCCCGACATTTCACATGACGAATTCAGTCGCTGTAGGAGGCGGCGGTTCACTTCTGTGGATGCGTTTTCTCGAACCCGTCCCGGTACCCCTTTTCGAAAGCCTGCTTCCGAGCCTCCAGCCCGCCTGGTGGCGGGGGATTTCGGAGCTCATCGCCCGATCCCTGCTGCTCGAAATACTTCTGAGCCATCATGTTCAACTCGGCGTCGGTCGGCAACTTTGCATTGGGCGGCGCTTGCTCTCCCGCCTTCTCCCCGATTTCATAAGCCGCCCGTTCCTCCGCCGTTCTGCCGTGGGCACCGCGATGAGTATAGAACACCGCCACGCCGCATACGACTAACGCCGCTAATCCCACCAACACAGAAAAACGCACCGGTTTGAATCCTCTGGCCATGGCTCGGGCTAGACAATTATACGCGATTGTTGCCGGCAATCTCTTATCGCTTTGCTCCGTTGAGCAAATGTCAAAGTTTAGATCTGACCCCATTTCTCCCAATTTTTTACCCAACCATTTCCATCCGGTCGCGGGTTGCCAACTAATGATGAACACCGGACTTGCTCTTAAGAGCGGTTTCTATAGAAAGATGTAGATTTCTATAGAAAGGATATAGAAGAAATCATCGCAATGAGGGACCAAGACGTTAGAGAATTGCCTGCGTACGGCGTTGGGGAGGCAGCGCACTATCTACTCGTGCCCCGCGCGACTTTGCGCTCATGGGTTGCTGGAATGTCATATCGCAGTGGCTTTTTCAAACCTCTGATTGAACCGGCCGCGAAATCGCCTGTCGCACTCTCATTCATCAATTTGATTGAAGCTCACGTTCTCGCCGCAATTCGGCGAAAGCATCGCGTCGATATGCCGGCGGTTCGCCGAACGATTGATTTTCTGAAAAAGGAATTCGGCTCGCCACATCCTCTCGCCGACTACAAGTTCGAGACCAACGGTGTCGATTTATTTGTCGAACGTTTCGGGGACTTTATTTCGGCTTCGCAAGGCGGACAGCTCGCAGTGCGAGAGCTTTTGAAAGCGCACCTAAGCAGAATCGATCGTGATGACAAAGGATTCCCGCTGCGCCTGTATCCATTCACGCGAGTGGACGAGACGGTGCAGCCAAAGAATATCGTCATTGATCCGCTCATTTCGTTCGGCAAGGCCGTCATCACAGGTACTGGTGTGAGTACCGACATCGTGGCTGAACGTTTCAAGGCCGGTGAATCGGCCGATGAACTGGCCAACGATTATGGCTGCGCCCGAGAAAAGATTGAAGAAGCGATCCGCTGCGAACTTAGCCTCGCGGAAGCCGCCTGAAGAATTAATCTTCTTTCTCGATCGGCAGCTAGGTCGTTACAAAATGGCTGCGGTCCTTCGTGCAGCCGGTCTCCACGTCGAAGTTCACGACGATCATTTTCGGCAAGACGCTCTCGATCCTGAATGGTTGACCGCTGTCGGCGAAAAGAACTGGATCGTTGTCACGCGCGATGAGCGTATCCGTTATCGCGTTGCGGAGAAGCAGGCGATCCGCCGCGCGAAAGTGCGCGCATTCGTGTTATCAGCACAAGGTGATCTGCGCGCTGAGATGCTTGCACAGAATTTTCTTGAGGCGCTTCAGAAGATTCGGCGGATTGTCGAAAAGCAGAAGCCGCCGTTCATCGCAAAGATCTCACGCAGTGGCGACGTTACTGTCCTCGGGTTCTGATCGCGTTAACTCTTAACCCCGGATCAAAGGTCGGCTCGGCAAAGGCGACAGTTCCGCAGTTCTAACGCATGGAGCTGAGGGGATCAGCGACATGGCCGGTAGAGCCGCGAAGGTAGCGGTCGAACGCGGCGGGAGCTGCCGAGATACAATGTTAGTAGCCCGCTCGCGAATGGAGCCGGGGGGATGCGAGCGAGTTTCAATGGAGCTGACGGGATCAGCGACATAGAAGGATCCGAGCCGGACTGGCATTAACTGCGAGGCAAGCAGCGAGCGAGCGGAGTCGAGGAATCTCTGATTGTTTATCTCTCCAGGTTAAAAATAGAGTAAGAGATGTCTCGACTTCGCTCGACATGAAACGAGACTGGATCATGCAAGAGACTCCATCACCGCCCAAGCCGACTCCGCCGAGTCCTACACCGCCGCCAACGCCAACGCCGCCACCTGAGCCGTTACCGCCCAATCCTCCAAAGCCTCCAATAGGAAGGTAGCGCGAATCAATTTGCGCACCACGGCAGTTCCGAACTACGCGTCCACTGAAGCGACCGGGCACGAATCTGCCTCTGATGAAAGCCGACGATGCTGCGCCAGATGTGCCGCCCGCATCACTCAATCCGGAGAAAGACCCCGACGAGTGGGTAACAAAAGATGAGCCGATGACTGGCCCGCAGCGCTCATATCTCCAGACGCTCTGCCGCGAAGCTGGAGAAGAATTCAATGAAAGTTGGACCAAAGCCGAAGCTTCGAAAAAGATCGAGGAGCTGCAGCAGAAGACTGGGCGGGGCAAGAGCGGTACGGCCGATACCTAGCTAAGGTTGTAATCGACAAACGAGCGGGAGCGACTGAGGCAATGGAGCCGCGGGGATGCGAGCGATCCCGCAGGCGCGGGACCGATAGGCCGAAATTCGCGGGAGCGAGTGAGTCAAACCTTTCGGAGTTTAGGTCTGACTCAAATTCTTTTTTAAGCTTAGGTCGCGGGGATGGAATGATGTTCATGCATAATTGTCCACCGACCTCCGACCTTGCATAAGCCAATGGTCAATCGGAACTGCAGCTCAACTTTCTCCCCGCTCGTCTCTGTTCCTTTACAGCGCATTAGGGCCGTGACAAACGCTACGTCATTGCCTGCAGTAATTTTCATCTCTTCGATATTAAAGATCCCGGAATCCTGAAACCAAGAAAAGAACACATCCCATGTCTTCTTGTAAGCCTCGATTCCCTTTGATTGTGTTGGCGGAGGAACGTCGAACATCAGGATCTCAGAGGAATGGTTGGCCAGGATTCCATGGAGGTTCTTCGCGCGAACTGCACTTGCCCAGTTCTCGACTAAGTTGCGGATTTCGGCTTCATCTCTTGCTCTCTGATCGTTCGCATTCATGTGTGTTCTTTTTTTGGGATCTGGCCGCAGGAACGAGTGGTCATCACCCGTTCGCCTAACAAGTCTTATGCAGAATCTTTCGGCCAAATCCCATTATAGACCCCAAAAACTCGCCCTCAAAGTCGCCCTTGCAATCGTTTTGCAGACACCGTTTCCCAAGCATGTTGCTTTTGCGCACACAGCGAACCTGCAATAATCTTTCAGGAAAACTCAGGAAAGGAGGAAATCATTATGGCCAGATATATCAGTCTTTTTAGCTTTGCCGATCAAGGCATTCGCAACATTAAGGACACAGTCAAGCGGGGCGACGCCGCCATGGCCGAAGCCGAGAAAATGGACATTAAGATCATCGAGGAATTGTGGACGATGGGCGCGTACGATGGGGTAGTCTTATTCGACGCGCCTGATGACGAGACCATGACCGCTTTCGTCTGCAAAGTTAGCTCATTGGGAAACGTCAAGACCGAGACCATGCGCGCGTTCCGCAAAGAAGAGATGGAAGGCATTCTGGCGAAGATCAAATAACCGCTGTAGTGGCGGCTGTGTCGGCCGCAAAACTGTAGAGGCAGGCGTGCCGCCTGCAGTTTAGCTGTAGTCCGACGAAGGCGGGTCACGTTATAGTTTTCGTGGCTGCTAGACAAAGACCAAAGCAGTGCGACAACGGCTCGATCCGCGCACGCATCGTAAGCGGCTTACGATGCATGAGCTGAACAGCTGTAGAGGCGGCTGTGTCAGCCGCAATTGCCTGCCACGCCGTAGATCGCCCCGGCGATCAAAGGTGGGTAGCGCCCGAAGTCGATCCTGTCGTCGAGGTTGCTGCGCTTTAGCGGTTCTCCTAGAGTGAAATGTTTGTTAGTGCGTCCGGTCGCGCCTACCCGAGGTAACAGCGGCGTTACTTTTACCACGTTTTCATTAACAACTCTCGGCGAGCTCGTGTTGTTTAATGAGTAGAAAACCTCAATAAGCTATGAAAACAAAACGCATACTATTCTTAGTTGGCGTGGTAGCGCTGAGCTTGACTGCTTCTTCCGCATCTGCAGCAATGCGCGGCTCACCAATGATGAGTCGACCCGCGATGACGCGGCCAGCTCCGCACTTCGCGCCAAGGACCATGACGGGTACGCATCGATTCTTTAACGATCGTTTCAATCGCTTTCACCGTTTCGATCGTTTCCACCGTTTCCACAATCAAACGTTCGTCTTTGTGGACACGTTTGGGTTCCCGTTCTTCTACTATCCATACCCCTATCCGTATTACGGCTACTACCCGTACGGGTATTATTATGGGTACAGCGATTACGGATACGGTGGCGCATCCAGGGTTGTGGAGGTGCAGCGCCGGCTTGCTCGCGCTGGTTACTATCACGGGCCCATTGACGGGATCATGGGGCCGCAAACGCGACGAGCAATTCGCGCCTACGAACGCGACCACAATACGCCCGCCTACGGTGTGATCGATCGACCGCTTCTCAGAACATTGGGTCTCGGTTGACCCAATTCTTCCGCGGCGATGCGTATCTAATCGGAGACTTGCAACGGTGTTGCCAACACCGGCAAAACAAACCCGCCCGCAGGGAGACCAGCGGGCGGATCGCTAATTTGTAGAATGGACGTGTCGCGTGCAATCGCGGCAGTCTGCGGCTGACACAGCCCCCTCCGACTGCCCGGGATCGAGCGCTAGCCGCGCGCAAATAGCGGCTGCTAGCTTTACGGCGGGAGGCACTGAGACTTTGAGTGTGTCTAGGGAAGCCGGGGCATGCGGGATTATGACGCAGCTAATCCAGCAAGGTTCGCGCTTGCCATTCCGCGATAAATTGATGCAATGGGCTCGAAATTCACCGCGGATTCCCCGTGGCAATCTCATTAACCCAACCAAGGAGTCAGAAATATGAAGAGAGTCTTGTTTTCAGCAGTGGCAGTAGCGGCATTAATGGGCGCGTCGGTCACACGCGCGCAGGACCCGGTCAAGGTGGACCCGAAGCATTACACCGTCGTATTTGAGAACGATGCGGTGCGCGTGTTGCACATCCATTACGCGGTGGGCGAAAAGTCTGTGATGCATTGGCATCCCGATTCGGTGGCAGTATTCCTGGAGGACCAAAAGGCGAAGATGACTCATCCCGATGGCAAGAGCGAAGAGACGTCCGGTAAAAAAGGAGAGGCAATCTTCACCCCGGCTGGCGCGCATCTGCCGGAAAACATCGGCAGCGGTCCGATCGATCTCATCCTGGTGGAGCTAAAGAAACCGGCCGCGAAATAATCAACGCTTCAGATCAGCGGCAATGGAGTTCGCGGGAGCGGACGACATGGACGGGAAGCCCGGAGGGTGAGCGACTAGGGAAAGCGCGAATCAATTGAAGCGGCGACGAAGTCGCGATCTGCCTTACTCAGTTGAGCAAATGTCAAAAAGCCAGCTCGCGAACACTTTCGGAGTTTAGATCTGACCCCATTTCCTTACCCCTCAGGACTTCCTGATCCCTGCCCGCTATCTTCCGATATAACGGTTTCAATGTTTTAACGGTTCAACGATCGCGAAGCGACTTGCCGCCGCTATGGACCCGTCCGTAAAGTTCTGTATGAAGCTTAAATTTTACGGTGCCCGCGGCTCCATCCCAGTCTGCGATGCTGGCTTCCAGCAATTCGGCGGCAACACCACCTGTTTTCAAATCACGTTCACGGATACGAATCGTATCGCCATTGTTGACGCCGGAACGGGGCTTCGCAATCTCGGCCGGGACTTGCGCGCCATCGGACACCACCAGGACCGGATCCCCATCGCGTTCACTCACTTTCATTGGGATCACATCCAGGGTTTCCCCTTTTTCACTCCGGCCTATAATCCCGAGCAGAAAATTACGATTCTTACGCTCGGCCGGGGCCAAACCATCGGGAATCTGCGGGAAATTTTTGAGGTCCCCATGCAATCGCAGTACTTTCCTGTGCAGTTGGACATGATGGGCGCCCAATTTGAATTTCTAAAGGTCGAAGATGCCAGCGAACACTTCGCCGGCGTCAACAATGTGGAAACCACCGTTACCGGTCAGCGGCACAACCATCCGGGTGGAGCGTATGGTTTTCGAATTGAGCGCAGCGGCAAAGTTCTGGTCATTTGCACGGATGTTGAACATGGCGAAGAAATCGACTTGCAAGTGGTGGAGCTGAGCCGGGGCGCCGATTTGCTGGTGCACGACGCGCAATACACGGCCGAGGAACTACTGGCGCATCGGGGATGGGGACACAGCAGTTTCGACCAGGCCATGCAGGTGGCGGAAATGGCCGAGGTTAAGCATCTCGCCATGACTCACCACGACCCGGAGCACGATGATGAGTTTCTCCTGCGCATGGAAAAGCTATGCCAGGGACGGTTCCCCAACACGCAGATCGCGCGCGAAGGAATGGAAATCGTTCTTTAGAAAGCGGCGATCTCGTTGTTCCAAGCACAAGGTAACGTTCCAACTTTTCGGTTCGCAACTCAGACAGTTGATTTTCCAAAGTCCGCGCTTCAAGATCTCCTGCGATTTCGGCGAAGATCGAATGTTAAACGTTTAGATCTGACCCGAATTTCCCACTGGTGGTGAATGGAGCGAGTGGGATGAGCGACATAGAAGGTAAAGCGACGAGGGTAGGAGCGAGTGAGCGTGGGTAGCGAATGAGTTTCAATCGGATTCATCTCTCTTCTTGCTAATCAGGCGAACAAGTTCTTTCATGCGCTAACCCGAAGAACACAATCCCATGAAACACATCCAAATCTTTTTACTGCTAACAGCATTCCTGTCAGGCGCTCTGGTCTACGCGCAGGATACCAAGAGCTCCCCTGCTGCTAAAGCTTCGGGGGACTCGTCGCAAACTTCGAGCTCACCTGCACCCACCATCGCGTCCGCCATCGATCGCGAGATCAGCATCGTAGAGAAAGAACTGATCGACGCCGCCGAAGCGATGCCGGAGGACAAGTTCGATTTTTCTCCGGAAAAACTGAACCTACCTGGCAGCGACTACAAAGGTGTGCGTACCTTCGGTGAACAGCTGAAGCATGTTGCCGCATCGAATTATCTCCTTTGGTCGCCGATCACTGGTGAGAAACCACCGGACAACGTTAATGACGGGAAAGGGCCAGAGAACATGAAGGCCAAAGCCGACATTATTAAGTACCTGAAAGACTCTTTTGCTTTCGGCCACAAGGCTGTAGCCACGTTGAACGACTCGAACCTCGTGCAACCTATCATCAGGAGTAACAGGCCTCCCACTACTCGTCTGTTCCTGGCCACCTTTGCCCCAGCTCATTGCTTCGATCATTACGGCCAGATCGTCGAATATCTCCGTATGAACGGGATCGTGCCACCGGCGAGCCGCGGCCAGTAGTGCATGCAGGTATCAACCGTCAATGAACAAGCTGCTGCTCTTGGTTAGTCTGATTGCGGTCGCTTGCGGCTGGGATTGTCACTCGATGCTAATTGCGCAGACGCCATCGGAGGCGAAGGCTTCGCCCTCTGCAACTGCATCGGCGGCGGCCGAGGATGAGAATAAACCGCGAGTGCTGAAGACGAGTCCGAGCGGGACGTTTCGTGTCGTCGAGAATGGAGAGGATTTTTGGATTGTCACGGCGGCCGACGAAAAGCAACGGACAAAAATGCATTCGGCGGAACTGGTGATCCCGGAAGAGTTTCGGTTTTCACCGGACCAAAAGTGGGTGTACGTCGAACTGCATCACGGGTCGTGTATGTCGGGCGCAGATCTTTACCGTAGAAGCGATAGCAAAGCTGCGGGACCTAACGACGCCGGACCTTTTCAGCCCATCGCGCCACCGCTGGAGGACGGCGCCTGGGCTGAAGTGCTGAAACAACGATTGTTCACAGAGAATTTCGCCGATGAAGGACTCTGCGCTATGGTTCGCTTCGGCGGCTGGAGCGACGATTCGGGACGGTTGCTCCTCGTCATCCGTGGCGGCGAATCGCGGCGCGAAACGCTTGGGCGATACCTTTATTACAATACGCGCATCAATGGATTCGAACTGACGCCTTACCTGCGCAAGGTCAATGCGGCGTCTGCGAAATCGCACGAGGTCAATGTGCTGGCCTGTGCCGAGCCGATCGATCCGTTGCCCAACGAGGCGACACTGAAACAGCGGTACGCTGAGGTCGATAAGAAACTGAACGAGAATTATCAGAAAATGCTTGCCAACGCGGAGAGTGAGATGGTTCCCCAGCTGAGGCGAGTGCAACGGGAGTGGCTGAAGGCGCGCGATGCCGGGCTGCAGATTTACCTGGCGGCGTTTTCGCCAGCGGAAAAGGAGCGGAGGCGGTTGCAGTTCTTAATCGATGTATCGCGAGCCAAAGCGGAAGCAGACGAGGAAGCAGCCGCAGCGGGTCAGTAATGATCCTCGACTCGTTATCTTGATTCTTGACGCACCAGCTATCGCGCCAAACGGTAGCTGCGGCGACGCAGGATAATGAGTGATTCGCATGCTGATCTGCTGCGAAATCTCAACAATCAACTCCGCTTCCGTTATCGACTTCGGCCGAGGCTGCTCACTGGCTTGGTTCAAGCATTGAGGCTGTCCGCTCGCTGCGATATGATGCGAGTTTCAAAACATCCAGGTCACCACATCACAAACAGAGAAGGAGAATTTCGATGCTGTCGGAAAAAATTATTGGTGTTTGGGAACTGCAAATCTGGGAAACCGTGGTCGACGAAAGGGTTATCGGCTACCCATTGGGAGAAAAGGCATCTGGTTTCATTGCCTATCATCCTATTGGCTTTATGTCGGTCAATATTTCCGCACCCAATCGCGTTCGCCTCTTAACTGATGACCCCTTCGCAGGCGACCCAAAGCTCCTGGCCTTAGATGCCAAGGGCTATCTGTCTTATTGCGGTCCGTTCTCGATCGTCTCGGAGAACGAAGTCATCCATCACCTAAAGCTCTGTTCCTTTGAGAACTGGGTAGGAACCGATCAGCATCGTCACGCCCAACTCGACGTAAACAAAGACACGTTGATTCTTTCAACAGCGCCCGTGCTAACGCAGGGACGGAAGGGCAGCAACCGCCTGACTTGGAAGCGTATCGTTTCGATGCCAGTCGGTTCGTAGGCAATCGTAGCAGATCGCGCCACGTGAAAGCGCAGCGCGCGTCCGGCAGCGTGCGCTGATGACCTGACCTTCGATGCCGCTTTTGCGTAGACCCGAATCTGCAATAACCTTTAGTTACACTTCAACGAAAGGACGATCATTATGGCTCTGTATGTCAGTCTTATTCAGTTTACCGATCAAGGCATCCGCAATGTTAAGGACACCATCAAACGCGGCGACGCCGCAATGGCCGAGGCCGAGAAAATGGGCATAAAGATCATTGAGGAATTCTGGACGATGGGCGCTTACGACATAGTGGCGCTGTTTGAAGCGCCCGATGACGAGACCGTAAGCGCTTTCTTGCTAAAGAACGGCGCGCTCGGTAACGCCAAGAGTCAAACGCTGCGCGCGTTCCGCAAAGAAGAGATGGAAGGCATTCTTGCGAAGATCAAATAATCGGAGAGAGGCATCCCGGCACACGGTAGTCCGCCAAAGGCGGGGCACGTCGTAGTTTTCGTGGCTGTTAAGACGGAAGCAATGCGACGACAGGTCGATCCTCGTATGCATCGTAAGCCGCTTACGATGCATGAGCTCAACGGCTGTAGTGGCTGGCGTATCGCCTGCGATCCTTGCAGTAGCCTGCCTGCTCGCGAAGAATTTCGGAGCTGTCGCTGACTCAGCCCGCTTAAAGCTTGCCGCGCCGTGGCGAGCGACGGGCGATGAGTTTCGCAGTTCGGAAATTAGACGCGACCCCATTTTATCACGGCCTTACTCTCGATCTTTGCGCGACGGCGTCACTGCCGCTTTCGCATTCCAGGCTGCGCGCCACTGACCGCGGCGAGTGTAAAAATATGTCGCCATGAGAAAGTCATATGTGACGCAAAAGAAACCATAGGCTAGTGGGACCGATGTGGTCCGGCGAGCGCCTAATAGAGAGCCGCCAGCATGAGCGTTGAACTCGTGGACGGCGTCCCATAGGCCATGTAGCAGGTATCCGACTATGAGAGCAAACGCAACTCGGACGCCCACCAGGCCGAAGACAGCAAACACTGCCACTGCCGTCGCTTCCAGCCGCCACGCATCCTTATCTCCAAAGTAAGCCGTGAAAGCCAAATAAAAGCCGGCGACGGGGATAAGAAACAACCCGAAAAATATTTGTTCTACCTTTGCGCTAAAAATTGACTTCGCTATGTACACCGATCCCGCGGCCGACATAATCCCAATAGCGATGTAGAGTATCACGATCACTATTAGCCCGATTGCACTCGACGTCGGTTCCATTTTCGTTCTCCTGATTAATAATCGGTGTCAGCCTAGTTATGAAGGAGGCTACTTACATGAGTGCGCAGCGCAGTGTAGTGGCAGCCGCGTCGGCTGCGGGATCTTGTAGCCACAGCGCAGCCTGCCCGCCGTGGGCGAGCTGTACCGATTTCTGATACCCGCACCTGTAGCCTGCCTGCTCGCGAATGCCTTCGGAGCTGTCGCTGACTGCGGCCATGTAGATATCAGCGATACAGAGCGTGCGAACCGATGTCCAGTGTTACTACCGTATCACCCTGGACGAAGAACACGACCCGGAGATCCGCCTCGATTTCCGCAGCGTAAATGACGCGACCATAGCGAGCGGAAAGCTTTTGGATTTTGTGGGAGCGCAAACGCGAATCAAACGGGTTCTGTTTAAAAATGACGAACACCTTGCGGGCGCGACGCTGTTGCGGCGCGTTCAGCTTTGCGAAGCTGCGCCAGAACGCGCGAGTCGCGCGGAAACGATATTTCATTTATCGCCCGGATACGGCTCATTGAGCGCGGTATCCAAATCGACAAATCGGCCGGCTTCCGCATCAGCCATGCCTTGCTTGAACGATTCGGGAACCCAGGAATCATCATTTTCCACAACGAACTTCGCGACTTGCGCCCGCTCGCTCGCCGGAAGAGCTTTGAACTGTTCGATCACTTCAGTAGCGCTCATAGCCAAGAAGAATAATCCACGAGATTACTCGTCGCAAAACCGCGTTTGCGAGCCCTTATCATAAGCCGCTCTTGGCCCGCCGTAGTCCCGCGAGTGCGGGACGGAGGAGGCTACGACGCATGAGCTGAGCAGCTGTAGTAGTTCGCCTGAGGCGGATGTAAGCCGCAATCGTTTGATTGCCGCAAGATCAATCTTTTCGCACGTCATCAGCGCTTCAATTTGTTGGCGCCTGATCCGCTTGTGTTGGTGGACGAAGCTCCAAAACCCGTCTGCCCATCAGACACACGCCCGACCACGGCCGGTTAGGTTGGAAACGCGCTGGAGAAATCATGGCGATGAGACGCAGAAAAAGCGGTAAACGCTTTATTTTTGCCGCCGCGTGCATGACCGAATGAATTTGCTCCGGCTCCCAGCCGCACCGGGTAAAGAACTCCGGACCTGTCTCCGGCGCGAATTTCAGCGGAATACCCGCCTGATCGAGGGGCGCGGCCATTTTCTTTGCCAGCATTTTCAACAACGCAGGCGAGGCGAGGTCGAGAATCCAATGCTGAAACGCTGGTTGAGCCGCGAGATCGTTCCCCAGCGCCGCGGCTTCTTCTGCTGTTAGGTACACCAGCAAGCCTTCGGTCACAACCAGCGCCCGGTTCGCTCGACGGCCAAGCTGGGAAAATAATTCGCGACGTGCATTCACATTCGACAAATCCAACCGAACTCGCTCGAGCGCGCAGACTGGCTTCGCGTTGCCGAGGATCTCTTCCTTGTGCGCAAGAATTTCGGGCAAATCGACTTCAACCCATTGCAATGATCGCGGCAGATCCATCCGATACGGTCGAGCATCGAGTCCGGCGGCAAGGTTCACGACCATGCCGACACCGCCCTGCACTTGTTCAGAGATGAGCCGATCGGTCAACCAGGTGCGAGCGACAAAAGGCCACGAGTTTTTCTCGGCAAAAGGCATCGACGCGGCAATCTGCTGGCCGCGCTCGCCCGCCAGTCGTTGGGCAAACGGATCACGGAACACCGCATCCGGCCGTTCGGATTCCCGGGCCCGATACACCGCTACCCAGCGCGCCGTATCC
>JBKPDP010000060.1:0-19317 GCA_046727935.1 Verrucomicrobiota bacterium | reverse complement strand
GCCTGCCAAGCCGTAGCCTCGCGAAGGCTGGTGCTCTTGCTCGAATCAATGGTTTGTCGAATGACAATGAGAGAGGCCCGCGAATGACCTGCCACGGCCGGCAAGCGCGAATGGACGCGAAAATGAAGCCTTCCCCAAGGTGGAACGCGTTGTCCTCAACGCGTTGGCAAACTAACTGCGGCTCTGCCGCCTGATATCTGCACCCTCGGCGAGTTCCTTTGCCATCGTCTTCTGGAGAAGCCGATCCACCTTTGATTCGTTACAACCTTACAACGCAACCCGGCCTCAAAACCTTCGGCGACGCGTGTGCTACCCAATCATCAAGTCCCCAGCCGTCATCGGGAACTCGCGAGGTATTCGCGAGTTCCCGATTCGGCGCGCCGGCGGTCGCGCCCTACCAAATCATGGTCTCGGATGCGGTGTCGGACGTGGCCGCGGTGTCGGAGTTACCCTCGGAGTCGGTGTTGGCGTCGGCGTGCCGCACGGCGTGGCTAGCACCACATCGTCCACGTACATCCCGGTCAGGTCGCCGGCTCCATTCTGATGCACCACGAACTTGACGCGCACGGTTTGGCCCGCATACGGCGTCATGTCCACCGTGGTATTGAGCCAGGCCTGCCCATTTTCACATTGGTGAAAGATGGTTTGCAGGATGATGCCATTGGTGTTGGTAATATAAGCGTCCTGCCAATCGAAGGCGATGGTGTCGGTGGTATAGTCCCAGTGCCAGAAGCTCAAAATAGCGTTGGCCGGCACCGGTCCAAACTGCTGGTAGAACTGGCTGTTCCCGTTTGGCTCGGTCCCGCTAACCCGGCCCGCCAGCGCCGAGAAAGTCCCGCTGTGTGGGTTGTCTGTCGTGACTACCGGCGGGTTGCTGAAACCGTCGATTGCCCAGGGCGGAAAGTCACCGGTCTCGAATCCTTCGTTTTGGATGAGCCCGCTATCGCAGAAGTTTGCATTGTATTGGTAGTCGCCCGAGAACACAGCGTTAGGATTACCAAACTGATCGGTGACCGAGCCGGCGGGGATACTCGCCGTTAGCGTGCCTCCAATGACGGCGGTAAAGTTGATCGTAAACTCTGCAGTCATGTTGTTGTTGATCACTTGAACATTCGTCACCGTGCCGGCGACGCCGCTCAACTGCAGGCTGCCTGTCGAGACTGAGTTTGGATCGACCTCTTCGTTGAAGTTCACATCATACGTTTGGTTCCCAGGCCCTGTAAAGGTGCCGCCAACAGGTGGGTCGGTTGAAGTTACCTGTAACAGCGTGGCATCGTAGCGGAATGTGCACTGGAATTCGAATACCCCTGATGGTTAGAAGCGCTCTCAAATGCGTCCTCTGGAATATGCATCGCCTGCGGACCCTGGTTTGTTACTGGGGTGTTGTTGAAGTGGAAGTCTATCGTGGCGTTGCCGTTTGATAATTGAAACGAATCGGCCGGAATGTCGTTACACGTAAAATCGCTGGCTTGAACAGTATTCGGATCCACCGCCTCGCTCACGTTGACAGTGAAGTCAGTCGGCTGAGTAAATACCACACTGTTACAGGCCGGGTCAGTGGTAGTCACCGACAATCCCGCCAGCTCCCTGTCGGTAAAGGCGTCCTGCTGGGATTGGCCGCTGATGGCCACCCGCCCGTCCACCCATGAAGTGAGATGCTTGGTGGTAATCGCAGAGCCGTAGTCGTAGTCGCCCGCATAGGTGGGCTGGATCCCGGGGTCAGGTTGCGCTGGGAGCGGGCTGACCACGTCCGAGAGCGTGTCATCAGGCAGCCAGTTCGCGCCGTTGTCGTTGGACTTGCGCGACCACATCCTGTAGCATGGAACACCTGGGTTACCACGGGTGCAGCTGGCGCTCTCGCGCGCGTCATACCACGTCGCCAAAAGACTGCCGGTCGGGCTGACCGAAAGGTTAGGCTGCCACTGAGGACGGGTCGTGGCATCGGTGTTCAACTTGAATGGCGCGCTAAAGGTCACACCACCGTCAGTGGAGCGGATATAATAGACGTCGCCAGGATCACTGCCAGCGCCGTGCTGGCCATAGACCAGGTGAACGAAATTGTTGATCGCAGCAGGCTGACCCCAACCCTCGTGCCGCCAGTAGCCACCGCCATCAGGAAACATGCACGCAACGTAGCCGACCGCTGTCACGCCGGGTCCGGGAAAGCTGGGGCCAGTGTAGGTGTTACTCCAAGTGTTGCCGCCGTCAGTTGACTTGAAGATCAGGTTGGTGTCGTTGTGGGGAAAGCCACCGCCGCCTTCGTCCATACCTGCGACGTAGATCGTCCCGCTGCCCGCCAGGTCGCCGGTGATCTGCACGTCACGAACGAAGGTATTCTGGGTGCTCACCATCACCGGGCTGTGCCACGTAGTGCCGCCATCAGTGGAGAAGGTGACGAAGATGTTCGCGTTGGGTTGATTAAAGTCGTTCCAGGAAAAGTACATTCGCCCGAAGAACGGCGAACTGGGGTTGTTATCCGCCCAGCCAGATTCTCGGTCGTCAAAGGAGCTATTGTGAGCGCAGTAATGGGTCCAGCTATTCGGGTCCGCGGGAGTTGTGGATCTGTACCCGCCAATGCCCTGACCGCCGCAGCCCCCATCAAGCCAGGCAGTGACCCAAGCGCCGGACGGCTTGTGGTACAGAATAACAGGATCGCCAAAGGTATTGTCGAAGGGGCTTTGACCGTTGGCTTTCGTGAGGCGCGTGAAGGTGGTACCACCATCGGTGGAAACCGATGCGCCGGAGATGTTGATCGGGTTGGCGTTGCGGCCTCGGTGAGTCGTTGTAGGCAACCACAATCTGGTCGGGGTTATCTGGGTTAGCTGTGGTGAATGTCTCGGACTGGGTCACGTTGGGAAAGCTGTCCGCGCCGGTAACTAGGTCCACGTCAGTAGCGCCATACGCCAGGGGTGTCAGCAGTTTTTTGATGGTTGAGGGCAGCGGTAGTTTTTGGATAACCCGTGAGATGATGCCACCTGCACCTCCCTGTGTCTGGCCGCAGGCAATCATGATCGCGCCGGCCCGGAAGTTCTCTTGTTTGTCGATTCCCAGCTCGTGAATCTTAGAACAGTCAAATCCATTAGGGACAAGCGGGTCTTCGGAGTTGGTGATAATTTTTTGGTTTCTGTGCCTGGGCGAGTGCGGAGAGCGTGCCGAAGCCCGCCAGCGCAAGAAAGACTCCAACGATGGCTATGCACAGGCCGATTAAGACGCGCAGATCAAAGAAGGCAGATTGCGAAGTGGATTTCTTTTTCATAAGTAGTTATGAAGTGGATGGAGTTTAAGTGTGAAGCGTCGTTTGTAGGTGAAACTCCAGAAACGCGTCAACACTTTTTTTGCTTTTCACCATCTTTTGGTGTGTGGTTCGCCGGGTTTATCGGATGATTGAATAGATGGCAATTTTTTTTCATTTTTTTGGAGAGCCACGAATCCGCCTACGCGGAACCCGATCCCGGAGGGATTTCAGAAATTAGGCGGTGGTGCAAACCACCGGTTATCGTGCAAACAGGCAACCAAGCCCCGAAGGGGCGTCGCAAATCGCTATATGTCATCCACACACTTGAGTCTGCATTATCATGTCGTTTTCGGGACGAAAAATCACGAGCCAATGATCCGACCCGCCTGACGCGGGGACCTACACGCCTACCTTGGTGGAATTATTCGCACCGCGGATGGCATTGCCGAGAGTGTTGGTGGTGTTTCCGATCACGTCCATTTGCTGATTGGCCTTCGCGCGACACACCGCCTCGCTGATGTGCTTCGCGAGCTGAAGGCGGTTTCTTCTGGTTGGGTGCATAATGAAATTGGCATGCGTGCGTTTGGATGGCAGGAAGGGTACGGCGCGTTTACGGTTAGTGCCTCGCAATGCAAGGCGGTTCGTCGTTATATCGAGCAACAGGCGGAGCATCATCGCACGCGGACTTTTCGCGAGGAATACCTGGAATTGCTGCGCCGCAGCGGCGTAGAATTCGACGAACGTTACGTTTAATCCAACGCCCCTTAGGGGCTGGATGGTTTTTATGTCCGGTCAACGGCGGTTTTCACCGCCGGCTAATTTCCGAGCGACTCTTCGAGTCTGCGCGCTTGCGCTTTCTATTCGCCACGGGCGCGAGTCGCTTTGAATGTGCCATGCTTTGACGGCCTCTCGCCGACGAGCGGAGAAAATTCCACGTCGCCCGTAATTACATCGAGCGTTTCAAATTTTCCTTTGAACATCAACGTCCCAGCATCGCGACCGACGTTGCCGATCGGAAATTCTACGGGCCCCGAGAACGCCACCGAGTTTTGATCTCCTGAGGTCCACTTCGCCTCAAAATGCGTGGCGGCTCCCCAAACCTTAGCTCGTTGATCGAGCAGCTCGAAAGAGCCTTTCCCGTCACCTTGAGCGTCGAAGCGCAAAGAGCGCTTGTTCCCGTCCGCGAAGATGATTTCAACGTTCCATTGACCAAGCAAACTCGGAGATTGTGTCTCTGCCATGGCGATGCAGCACGGTTGGAGGATCATCATCAGAATTACGCAAGAAATGACGAAGCACGAATGTCGAATGACGAAAGAATTACGAAGCAGGAATGACAAGGACGCAACATTTTTCAGTGCTCGCGCTCGTCGCATGGTCTCCCAAAACTAACCACGAATCGACACGAATAAAGACGAATTATTTGAAGCAGCGGTGTCCGGGGAGCACAGGCTGCCAGCCTGTAGTTCGCGGCAGCTTGCCGCGAACCGCCAAGCGGGTTGAAAAGCGACTTCGGCTGCGAGCGTTCAAGCACAGGCTGCCAGCCTGTGCTCCCCAGAAGATGCTCGCGCCCCTAATCACGTTTCACTTCTCACCAATCACTAGGAATCAGGGCGAGGATGCGGAGTTGGCCGGGGCCTTGGTGTCGCCCTGGGCGTAGCTGTAGGTGTAGCCGTGGGAGTAACACTCGGCGTGGTCGTAGCAGTTGCTGTAGGAGTCGCTGTCGGCGTCGCTGTAGCTGTTACTGTAGGTGTAGGCGTTGGCGTTGTCGGCCCGCACGGAGTTGCGCTTGACGTAGGAGTTGGCGAAACAGTTGGGGTTGGTGCCGGCGTTCCTACAGCCGCTGCGATATCGACCCGGCCCCAGCCATAAACGTTATTTGGGGGACCTGAATTGCCGCATGCGCCCAGGTTATCGATAAAATGCGCGGCGTTATCCAATGCGTCGCGACTCGCCTGGTGGTTTCGCAGTTCAGGGTGGGCCGACCACAACAGCGCCATGGAGCCCGCGATATGCGGAGTAGCCATGGAGGTGCCGCTGGCAGTCGTATATAGGTTATCGCCAGCATTAGTAGCCGAGCGCGTGTTTGTGCCCGGAGCAGTGATATCCGGTTTAGTGCGGTTGCTTTGATCTCTCGTAACCGGCCCGCGGCTGCTAAAGCTAGCAATAGTATCGCTGCCTGTGTTTAAAGCACCAACCGTGTAAGAAGCTGCATAGAACGACGGCGGATCGGACACAGTGGAACAACTTGGACCGGAGTTACCCGCGGCTACCACCATTTGGATACCGGCGGCAGCTTGAGCTTCAACAGCAGCTTGCAACTCGTCGCCGACAATGCAACCCTCCGAGACCGGGCAACCCCAGGAGTTAATGGTAATGTCAGGTGCTTTGGTCGGGTCGCCTTCGTCCGGGGTGCAGTTGAGCGGGTAAGGGGCAAGGAACCATTCCATGCACTCGATGTACCTGGCTGGTGTGCCGTTGCCCACGTCCATGTTACGGCAGGCAATCCACTTTGCGCCGGGAGGCCATTCCGATCTGGTTAGTGCCGCCATCGTCGCCGATTGCTGTGCCGGTTGTGTGCGAGCCGTGAAAAAAATCATCGCAAGGGAATGTCGAATCGTTCCCGCAAGGGTTGCCGACGCTGTCATGAATGGAGTCGTGCCAGTTGTAATCGTGGTCGGCAACCACTCCATCCCAACCGCGGTAGTGCGGCTTGAGCGCGTTATGCGTCCAGCGCACGCCCGTGTCTGCGCTGGCAACGACAATCTGCTGCCCGGTGAAACCCAGCGCCCAGACTTGGGGAGCGTGCGTGTAAGTGATCCCCGGTTCGATCGTCACCGGGGCCTCAGGTTGGATCGGCCCTTCAGCCGGTTCAGGAAGGGCATTCTGAATGACCGGGTTGCCTTCTACCCGCGCCACATCCGGCCGGTTGGCCAATGCCTCGGCGATCTCCCGGCTGCCCTTCACTAAAATTGCATTAACGATGTAGAAGGATTGAGGCTCAATGCCGCGTTCGCGCAGCCATTGCAGGATCGGCCCCTGCGTGGTCTGGGCCTTGTTCACTAGCGCGTCATGGACGAAACGGCCCTTTTCAGCCTTAGTGCGCAAGGCGGCAGCAGGGCTCAGGTCAGCTTGATCAGCCAGTACAACTAAAAATTCAGCCTGTTGTCCGTTAGCGGTGTGTTCTATCACCCACGGCGCGATCTTTTGCGCAGCAAGGTGGAACGCGTTGTCTTCAACGCGTTGGCTAAGTAACGCGGCTTCGCCGCCTAATCTTGCGCCTTCGGCGATTACCCTGCCATCGTCTTCAGGAGAAGCCGATTCACCAACACGCTTGGTCTGGCCAACTGCCCGCGAGGAAGTGATGGCTCCCACGAGAGCAAGCGCAGCTGCAACAAGGAACAATGAACAAAAAGTATGCCGCCATGGTGATGGTGTGAATGTGCGATGTGAGTTTGTAATCATAGAATTGCCGGTTGATGTTTGATTGGCCGGGAACTAATGGAGGAATGACGCTTTTAGCCAAAGCGCCGCGTTGTGTCAACGTTTCCTCGGAAGTTTTATTTTTAAACCACAGATCATACGAAAAGATCCAAAAGTCAGACGTTAGAATTTCGCGCTGCCTGCCCGCTGTGGCAGGAAGCGCTTTGGAGTGCGGCGGTGCTCCGCCGCTTTTCAGAAGCGTTCTCAAATCGAAAATCATTGTTTCCCGGTGCTCATCCCATCACTCTTATCCCATGCCTAAGCCGGCGACACCCTGGCCGCACGCGCCCAAGCATCAGCTTTCAGAAAACGGCGCCTACTTCGTCACAGCGGGCACGTATCTTAAAGCTCACCATTTTCGCACACCGCAGCGTCTGGAGGTTCTCGAGCGCGGTCTCCTAACAGTCACCCGCGACTTCTCGTGGGAACTTGAAGCGTGGGCTGTCTTTTCAAACCATTACCACTTTGTTGCTCATTCACGGAGCGATTCAAAGAATGCCAGCAGTCTGTCGCAGATGTTAGGGATACTTCACACGCGGACCGCTGGATGGATTAATCAATTGGACAAGACGCCTGGCCGAAAGGTGTGGCACAACTTCTGGGATACGAGACTTACCTATCAGAAATCCTATCTCGCGCGGTTGAATTGTTCATCAAAATGCCGTAAAGCATGGGCTGGTGCCGATAGCAAACCAGTATCGGTGGTGTTCGGCCAGATGGTTTGAAGATGTGGCGTCCCCTGCGACGGTGCGATCGATCTACAGATTTAAGACCGACGCGTTGAGCGTCAACGACGACTTCGTACCGGTTGTCGACTAGGCGGGCTTCTTAAAAGCGGCGGAGCACCGCCGCACTCCAAAACGCATCCGCGTATTGCGCTGCGCTACCCCTAAAAGCAATGAACTCGCGAGTTGCCTCGCGAGTTCCTGCTTCACTAATCGCTAGTCACTAATCAACTACCCTCACGGCCGAGGATGCGGTGTTGAGCGCGGCCTGGGTGTAGGAGTAGGCCTTGGCGTTGGACTTGCGCATGGCCCCGACACGAATACACCCACATCGTCCACATACATGCCGATCAGGTTGCCGAAGCCATCCTGATGCACCAGGAACTTGACGCGGATGGTCTGGCCTACCCACGGGCTAAGGTCCACTGCCTCATTAACCCAACATTGGGTGTTGGCACCCTGATGGAAGATGGTTAGCAGGATGTTGCCGTCAGTATCGGCGATGTAAGCATCCTGCCAGGCGAAATCGATGCTGCCGAAGTTGCAGTCCCAGTGCCAGAAGTTTAGCGTAGCGCCAGCAGGCACCGGCCCGAACTCCTGATAGAACGAGCTGTCGCCGCCTGGTCCACCGAAAATCGCAATGCCGCAAAATTGCTGCGGTGGATCGCCGCCCGCGAATGTGGAGAATCTGCCGCTGTGCGAAAGAGCGTTGGTGACTACCGGAGAGGGACTCACGCCGTCAATAACCCAGGTGGTGAGGTTACCCGTCTCGAATCCGCCGTTGTGGATTAACCCGGTATTGCAAAGCGGCGGTGTCGGGGTCGGCGTTGGCTGAGGCGTCGCGCACGCCAGATCGTAGAGGACTGAATTATTATCGAATTCGTTCACCACGACGACGTGCGCGTCATCTGGCAGGCCCGTTTGCGAGACGTGACTGGCAGCGTTCCCTTCGATTGGATCCTCCACGCCGATCACCATGGGATTGCACGCATCGACAATGGGATCTGAAAAACCAAAGTCGGTACACGCCTGGCCGCCAAAAGGCAACGGATAACAGTCGGTGCCGGTGAAGGTTTGAATGGCGCCTTGCACCCACACCACGCCGCCTGCGGCAGCATAGGCTTCCAACGCAGGAAGGGCTGCGCTATAGTCGCAGAAGAAGTCAAAGAGGAAAGTATCGTCCCAGTTAAGGATAACCACGCGATACTGGCTGAAGTCGAACCCATCCAACTGCGCGGGCGCAAACTCAGTATAAGTATGCCCGGAAGCAGTGATCGCATCCTTGATAATCGTGCCGCTCCACGGATTATGCGTCTCAAAGATAGCGAACTCGTTCGGAGCAGGCTGGCTACGGTCAAAAGTATAGTTAACAGTATTGCTGGCCAGAGTCGTATAGTTGTGAGGCGGGAAACCGAGGGTTAACCCGGAGCCAACCAGTGGCCCGCAACCCGGTGTCGGGGTCGGGGTCGGAGGGCATGGCGTTGGTGCCGGCGGGATACAGGGAGTAGGTAGCAAAGGGCCCTTCGTGGTTGCTGGGTCAAAGGTCCTGACAGGCGCAGTCTTGGTCGAGGGAGATGCCGCCTTGGCTGTGCCAGCCGTTTTAACATTTGCCGGATTGCCATTCCTGGCAGGCGCATCCTTGGAGGGGCCAGAGACAGCCTTGGCAGAAGGAGAGGCAGTTTTCGTTACGCTATCGACTGCGCTAGCCGGTATTGAGGCCAGGAACGGGTTGCCACCGCCGAAGCTGAAGAGCGCATCCAATGCCACAGCGCTGCCTGGAACATTGGGCTGACTTCCCGGCATATTGGCCCCTTTGTGTGTACGTTTGAGCCATAGGCTCGAATTCCCAAGTATCGTTAATGTTCACGTTAGCCGCATCGCGCCCGCCAGCGGTGTACAGCTTGTTGTTGATAACGCCATAGGCAAAGCCACCTGCTGGATGCGGATATGGCACGGTGGCAGTGAGGTCGGTCCAAGTGTCCGCTACCGGATCGTATTCCCACGTATTAGGCTGGGCGCTGTCCACAAACCCTGTGTTATAGCCGCTGAGGATATAAATCTTGCCGGTGGCAGACACGTAGCCGCCAGCGGAAAAGCTGCGCACGTCCGGCATAGACGCGCCAGAGCTCCATGTGTCGGTCGCGATGTCATAAATCTGGGTCAGATCGTAATTCGTCCCGCTGTCGAACTCTGCGCCGCCGAACACATAAATCTTATTAGTCGGCGGATAGTAAACTCCGGTAGCCATTGCCGCCCCAGTCGGCATGGGTGCCAGGGGAGTCCAGGTGTCGGTAGCCGGATCGTAACGGTTAAACACGTTTACAGTGCCAGGAAAACTAAACGAGTAGCCGCCGGCAAAGTAGCCGAACGTGCCATCGGAAGCGCTTGCCGCGCCATAGAGATCAAGCGGCATGCTCGCCACAAGCGTCCAAGGCGTGGGACAGGTCCCTTGCGGACGCGCCACCCTCTGCTGGCCCCTGGCCCCGGGGAATCTTTGCTTGCCAATGTTTCGTTGGCCTAGCGCGAATGGAATCACGCAGACAGCCAGCAGTAGAAGCACGTAAAATGCGCTTCGAATAGATGAGCTTTAATGGCGGGGTTAATTTGTTTTTTCATAGAGGAGAGTGATGAGGTTTATAGAATGTGGAGCGCCCTTCTGGCGAAAAGTCCGCGACAGTGTCAAGACATTTTTCTTAACATTTTTTTAACCACGGCGCTGTAGCGGTAAGCTCGCCACAGGACGAGTCCGTCCGAAAGGCAGACGTGTCGCCTGCGAAACCGCTGTAGCGGCAGGCGTGTCGTCTGCAAAGCTTCTGTAGTGGCAGGCGTGTCGCCTGCGGAGTTGCAGCCGGAACGGCTGCCTCTACAGTCGGTAGAATGATCAAGGACCGCCCACATCGACTTGATCTCATATACATCAATCAACCACTCTACTTCGTCACCTTTGCGACCCGCGACCGCAAAAGTATTCCTTCGCTTGATGGTGCTCAGCTTGCTCTAGAGCAATACGGTCAACGCGCGATTACGAAGTTTAATGTCGCGCTTGGGCGCTACGTGATCATGCTCGATCATGTTCATCTCTTTGTTCGCGGCCCGGCAGAGGCTTCACACTCTCGTCGTGGGTTAGTGGTCTAAAGCGTGCCATCTCTGTTGCGCTGAAATCTCCGCGACTTTGGCAATCTGGATTCTTTGATCACATTCTGCGCAGTGACGAAAGCTACGCGGAGAAATGGAACTATGTCCGCGACAATCCAGTGCGAGCTGGCCTTGTGAAAGCCGCGGACGACTGGCTTTACCAAGGAGAAATCGTGGTGATCGATCGAGCGTGACTGTAGTGGCAGGCGTGTCGCCTGCAAAGCCTCTGTAGCGGCAGGCGTATCGCCTGCGAATTCCAAAACATTTCGCAGCCGGCACGGCTGCCCCTACAGTTTCACAAGTGAGAGGCCCTCCGGCGATTGTTGCCATCGTCTTCGGAGAAGATCCACCTAGCGCGTATCCAAAGTGGAACGCGTTGTCACTTGGCACGCCTTTGCCATCGTCTCGCCGCGGCGTGGCGATCCACCTAATTGGTGCGCGGGGATTCCTCGACCGTGAGGCGTTGGACTTTCGTTGCCCCCTGGAGCCTGGGACTTGCAGTCTCCCTGCTCAGCCTGGGCAACAGATCGATTTTGTAATGAAGCTGGCGCTTTTTGTTAAAACGCTGCAGGTACGACAACAAGGAGGGTTGTGAGAGTTGCATCGATCTGGGTGCTGGCCCCGGCGTTCCTCCCATGACCAAGATCAACTTGGATATCGGCCATGCACTCTCGCGCCCAGACCAGCACCGAAATCGATAACAGCTCTGTCTGATATCGACTCGAGGTGTCCTTCCTTATTCTTTCTCCGGAAATCGCGCAGCGAAGTTCTCAAAAAAAGAGACGCACCGCGTGCGAAATACACGAGACGACGCAGACTCTGAATACGGCGCTTTTTGGTTGAAACGCTGCAGATCCGACAACAAGGAAGCCTGCGAGGGTTGCGTCGACTTTGGCGCTGGCCCAGGCGCTCCTCCACGGCCGGGATCTCTTAGGATATCGGCCATCCACTCTTCCGTCCAGACCAGCGCCAAAATCCACAGCACAGATCTGGCATCGACTCGCTTTGCCTTCTCTTATTCTTTCTCCGGAAATCGCGCAGCGAAGTTCTCAAAAAAATGACTGTGAGTTTGGGTGTTAATCGTTGAAGGGTGTCGCGGTTCCTTAAGGGCGCCTGATTGTGGTGGCAGGCGTATCGCTTGCGGAACCTAAGCCGTGGCTACAACAATAAATCAGTTCTCACCGATCCTTCGTCGATCGGAATTGGAGGTCACGCATAACGGATCCCCCGGTAACGGACCAGATGCTTGTGCTGCTACAGCCCCCAACTATAGCTAGCTGCTAATTACGAATTGCTATCATTCACTATTCCCGCCGGCGACGTGTGAGGCGACGGCCTTGGGCGAGGCGCTGGCGTCGGGCGTGGCCGCGTGCCGGCAGTCTGATCATTCCGGACATCGAACACAAAGTTGTTCTGAACAGCGTGATTGTCTCCGCCAACCAAATCGATTCCCTTAGCCGGCCATGTCGCGGTGTTGTTGTTTCGCACTCGGCTGATCTTGTTATTTTCGATCATGTACATGCCGTCGGCGCCGGCATTGATACCCGCAACACTGATGGCGGTATTCGCGCCGAAACTATTGGTCTTAACCCAACCCTCTACATAGATGATATTTCCACGGAGGACCCCCGTCAGCGGACCTGTCGTGCCGGAGCCCTGCGCAGTGATGCCAACGGAATAGACCTGGTCCACGGCGCTGGCAGTCGGGTTGCCGATGAAGTTGTCCTCGATTAGCAGTCCCCGGAACACGCTGGTCGCAGAGCCCTGAACAGCGATGGCGCGCGCAGCTGTCATGACGTTATTGTTTTGGATGGTCAGGTTGTTGGCCGTCGCCCCCGCGCCAACGGTGGTTGAAACGGAAGCAATCGGCGCAGGCGCAGCTTCAGGTACGATTGATGCCCCGCCCCCGGCCACGAATCCATAGGTGGTGTTCTCCGACCCGGTAGCCGATGTCGCGGTGCTGATGTTTCTGCCGGTCGCGTTGCCGACGAGATTCAGGTTCTCAATCGTATCATTATCGGCGTGATTGTTGCCGGTTGTTGCCAGCGCAATGCGGACCACCAAACTATAGGTGGTCGTGTTCGTAGCCGTATTTTGAATGGTCAAATCTTGATTGGTTTCCGGTGTATTCGGATTATCGCCGTCGATAGTTACGTTGCTGGCGCCGTTCAATTGAACCACACCAAAGCCACTGGCTGGATTGCCGCCTATCGAAACTCCGTCGTTTACCGGGCGAATTAACACCGACGTATAGGAAGCTGCGCCTGCGCCGCTGCCGTTGAGCGTGGCTGGGGTGTTTCCCTCGGTTGTGCTGGAAACAACATCTATGGTTATGTCCCCCTGATGCGTACCGGCGTTGATCGCATCAAATGCAGCTTTCAAAGTCACATAATCGCTAGGACCCATCGTGCCCACTGTCGCCGTGACCGTTACCGGCCCGAGACTGACAGGGACACCGGTGTACGTATTAATGGTCTGGAACACTTGTGTTGGATCGCCTTGTGCCGGTGCGTTAATGGCCGATCGCTGTGCGAAACCGGAGGCAATTAAAACCGCCAAAAGCAATATCAGAGCGAGAGCGAGTGTAATTTGGAGTGCCGAAGCGCGTACAGAACTATCCTATTTTTTCTTCATTTTCGTCTTTAGGGATGACTCGGGTCCTCGAGTAGAGTTCTCTCTATTCTCCGGAAACGGGGGACCGAAATTCTCGGAAAAGAAAAGGGAGCCTCAACCCGCTTTGCCGGGGCTTCGGGGCAGGCGCTCAACACTCAATGGCCAGTGAAAGAGCTGTCCTCAGGCCGTTGCGATCAGTCGTTCGACGTTGGGCGTTGGATGTTGAGCGTTCGCGTTCTCGAGCCCCTTTTGCTGCTTTATCTTGCGCCGTCGGCGATTCCCTGCGCCATCGTCCCTCCGCGGCGGGGCCGATCCACCTTTGGCAGCGACCGAAAGCGGCTCAACGCGTCGGTGGAAGCGCGCGTCATGGAGTTACCAATTCCGGCAACAACCGCTAGTCAGGAAGCACTAATCATATCGCGCTGCCAGAATCCGCTCCCGAAGCGGTTGTGCGCTGAAGCCTGGCTCGCGAAACTTTTCGGAGTTGCCGATGCAACAGCTAAAGCCAGTGCCGCCAACAGTACGATAACTGCCAAACTGGCGAATTGAATATGAGACGATTTACCCAGGCGATTGACGATTGTTTTCATTTTGGCCTGACGTCTCCACTAACCGCCTGTTTGGTTTAAAAAAATTGCTGAGCAGCGCCGGCTAACTGTAGTGGCAGCCGTTCCGGCTGCAAATCGTACAGCAACGCTCTATAGTTAGAATCAGGTGGGTGGATTTGGCTTGCCCGTTTCCTGATCGAGCACAGCCACCGCACGCTCGTAAGTGGTCTTCGCATCTTCATGTGAGTTGCCCACTGCAGTCAGCCCCGTTCTTCCCAGCTCACCCAGGGCGCTCATCATGTGAAAAACCACGCCCGTCTGGCGAGTTTGATCGAAGTGCAGGTCGTGACGCACCACGATGTCGAAAAGATCGTCTGGAGTGAGAGAGCGATACGAGGGCGACTCGACATGATCGCTGGCAACAAAGAACTTTTGTTGCCCATTGGGCGCAGTGAAAATCGCCGTCTCAGGGTCGTAGGTGCCGTCGGTGAGAAATTGCAAAGTTAAGAACGGATGAGTGGTGCCGCCTTTTCGCAAGTTAATCTCGATGGCATACGCCTCCCAGTTTCCATTTGAACGTACGACCACAAAATCCAGGGCGAAGCGGCCGATGACTCCTTCTTTCGCGAGATGCTTGCCAACCTTGGCGGCTTCCCGGGTGATGAGCGCGGCGTAGCCGGGGTCGGCCGGGAATATGCAGCCGAGATAACTTTGCCCGGATGGGCCGCCGAGGAGCTGGTCGTGGGTGGATAACAATTCCACCGCGCCCAGCGGCGTGACGCGAAGCTGGACACTGGGGCTCCTGAACTCTTCTCCCATGATTCGTTCTTCAACTACTCCCCTTCGTTCCTGGAGTTTCTTCATGTAGCTATCGTAGGTAACACGAGCTAACTCGAACTGCATCGCTCGAAGGCGCTCCTCTAACATGGCTCGCTCCTTCGAGTCACCAGGCGCTGGAAGCCCACTTAGATCGATAACAGCGTTACCTTCGCCGGAAACACCCTCGTTAAGCTTTGCCAGGACTTGCTTGATTGAAGGCTTTGTCTCCCGCATTTGCGCAATAGCCTCAATCAGATCTTCTTTGCTGCCCAGGTTCTCAACGCCCAAAGGATGCGGAACATTTTCTTCCATGAAAATTTGCCGGCAGCCGCTCTTTGTGCCCAAAGGGAAAAATTTCGGGTCGGCGCCGTACATGGGAATACCGAGCCGCAACGCCAGTTCTTTTTCGCGATTGGTTGTATTGAAGGGAACAAGGTGCGCGCGATCGGGATCCATTATCAACGAACGGATGCGTTCGATTAGCCGTGGCCGGTCGAGCAGTTTGTCGCTTAACGGACGCACTGAGCCGTCGAGAGGCGAGACAAGGAAAAGCCGCCGGCGTGCATGACTCGGGATAACACCGGGCAGAAGAGCTAGGTAATAATCAATGATGCTTGGCAGAATCGTTTGTGAAGTCACATAGATCAGCCGGGCACGAGGCTGGCGCAGCAGCAATAACAAAAACAAAAAGCGTTCCTCGTACGCTTGCATCACTGCGCCCGAGTTGATGGCGTCGATGGACATCGACGGCACGACGACGATCGTCTGCGGATCCTGGCTAAAGCGCTCGATCGATTTCCACAGCGGCACCAGCTTCCGCTGGAGTCCATCGAATTCGGCTTGTGGGTGAGTGGTAACTTTGCGCTCGGACATAAACCAGTTAATTAAAGCTCATCTCGCACACAAATCGAGCCGATTTGGCCGCCCCCAAGCGAAGGAAGGCCGGCTTCAAAGCCTGTCAGGGCAAACGGGGCGTCTCGTCTGTTTGCACTTGCAGCAGAATCCACAGGCGCGACGCCTGTCTGCCACGACGGCCGTGCACGGCCGTCTTCCATTGCAGCTACAACTTACCGCCTTCTTCCAAATGAATAGCCGCGATGCGTTCTGCCGCCGCCGATTGCGCGTCGGCCACTGGTGCCTGATTCCGGCTCAAAGAGCGCGGTGTATAGATAGCTGAAATTCTCCAGCTTTAGTCGCGGAATTTTCTGGCCGATGAAATGTTCGATTGCCTGCAAGGCGGGCAGCTCCTGGCCGCTCATGAGTGTGAAGGCGTCGCCCACGTTCTGGGCGCGTCCTGTGCGCCCGATTCGGTGGACGTAATCTTCCGGATGCTCGGGCACATCATAATTGATCACATGACTCACTCCGGCGATGTCGAGTCCTCGCGATGCAATATCGGTCGCGACCATCACTTCATATTTGCCGCTCTTGAAACCCTCCAGCGCTTCGATCCGTTCACGCTGTGTCCGATTCGAATGCAACACCGCCACTGCGTGCTTTCCTTGTTTTAACTGGTGCGCGATGCGATCGGCGCCATACTTGGTCCGGCAAAAAATCAGGGCGCTGTCATAGTTTGTCCGCTCCAGCAGCGCCATGAGCAGATCGAATTTTTGTTCGGCTGCTACCGGATAGACTGCGTGCGTGACCGTTTCCGCAGGCGACCGGCGTGCGCCAATTTCCACCAGTTCTGGATCGCGCAAAACCCATGCAGCCAACCGTTCGATCTCCGGCGGCAACGTCGCCGAGAACAGAAGTGTTTGCCGGTTCCTCGAAATTTTCTCGACAATTCGACGCACATCGGGCAGGAAACCCATGTCCAACATCCGGTCGACTTCGTCCAGCACGAGAATCTTGACTGATTGCAAAGTGGTCGCCCGTTGTTCCAGCAGATCGAGCAAGCGCCCGGGCGTGGCGACAAGAACATCCACGCCGCGCTTGAGTTCGTCTCGCTGTTTCCCATAACCGACGCCACCGTGCACGAGAGCGACTCGCAAATCCGTGAAGCGCCCATAATCGCGAAAGGCCGTTTCAACCTGCGCGGCCAGTTCACGCGTCGGTTCGAGCACAAGACACCGGAACGGGCCGTGCTTTGCCAGCAGCGTTAGGATAGGCAAAGCAAACGCCGCAGTTTTGCCGGTGCCGGTCTGCGCGGTCCCGATCAAATCCTTTCCGGCGAGAACGATTGGGAACGCGCGAAGCTGGATCGGCGTCGGTTCGACAAAGCCCATCGCCTGCGTCCCGCGCACTACCTCAGGCGAAAGTCCAAAGCGATTAAATGACATAGCAACTTCAATGTTAGGAGAGCTAGAAGAGTTACAAAGTCAAAAAGTTACAATGGGAAACATGATGAAATGACGAAGCCATGAATGCCGGATGGCGAATCAATTACCGGCAACACTCACGGAACGACGGCTGGCAGCCGTCGATATGGCGCTAACGGCTTGGAACCGATCATTGCTTGCGAAAATAATCCGAAAAACGGGAAAAATCTTGACCCCTGTCCGACATACAGCTAAACGGGCAGTCCTCAAACCCCGCATTTGATGCAAAAGAAATCCACTTCTCGCTCAGCCTTTTTTAGTCCACGCGCCTTGATCGCGTTCCTTGTTTCAGCAACGACATGTTCAATCGTGATGGGAACGTTGTCCCGCTACGAAGCTCCGGCGAACACTGCTAATAGGAATCTGACATTCGCAGAGCGTGTCTCATACCAACGAGCCATCGACGACAATTACTGGCGCCATCGGATTTGGCCAAAAGAGCGCCCTGATCCAAAGCCCTCACTCGATGCAGTGATGTCTCAGGCACAGCTCGAAGAGAAAGTGGCAGACTACCTGCGCAATTCGCAGGCGCTGGAGGATTACTGGCAAGGGCCGATTACTGCTGAGCAATTGCAGGCTGAGATGGATCGCATGGCAAAGCACACCAAACAGTCCGAGGTGTTGCGCGAACTCTTTGAAGCGCTCGGAAATAATCCTTTTGTCATCGCCAAATGTTTGGCAAGGCCGGCGCTCGCAGAGCGTTTAGTAACGAACTGGTATGCTTACGACCAAAGAATTCGCGGGGACCTAAAGCAGCGCGCCGAGGCTGACCTAAAGACGCATCCCTTCATCGAACAAATGAAACAGCTAAGCGGAACATATAACGAAATCGAGTTGGTCAGAAGCGATAGTGCCCAGGGAAAGGCAGCGAAATGATCGTCTGGGGCGGCGGAATTCAGCTCATGAGCAATTGGAACAGTGGCGGGAGATATTGCGCGCAATCCGTTCCGACGCCGAGCCCGACTTCCACAGTCACACCTACACCTACAGTGACGCCGACGCCTAGCCCTACTCCAACACCTACTGCTATCCCCAGAGTGACGCCTCGGCCGCGTCCGACTCCGCACCCTCGCCCAACACCGCCGTGATGAATGGGAAATAGTGACTAGTGACTGGTGAATCCAACGTTAAAAGAGTTACAAGAGTTACAGAGTGGAAGTGACGAACTCCGAATGACGAGTGCCGAAGGAATCGCGACTAAACGAGTGACGAAAACTTTGCGGCGCCACGTCCGACTCCGTACCCTCGCCCGACTCTGCCGTGACGACACTTGGCGAAAGGCTAAGAATGCAGATGAACCACGAATTGACACGAATCAACACGAATAAGCCTGACACCACTTCTGGAAGGAACCCCTACAAAATTAATGTCCATTAGTGTTCATTCGTGGTTAATAGAAATTAGGGACCGCATCGGCTGGGAAGCCGGCGCTCCTTGATCATGAAAGAATCCAATCATGAGAATCAGCATGCGCCGCTGAGTTATCACGGTGCCTGGCGCATCGTCTGGCTGGTTTTCTTGCTGATCATCGGTTGGTTGGTTCTGCGCTCACTGCAACCGGTGATCTTGCTGTTCGCGCTGGTTTTTCTTCTGGCCATGGTCCTGAACCCGATCGTGGTCTGGTTGCAAAAACATCACGTCCCGCGCTTCGTCAGTGTGATCCTGCTGATGCTTGCGTTGATAGCCGTCACCACCACCATCATCGTGTTCGCGATTCCGCCGCTGGCCCGGCAAACCCAGGAGCTGGTACGCAGCGCGCCCAGCGTGTGGCACGGCATTCGTATCCGTATCGAATCACTCACGCTAAATTATCCTGCGATTCGCGAGGCGTTGCCGCGCACGGACGAAATCGCCGGGAAAATCGGAGCGGCCGCGGGAACAGTTGGAAATATTTTGCTCAGATCGACAATTGGTTTTGTTGGCGGCATAGCCAGCTTTGTGTTGGCGATTCTGTTGCTTGTGTTTGTCTTGGCGAACCCGCGCCCGCTGGTAGCCGCGTATCTGGCACTCGCGCCCGATCGTTACCGCGAACAGGCGCATCGCACTCTCGCGCGGCTCATGCGACAAATGACCGCCTGGGCGCGAGGCGTCGCCATCAATGGTGTGATTACCGGACTGTCCATCGGCGTGTTGCTTTGGCTAATCGGCGTGCAACCGGCCCTCATCTTCGGCGTGTTCGCATTTCTCGGTGAGTTTCTGCCAAACATCGGCGCGTTTCTCGTTTCGATTCCGATTTTGCTGGTCGCGCTGAGCCTGGGCGCGACAAAATTCTGGCTCGCCCTGGGCGTGATCCTGTTGGTTTACCAAATCGAGCTGAACCTTCTGGTGCCGGGCGTGCTCGGCAAAGAGATGCGATTGCATCCGGTCAACATTTTGTTTTTTACACTGGCGACCGCCGAATTGTTTGGGTTGCTGGGAGTTTTTCTCGCCGTCCCGGC
>JBKPDP010000059.1:0-61346 GCA_046727935.1 Verrucomicrobiota bacterium | reverse complement strand
GAGAAAGTGGTACACCTCCGTCACTGTAGCGACGGTCGATTTCCCTCCGCCGCGTGTGACGCGTTGCTCAATCGCAACACTGGGAGGCAACCCGCTGACCAAATCGACATCCGGCTTTTCGAGCTGCTCGACGAACTGCCGGGCATACGGCGACATGCTGTCGAGAAAACGTCGCTGTCCTTCCGCGAAAAGAATATCAAATGCAAGCGTGGATTTGCCGGAGCCACTCAGACCGGTAATGACCACCATTTGCTCCCGCGGGATTTTGACATCGATGTTTTTCAGGTTGTGCTCGCGTGCACCGTGAACTTGGATCGCGCCGTTCGCTCCATTTATGAGGAAACACGGAGCCGTTTCAGCGACTCGAGCTAATTCAACATTGTCGTCCTGAGCGTAAGCAAAGGATCTCTCCAACTCGCGTGAGATTTTGTGAGGTCCCTCGCCGTCTTCGCGGCTCGGGATGACATATGGGGCCGTGGCGGATTTGGAAAGCACACTTGTTAGAAATCGTCCGGTGTGCGAATTCCTCTTCTTCGCGATTTGCTCCGGCGTTCCAACGGCGACTACCTCGCCGCCTGCGTCGCCCGCTTCCGGGCCAAGATCGACAATCCAGTCGGCGCACTTGATGATTTCGAGATTGTGCTCGATTACCACAATGGAATGACCGCGATCGACGAGTCGCTGAAATAAGCGCAGCAGCATCGCCACGTCATCGAAGTGCAGTCCCGTGGTCGGCTCATCAAAGATGAACAAATTGCCGATTGCATCCTTGTTTTGACCCTGGGTCTTGGACGTTGAGGATTGGACGTTTTCCGTTTCGCGCAAATGCCCAACTAGTTTCAACCGCTGCGATTCACCACCGCTCAGCGTGTTCAGCGGCTGGCCTAACCGCAGATAACCAAGCCCAACCTCCTCAAGCACACCAAGCGGTTCAGACAAGCTCCTGTCCTCGCCAATTTGCGCGAAAAATGCGATCGCTTCACTTACGGTGAGCTTGAGCAAATCGTGAATTGATTTGCCGTGCAGTTGAACTTTCAGAACATGCGGCTGAAACCGTTTGCCTTCGCATTCTGCGCAGCGCACGAAAAGATCACTTAAAAATTGCATCTCAATTTTCTCGTATCCTGTGCCGGAACAACGTTCGCAGCGGCCGCTGCCGGAATTAAACGAGAATGCGCCTGCGGTGAGTCCCTGCGCCATTGCTTCCGGTTGAGCGGCGAACAATTCGCGAACACGATCGTAAAGCCCCAAATAAAGCAGCGGCGTTGAGCGCGGCGTGCGCGCAAGCGGCGCCTGATCAACCATGATTACCTCGCGGACGCGATGCGTGCCGGTGACCGATTTGCATGCACCCGGCTCCTGATCGGACGACTGCCCCTTCGCGATCAACAAATTCCTGTAGAGCACGTCGTGAATCAGCGTGGATTTCCCTGAACCAGAAACGCCGGTGACACATGTGAAAACGCACAGTGGAAGATCGACATCAACGGTTTTGAGGTTGTGCTGTCGCGCGCCAATGATCTTGATCGATGAGGACCATTTTCTCCGCGACTTCGGCACCGGAATTGATTTGCGATTCGTTAGGTAATCGCGCGTGAGTGAAGCGGAAGAATGGTGTAGGGCAAGCGCATCGCTTGCCATTCGCGCGTTTGGCGGGCGGAGCGCCTGCCCTACAAAATCCTGCAGCCGACCATTCCAGACCAACTCGCCGCCGTGCTCGCCGCGGCCCGGGCCGATATCAATTAAATTGTCAGCGGCCCGAATGATTTGTTCCTCGTGCTCGACCACAAGCAACGTATTGCCTTTATCGCGCAAGTTGTGCATCACGCGGACCAGCCGGCCAACGTCGCGCGGATGCAAACCGATGCTCGGTTCATCCATGACGAAGAGCGTGTTGACCAGCGATGCACCAAGACATGTTGTGAGGTTCACTCTTTGCACTTCGCCGCCGCTCAAAGTGCGCGTCGATCGGTCGAGCGTGAGATAGCCAACGCCGACTTCGCAGAGATAATTGAGGCGCGCACAGATTTCGTCGTCCAACATTCGCGCAGTCGAATCGTTCGACGGAATCTCAATCGCCGTCAGAAAATCGCGCGCAGCCAAGATCGAAAGCGCCTGAAATTCGGGAAGCGTTAGCTGTCGCGGCGCTCGGCGAGGACCGTCCCGGCGGCCATGCATCGCCGCTACAATTCTGTAATTAAGCGCTTCGGACTGATATCGTCCGCCGTTACATTTCGGACAGGTGATGTAAGCGCGGTAGCGACTGAGCAAGACGCGCACATGCATCTTGTAAGTCTTGCTCTCGAGCCAGCGAAAGAATCCGCGTACCCCATACCACCGATCGTTTTCGTAATCTTCTTCTGTGTAATCGCCTGATCGCTTCTCGCCTTCGATGACGAAGTCCTGGTCGGCCTTCGGCAATTCTTCGAATGGAATATTGATATCGATCTCTTCGCGTGCGCAGGCTCGGAGCAAATCTTTCTGCGATTCGCCGAACTCTGCGCCGCGAAACACGCGCACCACGCCTTGTTGGATGCTCAGGCTTCGATTTGGAATCGCCTTGTTTAGATCGATTGCGATGGTACGACCAAAACCTCGACATTCTGGACAGGCGCCGAGTGGATTATTGAAACTGAACAGCCCGGGTGAAGGCGGGCGAATATCGAGATCGCAATGGGCGCAGTGCCAGCCAGTGGAGAAAGGGAGCTCGTGATCAGTAATCGGTGATCCGTCATCAGTTCGATGTTGGACGTTGAGGGTTGGACGTTGGGCGTTTTGTGAAAGCGAAATAATGTTGATCTTGCCTTTCCCAAATCGCAGCGCTGTTTCAATTGCTTCGGTTAATCGTGCCCGGTTTTCCTCCGAGATCGCGATGCGATCCTGAATGACCTGAACGCGGCCGCCCAGTCGTTTCAGTTTTGGATCGACATCGACGCGCACAATTTGGTTGTCGATCCATACGCGGAGATACCCCTGCTGCTGGAGGAAATCGAAGAACTTCCGTGGATCAGTTTTCGGCGGAACGGCAACCCAGAAAGTGACGAGAACAGTTTTGCCAGCGCAGTCATGCAACACCTGGTGACCGATTGAATGCGCGGTTTCAGGGCGAATTTCGCGGCTGCAACTCGGACAGAATGCCCGAGCAACGCGCGGCCAGAGCAATTTCAGATAATCGTTGATTTCGGTCATCGTGCCGACGGTCGAGCGCGAGCTCTTGACTGGGTTCGCCTGCTCGATGGCGATCGCCGGAGGGATACCGCGGATGTCGTCTACGCGCGGCTTGTCCATGCGGTCGAGAAATTGCCGCATATAGGGGCTGAACGTTTCGACGTAACGTCGCTGGCCTTCGGCGTAAATGGTCTCGAATGCCAGACTCGATTTGCCGCTGCCGCTGGGGCCTGTGACGACCGTTAGTTTCCCCAGCGGAAGATCAACATCGATCCCTTTGAGATTGTTCTGGCGGGCTCCACGAATCTCAATGTGATCCTTCGCGACTGGTGTTCTGAGATGTTCTGTGCTCGCAATCTTCGAACCCACTGGAAATATTCGCTGCCACCCAAGCAATTCGCAAATTTCTCCAGCACAATACGTATGTCATCCCGAACGGCGACGGCGGCTACGACTTGCTGCCAGACCGGTCGTCTTGTTGGCATCGCATCTGACACGAACGCTATTTGCCTGAGAAGCGGACCCCCGATGACCGATGCAGGAGCTTTGCTCGCGATTGGTGGTTGGTTTTCCTTGACGCTAGCCTCGCGAATATCTCGTGCAACCGTTTCTGGAACAACATGCGATATTCACTAAGCGCGTTGTGGTAACAGGTCGGGCAATTGCCACTGCGGACCTGATGAAAGCTCTAACGCCCACTTCCTCACTTATCCTTGCTAGTTTGTGGGGTGCGATTTTTCCAATAACCGCACAGGTTAACGTTACACAGGAGCATAACCATCTATCACGCGACGGTCTTTACATTGATTCGGCTTTCACGCGCTCCGCTGCCGCTAATCTGACGCGGGATCTAAACTTCAATGGTACTATTTCAGGCAATGTTTACGGCCAGCCGCTTTACATCGAAGGCGGTCCAAGCGGTAGGGCAAGAGTTATTGTGGTGACCGAATCAAATGACGTCTATGCCCTCGACGCTATTACTGGCACGGTGATTTGGCGGCGCAACGTCGGCGCACCGGTCGTCTCAGGTGTCCCATGCGGCAACATTAGCCCGCTGGGCATCACTGGCACGCCTGTTGTTCATCTTGCCTCGCGATCACTTTTCTTCGATGCAATGATCAATGGTACAACCAAGAAGCATTTCATCTATTCATTGAACATTGACACCGGCGCGACTAACGCCGGCTGGCCCGTGAATGTAAATGCCACCGCCAGGTACAACGGCATTAGCTTTACTTCGTCGATCCAGAACCAACGCGCCGCGCTCGGCCTGGTCAATGGCGTAGTTTACGTTCCTTATTCCGGACATTTCGGCGATTGCGGCACATATCACGGTTGGGTTGTCGGCGTGCCAGTCAACAATCCTTCCTCTGTGACTGCCTGGGCACCTAGAGCGATCGGTGGTGGAATTTGGGGACATGGTGGCGTAGCCAGTGATGGCACAAATATGTTCGTGGTCACCGGAAATACGTTCAACACTGGAGGAAACTGGGGCGGCGGTGAGGCAATTATTCGTTTGCAAGCTGGGCCCATCTTTAGTGGCTCTCCCACCAACTACTGGGCACCTACTAACTGGCTTTCGCTCGATAACGGAGACACAGACTTGGGCGGCTGCGGCCCGGTGCTCATCAATGTGCCTGGAGCGACGCCTTCGCAACTGGCGCTTGCTTTGGGGAAAGATGGCAAGGCCTACTTATGTAACCGCAACAATCTCGGCGGCATCACCGCACCTGTGGCCTCCGCGAACGTTGCCAATTCCGTGAGAGGTCAATCGGCTGCCACTTACCGCACCGTCCAAGGGACATATTTTGTTTTTCGTAACGGGAGCAGCGCAGTTTTGGCTTATAAAGTTACTGCCACCAATCCGCCTAGGATAATTCCTGCCTGGACCGTTAGCCAGAACGGTCAGGGCTCGCCCTGGGTTACAACTACTGATGGGACAAACAATGCGATGGTGTGGGTGGTCGGTACTGGGGGCGACCAGCGCTTGCACGGATACAATGGCGACACCGGCGCAGTCATTTACGCAGGCGGCGGGCCTAACGAACAAATGACCGGAACACGCAAATGGAACACTGGCATCGTCGCTCGTGGTCGGATCTACTTCGCCGGCAGCAACAAAGTGTATGCTTTTGCCGTGCCTACAAGGTGATCAAACGCCCGAGCAGGCGGGTCAGTCAAAGAGAGTGAATTTTGCTCGCGTTATGTCGGACGGAAGTTTGTCACGAACACTGCATGCGTGAAACCGTCGACAGCGGCGACTAATCTTTGTGATGAGCGAGCGACAGCCTCTATGTCGCCAGCGTTAGTCTGCCAGTTGCGACAAGAATGCTCGGACTTGCTGTCGCTGACAGACATGCGGAGGCGTCTACACAATTCGGCGAGCTTTAGCTTCTCCGCTTCTTGCGGTGCTTTTGTTTGAATTGCTGCGGATGCGCGTCACCAATTAGGCGAGCAAACGCCTGTGCACGCTCTTGCATGCCGTGACGAGCTTGGGCCATTCGTGGTCCATTATTCTCTCGATCCGCAGCGCCGGACCAACTTGGTGCGTTCACCGGCAAGATCACAACAAAGAACTGACAACACGCCTCGATTCCGCCACTGCATTATTCATTGTTCAGCACCGTTTGCGATGCGATTTGCTCACTCAAGTTGTGCGCTTATTTCCTGATGACAGAGACCCTGCTACCAACCAAGAGCGCAACGACCGCGAGGGCTAGGAATTTGAACGGGGACTTTAACCCAGCCGGTGTTTATGATTAAGCACGGTGAAATCCGGACCGCCTCTCCGCACCATGGACCCGCAGTCGCTGCCCTGCTTTATTGTTTCGCTTCCGGAAAGGGATGCGGTCGCGCGAGTTTTTTGTCAGTGACGAGGGGTGTCGGAATTCCTGACAATCGCGGACAAAAAGAGTGGCGATTTTTTTCATCGCGCCGAGCGTCTGCTCCTTGGTAATGTCAGTCTACGCGCCTTAACCAAAACGTTCGAGAGCTCAAAGAAATCTAGGTGTAAAGCATGACTGACGACGACGAGAAAAACCAGAATCGGACACCAAGTCCCAAAAGCCTGAAAACCAAGCGTGTAAATCCGCGAAAGACAGTGTCCGCGGAGCTGAAGAGATCGAATACGAAGACCAAGTACAGTGACCTCGCTGCTCTCTTTAGTATTGTTGTTTCTTTCCTGCTGATTCTTGTCATCTCGTTTTCGATGTTTTGCGCGATCTGCGTTCAAGCAGGGATTTACTTTCTTCAGCTTATGCAGATGAAGAAATCCACTGAGGCAGCGACTAGAGCTGCCAACGCAGCTGAAGCGAGTGTAAGACAAGTTAGGAGGACTGCTCGTCACGATCAAAGGGCTTGGGTAGCTATAGTGGACATTCAGGGAATCCCGGAAGTTGGAACAATCTTCAGTGCGAATCTCGTCGCCCAAAATAGCGGCAAAACCTTCGCTAAAAATCTGACGATGCGCGCAGTGATTGAAATGACCGAAAAAGGAAGAGAACCGGATTTCAGTCTCGAAGATAGTGATGCGGCACGAAAAGATTCAAGTGTTTCTCTGCTAGCGCCAAACGCTGATTACGTCATCGACATTGAACTCCGCAAGCAAACTCCTCCGCATGAAATTACGCAGTCTGATTTGGACGGGATTCGCTCTGCCAACCTTACGATATTTGTTCATGGCACAATGACTTATGACGACATCTTTGGATGCGCTCATTGGACTTCGTTTTGTACTCAGCTCAAACCGGACTTGAAATACGCCAGCTATCAAAAACACAACGACGCCGATCAGAATCGTTGCCCATAGTGATCGCAGATTGGAGTTCCATAAACGCAATCAGCTCTGCATCGGCCCGAATAAGGAATCGCTTCCATCGTGCGCGTCAGTAAGCCAGCTTGTCCGCGCGTAACAGTCCACGCTCGACACGTAGCTCTGACGGGGCAAAACGCTGCGGCAAAAAATCCCTTGCCCCCGCGTAGAATTTTTGGCACACGCCCGAGGCACGGAAACTGTAAATGAAAACGAATTGCTTCGTGGGCCGTGTCGGATTCCTCTCGCCTGTCGGGCGACGGTTTCTGTCCATAACAAAGCCAAAATCCGGCACGGCACTCGGGGGCGATGGAAGAGAAAAATGGAACTGGGTGATGTAAGCGAAGAAAAATTGGAGCAGTTGATGACCATCGCGCAGCAGCGTGGCGTGACGCGCGGAAAAGTCCAAGATGCGCTGGCGGAGCTTCTCGCGCACAAGGCAGTCGGTGAATCGTTGCTGGCCTACTTAAATAACGAAGCAAGAAGATGCGGAGAGGCCACGTTTCGGTCCGCAATCAATTTTTGGGCGAACTATATCAGACGCGTGAAGGACCTCTGAGGGCTTTCAACGTGAGTCAACGTGTTTACGTTTACGAAGTCTGACCGCGCAAAGATCCATCGCGGCGTTATATCATTCCCGAAGTTTGGCTGAAGACTATTTCGCGAAGCGCGCCGCTAGGGCCTCGCCTTGCTTCTGCAATTCCTCCGGAACCACGCCGCCGAGCGAGTCGAAAAACGTCTTGTGCTCGGCGAGTTCTTTTTGCCATTCCTCGTGGTCGACTCCAAGAAGGTCGGCGACACATTTTCGATCGATATCGAGCTCGTCAAGATCGAGATCGTGTGGAGTGGGTAACCAGCCAACAGGCGATTCGACTGCGCGGCCATTTCGGTCGCAGCGATCGATGACCCATTTGAGCACGCGCATGTTCTCGCCGAAGCCGGGCCAGAGGAATTTGCCGTTCGCGCCTTTGCGGAACCAGTTCACGTTGAAGATGAGCGGCGCATTCGTGAGATGTTTCCCAACGTCGAGCCAATGCCGGAAATAATCGCCGATGTCGTATCCGCAGAAAGGCAACATCGCCATCGGATCACGGCGGACTTTTCCGACAGCGCCGGTCGCGGCCGCAGTGGTCTCAGAAGCCATGGTCGCGCCGAGATAAACGCCGTGAGTCCAATCGAACGCCTCATAAACCAGTGGCGCAGTGTCACTGCGGCGCCCACCGAAAATGATGGCGCTGATCGGAACGCCTTCGCCTTTTTCCACATTGGAATCGAGAGCAGGATTATTGCGCATCGGCGTGGCAAACCGGCTGTTGGGATGCGCGGCTTTTTCTTTTGAGGCGGGCGTCCAATCGTTCCCGCGCCAGTCAATGGTGTGTTTTGGCGGTGCGCCATCTTTGCCTTCCCACCAAACATCGCCGTCGTCGGTGAGCGCGACGTTGGTATAAAGCGTGTCGTGCTCGATCGATTTCATCGCGTTCGGATTTGATTTGTAACTCGTGCCGGGGACGACACCGAAATAACCGTTCTCGGGATTCACGGCGAACAAACGCCCATCGCGAATTTCCATCCATGCGATGTCGTCGCCGACGGTCGTCACTTTCCAGCCTTTGAAATGTTTCGGCGGAATCAACATCGCGAAATTGGTTTTGCCGCATGCGCTGGGGAACGCCGCGGCCACGTAATGTTTTTCTCCTTCGGGCGATTCGACGCCGAGGATCAACATGTGCTCTGCCATCCAGCCTTGCTTGCGCGCGAGATAAGATCCGATGCGCAGCGCCAGACATTTTTTGCTCAGCAAAACATTCCCGCCGTAGCCCGAGCCGACCGAGATAATCGTGTTGTCCTGGGGAAAATGACAGATGAACCGCCGATCAGGATCGACATCCAGCAATGAATGCACACCGCGGTTCCATTCCGCTTTCGGATTGTCGCCAAGCCGTTTCAGCGCGATTTTGCCCATGCGGGTCATGATTCGCATGCTGAGCACGACGTATTTTGAATCGGTGATTTCGAACCCGACTTTCGTTAGCGGCGAATCCGGCGGGCCCATGATGTAAGGCACAACAAACATAGTGCGTCCGCGCATCGCGCCATTTAGCAGCCCGTATAACTTCGAATATGTGTCTGCCGGTTCCGACCAGTTGTTCGTCGGGCCGGCTTCCTCTTTTGTCGGCGTGCAGATGAATGTGACTTTCTCGACGCGCGCGACATCGTTCGGATTCGAGCGGTGCAAATAGGACCGCGGAACTTTTTTCTCGTTCAGCTTGATCAGTACGTTCTGTTTTAACGATTCCGCGATTAGGAATTCATTCTCGCGCTCGGAACCATCACACCAAAAAATGTTTTCGGGTTTTGTCAGTGTTCCGATTTCGTGTACCCAATCGAGCACAGCCTGGTTCGTCGGCGTCGTATCGCCGATTCCATTCGGCGGGAATATAGCGGGCGCGATATTTTTCATGAAACGAAGCTGTCAATGTTAACCACGAATGGACACGAATAAACACGAATTCGAATATTCACTCGTGTCGTTCGTGGCCCCGGTGCCGTGAGCATTGCGAAGAAGAGTTTATTCTTCGTCGGGTCGTTTCGCTTGCACAGACGCAGCGCGCGGCATTAATTGAAAGCATGTTCGGGGTGACCACCTCCGATGATTATCGGCCGGTTGCGTGGATGGGCCGCTATCCCGTCGATGTGACCACGATGCTGGTTGCGCTGCACGTCGCCGCCGCGATTCTCGCAGCTATTCTCGTCGCGATCGGGGTGGGATCGATTTTAGCGTATTTGCAATTCGATAGTGCGGCAGTCTGGTCGGGCCAGGTGTGGCGCCTTTTCACGTATGCGTTCGTGCATGCGCCGTCAGGACTGCTTTGGTTTGCGATCGAGATGTACATGCTGTTCGTATTTGGTCGCGAAGTAGAACGCTTTATTGGGCGGCGTGCTTATGTTGCGCTCTATCTTATTTTGCTGGTTACGCCCGCGGCGCTGCTCACAATTTGGGGTCTTTGGCAACGTTCGGCTCTCGCCGGTTCGCCTGCACTGCACTTTGGAATTTTTGTTGCCTTTGCCACAATCTATCCGCGGGCTGAGTTGTTTCTGCGGATTATGATGAAATGGGTTGTACTGATTCTTGCCGCCGTTTACACGTTTCAACTGCTCGCATATCACGCCTGGAGCGACCTGGTGGTCGTTTGGACAAGCATTGGCGCAGCTTTCCTTTTCATTGAAATGCATGGTGCAGGGCCGGAACTTGCCTGGTGGCACGCGTTAAAAACGCGTTTCGGTCCCAAGCCGAAATTCCATGTCGTCCCCAAAATGCGTTCCAGCCGTTCCGCGGAGCCGGATGACGTTTACGCGTCGATCGATCCGATCCTCGATAAAATTTCCAAGTTCGGAATCGGCAGTTTGACGGCCAGCGAGCGCCGACAACTTGATCGCGAACGCGAGCGGTTGCTAAAAAAATCCGAATAACGAAATCCGAAGGAACGGACGGCTTGGGGAGTGCCGTCGGACTAAACACGAAACATGACGGATAGGAAGCCGTCATTCTCTTAGGCGCGACTCGATCGTTTCGCACAGCACGTGGAGCAGAAGCTGGTGCGCTTCTTGGATCCGGGCAGTTGAATCGCTGTGAACCAAAAGATCGACATCGGCCATCCCAATGGTTGATCCGCCGTCGCGACCGAGGAAGGCTATAGTCTTAAGTTGGCGCGGCTTTGCTTCCTGTAGTGCGCGCTCAACATTTTTCGATTTGCCGGAAGTCGTCAGGCAAATCAGCAGATCTCCTGGGAGGCCAAAAGCCGCCACTTGGCGAGCGAAAATCTCATCGAAGCCATAATCGTTGCCCGCGGCGGTAAGAAGTCCGCCATCGCCGGCGAGGCAGATTGCCGGATAAGCGGGACGATCTTTCATAAAGCGCACCACAAACTCGGTTGCAAAATGCGACGCATCAGCCGCGCTGCCCCCGTTGCCGCAAACGAGCAGTTTGTTTCCCGCGCGCAAACATTGCTCGATGAGGTCCGCGGCCTTCGCTACTTGCGAGTCGAGACCAAGAAGCGAATGGAGCGTCTCTTTCGCCGCGGCGACCGCGCTTTTTAAGGATTCAGACGAGCTTTGCATTTCTATTCGTAAACAACAGCCACCACCCCTGGCATCAGGAACCTGATCGGGATTCCGACATGCAATACGGTAAACTGTAACCGAAAACAACCGCGCAGAAGTGAGATATTTTCCCCCCGCAAGGTTTTTAAGGGAACTTCGTCCGCCAGTTTCCGTAGATCCCCTTGAGCACGGTGTAGCGCTCGATCTCATGTCGGACCTTCTTCAATGGGAGGCGAGGTCACGTTTCCGGCGCTCTCGCGATTTGATTTTTCTCACATGAATTTCTTTGGCCTTACTGATTCCTTTGCGACCGATAAACCCGACGAGTGCCCTCACTGCGAGGGCGCGTGGCACGTGGGCAGTGGACTCTGCCTCCGGTGTTTGCTCCAAACTGGCCTCACCGAAGGTGAAGATCCCGCGGGTGAGAGTCACGACAACCCGCTCTTCGAAATCGAATAAAGGAGCCAGCGCGCATCTGCGAGAGAGTCTCGAGAATTGGTCACTGTATTATTGCTTCATCGGGTTTTCTCTGATTTGTGCAAATATTAGCGACTTTCCCTCTCCAGTTTCCGTAGAAGTAGGCGTGCGGGAAACCAAGCAAATTCACGGGGGATCTGTCTCGACGTCCCTACCGTTTACTTTCCGGTGGGACAGTACAAGCCGAAACCCCGATTTTCGTATCCGGCTTTGGCGGTCGCTTTGCGCTTCTTTATGAGTGAGTCCGTCAAGAATTCACCTTTCTGTCACACTTTCCTAATTGAGGGAAAAAACCAAATGCGGTTTCCTCGTTCCAATAGGCCGCGGGGGCTGGCGAGGTAGCAGCAACAAGAATCTACCAATGAGGCTAGAGGGTTTCCGCCCGGATGTTCGGCGAGTGACCAAGGGCGGCAGCATGTCCGCTCACCGCCCGAACGGAAACAATGCTCCTCCCGCTGGCGGCAAACTCTCGGGATCGCCGCTGCCCACAGTGCCGGGTTGGAAAGCAAGTCTGGATCTCATTTGCATTCTGCTTTCGTTGCCGATCTGGCTGCCCCTCATGATCTTGCTCATGCTAGTGACACGAATCGCCTCCCCGGGCCCGATTTTCTATCGGCAGAAACGCGTTGGCCTTGGCGGAAAACATTTCTTTATCTGGAAGTTCCGAACAATGAAGTTGAGCGCTGAGACGCGAATTCACGAACACTATTTCCAAGAGTTGATGCGAGCCGATCGCCCGATGACGAAGCTCGATGCTCAGGGCGACCCACGGTTGGCTCCGTTTGGGCGATTTTTGCGTGCCAGCGGCCTGGATGAATTGCCTCAAATTTTCAATGTGCTGTGCGGCGAGATGAGTCTGGTTGGTCCACGGCCCTGCCTGCCAAATGAATTTGCCCATTATGAGCCATGGCAGCGGGAACGGGTCAACGGTCTGCCGGGCTTGACCGGTTACTGGCAGGTAAATGGTAAAAACAAGACGACCTTCAACGAGATGATCGCCATGGATCTGTTTTACCTCAAGAACATGTCCGTGTTACTCGACCTGAAAATCATGCTGAAGACCTGTTCCGCTATCGCTGGACAAATCCTCGAATCGCGACTGACACGACCTGCTCGACAAGATGAGGGAGCCCCCGCACCAGCGCCACCTTTACAGAGCCTTAAGGAATCAGCTCGAAAGAGTCGTAGCTCACCGACTACGCAGATCTTACACAGCTGAAGGGAGCGGCTCGAAACTCTATGAAAAAGGAAATCACCATCGGCGTGATTGGGTGCGGTTATTGGGGGCCCCTTTTAATCCGCAATTTCCGAAGCCTTCCGGACTGTCGGCTTAAGGTGGTCTGCGACCTCAGTAAGGAGCGTTTGAAACATATCAGCACGCTATACCCAGATGTTGAAGGCACTATGCAACCGCCGCAAGTTCTCAACGGCTCCGGTTTAGATGCGGTCGTGATCGCCGCTCCGGTGAAGCATCATTATTCTCTAGCCAAGTCAGCTTTGCTTGCAGGCAAGCACACATTCATCGAAAAGCCGATGGCGTCTTCGTCGGCCGAGTGCGAGGAACTAATCGACATAGCGGAGCGCATGGGTCTCATTTTGATGATCGATCACACTTTCCTCTTTTCGTCGCCGGTGCAAAAGATTGCGGAAATTGTTCAGGCCGGCGATTTAGGTGAGATCCGCTATATTAATTGCCGGCGTCTTAACCTCGGTCTGTTTCAAAAGGACATCAATGTCGCCTGGGACCTGGCGCCTCACGACATTTCGATCATTCTCCATATCCTTGACGAATATCCGACCGCGGTTAACTGCCAGGGGAACGCTCATATAACGCCAGGCGTAGAAGATGTGACGAATATGTCACTGTTTTTCCCGCGCAAACGCTTCGCGACGATTCAGAGTAGCTGGCTCGAACCAAGAAAAATTCGCGAAATGACGATTGTCGGCACGCGCCGCATGATCGTATATGACGATTTGCGTACGCGCGAAAAAATCCGCATCTACGACATGCGAGTAGAACGGCCGCCGCACTATGACACGTTTGCTGAATTTCAATACTCGTATCATTACGGAGACAGCTACATCCCACATCTCCACCAGGAAGAACCGTTAAAGCTCGCCTGCCAGCATTTTCTTGACTGCATCCAAACGCGCTCCGAGCCACTAACAGGCGGCCGCCAGGGACTGGAAATGGTCAGAATTCTCGAAGCAGCGACTGCTTCCCTTAAAATGAATGGCGCGCCGGTGACATTTTCTCGCTCGAATAAGCCAGCGCCCGCTCTCGCCCCCGCCGCCAAAGCGGAAGAGATTCTGCAGACCAAAGTATTCGCCGGATGAACGACGCTTCGGCCGGACAGCAGCTTTTCGCTCGGAATGGCGAAACCGAAAAACGCGTAAAGACACAAATGAAAGTTCCCTTTCTGGATCTCAAGGCACATCACGCCCCCATGATCGATGAGTTCGGTGGCGCTATTCGCGAAGTAATCGAGAGCAGCGCGTTTGCGGGCGGCCCGTTCGTGGAAAGGTTTGAAGAAGAATTCGCAGCCTACTGCGGATCGAGATATGCCATCGGCGTAGGCAATGGTACGGACGCGCTTTGGCTCACGCTTCTGGCGCTTGGAATTGGAGAAGGCGACGAAGTCATCACGGTCCCGAACACATTCATTGCGACAGTCGAAGCCATCACCTATTGCAAAGCTCGGCCAGTGTTCGTCGACGTCGACGAAACCACCTTCACGATGGATGCGGCCGAACTCGAGAAGAGTCTCACCGCAAGAACCAAAGCGATCATTCCAGTTCACCTTTTCGGGCAACCGGCGAACATGGATCCGATTTTGAAGTTCGCGCGCGCACATGGGCTGTTTGTTATCGAGGATGCTGCTCAAGCTCACGGCGCAGAGTACAAAGGTCGGAAAGCAGGCACAATAGGCGACGCCGGTTGCTTCAGCTTCTATCCCGGAAAGAACCTCGGCGCTGTTGGCGAAGCCGGTGCGGTTGTGACAAACAATCCTGAGTTACGAGACAAAATCCAGAACCTGCGAGACCATGGGCAGACGCGAAAATATTGTCACACGCTGATGGGCTGGAATTGCCGGATGGACGGTATTCAGGCGGCAGTGCTGTCTGTTAAACTACGCCATCTCGATAAAGCAAATCTCCTGCGGCGCGAGCACGCGTCGCAATACAATCAGGCTTTCGCCGGAGTTGATGACGTTGCAACGCCGTTTGAGGCAAATTATGCGCGGCATGTTTATCACGTTTATGCCATTCGGATCCAGCAACGGGACGAAGTTCGGCGACTGCTGGAAGAAAATGGAATTGGCTGTGGTGTGCACTATCCCATCCCTATTCATCTTCAGGAAGCCTGCCGCAGGCTCGGCTACATGCAGGGCGCGTTTCCGGTCGCGGAGAATCTGGCCGATGAATTTCTTTCTTTGCCGATGTTTCCTGAACTAACGGAAGATCAAATCGAATATGTCGTCCGCTGTGTCAGCGAAGCTGTCGGCGTAGAAGCGCTCGTCTAGGAAAAACGTTTTGAAGACTCTCGAGCCATCCAAATCAGAAGCTTTAGAAGCGCCGCCATTCGCGGGTGATTATTCTTTCGTGGAACTAAAGACGATCGCCAAATCCCTGCAAATTAGGATTGTCGATCCTCTCCACGATCGGGCTTGGGATCACGTTGTAGCTTTGCATCACGATGCAGGTTGTTTCCACACGAGTGCCTGGGCAAAGGTGCTCCACCGAACTTACAAACATCAGCCATTCTATCTTCAATTTTCCAGCGGACGCAGATTGGCCGCGCTGGTTCCGCTTATGGAGGTCCGCAGTCCGTTCACAGGCCGCCGTGGCGTATGCCTTCCATTTAGTGATGCATGCGAGCCGCTGATCTTCGATCCAGACGCGAAGAGGTTGATACAAGACCGAGTTATTCGTTTCGCGCAAGAACGCCGCTGGAAACACCTTGAGGTGCGGGGGAGCAAATTCTTTCAGTTCGCCACGGAGTCAGCCGCGAAATTTTATGGTCATACACTCGATCTGCGCCGCGGCGCTGAAGCATTGACCTCTCGCTTCGAGAGTTCAGTCCGTCGCGCTATTCGTAAAGCGGAACGCAGCAGTGTCACCACGGCCGTGATTCGCAATCGCTGTGCCATCGCCGATTTTTACCGGCTTCATGTCCGCACGCGCCGGCGTCACGGGCTCCCACCACAACCGGCCTCTTTTTTTCTTCAGATCTATGAGCACATCATCAAGCCTGGCCTCGGCTTCATTGTCCTCGCGCACTACCAATCCCGCCCAATTGCCGCCGCGATCTTCTTTCGGTTCGGAAAGAACGCTCTCTATAAGTATGCCGCTTCCGACAGGAAATTTCAGGAATTACGCGCAAACAATCTTGTCATGTGGCAAGGCATACAGTTTTTGGCGCGCAACGGCGCGGCAAAGTTACATCTCGGGCGCACTGAGCGCGAAAACGAAGGTTTACGACGATTCAAACTTTCGTGGGGGACGGAGGAAGAGACAATTGATTACTTCCGAGTTGATCCATCGGGTCGGAAGTGTTTGGTTGCCGCCCCCTCTGACTCCGGCCTCTACAAAAAGATCTTTGCGAGGCTACCGCTGGCAGTTAACAGGCTGGCAGGCGCAATGATCTATCCGCACCTCGACTAAAGGTTAAATTATGACTGAAATCCGACGAGAAATCCCACATCACTCAGGGATACACTTGAGCGACATCCTCTTTGCTCTCTTCAAGCGCAAGTGGACAATTATCGTTTGCGCGCTGCTGGGCATCATCGCTGCGGCAGCGTTCTATCATTTCTACCCGGCCAAATACCAATCTCAGGCGAAATTGCTGGTGCGCTATGTTCTGGAAAGAAGCGCTGTCGATCCAATCGACAATACAACGCGGCCGAACCAGGCCTCAGGTGGGACGAAAACGACCGATACTGTGATCGATTCGGAAGTGCAGATTCTCACGAGCTGGGATCTAGCTGCCGAGGTTGCCGACGCCATCGGTCCCAAACGGCTTGGGGCGCCGTCAAAGGAAGCCGCTGCTGGCAGCATTAGTTCGGGATTGCAACTTACATCGTCCAAAGGAAGTGACGTGATACTTGTATCCTATAAGGATCGCGATCCGCAGATTGCAACTCTTGTTTTACAGGAACTTTTAAATCGTTATTTCGTCAAGCACCTTGAAGTGCATCGTTCCGCTGGCGCCTTCGATTTTGTAACGCAACAAACCGACCAGGTCAGAGCGCGCTTAAATCAGACGGAGGATGCTCTAAAAGCACTAAGGGACAAGACAGGGATTATTTCGCTCAAAGACGGCTCAGACACGCTTGCGAGTGATGCGACGAAAACCAGGGAACAGCTTAACGCTGCGGAGACGGATCTGCTCGAACAACAGGCCCTCGCCACCCAGCTGGGCAAGAACAAGCCAAAGCAGTGGAGATCGAAAGGCTCGCCATCTGAAAAGACCGCGGACAGCGTAAAGGCCCAGGTCGTCGGCACGCAGGCAAAGATTGAGGCGCTTAAGGCTCGTCTTCGTGATATTCAGCAGAGGACCAAGCAACTTTCAGATCTGGCCCCGCAAATTGAAGAATTGGAGCGCAGACGAGAGATGGACGCAGCGAATTACAAGTACTTCGCGGCATCGCTCGAAAAGGCGCGAGTGGATGAGGCCTTGGATCCTTCCAAAATGCCCAACATTAGCGCCGTCCAACGGCCGTCCCCTCCGATGCTTGATACCAAAACGCGCGACAAGGTGGCCTTGGGGTTGGCAGGAGGAGGGATAGCTCTGGGTATAGCGCTAGCATTGTTAAGGGGATTGATTTTCAACCAGACCGTTGGGCGGCCACTTCAGTTGGAGACGCACCTACACATTCCGCTCATGCTCTCCATACCGTATTCTAAAGCTTCCCGGAACGGCCATCTTGCCTTGCCTTCAAATGGTTCTCAGGGAAGCCCGGGAGCCCTCGCAACGAGGCCGCACCATTCGAAGTTGGCGCCTTGGGAAGCTGGTCATTTCATGCGGCCATATTGCGACGCAATTCGGGATCGCCTCGGTCTCTATTTTGAGCTCAATCATTTGACCCATAAACCGAAGCTTGTGGGTATTACCGGTTTTTCGGACGACGCGGGAGCCTCTACCCTTGCCGCAGGGCTTGCTGCCTCACTCTCGGAAACCAACGATGGTAAGGTGCTTCTTGTCGATGTAAACCTAGGCCCTGAGGAGGTTCACCCATTCTTCAAGGGCAAGCCCGCATACTCCTTGAATGCAGCTCTTAAGCCAAAAGAGAAGATCGCCTCAGCTGCAGATAATCTTTATTTGGCGACAGTGGGGCCGTCCAACACCGGTGGGCCGGCACAGGTTGGCTTGAAAAAATTCTTCGACATGATGCCGACTCTGAAAGCGAGCGACTTCGACTACGTCATTTTTGACATGCCACCGCTCGACCAGACCAGTCCCACCTGGGGAATGGCAGCGTTCATGGACAAGGTTTTGCTGGTAGTCGAGGCGGAAAAGAATAATCGCGATCTTATAAAGCGCAGCTACAGGAAGCTAGTCGCGGAGCGTAACAACGTGGCGGTGGTAGTTAACAAGACGCGTTCTTATGTTCCCAAGTGGCTCGATTCTGGATCTTAGGCTAAGGGACTGATAACGGCTCCACTGCCGTTCCAACTCCAACAAGCCGCTCCCTATTTCTGGGTGCCTGCAATACCTACCATCCGCCTCGCGATACCCCGTGTTACGCAATAGAATTTATTACGGCCTAAAGCCGTTCGTCCCCCAGGCTCTTCGGGCCGCGATTCGGCGACGGCTAGCGATGCGTTTGCGCCAACGGATTGGCGATGTCTGGCCTATTATGCCGGGCTCGGAGAGCCCCCCGGAAAACTGGCCAGGCTGGCCAGAGGGGAAAAAATTTGCGTTTGTTCTGACCCACGATGTGGAGAGCAGAGCCGGCTTGCGCAAGTGCCGATCCTTAATGCAATTGGAAATGGAGCTTGGATTTCGTTCCTCGTTTAATTTTGTCCCAGAAGGAAGCTACCGAGTGCCAGCTGAGTTAAGAGAGGAGCTAACTAATGGCGGATTCGAGGTAGGGATACACGACCTTAAACACGATGGCCATCTCTTTGCTTCGCAACGTGGATTCAAACGACGCGCTGAAAGAATAAAGGGCTACGCGCGTAAATGGGGAGCATCGGGATTCCGGTCTGGCTTCATGCTACGCAATCTCGATTGGTTGCATGACCTGGATGTGCAGTACGACGCCTCCACGTTCGACACGGATCCATTCGAGCCACAGCCAGACGGAGGTCAAACGATCTTCCCCTTCTGGGTACCAAATCCGTTTACTAATAACGACTCACAATTTAGGCGTGATGGTTCCGCTAATGGTTATGTTGAGCTCCCGTATACACTTCCTCAAGACTTCACATTATTTTCACTATTGCGCGAGACGACCGCGGATATCTGGCTCCGAAAGCTAGATTGGGTCGCTCAGAACGGCGGCATGGCTCTGGTAGATGCGCACCCTGACTACATGGCTTTCTCGGGAGCACCAACTAGAAAACGAGGTGAGTATCCAGTCGAGCTTTACAAGCAGCTCCTTGAACATGTCCGCTTGAACCACCGCGGCGAGTACTGGCAGCCGCTCCCGCGCGAAGTTGCTGCGTTTGTAATCCAGGCTCAAAATGCGGCTAGCAACGTAGCGGAAATCGAAGCCTTAGCTCCGAGAACCTGGTCGGCTGCTGCAAGTTCTGAAGACCGCCAGACGAGGAAACCCAAATTACAGCCGCTGCGTGGCAAGCGCGGAGCAGTTGTCCTATTTTCTTACTACCCTGCCGATCCTAGGCCTCGCCGAGCCGCCGAGGCACTCGTCCGAGAGGGGGTACTTGTCGATGTGATCTGCCTGCAGAAAAATCTGGGAGAGGCGCGGCGCGAAATCGTCAACGGCGTCAGGGTTTTTCGCGTCCCACTTCGCCGTCGGCGCCGTAGCAAAATCAGGTACATCGGGCAATACACAATTTTCATTTTAAGATCGTTTCTCTGTCTCTCTTTCCGGTCGATTCTTCGGCGATACGACTTTGTCCATGTGCATAACATGCCCGATGTGCTGGTTTTTAGTGCGCTACTGCCTAAAGCTCAGGGGGCGAAAATCATCTTGGATCTACACGATCCCATGCCAGAGCTAATGATGAGCATTTACAATCTCGGCGCGGAAAGATACTTCGTCCGGTGGTTAAAGCGATTGGAGAAGTTAAGCATCTCGTTTGCTCATGTGATTCTTACTCCTAACAAGGCGTTCCGAGAGCTGTTTATTTCACGAGGTTGTCCCTCTAGAAAAATCGAGATTATCATGAACTCCCCAGAGAAGGATATCTTCGATCCTGGCAAGTACGATTCTGCAAGGCGAGGAAATCCCAACGGTGAACATCCCTTTAAAATTATGTACCATGGGCTCATCGCTGAACGACATGGACTCGAGACGGCGCTTGAGGCGATTGCAAGGCTTCGACCCGTGATACCAGCATTGGAATTTCACATTTTTGGAGATCGCACTCCTTACATGAAAAAGGTGGACGCGCGGGTGGAAGAGCTGGGACTGCGGAGCTGCGTCCGTTACCGTGGGTATCAACCACAAACTGAAATAGCGAAAAACATTTGCTCAATCGACCTTGGTATCATTCCTAACCGGCGAAGCCCGTTTACCGAGATCAATATGCCGACTAGAATTTTCGAGTACCTCGCTATGGGTAAACCCGTAATAGTGCCCGATACCCGAGGTATTCGTGATTATTTCGGACCGGAGTCTGCCCTGTTCTTCAACCCCGGGGACGCTCAAAGTCTTGCCGAGGCTATTTTAGATGTTTATCGGGATCCGCAAAAAGCGGAGTCGATTGTAGCACGCGGAAGGACTGTCTACGAGGCGTATCGCTGGGAGTTGCATCGCGTGCAGTTTTTGGATCGACTCAATGTTCTGCTCACATCAAGTCAACAAGGGGTGAATTCTTGAGCGCGGGCGACCGTCAGCTTCGCTCATCGAGGCAATCTCGCGTAGAGGCACCCGAGGTCTGGGACGTCGGCATTGCTGACGTTGAGTTTGGTAAAGACGTCATCGTCGTACAGCCTGTTAATCTCTATAGGTGCGCGATTGGAGATAGCAGCTTTGTCGGACCATTCGTCGAGATACAGAAAGGAGCGAAAATAGGTAATCGCTGCCGTGTTCAGTCGCACTCATTCATCTGTGAACTCGTCACGATCGGGGATGATTGCTTTATTTCTCATGGGGCTATGTTCATTAATGATCCCTTTGTGACGGGCGGACCGGCAAGGGAACGCGCCCTCTGGCGTCAAACCAACGTCGGAAATCGCGTAAGCATCGGGACAAACGCTACTATACTTCCAGTGACGATCTGCGACGGCGCAGTGATCGGCGCCGGAGCAGTTGTTACTAAAGACATCACCGTCTCCGGTGTTTACGCGGGCAATCCTGCTAGGCTCCTTCGTCGTCTTCCAGCGACATCGTAGGCTAGGTTTGGGCGGTTTCGCCCTCAACAGTGTAGCTATCTTAATTTTGTAACCTTTAACATCCCTTGTTATCTGATAGCTGACTTCTTCCTCAAATGCTCATCATCAACGCTGATGACTGGGGGCGCTCTGTGGCTGAAACAGATGCCGCTCTCAAATGTTTTAAAGAGAGAAGAATCACGTCGGCCAGTGCGATGGTTTTCATGGCGGACTCTGAGCGTGCCGCTGACCTATCAAGCGCGAATGGGTTAGAGGTCGGATTGCACCTTAATTTTTCCGAGCCATTTACCGATCGCAAGTGTCCGGAAAACCTTAGACATTGCCATCATCGAATCGTCACGTTTCTGAGGCGAAACAAGTACGCGCACACCTTGTATAATCCCTACTTGCGAAAAGAATTCGCTTGTTTATATAACGCCCAAGCTCAAGAATTCACGCGTCTATATGGAAAACATCCCTCACACATCGACGGGCATCATCACATGCATCTGTGCGCCAACTTGCTTGTGAGCAATCTGATTCCGGCTGGGATGAAAATCCGCCGCAACTTCTCCTTCCAGCCGAGCGAAAAGAGCTGGACAAACCGGGCCTATCGCACTTTCGTCGATCGCTGGCTGGCTCGAAAATACCGGCTTACGGATTATTTCTTCGATTTGTCCCAGTGCATCCAGCAGAAGAAATTAGACCGGGTGACGGCTTTGGCCACGTCGGCTAACGTTGAACTGATGACGCACCCGATTGTTCCGCGCGAAGCGGAGTATCTGATGAGCGATGAATTTTCCGAGCTGTTGCGGCATCTCGAAATCGGCGGTTATGCATTGGTTTGATCCCGTGTTGTCTGCTGTTTGTCCCTGATATCTGGCATCTCATATCTGATACCAGGCTATTATGATCTTGGTCCGACCCACTATCGCAGGCATTATCGGCTTACCGCCACGGATCGCGCTGCTTGGTACGGTTGCCTTTGTCTTCTTTCTTTTCTGGCGGGACATTCGGGAAAAACCCAACGTAACCGGCGCGCTCTGGCTTCCGTTAGTTTGGATGGTGCTAATCGGATCGCGGTCTGTCGTGCAGTGGCTAAACACATTGGGCTTGATGCGAGCAGGTTCGGTGGAAGAGGGAAATCCGTTGGATGCCTTGATCTATCTTTCCCTCATCGTCGCGGGCATCTGGGTCCTTAATCAAAGGCAAATCAGTCTTGAGGTGTTGCGACAAAATGGGTGGCTTATCGCGTTCATTGCCTACTGTTTCATTGCCATTGTGTGGTCTGACTACCCTTTTAGTTCGTTCAAGCGGTGGATCAAAATTCTAGGGCATCCTATCATGGTCCTTATTGTCTTCACGGAACCCGACCCCAAGGAAGCGGTGGTTAGACTGATGAAACGAAGTGCCTACATATTGCTTCCTTTTTCGATCATGGCGATCAAGTATTATCCAAACATAGGCCGTACGTACGATTCGTGGACAGGTGGGGCGATTAATTGCGGCATAGCCCAAGGCAAGAACTCACTAGGTGCTATATGGATGCTGCTTGGCTTGTTTTTCTTCTGGTACCTGCTGCAAACTTGGCGAACTCCAAAGGGTAAACAGCGGCGACACGAGCTTTACCTGATCGGTTTCTTACTATTCATGGTGGTATGGCTTGCCAGGCAGACCCACAGCGCAACCAGCACGTTGTCATTGCTGATCGCCATGGCTATCATACTCATACTTGGGCGACGATGGGTGAACAAAAGATTGATCGGCACGTACGTAGTGCTGGCGGTGATAGTGCTGGTCTTGGCCGAACTCACATTTGGAATCTTTGAGCGTATTGTGGATCTTACAGGTCATGAATCAACATTAATGGGAAGAGGCGAGCTCTGGCGCCAATTGTTGGCGTTGCATACCAATCCAATCTTTGGTGTAGGGTTTGAAAGTTTTTGGTTGGGCGATCGACTGGTCCTGATTAAGGGGGACCTCCCGTGGCAACCTAATGAATCACATAACGGCTACCTTGAAATTTATTTGAATCTAGGACTGATAGGATTGCTAATGCTCGTAGGGCTGATCATCGCCACTTTCCGCAAGGCATGCACCGAGTTGTTGCTAAATTTTGAATGGGGCCGCTTCCGGTTGGCCTTGCTTGCCGCAATAGTATTCTATAACTGGACTGAAGCTTGTTTCCGCGGGCTCAGTCTGATCTGGTTTGCCTTCTATATCATCGCTTTAGATTATGTGAGTTTTGGATACGAGCCGGTGGAACGCCCAAGCGAAGCCGTTGTCTCAGAAGAGGAGATAGAATTACTTTACCATACTGGTTCGGTTAAGGACTAAATCTTCCAGTCTGCACGCTGAGATTTCAGCGAACTGCCGAGGCCGGAAGGAAATACGGTTCACAGCCTTTTTCGTTTGGCAGAACGATTTCATACTTCACTTCATGAGCATCTTATTGCGGCAAACTCCTAGGAAATTTGCGATGTTAGCCATGTTGGTGACAAGCATACTCGTAATTGTTCTTGGGGAGGTTGATGCCGCCACCATTGAGGCTAAGAGCGTCTCGCTGCCGGATGTTCGCTCGGCGCTTGCCTCGGCTCACGAGGGCGACACGGTCACAGTCCCAGCTGGAACCGCCAGCTGGACTTCAGCGCTGACAATAACGAAAGGAATCGTCCTGCAGGGTGCGGGCAAGGATGCCACAATCATTGTGGACGATCTGCCCCGGGGACGACGCGGTGGACCGTCGCCCAAGCCTCTGCAAGCGCCCAAGCATGACCAACAGCAACAACGGCAACCTTCGCGACCAGCGCCGTCCGACGGCCGATCCGATCCTTTGCCGGCCAGGACGGGCGCCGGGATGCAACAGGATGGCGCCATCGTAACTGTAACTCTAACGCTCAATCAGTCGTTTCGAATGAGCGGATTTACTTTTCGATCTGGTTCAGTCAAAGGCCGCGGTTCCGGTCCAGCTGTCAGACTTAAGGGCACTTGTCTCAAAGTTCGCGTGGATAATTGCCATTTTGATCATCTATACAGAGTAGATCTTTTTGTTGGGGGCTGCCTGTATGGTGTCATTGATCATTGCATTTTCGACACGCCGCCTGGGATGTCAGAAATTCTCAACGTAACTCATTCTAATTGGGGCGGCGGAAACAATAATTACGGCGATGGCTCATGGGCTGAGCCTCCCTATTTTGGAAGTGAAAAATTTATTTTTATCGAGGATTGCGTATTCAATAACTCGGGTGGTAAATTCCCTACGAACGGCTCAATCGATTCCTGGGATGGTGGACGACTTGTGGTTCGACACAACGTATTTAACAACACCAGACCGGGCAACCACGGTACCGAAACAGGAGGACGTATCAGGGCTTGTCGGGCGATAGAGATTTACAATAATAAGATTATTTATACGCTAACTGGACATCTCGGTCAGATCAGAGGCGGAACAGCTGTTATTCATGACAACATTCTTGAGGGGTCAATGACCGGAGGCTGGCCATTAGTCGTCTATCGGGAGATATCGCCGTTTAGGATCTGGGGAGCCGCGAGCGGAAATAATCCGTGGGACCTCAACGATACCGAAGGAAACGGGACCAACGTATCCGGCCATCGGCCGCACTTGTATGCGAGTGGAAAGCACACCGGCTCCAGTGCTTCACCAGCTCTTGTGGTATCAGGTGCGGGCTGGGCACCTAATCAATGGGTTGGTTTCATGCTCACCAATACGAGTCAAAAAGATCGAAGCGGCTTCAATTTCAGTTCGTACATCCGATCAAACACGAGCGACACGATCGAGTTTTACGGTGGCCACAGTGAGAACTCCAGGCATCGCATGAACTTAAATACCGGCGACGGCTTTGCCATCTATAAGGTATTGGCAGCAATCGACCAGCCGGGCAGAGGAAAAGGCGACCTGATTTCAGGAAACCCTCCGCGGACGGCAAGATGGCTTAACCAGGAATTGGAACCCATTTATGCCTGGAGTAATAGTCTCAATGGATCACCCAACTACGCCATTTTGAGTAGTCCATGCCCAACAGTTAAGGAGGGTCACGACTATTACAATAATACGCCCCTGCCGAATTACAAGCCATACACTTATCCGCACCCTTTGGTGAGCGGATCGCCTGTCGCATCGGGGGAGACCGTAAACGATCGACCACAGACGAGAGACGCGAGTTCGTCCTCAAACAAGTGAACGCGGACTACATCGGTTCCACGGACGATTGCATCCTGGTCACAGGGTCGAACGGTTTTATTGGCGCAAACGTTGTCGAGATCCTCCTCGAATATGGCTATCGGAATATTCGCTGTTTCGTTCGGCCCTCCAGCCAGCTCGGGCGCCTTGAAAAGGCGATCGGCCAGTTCGATGCCGCCAAAAATATCGAGCTCGTTACAGGCAATCTTCTTTCTCGCGAGGACTGCAGGAAAGCAGCTGAACGGGTTTCGATCATCTACCATCTCGCGGCGGGCATGGAAAAATCGTTCGCAGGCGCTTTTATGAACTCAGCGCTGGCTACCCGCAATCTGATGGACGCATTTCTCCAGTATGGTCGGCCCAGGCGCTTTGTGAATGTTAGCTCCTTTGCTGTCTATTCGACCTTAAGTTTGAAGCGCAATGACCTCGTTGATGAAGGTTGCCCTTTAGAAGATGCCCCTCAGGAGCGCTTTGATGCCTATGGCTTCGGAAAGCTTAAACAGGAGGAACTGGTTAAACAGTACGGCAACGAATATGGCCTGCCTTACGTGATTGTTCGTCCTGGTTATGTCTTTGGGCCCGGCAAGCGAGAACTAAGCGGCCGGGTTGGGATCAGCACATTTGGGTTCTTTATCCAGGTTAACGGGTCACAGTCTTTGCCATTGACCTTTGTCGTTAACTGTGCCGAGGCTATCGCTCTGGCGGGCCTGAAACCAGGCGTGGACGGTGAAATTTTCAACATCGTTGATGACGAGCTATTGACTGCCCGGCAATTTTTAAAAGCCTACAGGAACAAGGTAAAGTCGTTTCGATCAATCAGGATACCTTATTTCGTCGGCTACAGTCTGTGTTATCTGTGGGCGAAATACGCAACGTGGTCCAAGAACCAGCTTCCCCCGGCATTCAATGGCCGTCGCTGTGCTGCGGAGTGGAAAGGAAACCGCTACTCGAATCGGAAACTTCGAGAGCGGCTCGGTTGGAAGCCAAGAGTACCGATGCACAAGGCGATGGAGGCGTTCCTTGCTCAGTTTGAGTTTAACGGCGAGCGACCAGAACCAGCGGTCAGATGTCAGAGGTCAGCTGTCGGAGGTCATACGTCTGCTTTGAGATCGTGACGATTTAACCTGGTTTTACAGATGGTTCGCGTCGCAATAATCGGCTGTGGTAAGGTTGCCGACCAACACGTACAGGCCCTTCAACACATTCCAGACTGCCAAATTGTCGCTCTTTGCGATCGGGAATTGCTCATGGCCCAACAATTGGGTCAACGCTTCGCAGTTCGCGAATGCTTTTCCGATCTGAACGAAATGCTGCGAGCTGCCTCTCCCGATGTCGTTCACATTACGACGCCGCCGCAAAACCATTTTTCGCATGCTAGACAATGCCTCGAGTCTGGCAGCCATGTTTATGTTGAAAAACCGTTTACCATAACGGCGAACGAGGCGGAATCATTGATAGAATTGGCCAACGGTTGCGGGTTGAAAATAACGGCTGGTCATAACTACCAGTTTACACTCGAGATGATGCAAATGCGCCGGCTGGTGAATAAAGGTTTCCTAGGTGGAAAACCCGTTCACTTGGAGAGTTACTGGTCCTATGATTTGGGAGATCTAAGATACGCCAACGCATTCCTTGGAGATCGTAACCATTGGGTGCACCAATTACCGGGGCAATTGTTTCACAATATCATCAGCCACGGGATAGCTAAACTAACGGAATTTCTGGATGACGAACTGACGGAAATTGTTGCTACGGCACATCAAAGCGACCAGCTCCGTAGCCTGGGCGCACCAGACGTTCTGGATGAGTTGAGAGTCCTGATCCGGGATAAGAATGGCACCACGGCGTTCTTCTGTTTTTCTACTCAGATCAGAGGGCTTAACCAACTGCGCGTGTACGGCCCGGCGGGTTCAATCACTGCAGATATCATCACGGGAAGCCTAATTCGAAACAGAAACCGTTCCTATAAGAGCTATCTCACCTATTTTATCCCACCACTGAGGACTGCGTGGGAACACTTTCGAAATGCCCCTGTGAACGTAGCAAATTTTCTGCGACGGCGGCTTTACCAGGACTTTGGGATGAAAGAACTAATTGAACGCTTTTACGATAGCATTCGATCGAGCACACCGCTTCCAATTCTGTACCGCGACATTATCCTAACGGCCCGAATCATGGACGAAATCTTCGCCCAAGTGTACCCGCACTGCCTCCAGCCTCGGAGCCCCTATGTTAGTTTAGGTACAAAAGAATATGATACGATGCCGAGGACAGCGGACGGACGACAGATGACAGAAATCCAAAACGCGGAAACCCTTTGACCGAACACGTCTGGCCTCTGTCCTCGCTGACCGTCGTCAATCCTCCGATCCCCGTCACCGCTCACTGACCCGCTGGCCACCGACATCTGACAAGCCCCGAAGCCTGGATTCTAAAGGTTTTAGGCTTGCTGCGGTGAACCTCGTTTCGCATGTTTAATAGCAAAATAAGTTAGCGTTATGCGAATTAACCCAGTTACAAGTATTGAGTACACAAGGCAACACGCGATTAACCACTTCTTAGAACTGGTACCGAAAAACGCAAAGAAAGCGCTCGGGAGAATTCCGGGCGCGAGGAGGCTTGCCCGGGCTTTGGGTCTAACTCAAAATTATCTAAGACACCGACGATTCCTGCTCGAGATGCTCCCCAAGAACTCAGTCGGCGCTGAAATTGGAGTTAATCTGGGAAATTTTGCAGAGCAAATTCTGGAAGTCGTTCAGCCCGCGGAGCTTCACCTTATTGATCCTTGGAAGCACGAGACGGCGCCGATTTACGAAAAGGCAGTCTTCGGTGGACGCGCCAACAGCGGTCAAGACGAAATGGATAAGCGTCACACGAGCGTGGTTAGGAGGTTTGCAAAGGAAATTGATGCCCATTGCGTGAATGTGCACCGCGGCGAATCGCTAGAGATTCTCAATGAGTTTCCAAATGGATACTTCGACTGGGTGTATATCGATGGTAATCACCTTTACGAATATGTCATCAAGGATCTTGCCCTGTCGTCTCGTAAAACGAAAATAGGCGGATACGTAGCGGGCGATGACTACACCGAGGGCGGTTGGTGGAAGGGTAGCGTGAAGAAGGCGGTAGACGAATTTGCGACGACTGGCTCGATGCAGCTGATTCAAATACGCAACGAGCAGTTCATCTTCAAACGAATATCCTGAATAGACTGGCCTAGACAGCTCCAAGTTACGATGACTTACCTTGGCGTTGGTAAGCCCGTATCTAAAAAAGTGAAGTACGTCCTTATCACTCCCGCGCACAATGAGGAAGCTTTCATTGAAAAGACCCTTGCCTCCGTAGTCGCGCAGACGAAGTTGCCTGAACGGTGGGTTATTGTAGATGACGGTTCAACCGATAAAACAGCAGAAATTGTTTGCCATTACGTTAGACGGTATCCGTGGATCGAACTACTCCAACTTCCGCAACGTCAACATCGTGATTTTGCCGGTAAGGCTGTCGCGTTCAACGCTGGATTCGAGCGAGTTCGGTCGCTCGCTTTCGACGTTGTAGGAAACCTCGATGCAGACATTTCAGTTGAGCCGGAGTATTTCCAGTTTTTGTTAAGGAAATTCGCCGAACTTCCGCAGTTGGGGGTCGCTGGTACCGCTATGCGAGGAGCAAGCTATGATGCGATCAAAGACAGCTTCTACCACGAACGCGATGTCTTTGGAGCCTCCCAACTGTTCCGGCGCCAGTGTTTTGAGGACGTTGGAGGATACACGCCAATCAAATGGGGCGGAATCGATTGGATAGCAGTGCGAACTGCTCGCTTAAAGGGCTGGCAGACGAAATCATTCTGTGACAAGCTGTTCTATCATCACCGGCCAATGGGAGCGACCGATACTAACACCTTGAAAGCGAGGTTCGATTATGGCAGGAAGGATTACTTCCTGGGCAATCACCCACTGTGGCAGATTTTTCGGGTGAGCTTTCAAATGGGAAAAAGGCCTTACCTGGTGGGTGGACTGCTATTGCTCTCAGGATATTTTTACTCGTTCGTGTCAGGTATCCAGAGACCAGTGGCACCGGAACTGCTAAGATTCCATCGTCAGGAGCAGCTTGCACGCCTTAAGCAGTTGTTGTTGCACTTTCTAAAGACCGGACGGTTAACACTACGGAGCTAAGATCGTGGAGACAAATATCGATGACGTAAGCAGTTTCTGGAACGCAAATCCCTGTCAATCCAACCTCTCGCAACAGGCGGAACGACGACGATACTTTGAGGAAATTTCCCAAAAACGGTTTCAGGGTAGAGAATGGCATATCCCCATAGTTGCCAATTTTGACTCCTTTCGTGGCAAAGATGTGCTTGAAATCGGGTGTGGAGTAGGAACTGACGGGATCGAGTTTGCAAGGAACGGCGCGAACTATATCGGCATCGACCTAACGCCGAGCGCCGTAGAACTCAGCCGAGAACGATTTCTAACCTTCGGAGTACCGGGCCAATTTGCAGTCGCAAATGCGGAAGAAGGTTTACCGCTTCCTGACGCAAGCATAGATCATGTTTATAGCTTCGGTGTGATTCACCACTCGCCTACTCCTGAGAAGATTGTCGGTCAGATGTACCGGGTATTAAGAAAAGGTGGCACTTTCACGGTCATGTTGTACAATCGCAGCTCCATAAATTATTACGTAGAAATTATGTTCCTTAGGAGATTGCTTAAGTGGTGCCTGCTTCCCAAATTTATGCCCCCGTTGATTGCTGCCGCCACTGGTTTCGATCGCAGAAAACTGGAAGGTCACCGTGACCGGCTGCTTAAGAACAAAAAGCCAACAAAGGAAGAGTGGATTAGTATGAACACGGATGGACCGTTTTGTCCGTTAGCGAAAGTGTACGATTACGACGAGGCTGCGGCGCTTTTCCGTGCTTTTGAAAACGTAAGGCAGGAAGTCTGGGAATTTAATGTCGATCACTGGTCGTTTATCGGGAGAGCTATGCCAGACACTGTGGTGAAATGGCTGGGTCGCCGTTGGGGATGGCATCGGATAGTTTACGGGAATAAACCTTAGCCCAGCCTCGCTGGGAACAGACGGAAAAGCTTGGACCATATTAGCGGCTGCCAGTGAATCTGCAGCGCCCGTGAGTCGCCTCTTCTCAGCTTTGCAGCCAGAATATCTGTGCTTTATCTCGGTCCTTTGTGTTTTGATCTGCACTTCCTGTTGCAACGCTGCCAAGACCTTGACTGCACAAACATCGCTTTATGACTAAGAACGGCTCGGTTTTCGAAGGGTTTCTTAGGTCTGCCAGTGAGTTTCCGCATAGACCAGCCCTGGAGATTGCAAATCGCGTGGTCAGTTATTCGGATTTGCGACAAAGGGCTTTTCAGCTAGCCGCAACGCTCCAGAAATATGAGCTGTCCGATCAGCCGCCTTTGACTGCTGTTTTTGGCTCCCGATCGGTAACCGCTTTCGCTGGCGTCCTGGCGAGTCTTTTGCGCGGTCATGGATATGTTCCACTGAATCGGATGTTCCCGCCGGAAAGGACCAAATTGATGCTCGAGCGGTCTGGTTGCCGCGCACTCGTAGTGGACCAACTCTCCGCTGCTCAGCTACCCAAGGTACTGGAAGGTCTTTCAAACAAACTGCTAATCCTGATGCCTGACGAGCCCGACACCCACGATTTCGCGGCCCGGTGGCCTCAACATGAGATCATCGGGAGCAAGCGTCTCGAGAATGGAAACTGGTTCGCTCCGGTCACGGGTTCACCAGATGACATCGCCTATCTTCTCTTTACGTCGGGAAGCACTGGAACGCCCAAAGGGGTTATGATCAGTCACCGCAATGTGCGGAGTTATATAGAACACATAGTCCCTCGCTACGGCATTTGTGAAACGGACAAATGTTCTCAGACTTTCGATTTAACTTTCGACCTGTCGGTTCATGACATGTTCGTAACATGGGAACGAGGCGCATGCCTCTGTTGCCCATCGCAAAAAGCTCTGATAAAGCCAAGCGGCTTCATCGTGGACTCGAATCTCACCATCTGGTTTTCAGTTCCCTCGGCGGCAGTGTTCATGAAGAAGCTCGGTTTGCTCAAGCCCGACATGTATCCGAACCTGCGATTTACTCTGTTTTGCGGGGAAGGACTTCCGGTGGACATCGTAAAGGCTTGGGCAGAAGCGGCCCCTAATTCAGCGATTGAGAATCTTTACGGCCCGACAGAGGCTACCATCGCGTGTACTGCATATCGCTGGAACCGTAATGGTTCAGCGCAAGAAGCCGAGTTAGATTTGGTTCCGATCGGCGAGCCGTTCCCACACATGGAAGCCCTGATTGCGGATGAAAATCTCGTCCAAGTCCCGCTAGGAACGCCGGGTGAACTCCTCGTTAGTGGCCCTCAAGTAGCGCTGGGATATTGGCAGGACTCCGAGAAAACGGCGCGCTCATTTATTGTTCCGTCTGGACGGGCTAAAACTTACTACCGAACCGGAGACCGCGTTCGCCTGCCCGCGAATGGAAAGCCGATCACGTACTTAGGACGTGTTGACAATCAGATCAAAGTGTTGGGCCATCGCGTGGAGTTGGGTGAAGTGGAAGCGGCACTACGGCAGGAATCAGGTGTCGACGGCGCGATTGCGCTCGGCTGGCCGATATCGCCAAGCGGCGCTGGAGGCATCGAGGCCTTTTTACAGACCGACTACGCGGACATTCCTTCGCTTCGTGAGAAGCTCGCCAAGCGATTACCCCCGTACATGGTGCCACGTAACATCTATCTTGTGGGTAGATTCCCTCTGAATTCAAACGGTAAGTTTGATAGACGAGCTCTCATCCAGGTCCTCGAGAAACAGCAGAAATGAGACACATTACTGCGGCCGACGTCGCAGGGTTCGGTGGAGCAGATACTAGTTTACTTGTGAAGTCTAATCCGGCAGTACTGTTGAGCGACACTGAAGGTTCCTCACCGAATCATCAGATTGGAAAGCTGCTGAGCTTCTTTGGGATCTCTTGGCGGACGCTGACAATATCGCAATTCGTTAGTGACTCGGCGCCGGACAACTGCAGGATATTATCTTCGGCAGAAATCTTTCTGCGATTATTAGAAGGTTGTAACCACCGGCCGGAGTTGATCCCGCATTGGCATCAGAATATCCATTCCATATTTGTTTTTCCAGACGGGGATCTGCAGGTCCTGGAAAAGCTGGTGCGACTACTTGCTGGAGATGAGGGAGCAGAACTCAAAAACGTGCACCTCAGAGGAGAAGAATTCGTTGTTGCGAGCGATTCCGGATTCTGTGGAGTAATGGCTGGCATTCGAATTCCAGCTTCTACAGCAAATGGTGACAGTCCTCTGGTGTCGAATATCGCTAACACTGATGCTTTGAGCCTCATTTCATCTACTTCTGGGTCAATGTTCCTGAAGTTGCAATACGGTCGTGTCCCTGTGTTTGTTTCGACCAGTACGGAAATCATTGATATTGACGCCGAATTGGCCACGCAGAATTTTGATGTCCGGGAGCATTTTTCGTCTGCTGTGCCTGTCGTTCTCTATATTAAATGGGCTTTGGCAGAGTTTGCCTGGCACGCTCCGGAAACAGGCGCGTGCTTGATCATCGATGATCCTGTGCTCAAACCCGTTTACGGCTTCGTCAACTTTCGTGATCTCCTATTGGAGATGAAGCGCCATAACTTCTCTACCAGTGTCGCATTTATACCATGGAATTGGCGGCGAAGCAGTCCGAAAACCGTAAGTCTGTTCAGAGAAAACCCAGAATACTACTCAATTTCCGTTCATGGGTGCGATCACACGCGGGCAGAATTTGGCGACGGAAATCGCGAGTTTATCCACGGGAAAGTACGGGAAGCGATGGCACGCATGAATCGACACGAATCACACACAGCGATTCCTCATGATCGAGTAATGGTTTTTCCTCAGGGAGTGTTCTCTCGAGAGGCAATAAATACACTAAAGCACAGCGGCTTCGTGGCCGCGGTTAATAACGATACAATTAGCGCCGACTTGCCTTCCCGTCGTATGAAGATTCGCGAGCTTTGGGATGTGGCGGTCATGAGCTACGATAACTTTCCGATCTTCACACGGAGGTATCCCTGGGAGGGACTCGAGAACTTTGCCTTTGACGTGCTGCTAGGTAAGCCGGCGATCGCGGTGATCCACCATGATTACTGTAGTGACGGTTATAAGCGTCTCGTTGACTTTATCAACCGCCTGAACGCCTTGAAATGTAAACTGGAATGGCGTAGTCTCGGAGAAGTCGTTAGACTCAGCTGCCGGCAACGCCAACTTTCCTCAGCCTTAATAGAAGTGGAGATGTACGGAACAGAATTACGGCTAGAGAATTGCTCCCAGCAGCGAAAACGATACGTACTTCGAAGACGAGAATCCGAACCGCTTAATATCAGAAGAGTTCTGGTTGAGGGGAGCGCAATCACGTGGAATTCTGCTGAAGACGGCATCAATTTCGAAATCGAGCTCGAGCCCGGTGAAAACAAAGTCGTTGAGGTAAGATTCGATGAACTTCTTGGAAACGGACGCTATCCAGACACAGTATCCTACAGGGCAAAGGCGATGTTAAGGCGCTATCTCTGCGAAATTCGCGATAATTATGTTATACCGGCCAGGATTAGGCTGGCTGGATCATGTTGAACGTTCAGGGGACTGCCGAGTTACAGCTCTGCTTCTTACTACTCACCTGAGCTAGTCGGCTGTTCGTCAAAGTGTGATATTAGATTTCTAGTCCAGTTTAATAAATGTACGAATCGAATTGTGTAGCAAAAGTTTTGGCTAATTTCAGCCGCTGGCTCGACGCATACGGGGAGACTTCCTGGGACCATCAAAGCTTCTTTGCTGGTCCGGTAGGCCGGTATGCAAAGTCGTTATACTATCGGAATGGCATCATCGGAACAGCAGCGGTGTCTCCCATGATTTTTGCGGAAGCGTTCTTGCCGTCAGTGCGCCGCTTATTTCATCATCGGCTTCGGTTCCCAATCGCTGATGCGCATTACGCGATGGGATTTGCGTTCCTTTATGAGGTGACCGAAGATCCTGTTTACCTCCAGAAGGCAATCCATTTTCTCGACGTTTTAAAAGCGAGCCGTTGCAGAGGATTCAACGAGTATTGCTGGGGTTATCCATTCGATTGGGTGTGGCGCGGCGGCACCGTGAAGCAAGGAACACCGCTTATTACGACTACGCCCTATGCTTACGAAGCATTTCTTCAGGTCTACGAGATTTTCGAACGCGCTTCCAATTTGGGAATTCTGTCCTCTGGCCTCGGCTCTCTGGATCGGCGAGATGAGTGGAGGAAAATCCTTGAGTCGATCGCGCGCCACGCTTGCTTCGACATCAAAGACTTCGAAGTGTCTGAGCACTCAAGCAGTTGCTCCTATAGCCCATTTGGTGAGGGCGGAGTTATTAATGCGGCCGCTTATCGCGCCTTTCTATTAACCAGTGCTTCGCAACTATTCCCTAGACACGACTATTGGCAAGTGGCGCAACGAAATTTGAACTTTGTTTTGGAAAATCAGAATCCCGATGGCTCATGGAATTACGCGATTGATGGCGTCCGGGACTTCGTGGACCACTATCATTCCTGTTTTGTCATGAAAGCGCTCGCCAAAATCCACGCGCTCACCGGCCATGCAGCAACGCTAAAGGCATTGCGCAAAGCAGTGGGTTATTACGTAAATAACCTCTTCGACGGCGAGGGGCTGCCCAAGCCGTTTTCGCGGGCTCCTCGCCTGACGGTTTACAAGCGTGAGCTTTATGATTGCGCCGAATGTATTAATTTGTGCCTTTTGCTAGTTGACCATTTCCCGCAGTTACAAACAACGTTAGAAACGGTTGTGAAAGAAATCTGCAAAAATTGGATCAAACCAGACGGTTCTTTCCGGTCTCGGCGGCTGCACGTGGGGTGGGACAATGTTCCCATGCATCGGTGGGGCCAGTCCCAGATGTTTCGAAGCCTTGCATTCTACCTTCGCAACGCGCGCCGAACAGCGAGTGACGAGCCTCGGACGGGGGACGCGTTGGTCTATCAGCTGTCAACCCGCAACTTCCAACGCCTGTAACATGTGCGGCATTTGCGGGCAGTTTAATTTCGTGCGCAACGAGCCGGTACGATCGGAAACGATCCAACGGATGACCCGCACCATGGTCCACCGCGGCCCTGACGACGAAGGTTACCTGTTGTCTGGTTCGCTCGGATTTGGTTTCCGGCGGCTTTCCATTATCGATCTGTCCGGCGGACATCAACCCATGTCAGACACAGAGGAGACAGTCTGGGTCATTCTGAACGGTGAGATCTACAATTTCAAAGAGTTACGCGCTGAGCTTGAGCAACGTGGCCACTCTTTTAGGACGCGGTCGGACACTGAAGTGATTATTCACGGCTATAAACAATGGGGTACCGAGGTTTTTAATCACCTCAATGGCATGTTCGGAGTTGCCATCTGGGACGCGAAAAACCAGCGGCTAATCGTGGCGCGTGATGCGATGGGAATCAAACTGATTTATTATAGGATGGATGATGGCCAACTTAGCTTTGGATCGGAGATCCGTCCCATTCTCGAGACGATAAACTCCAAGGCGCAAGTTGATCCGGTTGCACTCAATCTTTTTCTCCGTTTTCGTTATACCCCTTCTCCTTTAACAATATTTGATGGTATTCGAAAATTGGCACCCGGAACCATGTTACTAGTGGAAGATGGACGGTGTCAGGAGAGACGATGGTATAACTATACGCGATCGCCGTTCTTGGACCACAAAACTGCGGACGATGCTGCAGAGGATTTGCTGGAATTATATCGAGCGGCGGTTCGGCGTCATCTGCTAAGCGATGTACCGGTAGGAATACTGTTGAGCGGCGGCCTCGATTCGGGTCTGCTCCTGGCCCTAATGAACGAACAAGGCGGGCCATGGCCGGCATATACGATCGGCTATGGGAAGACCTTTAAAGACGACGAACTAGCCGATGCAGCAGAAACCGCTTCCGCCCTGCAGGCTAAGCATGTGACAGTAACTCTTGACCGGTCTGAATTTGAGCGATCTCTTCCAAAGATTGTTGAATGCCTGGAGGAACCGATCGCCACTTCTTCCATTGTGCCGATGTATTTTGTGTCACAACGGGCGCGGCAGGACGTTAAAGTAGCTCTAATAGGTCAGGGGCCGGATGAGCTGTTTGGCGGATACACACGGCATTTGGGCGTTCATTACGGGAACTGGTGGCGACTGCTGCCGAAGGCCTTGCGATCCGTGGCTAGCTTCGCTGTCCATGGGCTGCCCCGAAACGAGACTTTGAAACGCGGCGTGGTTTCATTAGGGACAGAAGATCGTTTGAAGCGGTATCAGAATGTGTTTTCGCTCGCACCGGCGCCTGTCGTAGACGGCCTCTTTCGGGATGACACGCTGCCTGACCGAGGTAGCCGTGAGCTCGTTGACTACTGGCGCGGGCTCATCCCGCAGATGGCGCACATGGATGAGCTGGGGGGGTTTCAGTTCCTTGAAATCAGGTCGTCGCTCCCTGACGAGCTGCTCATGTATGCCGACAAGCTATCCATGGCACACAGCCTGGAAGTTCGGGTGCCTTACCTGGATCGTACGATTGTAGAATATGTGCAGCGCTTGGGCGCCAATTTCAAGATACGTAATGGAAGCCGAAAATGGCTGCATCGTCGCGTTTGCGAGAATTACCTGGCCCCCCATATTCTCAGACGAAAGAAACGCGGGTTTGCCGTCAATGTTGTGGACGAATGGTTTCGATCATCGCTTGATGGAGAGCTACACGAAGTGCTCCTGGATAGGAGCTCATTGATGTTTCAGTTGCTGAAACCCGAGCCGGTGTTGAAACTTCTACAAACTCATCGATCAGGCCGGCACGATCATCACAAGCTCTTGTTCAGCCTTATCATGTTCGAGCAGTGGCTGCGTAAGGTTGGCGCTTCTCCGCGCCCTCGTTCTGGTGAGCTAAGCGTAGCATGAATTCGTCAACAGCTCAGGTTTTGAGAGTCGAGATCCGGCCAAAAGGCGCGCCAATATTGGTCGATGTCATAAACGCTACCGGCAAGGTATTCATGATTTCTGGCAGGTTTCTAAGGACCGCCAGCCTGGAAAAAGAATGGGAAGAAGACGTGGATGATCCCGAAGAGACGAGCCGAATATTGAAACACTCACGCACAAGGATAGATCTCCTAAATTTCTGGCAAAGGATACCTGAAACTGAACCGAAATATCCTTATTACAGGGAATGGCGACAGGTCGCTGCTATTCCAATTACAAACTATAAGCACTGGTGGGATAAACAAATCAACTGTAAAACGCGAAACATGGTGCGAAAATCCAACAAACTGGGGGTCGTAGTTCGGCAGGTGGAATTCGACGATGAATTTGTGCGAGGAGTGACTGCTATCTACAATCAATCTCCAGTTCGACGAGGAAAGCCGTTCCGGCACTATGGTAAAGACTTCGCAACTGTTAAGCATGAGCTTTCGGATGTGCAGGAGAAAGCAATCTATGTTGGTGCGTACTACAAGGACGAGTTAATCGGTTTTATACAGTTTGTGATGGCTGACAGATATGCGATGCTGACGCTGATTTTGGACAAGGTATCACATCGCGATAAAGCGCCTATGAACGGGATGATTGCCAAGGTCGTAGAAATCTGCGCGGAACGGAACGTTCCCTATCTTACCTACACATTGTGGCGCCGCGGAGAGCACGGCGAGTTCCAAAAGCATAATGGGTTTGTACCCATTCCAGTCCCCGAATATTACGTCCCTCTAACACTGCGAGGGTGGGTCGCTCTGCGCATGGGACTACATGAAGGAGTAAAGGGGGTGCTCCCAGAGTCCATGATGGTGCGACTGTTGCGCTTGAGAGCAAATTGGTATTCACGAAAATTTGGTCGGAAGATCGCGCGTCAGGCTAGGGAAATTACACCCGCTAATTCGTCAACAGGATAGCGGCGAATTACTCTCCCTCGTTCCGGCCTAGCGCGAAGAAAACCGCCATGATGAAGTATGGATAGTCCAATATTCATCGTTGGTCTGCACCGTGCTGGAAGCACGCTGTGGCACAACCTCATTGTAATGTGCCCCGGTATCCTGAGGCTAACGGATCCCCGGTTTCTGAGCGATGGGACGCACAAAGATTTTCGTTATTTTCTAAAAACTCGGGTCGGCGATCTAGCGATCGATGGGAATGTCGACAAAGTGGTCGATCTTTGTTTCGCTAAGAAGAATATCCCTGGCTTGGACAGCACTTTCTGGCGGTTCGAAAACATCGAGGCAGTCAAAGATCCGGAATTGAAAAACGAAATCTGCCGGAAAATCAAGAACTCAGACAGGAGCGTGGGAGTGATTGCCAGAATTCTCATTGAGGAAATTACCCGGTTCAGCGGCTGCAACCGCGCGTGTGTGAAATTCCCTGTGGAGATAGGCCACATGTCAGAGCTGATCGCCTGGTTTCCTGATTGCAGGATCGTGCATATCACCCGTGACCCACGAGCAATGGCGATGTCGAAAACAAATGATCCGTTCGGTACCGCCGTTAAGGCGGTGCGGCATCCCCGGCTTGCCTGGTTGGTAAGAAAACTGGCCATCTGGTTTGTTATTGCCCAGTATCGGTGCACGGCAAGGATCCACCGGCGCTTCCGGAATCTGAGCAATTATCGGCTTTTTCGCTATGAAGACCTGCTAGCCGAGCCTGAGAGAACTCTGAACGAGCTCTGTAGGTTCGTAGGCGTCGAATTCCGAGAGGACTTGCTGCATCCCGAACGGGGCCGTCACGAGCATCAGGCTTCCAGTTTGACCGGGAGACAGCAAAAGGCGTTCGATGTGAGCGCTGCGGTCCGCTGGCAAGAAGTAATCTCGCCGATCGACAAATGGCTGATTACGACGTTGACCAGGAAAAGCATGAAGATATTAGAATACGATCCTAATACGCATCCGATTTTTCGCGTCGGTCGCCAGCCTTTGTCCAGTGTTTGTACGCAAAACGGCATGATAGCCGGAAAAGCGATTTGATGATTTTTGGAGAGGTGCCTATCGGAAGTTAGAATCCTTGCCTCTCGGCCAATGCCCCGTGACCGCTTGACTACCGACGACTGACCATTGTCCTCTGTCCTTTGACATCTGCGCCCCAATAAGCCATGCCAGGTATAGCCGGAGTTATCAGTCACGAACCCGTTGAAGGGTGCGAACGCCTTGTGGCCGCCATGATTCACTCGATGGAGCATGAGGCTTTCTACACCTCGGGGATGTTCTCTGTTCCTGAGCTCGGAGTTTATGCAGGCTGGGTGACACATGAGAACTCTTTCGCCGCCGGACAGCCTATCTTTGATGAAAGCCGGCATATCACGCTCATTTTGGCCGGCGAATGTTTTATTAATCCGGAAATAAGGACTGACCTTAGCAGAAGGGGACACAATCTCAAAACGAGCAACGACTGGTTGGTACACCTTTACGAAGAAAAGAGCGAGCAGTTTTTTGAAAAGATTAACGGTTTGTTTAGTGGTCTGCTAGTCGATAACAGACAAAAGAAGGCGTTCCTATTCAATGATCGCTATGGCTGTGAAAGAATTTATTTCCATCAGACTGCGGATGCCACTTATTTCGCCAGCGAGGCCAAAGCGCTCCTTTCCATTCTGCCCGAGCTACGAGAGCTCGATCAGAATGGGGTGGCGCAGTTTCTGGCGTTTGGCTGTACTTTAGGCTGGCAAACATTGTTTCGCGGAATTTGTCTTCTGCCTGGTGGCTCGCTATGGACGTTTGAAAATGGCAGGTGCAACAAGCGCCAGTACTTTGACAGCCGAACATGGGAATCCTTGCCAGCTCTGTCACCGGGAAATTTCGAGTCGGCATTTGAGGAGACGTTGAAGCGAATTCTGCCGCGTTATTTCGAGACGAACTCTAAACTAGCTATTTCGTTAACGGGCGGGTTGGATACCAGAATGATCATGGCCTGCCGGCCTCAGCCCGCTCAAAAACCTGTATCGTATACTTTTACTGGGAAAGAACATGAAACGCTGGACGATCGCATTGCCAAGCAGGTCGCGAACGCCTGCGGCTTGGAGCATTACCTTCTGCGCCTGGGCAACGATTTCTTTTCGGACTTTGTCTCCCACGCCGATCGAGCAGTGTACGTGACCGATGGTTCGTTTAGCGTCATGGGCGCGCATGAAATCTATTTTAACAGCCAGGCCCGGCAGTTGGCGCCGGTACGTCTGACCGGTGTTTACGGAAGCGAGATCCTCCGGGGAGTGTCCACATTTAGGCCGACCAGGCTATGCCCTGCATTAATTAACCGCGACTTCGGGCAATTGGTGAGCACCTCATTGAGGGAATTCGCTGCTGACCACGCCCATCCGATTGCCTCAGCGGCGTTCCGGAACGTACCTTGGAATTTGTTCGGTTCTGTGGCAGCGTCTCGCTCGCAGGTCGTTTTTAGAACGCCATACCTTGACAACGAGATCGTGGCGCTGGCCTTCCAAGCTCCCGAAAGTCTCCGCAGATCTCCGCGTCCCGCGCTGCGCGTTGTGCAGAATAATAGCAAACTTCTAAAAGCTATCCCCACTGATCGCCGGCTTGAATGTAGGGATGCGGGACTGCTGAACAGGTTAAAGCGATCAATTTTTGAGGCCAGCTTTAAGCTGGATTATTTCCACAACGAAGGGATGCCCGACTGGCTCCTGCCAGTGGATCCTATTCTTGAGCGAATAGATTCGAAGGTGAGAATCTTCGGGCACCATAAATTTCTCCACTACAGAAGCTGGTTTCAGCGGGAGCTTGCTGAATACGTCAAGAGTGTCGTAACGGATGCGCGGGTGCAAGGAGCTCCATTCTGGAATGTCGACTTCCTCGAGTACATGGCAGCTGAACACATCCGCGGGCGCAAAAATTACACACTCGAGCTTAATGCTGTAATGACGTTGGAGGCCGTGGAGAGACTCCTTCTGCGAGGCCATCGCAGGGAAGCACGATCGGATGACTTTGGCACTCGAAGTGTTCCTTCAGCTGCCGTGAGATGAAGTGTAACAGGTCAAACTTCCTAGGAGATCAGCCACAAGCCAAATCAACGGACCGATTAAAGAGGCTGATCTCGGAAGTCTGTGAGCTTGCGCGAGAGGCTCAACGCCTTGGCGGCTGCCAGCAGAGCTTGGTCAAGCATGAGCGGGAGATTCCGCAATTGGTGCGATGGTACATCGCAGATCAACTGCTGGACTGCACGGAACGCCTGAAGAAATTGCTCGATGGAAGGTATCAAGCTGTTTGCAAGAACTGCGCGATATCCGCGCCAGGACTCGATTGAGATACCGAATGTTGAAGGAGGTCAATCGAACGATCTTGTGCATGCCCGAAGGACTGGCGTACGACGCCTACCATGCAGTTCTTGATGTACGGCTCTGGCAATGTTAGCGGCATCTCCAGACAACCCAACTGTATTAACATGGATGACCAGGTGAAAACAAAAGCTACTTCTCGATCCGCCTGGTTTAAGCTACGCGTTTCGCTTCTTGTTCTCTCCATGGCCGGAATGTTTCTGGCGCTGTTTGCTACTGCGAACCCACAAACGGTGACTCGTATGTGTGCAGGTAATGGAGACGTGCAGGTGCATGGCACCACCAATCAGATCTCATTCGCGCCCGCTGAAAGCCTACAGGAGGCCTGGGTTGCCCGCTACAATGGGCCCGGAAACGACTTTGATGCGGCTCAAGCCATGGCAGTTGATAATTCGGGAAACGTCTATGTCACTGGACGGAGCTCGGATCCTGACTTCTCTACTCACTACGCAACCGTCAAGTATAACTCAGCGGGGCAAGAACTATGGGTTGCCCGTTACTACGGACCAGCAAATTACCAGGACGCCCCTACGGCCATTGCCGTTGATGAATCGGGCAACGTCTATGTAACCGGATACAGCTTTGGCTCGGGCAACAATTATGATTACGCCACGATCAAGTATAATCCAGATGGGCAGGAACAATGGGTCGCCCGCTATAACGGCCCAGACAACGGTGATGACGGCGCCGAAGGGATTGCTCTCGACAGCTCAGGCAGTGTCTATGTGACAGGAAGCAGTGTGAACGCAACCGGTTTCGCCGATTACGTTACGATCAAGTATAATTCGGCCGGGCAAGAACTGGCACGAGCTTATTCTACACCAGCGCTAGTTATGATTACGGCGCAATTAAGTACAACTCAGCCGGCCAACAACAGTGGGTCGCCCGTTATAATGGATCGGACAGCGCGACGACTATGCGACGGCCATTGCGGTTGATCATTCAGGAAACGTTTATGTGACAGGTTCTAGTTGGGGCTCAGGCACTGATTACGATTACGCTACGATTAAATACAACTCGACAGGGCAACAACTGTGGGTTGCCCCCTATGATGGGCCTGTTAGCGGCAGTGATGATCCTCGAGCCATCGCGGTTGACACCCCCGGCAACGTCTACGTGACGGGCGCGAGCGCCCGTACGGGATACTCTGATTCTGAGTATGCCACGGTCAAGTATGACTCAGCGGGGCAGCAACAATGGGTCGCCCGCTACAGCGGACCAGGGAACCTCGACGACCAAGCGCATGCGATTGCCGTTGATAATAGCGGTAACGTTTACGTGACGGGAGAAAGCGTTGGGTTGGGTACTGACTATGATTACGCCACGATCAAGTACGATTCATCCGGCCAGGAGCAATGGGTCGCTCGCTACAACGGACCGGCAAACTATTATGATGTTGCCACAGCTATTGCGGTTGACGGTTCACAGAATGTGTATGTCACGGGAAGCAGCGCCAACATTGGGTCGAGCACGGACTTGGATTACGCTACGATCAAGTACGTACAATCTCCCGCACCCAGTCCAACTCCAACTGCGACACCGACAGCCACACCTGCGAGTACAGCTAGACCACATCCGACACCTCGACCGTACTCAAATCCGCCCGCGCGCCTGTAGGGAGCATGAAGTTCACTGAAAGCATCGGAAGATCTGTTAGGATTCGCAGTTGTTTCGACGGCGGTAAGACAGGGACCCGATCCCGCGGCGCACATCAACCTTAATCTCAATGGAGTGCCTAACTGAATTAGTTTGGCAGGTGTGTGACCTGGCGACTCAAGCCGGTGAAGAGATCATGCCGTTTTACCACAACGGAGGCGACGTCACGTTTAAGGCAGACGCGTCTCCGCTAACGGCAGCAGACGAAGCGTCGCACCGGTTTCTGATGGAAGCTCTACAAAAGTTGCTGCCGAACGCTCCTGTAATCTCAGAGGAATCTGACGGAGCAACGAACCGCTCTTTCGATGATTCAACTTTATTTTGGTTAGTGGACCCGCTGGATGGGACAAAGGAGTTCGTAAAAAGGACGAACGAGTTTACAGTCAATATCGCGCTGATGAAACACTGCTTGCTGGTTTTGGGAGTCGTTTATGCGCCGGCACTCAATCTTACATACTACGGCGGACGAGAGTTCGGCGCGTGGCGGCAAACCTGCGGTGAAGCGCCCACGCCAATTTCTACCAGAGGAGCCGACTCTTCTCAGGTTGGTGTTGTGGCTAGTAAGGACCACGTTGGCCCTTTGGTCGGCACAATGCTGGCCCGCCTGACAAATCCACAGCTTCGGTCGATGGGTAGTTCTCTGAAGTTTTGCCTGGTGGCCGAGGGAAAGGCTGATCTTTATCTGCGGGATTTGCCGACGATGGAGTGGGATACAGCGGCAGCCCAATGCATCGTTGAAGCTGCAGGCGGAGGCGTGTACACGCTGGATGGCCAGCCGCTATGTTATGGCAAACCGGGCTTGAAGAACCCGGCGATTATGACAGTCGGAGACACTCAGTTCGATTGGCGGTCTCTGATCTCTGAAGCCGGACGTTGAATTATACGCTAGTTACTAAGACTCCTGCGCCTGAGTGAGGTATAATCAGCTACCCTGTGGTTTTGAAGAAATTCGCCCAAACATTCCTCAGGCAAGTTGGGCTTTACCAGCGGTTGAAATCGTCATTTGTATACGATTTCTATTGGGCGTTTGCCAATCAGCGGCTGCTCGAGTACAGAACCAGAGAAGTCGGATTCTACCAAAGAACACTGCAGGGTTTTCGAAAGGGAGATCTCATTTTCGATATCGGTGCGAACGGGGGCTATAAGACCGACATTTTTCTGAGGCTTGGAGCAAGAGTTGTCGCAGTGGATCCAGACAAAGCGAACCAAGAGGTATTGAGACAGAGGTTTCTGAAATATCGACTCACGCCGAAGAGGGTAAAAATCGAAGGCAAAGCAGTTAGTGATGCCATTTCGATTAAAACTATGTGGATTGACACGCCCGGTTCAGCAAAGAACACGCTAAGCCCAAAGTGGGTTGAAACTCTGAGAACCGATTCAAAGCGCTTCGGGGAGCGTCTTGACTTCGCCAGCAAGGAGCAGGTTGAAACTGTTACGCTGGAACAACTCATCGCCACTCATGGCATTCCTTTCTTCATAAAAATTGATGTGGAGGGCCATGAAGCGAGTGTTTTACGCGGCCTGAACCGTCCTGTCCCGTATCTTTCTTTCGAGGTTAATTTGCCGGAATTCAAGCTGGAAGGACTCCAATGTATTAATATCCTGCACGAGATCGCGGCTGATGGACAGTTTAATTACGCCGTCGACGAGCGCGGTCCAATGCTCGGAAACTGGATGCCATGTCGCGAATTTGCGGGGGTAATGGAACGGTGCGAGGCACCATCTATCGAAGTCTTTTGGAGAACGTCTATTTGTGCGAATTGATTCGTGTCAGCCGAGTTGGGCTTAATCATATGAACACACTTATTATTAAGCTTGGTGCTACTGGAGACGTTGTCCGAACAACCCCGCTTTTACGGAGGTTGGCTGGCTCGGTTACATGGATCACGTCGAGGAAGAACGGTGTTTTGCTACAGGGTCTGGCGGATAATCTTCGTCATTTCTCCTGGGAGGCGCGCGCGAGAGCCTTGGACATTTCCTACGATCTAGCCATAAACCTGGAAGACACACTTGAGGTTGCTCTTTTCCTGAACCGTGTCAGGCCGGCTGAGATCTTCGGCGCATACGCCGAATCGTCAAGGCGCTTGTGTTATACCGACGACTCGAAGGCTTGGTTTGATCTCAGTCTCATCAGTTCCTATGGCCGGCAAGAAGCTGATCGCCTAAAGCTGCTCAACCGCCAGACATATCAGCAGCTAATATTTACGGGCCTGGGCTTGTGCTTCGCCGGCGATCCGTACCTGCTTCCGGAGCCGATCGAAACAGGGCTCTCAGGCGATGTTGCCATAGCGGCCGACTCGGGTCATGTCTGGCCGATGAAAAAATGGGCGTACTACGGCGAATTAAAGGATGCGCTTGAAGCCAGAGGTTTCACCGTGAATATCCTCCCCGAAAGGCGATCGCTGCTTGAGCACTTGGGCGATGTCAGAAATCACCGGTGCCTGGTTAGTGGCGACAGTCTGCCGATGCACTTTGCTCTCGGTACCAGAACTCCGTGCGTCACCCTCTTCACCTGCACGAGCCCCTGGGAGATTTATGATTACGGGGTTCAAGAGAAAATAGTTTCGCCACTCCTTGAAGAATTCTTCTACAAACGTGGCTATGACGAGCGCGCAACGACCGCCATCAGCGTAGATGAAGTGTTCGACGCGACATTGGCTCAACTTGGGGGTGCGGTGCCAAAAGCCAAGGCGGTTACTGCCTGATGAGAAACGAAGCCCAAGCCGCCACGGCAGCATCTGCACTCGCCTCGGTAAATTTAGACAAGATGGTGCAAGCAGACGGTGAGAGTCCTGTCGGCGCTCAACTCTCAACGATAAACGCTCAACTGTTGACCCCGCGGATTGCCTTACTCACCGGTGGCGGGGACAAACCGTACGCACTTGGGATGGCTGACGCACTTACGTCAGAAGGAATATTTATTGATTTCATCGGTAGCGACGACTTGAACGTTTCGGCGCTGCTCGGCAATCCTCGCGTGAATTTTCTTAATTTGCGAGGCGACCAGCGAGCGGAAGCTAGCGCAGTCGCCAAAGTGCGAAGGATTTTGAGGTACTACCTGAGGCTTATTGTTTATGCCGCCAAGGCAAGACCGAAACTGTTCCACATTTTGTGGCACAACAAATTCCAGCTCTTTGACCGCACACTCTTGATGTTTTACTACAGATTGCTCGGTAAGAAGATTGTCTTCACGGCGCACAACGTGAATGCGGGCAAGCGGGATATGAACGATTCCTGGCTAAACCGGCTTTCGTTGAAGATCCAATACAAATTGTGCGACCATATTTTGGTTCACACCCGCCCGATGAAAAGCGAACTCGTAGGCGACTTTGGGATTCCAGAAAAGAACGTGAGTGTGATTCCATTCGGAATTAACAATACGGTGCCGACCACAAGCCTCTCGAGTGCAGAGGCAAAACAGCGCTTGGGCGTAAACAGCAGCGATAAAACGCTCCTCTTCTTTGGAAACATCGCGCCTTACAAAGGACTCGAATACCTACTCGCGGCGTTTGTAGAACTCTTCGAGAAAGATCAGACTTACCGTCTGCTCATTGTCGGCAGCCCGAAGGGTCCTAAGGATTACTGGAACCAAATTCACCAGACGATTGAATGCAGTCCCATCAAACACCGCGTTATTGCACAAATTGAATATGTCCCAGATGAAGCCACCGAGTTATACTTCAAAGCGGCCGACGTTTCGATTCTTCCCTATGCACATGTCTTTCAGAGTGGTGTGCTTTTCCTGGGTTACAGCTTCGGACTTCCTGCAATAGCGGCGGACGTCGGGAACTTGAAAGAAGAAATCAACGAAGGCAAAACTGGCTTCGTTTTCAAACCACGAGATTCGTCCGATTTGGCTAGCAAGATTGAAAAGTACTTCGGCAGCGAATTGTTCCGCCACCTTGAAATTCGACGGGCCCAAATCAAGGAGTACGCAAATGAGCGATACTCATGGAGCAAGGTTGCCGCGATAACAACGGCCGTTTATTCACAGCTTTTGACCTCTGGCTCCTGCTCTCTGGTCCTCTGACGTCCGATCGCTGACTTCTGATGAGACCTTTGGTATCAATTCTAATTCCAGCCTATAACGCCGAAGCCTGGTTGGCAGATACGCTGGAATCTGTTGTCACACAGGCATGGCCGAGGAAAGAAATTATTGTGGTCGATGACGGTTCCAAGGATAAAACCCCGGCGATAGCACGTCGTTTTGCGTCAAAGGATGTTTCGATCGTCACTCAGGAAAACCAAGGGGTTTCTGCGGCAAGAAACAAGGCGTTCAGCGTTTGTCAGGGAGATTACATACAGTGGCTGGACGCCGATGATCTCTTGTCACCAGACAAGATTGCAAAACAAATGGAAGCAGCCGAAGCCTGTGAAAGCAGGCGCAGGCTGTTTTCTTCGGCCTGGGGATACTTCATGTTTCGGCCGAACAAGGCGCGCTTTTGCCCGACCTCGCTCTGGTGTGATCTATCGTCAGTCGAATGGATGCTGAGGGCGTGGGAACAAAATCTTCACATGAATCCGGCGACTTGGTTGGTCAGTCGTGAAGTGACGCAGGCGGCCGGTCCATGGGACACATGCGTGATCGACGATGGTGAGTATTGTTGCCGCGTCATCCTGGCCAGCGATGGGATCCGGTTCGTGCCCGATGCCAAGGTGTTCTATCGTATAACCGGCCCGAGCAGCGCGAGCTACATTGGACGATCACACAAGAAAATGGAAGCGCAGTTTTTCGGAATGCAGTTACAAATAAGTTATTTGCGTGCCAAGGATGATAGCAAAAGGACTCGGGCCGCCTGTGTGAACTTTCTGCAAACTTGGCTGGGCTGCTTTTATCCGGACAGACCCGATATCGTTCGGCAAGCAGAAGAACTCGCTGCCAGCTTGGGCGGGCAACTGAAGACACCACAGTTATCCTGGAAGTACGTCTGGATTCAGAAACTCTTTGGCCGGAATGCGGCCAAGCGGGTCCGGCAAAGGTATAATCGGTACAAGTCTTCTGCGAAAAGATTTTGGGACAAGACGTTGTTCCGTTTGGAACGCCTACGATCGAACCAAAACGGCCAGAGATGGCAGCATGCCAAAACGGATATTTGAGCTTCGACACTCACTCCTGATGAAACTTGAAAATCCACAGACAGTTGGGGATCAGGCTCCGGCAGGCAGTCCACTGGTAATATCTTCGTTGGAGGAAGAGAAGGAGCGGCGCCATCAAGAACATTTTAGGACCGATCATCTTTTAACGAACCTCAAAGGACGGACGATCTCGAGCGGAGCGGTGACGCTCTCGGCTCAAGGCGGCAAGTTTTTCCTCAATCTGGTCTCCACCATGGTCTTGGCACGGTTGCTGACGCCGCGCGATTTTGGGCTCGTGGCAATGGTAGCTACAATTACCGGCTTCCTGCGCGTGTTTAAGGATGCCGGCCTCTCTGTGGCAACCGTGCAGAGAGAGCGCATTACGCATGCCCAAGTGTCGAATCTTTTCTGGATAAATGTCCTGGTAAGCGCTTTGTGCGGTTTTCTTGTAGCTGCCCTCGCACCTCTGATTGCGAGGTTTTACCATAACCCGAAGCTTGTAAGCGTCACACTTCTCTTATCACTCACATTCCTCATAAGTGGTAGCACCGTACAGCACCAGGCCTTACTCAAGCGCCAGATGCGCTTCAAAGCGCTGGCCTTTATCGAGGTGGGTTCGATGGCGGTCGGCGCTGTTATCGCCGTGTTGATGGCCTCGCTCGGGTGCGGGTATTGGTCTCTGGTTGGATCCAGCTTATCCATGGAAGGGAGCGGTTTTCTATTGACATGGTCGATTTCCCGATGGCGACCCCAGTTGCCGGTTCGAAATAGCGGGATAGGCCCGCTGGTGTCCTTCGGAGCTCACCGCACCCTGGCCGACTTCATTACCTCTCTGGCCCGGGGGAGTGATAATCTTTTGATTGGACGTGTATATGGCGCCGTTGCTGTGGGGCTTTACTCGAGGGCAAGCGCTTTGTTGATCCGTCCGATGGAACAATTCCTTAGCCCGATTAATGCCGTCTTCATACCGGCTCTATCTCGGTTGCAATCTCAGCCGGAGCGTTACCGGTGGGCATTCCTGCGCCTTTTCGAATCAATGATATTAACGGCGTTTTTCTTCACAGCCGTATTGCTGGCTCTGTCGCGACCGCTAACTCTGGTACTGCTGGGACCAAAGTGGGAGCAGGCATCGGTGATTGTGGGCGGTTTTACTCTGGCCGCACTTTGTGTTCCGCTTCTCTATGCCGCGATTTGGCTGTTTACCAGCCAGGGCCGTGGTAGAGACACCTTGATCTCGCAATCGATCAATTCTTGTGTGATGCTGCTTTCGTTTCTCGTCGGCCTGCCCTATGGACCAGTTGGCGTAGCGATCTCGTTTTCGGTGACAGGTCTCCTGGTTCGGGTCCCTATAGTATATTTTATTGTTGGGCGGCGCGGTCCCGTCAGGACAGCAGACCTGTGGGTGGTCTTCTTACGGCATGTGCCTCTTTGGCTCATCGTGTTTGGTGCGACTTGGTTGACGCTCATTTTCACAGTGCACCTCTTGCCCTTGGCTCAACTGGCCATCTGCGGGACAGTCGGTCTGCTCGCGGGGCTAGGGTTCATCTGCAGTTTCAGCTCGCAACGGGAAGTAGCAGTTCATCTTTGGCAGACTCTGCGCGAAGTGGCAAGGCCGATGAAACCAAACACCATTTATGCAACACAACAGCAATAACTACAAATACGTCTTCGTCTGTGGTCTGCAGCGGAGCGGCACCAGCCTGCTCGGTCGCAACGTTGCGCGGCTGGATAACTGCACCGGCCTCACCAATACCGGTGTGTTTATGGACGAGGGGCAATTCATCCAGGATGTTTACCCGATTGATAATGATTTAGGTGGCGCCGGGAGGTTCGGATTCGATCCCCGCGCGCACCGAACGGAGACATCCGAGTTGTTGACTCCGGAAAATATAGAAAGGTTAAGGGCGAGCTGGCACCTATATTGGGACAGCACTAAGACGTTCTGTGTCGAGAAAACTCCGGCGAACCTTCTCATGACAAGGTTCCTGCAAGCAGCGTTTCCCGATAGCTACTTTATTATCATGAAGCGCCATCCGGTGCCTGTCAGTATGGCGAGCCAGAGGTGGAAGTTGGGTGTCACGCCCCTCTATCGGCTGATAGAACACTGGTTGCACTGTCATCATCTTTTCGAGCAAGACAAGAAGCATTTAAGACGTGTGTACGAGCTAAGCTACGAAGATTACGTCGCTGATCCGGCCAAATACCACCAGGAAATTGCCGAGTTCATTGGTACGCGTGTTCCGGAACCGCCCAAAGAAGACAAGTTTCGGGTTGTGGCAGAGTGGCGCAATCCCACCGGCGTGCGGGTACCGGAACATAAGATGGAGGGAACAAGCAGTGCTCATAACAGGAAGTACCTCGACCGTTGGTCCAAGCTAGCGGCCGATTCTCTGTTTCGTCATTACTACCGCTACATAGCCAACAAGTATGAGCGGAGCGTGGCAAGATACGGCTATTCATTGATCAAAGGACTTGGCGTGAGTGAGGAGGTGTTCTGGCGCGGGAAGAAAATCTCTGTTATTCTTGGCCCTATATATTGCCGCTGGGCGGACGCATGGACATTTTTCCAACGTTTTGGAACGTGGTTTAGGTGGTATCTGAAGCAGCAAATCAAGGCAGTCCTTCCGCAATTTGTCCTGATTAAGATTAGGAAGGCGCGTCAAAGAGCGGCTTTAAATAAGTCACGTGTAAATGTGGTCTCTTCTTGATCGCCAATTTGGATTAACGGAACTTAGCCTAGACAGAGCTGGAAAATCTCAGCTCAAAACGGAAAAAACAGGAAGAGGCGCGCCTTCCCTCAGACACTGGACGAACCGAGCGGCAAAATCGAGCGATTCCCCGATGACTTGGTCCATGTTTAGATAGCGATATGTGCCGAGTCTCCCGAGAAACGAAGTGGCTTTTTCTGATTGGGCCAAGGCAATGTATTTCTGGAGAAGATCGAGATCTCCCGACAGTCTTTTCGGGTAATACGGCACGTCGGAAGGCTCGGTTTCCTTACTAAATTCCTTGAAATATATCGTTTTTTCGTGCTGTTCCCAGGGGGCGAAATGCTTATGCTCGTGGATGCGCGTATACGGAACCCGTAAATCTGGGTAATTCATCACCGCACAACCTTGAAAGTCGCCGCGTGAATCCGTCCGTTCGAACGTTACGGTGCGATAACCAAGGCGCCCGAATTTGAAATCGAAGTAGGCGTCTAATGGACCGGTGTAGAAGAGGTGAGCGTGCTGTGGTGCGGATGCCCGATCAAAACGAGTATTGAGGTAAACCGTAATTCTATCGTGATTCAGAATGTTTCGGACCATTTCCGTATACCCTTCTTCAGGGATGCCCTGGAAGGTGGAGTCGTAATAACTATCGTTATAATTAAATCTAACGGGTAATCTCTTGAGAATAGAAGCCGGCAACTCACGTGGCTCGCAGCCCCACTGCTTCTTAGTATAGCCATAAAAGAAGGTCTCATAAAGCTCGCGGCCCACAAATTTGAGCGCCTGCTCCTCGAAGTTTCCCGGTTCACCGATGCTCATATCTGCCAGAGAAGCGATAAACTCCTGTGCTTCTGAAGGAGTAAGAGTCTTACCAAAGAATTGATTGATTGTATGGAGATTAATCGGGAGCGAAAAAATCCCTTTATCGGTGTAAGCTTTAACCCGATTTACGAACGGTCTGAAATGCGCAAAGCGATTTACGTAATTCCAAATATCTTCCCTGCTGGTATTGAAGATATGTGGTCCGTACTTGTGAAGGAGTATTTGTGTGGCGGCATCCCGTTCTGTATGACAGTTGCCGCCGATATGGGAACGCGCCTCAAGGATGGATACGTCACATGATGAAGCTGTTACTAGTTCGCGCGCGAGAACAGCGCCGGCAAAACCAGCGCCGACAATGACGTAGTGCGGATCGGCCATCTGACGAATTTCGAAACCAATAAAGCACAAAATGCGCCTCAACCAAGTTCGGCTGTCCCTAACAGCGGAGTGTTTTTCGCATCGTTGATGGGAGAAAGATAACGACTGAATGGAAAAACTCATATGTTGATTGAAACCCAAGCTTCCAAACGCGTTGGTGAAATACCGGTCGTCGTCGTCGAAGCGTCCGCTTCGCGACAAAGCTTTGTCTGGCAAAATATCAGAGCATCACTGCCATTCTTCACTGTCCTTCTCCAACTTGGCTTGATCGTCCTACTGGTTAACCAGTGGCAGCTCGAGAGCCTCTCGCTGGGGAGAGTGATGGAATTAGCTTTCGCCGGCTTTGTAATCCACCATCTGCTGCCGCAACGATTCCGGCTTCCGTTTTTCGCCATTCTGTCGGTACTGGCAACCATCATTGTTGTAGGTGGGATGGGGCCAAAGACCTGGATAGCTGGGCTGACTGGCAGGACATCGCTTAGTGGTTTTCTCTACCATCTCGTTCCCGGGCTTAGCTTGCTTGCGGTCGGACTGGGTCTAATCGGATTATGCCACTTGCCGATCCGCCTGTGGATGCGTGTTGGACTAGTGATAATGGCCGGGGCCTCACTGGCTTTCCTGCGAGCGCATAGCCATTGGTTCCCCGACGTGAGTGAAATGTGGGTTATTCTCGGCTCAATGTTCATGTTTCGGGTAATTATCTACCTCTACGACTTGAAGCATCGGACAGCGCCATTTAGCCCGGCCCATGCCATATCATACTTTTTCATGCTGCCGAACGTTTGTTTCCCGCTCTTTCCCGTGGTGGACTACAAGACATTCTGCTCGACTTACTACAACGAAGACTGGACACGCGTTTACCAGACTGGGCTCCGGTGGATGCTGCGTGGAGTATTTCAGCTGTTGCTATATCGGGTGGTGTATCAGTTTGCACCGCTAGATGTTTCGAAGCTCTCCTCGAGCTTGGACGCGGTTGGGTTTGTGGTAGGCACTTACCTGCTCTATTTGCGCGTTTCTGGGACTTTCCACCTGATTGTGGGTCTGTTGCATATGTTTGGTTTTAATCTGCCTGAGACCCATCATTTGTATTTGCTAGCAGGAAGCTTCACCGATCTGTGGCGCCGTATCAATATTTACTGGAAAGACTTCGTGATGAAGCTTTTCTTCTATCCGACTCATTTTGGGCTGCGCAAGATGGGGGCGCTGCGGGCGATGTCGGTGGCCACGCTGGTGACGTTTTTTGCCACTTGGGCGTTGCATTCCTGGCAATGGTTTTGGATTCGGGGGAAACCGCTGCTTAGTTGGCAGGACATTTCCTTCTGGGCGATTCTGGCGTTGCTGGTCTTAGTCAATGCTGTGTATGAAGCTACCTGGGGACAACGGCGAAAGCTGACCAGGTCGCAGGTAACACTGAGGGATCGTTTGCTGCGAGGGTTGGGAACAATAGGGACCTTTAGCGCGATCTGCATCCTGTGGACTGTGTGGTCGAGTCACTCCTGGGGTGAGCTGCAGGCGCTGGTGGATGCGGCTTCGCAACCGAAGCTGATTGAGATAGCGATTGTGCTGGGTGGGTTAGTAGCGATTGGGGCAAGCAGTATGCTGTGGGGACTTTCCAGCCGGGAGACCTCCGAAGGGCGTGCCACAAAGGAAGTGCGCGGGCCATTTTACTTCTGGCGCTCGGCTACTGCGGTGAGCCTTGGCGCGGTGACTCTGCTGATGGGACCCTCCTTGCTTGTGTGGATGGTGCCGGCGACACATAACACAATTGTACGGCTCCATCATGATGCCTTGAATGCTCGTGATCTGGCCATGCAGCGCCGGGGCTATTATGAGGAACTCGATGTCGGACGACAGAACACGACGGAGTGGGGCAAGGCCCCGGACCCGGAAGGATGGGGCGAAGGAAAAAAGGTCTTTTATCGCCAGCGTTCTGATTTCCTTCTAAAAGAGATCGTTCCATCCATGTCCAGCGTCATAGCAGGCGCCCCGGCCAGATCGAATAGCATGGGGATGCGCGATCGCGAATACGACAAGGTCAAGCCGGCCGGCACGTACCGGATTGTGTTGTTGGGGGCTTCGCATGACATGGGCAGTGGAGTTAAAGACGACCAGACCTATGAGAACCTGGTTGAAGATCATTTGAATCGTGAACGTCCGGACGCGCGCTATTCACGCTACGAAATCCTGAATTTGTCTGTGCCTGGTGACTGTATTCTTCAGATGTTGCTGCGGCTTGAGCAGATCGGGCTCGAATTTCGACCGGACGCCGTGATGTTTTCTGTCGCCGCAACTGATCAGCAGTTCATTGTCGAACACCTGAGGAAATGCCTGACCCTTGGAATCGAATCGCCGCCGGGTTACCGCGAGTTTCTCAATGGGATCGTCCGTAAGGCTGGGGTTGATGGGCGGATGCGCGATGCCGTGATTGAGCGGCGCCTGCTTCCATATGTCTCCGAAGTACACGAGTGGGTATTCCAGCGGTTGGTGCAGCAATGCGCGCAACGTGGCATCCACCCGCTCGTCAGCTATCGGCCGGCACCAATCGATTTCGAGGGTGTGGAATCGGCTCGCCGGAGCGAGATTGTGCGATTAGCGCGAGCCGCCGGCCTGGAAGTCGTCGACTTGTCTCCAGCGTTTGATTCCGTGGCGGACCGCAACCGATTGATCGTCGCGAAATGGGACGATCACACCACCGCGCTGGGTCACCGTCTACTCGCCGACAAGCTGTACGAAGGTCTCACGCCATTGCTGTTTGGTTCGCTGAGCAAACTACAAACATCGCATCTGCAAAAACCATAGCCAATTGGAAGTGCGACTTGCCACGGGCTCAACTGAGAATCCATTATGAACCCAGAAGACATCAACACCACACTGAAGGCATTCATCCTTCGCGAATACTTGCCAGGAGAAGATCCTGCAGCGCTAACTGAGACTACGCCATTGATGACGACTGGAATCCTTGATTCCATCGCTGTCCTCAAGGTTGTGACATTCCTTGAAAACGAGTTTCATATCACGATCGAGCCGTATGAGGCTGTAGTCGAGAACCTCAATACGTTGTCGGACATGGTCCAGCTCGTGACATCCAAGAAAGCTGGATCGGGCCAATGACAAGTAAATCGGAAACCACGCAACCGGCATTGCGCTTTTGACAAAAGGTCATAAAAAATGAGTACCAGAGCGTTGCACCAACTCCTTGACGTTTCCGCTTCACGGTTTCCATATAACGTCGCGGTCGAGGAGCCGGAGAACGGTAGCGTTCGCTACCATGACCTAGCACATCTTTCCGATCGAGTACGAGATCGCCTGCGGGAGATGGGTGTCGGGGCTGGCGACCGCGTGGGCATCTGTATGCGGAAGTCGGCTGATGCCATCGCTTCAATATTTGGGATCATGAAGGCTGGAGCCGCGTACGTCCCTGCAGACCCAACAGCCCCAGGTTCGCGCAACGCGTTTATTTTTCATAACTGCGCCGTCAAGGTCATCATCGTCGAATCACGCTTGGCCGACCGCTTGACTGAGGAATTCAAACAGCTAGGCTTTGCGCCTGGAACGATTGTCATCGATGGAGTCGGCGCGGGTGTCCCGCTCACCAAGGCTCTGGACCGGCTCGATAGCGTTAGCCGCGCTCACTCAGTGTCCAGCGCTGTTCCCGACCCTTCGCAACTGGCCTACATCCTCTATACCTCAGGCTCAACCGGCCGGCCAAAAGGTGTTATGCTGTCGCACGGTAACGCCGCCTGCTTTATTGACTGGTGCTCCGATGTGTTTCAACCCAGCGAAGACGATCGGTTTTCCTCGCATGCCCCATTTCATTTCGATCTCTCAGTTCTAGACATTTACGTGTCGCTGAAGCATGGCGCTACACTGGTGCTGGTTGAAGAGCAACTGGGTAAGGATCCTGTGCGGCTGGCGCCGTGGATTGCCAAGAGGCAGATTACAGTTTGGTACTCGGCGCCATCGATCTTGAGCCTCATGGCGCAGTTTGGAAAGGTAGAAGAGCATGATTATTCCTCGCTTAGGCTTGTGTTGTTCGCTGGCGAGGTTTTTCCGATCAAATACCTCAAACTATTGAAGTCTTTGTGGCCGCATCCTCGTTACTTCAACTTGTACGGCCCAACGGAGACCAACGTATGCACGTTTTACGAGGTGCCGCTCCTGATTCCCGAGTCTCAAACCGAACCAGTTCCAATCGGCAAAGTGTGCCCATACTGTAGCCCGCTCGTCGTGAATGAGTCCGGCTCGGAGGTCTCGCGCGGAACCGAGGGAGAGTTATGCATCGCTGGATCCAGTGTACTGGAAGGATATTGGAATCTGCCGGAAAATACCGCCAAGGCTTTCCTGCCCAACCACGACACCTGCTGGTATCGGACAGGCGACATTGTTGTCGAACTCCAGGACGGAAACTACAAATTCTTGGGACGACGCGACCGCATGATCAAGAAACGCGGGTACCGAATTGAACTCGGTGAGATCGAGGTTGCGTTATATAGGCACCCGGTCGTTAAAGAAGCAGCTGTATTAGCGTTTCCAGACGCCGACGGTGTACCCATTAAGGCCTTCACAAGTACACGCGACGGATCGAAGTTGTCGATCATCGAGCTCAAGAAGTTCTGTTCCGAAAATCTGCCGCTCTATATGGTCCCCGACCTCTTCTGCTCCCTTGAGTCGTTGCCAAAGACGTCGACGGACAAGATCGACTATCAGAAGCTGACGAGGATGTAGCGAGCCGGCACACCGGCAATGACATGATGTTAAGCAAGCTGGGCCAAATCATCACCACGCCGTTCGTGGAGTTAATCGTAATTACACGGATCAAAACAGGCGATGAATTTTGAATTAACGCCTGAACAACAAGCCTTGCAAGAAGCGGCGACTAAGTTCGCTCGCCGGGAACTCAACAGCAACATGATTGAGCGCGATGCCCAACAAGTCTTTTCGCATGATGGTTGGAAAAAATGCGCTGCTTTCGGCGTGCAGGGGATGCCAATCCCGAAAGAGTACGGCGGCGGGGATGCGGACCCGGTCACTACAATCGCGATGATGGAAGGCTTAGGGTATGGCGGCTCCGATCAAGGATTGCTATTTGCCATGAACGCTCACATGTGGACTAATTCGGTGCCGCTACTCAAATACGGCACTACCGAGCAGAAGACGAAGTATCTTCCTGGTCTGTGCGACGGAAGTCTCATCGGCGCTAACGGCGCCAGTGAGCCGACGGCTGGGTCCGACATTTTTTCAATGCAGACCCGTGTCAGGAAAGATGGCAGGGACTACGTTCTGAATGGCAAAAAAATTTTTGTAACAAATGCGCCGATTGCAGATCTGTTCACGATTTACGCGACCCTTGATCCGCAGCTTGGGGCTGCCGGTATTTGTGCCTTGATCGTCGAGAAAGGAACGCAGGGACTTACCGTCGGAAAAAAGAAAGACAAGATGGGACTGCGCACCGCACTGATGGCTGAACTTCTGCTTGATGACTGCAGGGTACCAGAAACCGCTCTGTTAGGGCGGGAGGGTCGCGGTGTTGAGATCTTCAACTGCTCGATGGCATGGGAGCGAGCTTGTATCCTGGCGACCTGTATTGGAACCATGCGGCGCCAGCTTGAACGGTGCGTCGAACACGTAAGGAGGCGCAAGCAATTTGGCCAACCTATTGGTAAATTCCAATCAGTAGCCAATCGCATCATTGATATGAAGCTTCGTTATGAAACAGCGCGGCTGCTTATTTATAAGGTCGGCTGGTTAATGCAGGAGAACAAGTCAGCCGACATGGATGCCGCCATGGCCAAGTTGTATGTCTCCGAGTCATTCCTGAAATCGTGCCTCGACGCGATTCAAATACATGGCGCCAGAGGATTCCTGACCGAGTTTGAGTTCGAACGCGAAATGCGCGACTCGGTGGGAAGCACGCTTTACTCCGGCACTTCGGAGATTCAGCGGAACATTATCGCGCGAGGACTACGGATTTGAATGGCTTCATCTGGCCAGTCGTCTCGAAAGTTCTGGGGTCTGCTCGAGCGGAGGGAACGCTGGGGATTGTCTTGGCGCGGTTGGCTGTTTGTAACTCTCGTTTTTCCGGTGTCGGCATTTCTGTTCTTCGTGAACGCACATCCGTTTCTGGCGGTAAGTCGCCGCGTCGATACGAACAATCTTGTCGTGGAGGGATGGATACAACGCTATGCGTTGCGAGCGGCGGCCAAAGAGTTCAACAGCGGTTCGTATGAGCATATTTTTACCACAGGTGGACCCGAGAACGGCAGCGGCGGCTATGTTAATGATTATCAAACTTCGGCTAGCGTGGGCGAAGAGTCGCTGAAAAAGTTGGGAATTCCGGATGAGGTGATTCAAATGGCTCCATCCAGGGTAATGGGCCGGGAGAGAACCTACAGCTCAGCTGTTGCGCTGCGAAACTGGCTTTACAGCCACAATTTGACCATCCATAGCTTCAATGTTTTAACGGAAGATTGCCATGCGCGACGAACACAGCTTTTATATCAGGAGGCCTTTGGGGGGAAAGTCGCTGTTGGTATCATCGCAGTTCCGAATCCCGATTATAACCCAAAAGACTGGTGGCGTTATAGCGACGGCGTTCGAGAAGTCATAGGGGAGAGCATAGCTTATATCTACGCAAGATTTTTCTTTTATCCGCCGTCAGCCCGATCCGATAAGCAGGTGGCGCAAGCAGCTCCGGGATCTCATTAATATCGATCAATGAAAATAGCCGTCGTCGGTCTTGGCTATGTGGGGCTGCCACTGTCGCTTCAATTTGCGCGCTCGTGCGTGAGCGTGCTGGGAATCGATGTGGACCCAGGAAAGGTGGAACTGCTGAATAATGGGCAGAGCTACATCAAGCATGTCAGCCAGGCAGCAATCGCAGAGTTAATCAACTCCGGTAAATTTTCGGCCTCAACCGAGTTTAGTCGCATCAAGGAGGTCGAAGCAGTTATCATTTGCGTACCAACGCCACTAACAAAAAACCGCGAACCTGATCTTTCGTTCATTCTAGAAACGGGGCGTTCGATCGCGCCGCATCTTGCAAGAGGCGCTTTGGTGGTTCTGGAGTCGACCACGTATCCCGGGACGACGGAGGAGGAGCTGCGTACAGTGCTTGAAGAAGGATCAGGTCTGAAAGCCGGCATCGATTTACATCTGGCGTTTTCGCCGGAACGTCAAGATCCCGCGAACGAACAAAGCGAGGTTAAAGAGGTGCCAAAGATTATCGGCGGTTACACACCGGCCTGCCTTGAGAAAGCGATGGCGCTTTACGCGCGCGCCATCGACACGGTTGTACCGGTCTCGTCTTGTCGGACGGCCGAGGCGACCAAACTGCTCGAAAACATCTTTCGCAGCGTGAATATCGCCCTGGTGAACGAGCTAAAGCTGGTTTATGCCGCTATGGGCATTGACATTTGGGAAGTTATCGAAGCTGCTAGGACGAAGCCATTTGGGTTTATGCCGTTTTATCCTGGACCGGGCCTTGGTGGCCACTGTATCCCCATCGATCCGTTTTATCTTACCTGGAAGGCGCGTGAATATGGTAAACATACGCGCTTCATCGAGCTTGCCGGCGAGATAAACACAGCAATGCCGGAATACGTGGTGCATCGCGTTGCCGAGGCGTTGAACACCCTAAGTAAGGCCGTGAAAGGGAGTCGAATCCTGATTTTAGGGCTAGCCTACAAGCCGAACGTGGACGACGAACGCGAGTCGCCGAGTTACACTCTAATGGACCTTCTCAGCGACCGCGGGGCCGAAGTAGAATACTACGATCCCTACGTGGCAGTGATTGGGTCAACCCGTGAGCATTCGCATTGGGCCGGCAAGAAATCTGTGGAATGGGATCGCGCGACCATTGAAAGTTTTGATCTTGTTCTTATTGCAACAAACCACAGCTGCGTGAACTATCAGGACCTTGCTGATTGGGCGCACTGCATCGTGGACACGCGAAATGCAATGTCAGGGACGCACCTACAATCCGGCAATGTCTGGAAAGCCTAAGTGTCGGACGCTGCAAGCGGAGACATCGACAGCTCGGCGCTCAGTTTAGCGACCGCTCTTCCTCGGTTGAGTGAGTGCCGCGACAGATTCGCGCCGCTTGCTGTCGACTGGATTTCTGCAGTCCTGTAAATAATTTCCCTTTCGCGCAACCGAAACGACGTCGCTCGCTCTGAAAAGTAAATTGAGATCACGATAATAGATTGTCGGAATTGCGCACGCTTTCGAACTGGGCGTTGTAAATCGTTTAGCTCGGCGTTGTTATGTGCGATCTATGGCCTCCGGATGCTGCGGTATCGTCGTAACAATTTACATCCCGCGCCCGCGCACCAAAAATTCAAGACATCGTCACATATTGTTACGTCTTTGACAGACAAAAGCTTACAACATCTTTGCAATAACGCTCGGCTTTTGGCACGGATCTCGCTCCGGAAGATCGGATCCGCCTTTCGAGGGTGTTGGTGCGGAACGGGTTTGTCGCGTACTTGTGTAAGTTCGTTCTGCGGCAGCATACGCGCGATATGTGCGGGAAGCTATGATCGGCCTGAACCCGTTTCCGCTGAAGTCTTGCTCATGCTCTTCGGAGCACGTGAAAGTTGGAGTAGTCGTGCTGCGCTGCTTTGCAGTAGCGCATTTCATTGCGGTTTCCTCTGCCAGGGCCCAGGATCCTGCTACGGTCGGGCAGTTTTCATCCGTAATGACCTGGCCCTATGAGGCCATTCATGCTCATTTGCTGCCGACAGGCAAAGTCCTGTTCTGGACAAGGGGAGATCACTCCCAGCTCTGGAATCCGGCGACAAATGCGGTCACCTCAGCTGCAGCATCGGGCGCAAATATTTTTTGTTCCGGCCATGCGTTTATGCCTGATGGACAGGTCTTGGTAGCCGGTGGCCACATAAGCAACTGGGTGGGGCTGCCCAATGCCTACACGTACGATCCCTCGAACGATACGTGGACACGCCTGCCTGATATGAACAACGGTCGATGGTACCCGACGAACACCACGCTGCCGAACGGAGACGTGCTCGTGATTAGCGGCTGGATCAATACGACGGCGGGGGTCAATGTGGAGCCGCAGGTATGGCAGAGTGCATCGGCATCC
>JBKPDP010000058.1:0-10524 GCA_046727935.1 Verrucomicrobiota bacterium | reverse complement strand
CCATTTCCCATTTCCTGCTCCAAGCTACGGCCAGTAAACTCCAACCAGGGTTTGTTGAAAAAATTACAGAGTTTGTCCGGGCCCGCCATCCAGATCATCACCGGCGCGGTGTCGGCCATGGTACGAAAACGAGCCTCGCTCTCCGACAGCGCCTCTTCTCCCAGCTTCCGCCGGGTGACATCAAACGAAACGCCGCGCATCCGGGCCGGCTTGCCATCGCCACCAAACTCGACGCGCCCTCGCGTGGCCAACCAGCGTATTTGCCCATTCGGTAGGAGGACCCGGTGCTCAGCTTCATATTCCATGCCGGTGTTCAAAGAGTTTTCTAGCGTCTTGCGCATCGAGGCGCGATCGTCAGGGTGTATCGCGTTTCGAAAGCGGTCGATATCGGGCTTCTCCGACGGCGCGAAGCCAAAGAGGGCTCGCTCTTTCTCAGAAACCCAGATCTCGTCGCGCACGATGTCCCATACCCAGATCCCAAGGTCGGCAGCCCTCGCCGCCAGATCCATTCGTCGCTGCGTCTCGCGCAATTCAGCCTCGCTCTCCAGCAGGGCCGCTTCGCGCCTCTTGCGATTCGTTATATCGCGGATGATAACGACGAAACAAGGTTCACCCGCGATGTCCACGGTATCGGCAGAAAGCACGGTCTCTCGTAGGTCGCCTGTTTTCGTGCGCAAGGACATTTCGACATCGCGCAACGGCTCTCCCTCTGAAGTGCTCGCGATCAGTTTCTCGAGATAACCCTCGCGGATGTTGAGATTCAGATCAGATACGGTGTGGTTAATTGCTTCCTCGCGCGGATAAGCAAAAATGGCCTGCCAATGTTCATTTACATCTATGATGCAGGAGTTTCGCCGGCGGATGACCAACATCGCATCGGGACTTGAACGAAAAACTTTGGCGAATCTTTGCTCCACATTTGCACGCTCCTCGACTACTGCTGCCAGAAAAATTAGAGGTACGGATAGGACAATGAGGAACACTTGGACTGCGAGCGCATTTTGCTCTGGCGATCCTCCAGCGAACGGACCGTGTCCGTGGGTCGCAGCCCAAATCGCGGAAAAAGTCACGATCCCGAGAGCGGTGCTCGCGCCACACGATCCGAATTGGACCGCCGCCCACAGTAGAAACGGCAGAAGCAGATAAAGAAGGGCCGAATCTGTCCCCGACCCTAGTCTATATAGAACGGTGAAACTAACCGAGAGTAAGCCAATGAGAAGAAGGCCGGCCTCGAGGTAACGTGACCGCTTTCCCTTTCGCAGGGATGGGATGCCGCTGGTTGCCCACGTCACAATCAAGGGCGCAACTGTCAGCGCAGCTAGAACGTTTGATGTAAATCGTACTCGCCAGATTTCCCAATACGCGCCTTGCCACCAACCATTCCACCTGACAAACCCCGCGTCTAAAAACGAAGAAAGAAACGGACCAATGAAAACCACACTCAGGCAAAAAAAGCCGACGTTTCTGAGCCGGTCGAGACTAACTGGTCCGCCGACGAGGTATCGTGTGAGGCCCGCACCAATCACTGCTTCGCAAGAATTGCTGACGAACCAGCACAGAATCATGGTGGGAGGCACCTGACTCTGCAGTTCCGCCGCCCAATGCGCTGAAAATGCGGCCAGGAGAACGAGCCACCAGATGCGCAGCGGCGTCAACAAAAGGGCCGCCGCGAGGATCGAATTAGGAGGCCAAAGCACCGAAACTGGATGAGGTCGAAACGTCAGGGCAAATCCGAGCTTTGCCCCCAGATAATAGCCGACGAACACCAGCAGTCCGGTCACGACCGTTGGCGAGCCGAACAGGGCATTCCAATCTCCAGCACGTCGTATGCGCGGTTGATTCTCCGCTGCCTCCAACTGCATCGAGATACTTTTCATCGCTAGGACCTCGTTATCCGAGCCGTTAATACGAAGAGGGACTTTTCGCGAGTCTTTAGCACACCGAGCAATTTATACCTGCCCCCGCCATCGGGAAAACCCTTATATTCCAGTAGGGAAACTTTGTAACAGAACTGTAACAATTGGGCCGCTGCTCCTTTGCGGTCGCACGATAATCGACCTAACTGATGCCAGACATTCTGAAACCAACATCGTACCAGGAGGCATTCGGCGTTTTATTATTTCCTGCTTTGACTGAGAGCGTCGCGAACCGCGGCGATGAATTTTTCGTCGTCGAACGGCTTCATGAAAAAGGCGACTGGGCCGATGGCCATTGCCGTAGCACGGGCTGCTAGGTCTTCCCGCGCGGTAATAACGATAACACGAGTCTTTGGTGAAATGGCGCAAAGGCGGGCCAGCACTTCCAGGCCGGTTACCTGGTCCATCCAGATGTCGGTCACGACCACAGGCACGTCGTGCGTGCTGACGTGAGTTAGAAAATCTTCGGCTTTGTTAAACGTGCGAACCTTGAATCCTTCGGATGCGAGTAAGTAATGGATCGACTTGAGGACGGAAAGGTCGTCATCGACCACGCAGACCTCTTTCCTTTCCGCCTCACTTGGATCGCTCATGCCGCCGCAATCGTTTGCGTTTGCCCGCGCACGGCTGGCAGGCGAACAACTATGCGCGCGCCCGCCGTCGGGAGCGTTTTCCGCCACAATCGTGCCGCCATGCGCTTCAATAATCGATCGGACAATCGTCAACCCCATCCCCATACCTTTCTGTTTCGTCGAAAAGAAGTGTTCGAAGACTTTGTCCGGCCGATCCTTTGGTAATCCCGTTCCAAAATCACGTACGCTGACTTCGGCGACGTCGTCCTTGTCCGACCTTGTACTAATGATGACACGGCGTTCGGCCGGCGGAAGCCCTTCCATGGCGTCGAGCGCATTAATGATCAGGTTGAGCAGAACCTGCTGGATCTGGACTAGAGCAGCATTGACTTGCGGAAGCTGCGGGTCCAGCTCGGTGATGACCACGCTTTCTCGATTCAACACGTCCGAGCTGACAAGGCGCACAGTATCTGTGATGACAGAATTCAAGTCTAACAAAGCGTGAACACTTGGCTCCTTGCGCACAAGGCTTCGGATCCCGCGAATTACTTTGCCAGCCCGTTGACTGTCGGCCACCATGTCCTGCAACAATTGCTGCAACAGCACCGGGTCGATGTTTCCGTGCTCAAGGAAGCGGCGCGCGGCGGACGCGTTGTTCGCGATGGCTGTAAGGGGTTGATTGAGTTCATGGGCAAAGGATGCAGTCATTTCGCCCATCAGGGACACTCGGTTTCGATGCGCCATTTCTTCGCGTTGAAGTTGCAACTGAAGATCGGCCTGTTTCTGTGCGCTGACATCCAGAGTCACTCCGATCGTCTCCAGAAGATTTCCTTCCTCATCTTTCAAACAGCGTCCCCGCATAATTACCCAACGCGTTTTTCCGTAGGGCAAAACGAGGCGATGTTCGCTTTCGAACGTCCCGGAAAGAGCACACGACCGATCGTAGGCTGTTTTAACAGCCGCTCGCTCGTCGGGATGAACACGGGAAAGGATCAAATCACAGGTCAGCGGTAGGTTGGAATCGAAGCCGTAGATCAGCCGGCCCTTTTCACTCATCCAGGCGGCGTTTTGCTCCGGATATAAAATCCAAAAAGCGAGATCGGCCGACTCAGCGGCGAGACTGATACGCGCCTCGCGCTCGCGCAAAATCTCCTGCTGTCGTTGGCGCTCGATGGCAATGCCGGCAATATGCGTGGCGATATCGGTCAGCCGCGTCTCCTCCGCCCGTGGTCCGCGTTTTTCCTCGCGATACATCGCAAACGAACCCAAAACATCGCCGTGCGCCGAGAGAATCGGTGTCGACCAACAGGCACGCAGTCCGCAAATCTTTGCCAGCTCGCGATAATCCGCCCAAAGTGGGTCTGTCATCACATCGGTCACGACAACTGGTCGTCGCGTATACATCGCAGTGCCACAGGAACCATTGAGCGGTCCAATCGCAGCGCCGTTCACTGCTTTTACATAAGCCTCCGGCAGATTCGGCGCAGCGCCGTGACGGACATGTTTGCCATCGCGGTTCAAGAGAAGAATGGAACAACGCAGTCCTTCCGCCTGGCCTTTCATAAGAAGAACAAGGCTGGTCAAAACATCGGCTAGCGGCGCATCAGCAGCGATCATCTCAAGCACGCCGCTTTGTCCGGCGCGAAAAAATTCTTCCTCTTTGAGTTGAGTGATGTCTCGGCAAACGATTACACCACCCAGCAACTCGCCCTTGGGACCTTTCAAGGGGCGACCATTGACCCGGACCCAAAGCCCCCTGGGCGCTTTCTCGTGCCGGACGAATATCTCAACATTATCTATCTCCTCGCCGCGAATTGATCGCGTCATGGGCAACTGGTCGTGGGGAAAAAGCGTGACCTTATCCGGTAGATAAAGCCCGTAGCGATGCGACCACTCGTTAGGCGCAGTTTGCGTCGCAGGCGTTCCGAAGAAACGCTCAGCCACTGGGTTGAAAACAAGAAATTTGCCGTCCTTGTCGGCGACGATAACGGCATCGCCCATGTTGGACAAAATGGATTGGAGAATTTCGTTAGTGTGACAGAGTTCTTCCTCTGCTCGTTTTCGCTCTATCACCAGGTCCAATTGTGCCGCGATCGCCGCAATCACCTTAACTAGTTGTTCGCTCATGCTTCGCGATTCGCGCATGAAAAACTCGATCACCGCAATGACTTTATCACCTGACAAGATTGGAATACCCACGGCCGTCTTAAGTCCGATCTCCTTGGCCGTTGCCGTTCTCGGGAAGTTGGGATCATGTCTGACGTCCTCAATCCACAACGGTTGCTTCGACTCCCAAACGCGCCCAGGAAGTCCGAGACCGGGCTTAAAATGAGTAGCCTCAGAGACAGCTCTGAAGTGCGTCAGCTCGCCGTTACCGCAAAACCATACCGAACCGCAATCCAGAACAGTTCCGTCGCGGCTCGGCACCCAGGCCTGTCCAAGTACCCAGCCTGTCTTTTCACAAACGCGACGGAGCACGACCTCGAGCGCGGACGAGAAATCGCTCGCTACCGCCACCTCCATCGTGATCGTCAGCAAGAGGCTGAGCTGCTCTTTGCTCTGCTTGTGGTTCTGTTCGGCGGCAGTGGGATCGTTCATTATGAGCTACCGATAGAACTAAACCTTAGCAATTCAACCGGCACTCCAGCATCTTTGCCGCGGCTGATTCCGTCGCGTGACTCAGCGGAACAGCCAGCGGCAAGATCGCGAGAATCGAGAGAATGAAGTGTAGTGTGTGCTTCATGATTGCGTTCCTCCGCTGCTAGCGCAGCGGGAACAAACACGAGCAGCCAAAGTAGTGAGTTGCGACGGGTCTCTTGAGGGCGCAGTTTCATGGCACCGCCGTTTAGTTTCCACAAACGGGGTGCAATTATGAATAGGACCAAAGTCCAATGGCTGGCCGGACCGACTCGGTTTACCTGATCATTCATCTTTAACGAGATAAGCTGAGATTATGCCATTCGAAAAATTCGACCTTGAGAACCTCGACAAGGAACGCCGCAAGGCGATCGCCAAATCTCTTCGTACAATCAACGTTGAAGAGTTAAAGAGGATTGGCGATGAAATATTCCGTTACGCGGATGATCCATGGCGGGAGGCCTTCTTCCGATTCATTGCCGAGAACTCGGGCGCTACATTCCATCACGCGATCACGAGCGACGGCGTCAACATTGTCTACTGTCGCGACCACGATAAGGGCATGTGGTTCCTGCCTGGGAGCGGCATGGGTCCATTACAAGCGACAGGCCGGAAGGTCATGAAGGAAATGATCCAGGGCGGCCGTTGAGATAACACCACTGCCGCAGGGCGCGCCAAACTGCGCCGTCGTCGTGTCCTCTGATGGTCAGAAAACGAATGTGTAGTTGAGAATGATGCGAAAATCTTCAGTGGCGACTTGATTACTTGGAGAGTTGTGCGCGTAACGGAGACGCAGCCAGAAATTCTTCAGCGGGCCGCGATCAATGCGGTAGTCAGCAGTAACGTCGATCTCGTCTTCGTGCTGGTTCGAGGAAAGCTCCCCATGCGCGTAGTTGGCAAAAGCTTTAACGCCCGCAAGGCCGATGCGTGCAAAATCGTAACTGACTCCAATGCGAAACGAGTCCTCGCCGGCTCCAGCGAAATCGGAAATCATGAGTGAGTTGAACGCTGGAACACCGCCAAATTGCCGCAGAATTTTCAATCCACTGGCGGTGGCTGGTGAAAGACATACTGAGAACTGCGCTGCGGTAGCTCGCGGTCAAAGACGCGCCATAGAGCTGCGTGCCAAAGCTACCAAGCAATTGCTCGCCAACGCTCCGCTGGTCGATGAATTGCAGCTCGCCGCGAATTTGAAAGTCATCCAGAGGTGCCACGTCTTGCCGGCTTCGACGTACGCAATGTTCAGCAGGTCCCAAGTCAATTCATTGACGGCTCCAATGTAAGTCGTGTCGGTCGCGCCGAGTAAGAAACCGGCCACGCTGGTACCACGATCGACTCCGGGCACTCCTGCGACTTCCGACATCGGCCGGAATTCCGCACTCGTCTTGCTCTTTTCGCGCGTCACATAGGCGAAGCCGAACCGAAACAGGTCCGATGGTTTTATATCGACACGATACGCTTCGAATGTATTCGGGATCATGCGGGTATCGTCACCATTAATGAACGGCAGTTCCATCTCCTGGCGAAATAAGGTGGCGGTCGCTGGTTCCATACGTAGTTTTGCCCAGGCCTGACCAAGCACTACCAGTCCATCACCGTCGGGTCGCAGAAGACCCGTGCCGCCAGGGTCGCGCCCTGTCGCGAGGGGCTGAGTTGTGTAACCGCCAATCCCAAGTTGCACCGTCTCGCGCCACCAACCACTCGTTAGGATCAGCGCGCCGCCCCCGTAAACGCTTCCTGCACGCCATTAGCATTGTCCAAGTGGCGATAGTAGAACCGCGGTTCCAGACTCAAAATGGCATCGCGCAAAAATGGCTCTGTGCTGTGTTGTGCCAACCGCCAACCACGAAGTGGCAAGAACGATTCTTCAATTGGCGACGCTTCCTCGCTCGCGCTTTCTGCTGGTTCGCGCGTCGCCGCGAGATATTCGGGGGGATTGGCCCGACTGACGCCGTACGCAAAGAGCACGAATGCAATCAAGGTGGCCCTTTGCATTTCACCAAATGAGTTTCCCTGAACGAGCGGCTGCACACCACCTCTAAGAACGCCGGGGTATCTTATTAAGGACTCGCTTAGCTATCGCAGAATCGCAGCAATTAAGGCCAGGACGCCGAGCAACGCGATCAGTACTGTCATCACTCCGGCAATCGGTGTGGGCAGTTCCGGACAACGCTCGCGCAGCGCCTTCACGGCTCGCCGGTCCTGCCGATCCGCGAGGATCAAGCTGACCAGTCCGATGACGATCATGATGAGACCCACGGCACGGGGACTCATGAGTGTAGCTGTTTCGCCCTGTTTCTCGCGCAGGTACTGAAGAACTTTTGCGATGGCGAATCCAAATGAGATCAGCGCCAAAGCTGTTCGCACCCACGCGATCCGCGTGCGCTCATACGCCAGAAATGTACGCTCAAACGCGAGTTGCACTCTGGGGTCAGCTTGTGTCGCGGATTGTTTATCGATGGCTTGGTCATTCATGATTGTTTTTCCCTCGGAAACCAGTCCAGATAGCAAGAGTGCGCACAAGCAGATCAACCATCGCCATCGAATTGCGCTGGCTGTCCGGTCGCCGCGAGAACCGAACGCCACCAACCGCTGGCAGGGTTAAGGCGTTTGGTATGCGTGGCGAGCAGCTGGATCGGCACGTGGATGAAGCGCTCGTGTAGGAAACCAATAACAACACCGGTCTTACCTGCCATCGCCGCGTGAACCGCGTGACGCGCGTACAGATCGCATAGCAACGCGTCTTCACTATTGGCCGGCCGACTTCGAATCTGGTAGCTCGGATCGAAATAACGAATAAGGACGGTGATGCCTTCGGTTTTGAAGTATGACTTTATTTCTTCACACAGGAATGGCCCGATATCCTTGAGTTTTACGTTTCCGGACGCGTCGCGTTCAGTCTTATCGGCGTCGAGCAGGTGCTGGCCTGCTCCTTCCGCAACAGCAATCACGGCGTGAGATTTGTGCGCCATCCGTTGCTTAAGGGCCAATAAAAAACCTTCGAGCTTGAATGGCACTTCGGGAATAAGCGCAAAGTTCACGTCCTGACTCGCGACAACTGCACCGGCAGTGACGAATCCGGCATGGCGACCCATCAACTTGACCACACCGATACCTTCCGGCACGCTGCGCGCCTCCGTGTGCGCGCAATCAAGCACGCGCTTTGCTTCTTCCACAGCGCTGAAAAAGCCGAACGTGCGCGAGACGAAGCCAACATCGTTGTCGATTGTTTTCGGCACGCCAACAACCGACAGTGGGTGACCCCGCTTGCGCGCTTCCTGGTAAAGATCATTCGCACCGCGTTGTGTTCCATCCCCGCCTATGGCGAAAAGAATGTTCACGTCGCGAGCAATGAGATTGTCCACCGCATTGCGAATGTCGACAGGACCGCGCGAGGTGCCTAGAACTGTCCCCCCATGCTGATGAATATGATCAACAAACTCCGGCGTTATCTTCACGGGTTCGACTCCGCAACCCGGATCGAGTCCACTATAGCCGTTGCGAAAGCCGAGCACCTCAGCGACACCGTAACCGTAGTGCAGTTCCAGGAAAAGCGAACGAATTACGTTGTTGAGTCCGGGACATAAACCGCCGCAAGTCACGATGCCGGCGCGCGTTTGCTTCGCATCGAAAAACAGCTTCGCACGCGGACCGGCCAGTTCGAACTGCAAACCCGGCTCGGCGCCGATCTCGATTCGCTCCGGGACGCGAGCATCATCGCTGATAGTGTGACTCAGTTTTGAAGGAAAGCGCGCTTCACCCAGAGTAGGCGTATTCATCGGAAGAGGAAGATCGCGAGCACTTGCGCGGAGAGAATGCGCAGAAGCGTGGTCAACGGATACACTGTCGCGTACCCGACAGTCGGCGCGTCGGAGCGCGCGATATTCGAAGCAAAGGCAAGGGCAGGTGGATCGGTCATGCTTCCGGCCAGCATGCCGCTAAGATCCATGAAGTTCATTTTCCAAACCGCGCGCGCGAATACACCGATCAGCATCAATGGAAAAATCGTCACACACACGCCGGCGAGCAGCCATTCAAGACCAGTAGCGGTGAAAACTGTAGAGAAAAATTTCGCACCGGCTCCCAGTCCGACGGCCGCGAAGAAAAGCGCAATTCCAAATTCGCGGAATGCGAGGTTTGTATTCACTGGCATGTGCCAAACCTGGCGACGAATGCGGCCCACTCGGCCAAGGACTAACGCAACGATCAGCGGACCGCCGGCAAGCCCAAGCCGGATCGGATGTGGCAGTCCGGGAAACATGATCGGCATCGTTCCGAGCGCGATACCCAGGACGATGCCAATAAAAAATGGGATGAAATGTGTCTCGTTGAGTTCTTTGAGTGAGTTGCCAAGTGCAGCGGCTGCTTTATGGAGGTCGACGTCGCGACCGACGATCTGCACCATATCACCGAACTGCAGGCGTAGATCAGGCACGGCCGACATTTCGATGTCAGCGCGCGTGATCCGAGTAACCGCCACACCAAAGCGATCATCGAGATCAAGCTCCGCAACGGTCTTGCCTAGCGCCGAGCGATCGGTTACGACCACCCGGCGGAAAGTAATGTCGCTTTCGGTGAGAACCAGATCTTCATTGCTGCGCTCGCCGATCACACGCTCAAACTGATCAAGGCCTGAGCGCGTGCCAACAACGGCGACGCGGTCTTCGCGATGGATCACGGTCGCGTCAGTTGCAGCTTGAGTTTCCTGGCCATGACGGACGCGAGAAATTGTGACGCCGGTTTCAAGGCGGCCGGGAACCGCGTCGAGGCGAACGCCCTCGAGATTCAGATTTGTCACGACGAGCGTACGACGCTCGAGCGGCTCGACCTGGCGACGGTTCTTTGCGGCGAACTCCTTTGCCTCGCGCACCGGATCGATGCGGAAAATTTGCTTGAGCAGTAACAGCGTTCCGATGATGCCCGCGATGGCAGTGGGATAAGTGACCGCATAAGCCAGCGCCGGCAGTGTCAGGCGATCAGACGCGATTTCGGGCGTCATCGCCAGCGCTTGCGTCGCCGCACCGAGCGCCGGGGTATTTGTTACGGCGCCGCAAAAAATGCCCAGCACCGCTGCCGCATCGAAGTGCGCAAGCCAGCCGATGAGTGGCGCCGTCAGCGCGCCGAGGATGACAATCGCGACGGCAAACAAATTCATTTTGACGCCCTGCTTCCGGAGTGCGGCAAAAAAACCGGGACCAAGCTGAAGTCCAATCGTGAACACGAACAGGATCAGTCCGAATTCCTTCACAAAATCAAGAGTGCGATGATCGATCTCTTCACCGAAGTGTCCAACGAGAATCCCCGCGAAAAGAACGCCAGCTGTCCCAAGGCCAATGCCGCGAAACTTGAGGCTGCCAAGAGCCATGCCAACAACGCAGACGAAGGCAAGCAGGCCGATC
>JBKPDP010000057.1:0-18609 GCA_046727935.1 Verrucomicrobiota bacterium | reverse complement strand
AGAAGAACTAAAACAGGACGTCGTCCCGGCGCCACCGCTTGCGCCGAATGAATTTCAATCGCGTCTGCGGCAGGCGACTCTTGCCACGGTCAGCAGAGCACAAGTCAACAAAGTAAAACTTCCGGATAAATTTCAGCTCGGGTTTGACGAGTTCGCCACGACGATGCCCAACACAGCGGTGGCGCCGCTGCTTGGGCAGGAACTTTCCCAGATCCAGATGCTCATAAATATTCTGCTGGACGCCAAAGTGGACAGCGTGACTTCTTTTCACCGCAAACCTTTGTCCGAAGAACATGCACTTTCATCGACTCCAACACCGTCTCCCGCTCCCGGACGAAAGGCGGCAACGACGAAACCGGGTGCGCCGGCGGCGAAACTGATTACGCCTCCGCCAACATTAGTGGAACGCAACATTGTCGATCTGTCCTTTAAAGCCGCGCCTGCCGCAGCGCGCAAAGTTTTAAACGAGATCGTAAATTCCAGCGGACAATTCTTCATTATTCGCACGCTCTACGTACACAATGAAAAAGACAAAGGCCCTCCGCGCCAAAAAACTGCAGAACCAACACCAGCCGAAGTTGGGCAGGCGGCTCCGGCCCAGCCGGGCACAGGGGCGCCGCTAAATTTCATAGTGGGCAACGAGCATATCGAAGTCTCAGCCACGATCGAAATGCTAAGGTTTAGCCTTTAACGCTATGTCTCTCTTGCTCCTGCTCTCACTCTTGCTTGTGCTCAATGCATTAGACAAATGACGAAGCACGAATGTCGAATGCCGAAGGAATGACGAAATGACGAATGTCGAAGACTATGACTCCCGCCGAACGAACTCGCTGCGATGACAAATCGCGGCGGTTCTCCATTTCCTCGTTCAGGTTTCGTCATTAATTCGTCATTCGTCATTCGGATTTCGTCATTTTCTTCGTGTCCATTCGTGTTGATTCGTGGTTAATGATTAGTCATGGCGAAGACCTTGGACTGGATTAAGGCGCATTACGATCGCGTTGCGCTGATCGCCGCGGGGATTTTCCTTTTCATTTCGGCGATCTCCATTTGGTGGAGCGCCATTCAGTTTGGGCATCGTTTGGTGGCGCAACCCGGGCCGCCGCCGAAGAATGCGTCACCACCGCCTATGGCAATGGAACTCGATCGCGCCGCGGAGCGTCTTCAGCATCCTTCGCAATGGAAATCCAGCACACGCTCTGGACTTTTCGTGCCGGAAAAACATTTCATTGGCGCCGATGGCCTGCCTGCGACACTGCAAAACACGCAGGTGCATGCGCCTGTCCCGAATGATTGGTTCGAAAAGTTTGGTTTACCGATCCAGGATGCCGACGTGCTTGAGCAAGACCCTGACGGAGACGGATTCACCAATCTGGACGAGTGGCAGGGAGGAACTGATCCAACGAACAAGGGTTCGCACCCGGACTATTTGACGAAATTACATCTGGTCTCGGTCACAGAAGAACGTTTCCCATTCGTTTTTTCTTCGCGAACGGAAAACACATTCGGTATCAACAGCATTGACCAGAGCGAACCGACGCAATTCTTAAAGATAGGCGACGTAATCCACGGCACTGACTTTAAGATCACCAAGTTTACCGAGAAACATGAGCGCAATCAGTACGGCACCAAAGTTGATGTTTCGGAATTGCTCCTCGAACATAAGGACACCCATGCGCAGGTCACGCTGGTGAAGGAAAAGGTCGCCACCTCGCCGCAATCAGTGGCCACTTTTGTCTATACTTGGGGCGGCCGCCGGGAATTTGAGGTCCGGAAAGATCAGGAGTTTTCGCTGAAGCCGATGGAGGACATCAAGTGCAAGCTCGTGGATGTGCAGCCGGCCAAAGCCGTAATCGTGAATACGCAAAAACCAAATGCACCGATCGAGATCGGCTTCGCGAACCCCTGAACCTCACACAGAGATCACGAAAGACACGGAGAATAGAGAACCACGGATTACACGGATGTCACGGATTGCGCGAAGCGCTTTGGAGTGCGGCGCTGCTGCGCCGCGTTGGCTTTTGAACCGCAGAGGACGCAGAGAACGCGGAGAACCGGGCAGAATCTACGGAATGTAACCAGCCACAAATTGCACCGATTCGACATTCGGACTTGGTCATTGCTTCGGCATTCGCCTGCCTGCAACGCTATGCGCAGCATTGCGGCCATGGCATTCGGCATCTCTGCTCATCCGTAATCGGTTGCGATGCGCTGGCAGCGCATCTCGACTAAATGGCACAATTTCGGCGCGACATTTTAAAAAAATTCTTGACGCAACCCTCGCGTTTCTTGGTAAAAGCGTGCCCCTACCATGTGCGCGCACCCGTACACGCAACGGATTGTTTTCGGAAATTCCCGAAATCACGAGGGCACCACAATGAAAAAACAAATTGATCCTCCCATTAAGGCGCACCTTCTCTGGAGCGCGCTCATCATCCGACTTGTTGGCGCTTTATTTCTCGACCTGTGCAGCAAAAATTCGCAGCTAAGATTGGCGGCTTTTCGTGACAAAATCATGCAGCGGCTAGGCTTCCCCTTAATCGGTCTAATTGTTTTTGGCAGCGTGGCGCTGGGGCTTGCTGCGCTAGCCGCGGCTAGCAATTTGCCGGAGGAAAACATCATTTCTCCCGCTTCATTACAACCCAGTGCCGCAACGCACGAGACCCGGGCGGGGCTGCAAGGAGTGATCGAGTTTCCGAACGCGAATGAAATTACACCGCGAATTGAAATTGTTTCGTCGGCGCCGCCGACGCGCAGCAGCTTCATGGCGACGTGGGACAGCATGGGCGGCGCGAAAGGCTACTTGCTGGATGTCTCCACGAACAATTCGTTCAGCAGTTACGTGGACGGCTATCACGGCTTGGACGTTGGCAATGTCAATGGCCGCGCTGTAACCGGATTAAATCCAGGGACGACCTACTATTATCGGGTCCGTCCTTACACTGCCGCCAGTTCGGGCGAGTACTCGAATGTCACCACGGCTACGACAGAGGCTCCCACTGGGCTGATCATTATTCCAACATTCGACTGCTCGATCCGCAGTGATCCGAGCTCGCTGGCCATTCAGGCTATGATTATGCGGGCCATCGCGATTTACGAGTCGCTGTTTAGCGATCCGATCACAATCCAGATTCTTTTCCGCTACTCCACTGGTGGTCCGGCACCAAGCTCCAGCCCCAGCCCGAGCGGCAGCCCCAGCCCCAGCCCCAGCCCCAGCGCCAGCGCCTGCCCCAGTGCCACCCCTTTTCCGCCAGGCGTTCTCTCACAGAGCTTTTTCGTCCCTTACGACATACCGTGGAACAGTTTCATCAGCGCTTTGAGAGCAGATGCAACAACCAGCAACGACAATACAGCGAATGCCAGTCTGCCAGGGAGTGCGTTATCAACAAATATCGCGCCATCTAGTGCGAACGGGCGAGCGCTGGGATTGAACACACCGCCGGCCATGCGCTCAGACGGCACCATCGGACCGGGCGGACCGTTTGATGGAATCGTTACCCTTAATTCTGCGCAACCGTTCTCGTTCACTCGGCCTCTCATCAGTGGCAGCTTCGACGCGCAGCGTGCGGTCGAGCATGAAATCGATGAGGTTATCGGTCTGGGATCGTACCTAAACAGCGTACGGACGTGTCCATCGTATGAAGCGGAGTCCGTGCCCCCCAACATTATAACGGGTGGCGCGGGGATTCAAAGCTGCCCGACGTGCTCCGGTGGAGCCGACGTAGGCTACGTGGGTAACAACTCGGGCACGCTCCAGTTCAATGGTGTTACGGCTAACACAACACACAGTTACGTCGTAACCATCTGGTACGCCAACGGAGACGCGACGGCGCGCTACGCCCTTCTGAGCGTGAACGGCAGTGTGGGCACCCCTTTGAGTTTTCCGTCCACTGGCTCGTTTCAGACCGTCGGGTCAATACAAACCACCATCACTTTGAACGCCGGCAGCGACAACACGCTTAAGTTCTATAATCCGATCGTTGGTAACTGGGCTCCAGATTTCGATCGGATTGTGGTGAACTGCGGTGTTCCACCATCCGCCAATCTCCGCCCGCAAGACTTGTTTAGTTGGAGGTCTCCTGGCAACAGGAATCTCACTTCGAACGGCTCACGTTATTTCTCGATCGACAGCGGCAACACCAAGATTGTTGATTTCAATCAGACTCCGCCCGGCGATTTTGGTGATTGGTTGAGCGAGCCGTGCCCGCAACACCATCCGTATGTGCAGAACGCATTCGCTTGCCCCGACCAATTTTCCGATATTTCCGCGACATCGCCCGAAGGGATCAACCTCGATGTCATTGGTTACGACTTGGTAACAACGCCCTATTTAGCCAATCTCAGCACTCGCGCCTTTGTGCAGACGAGCGACAACGTGATGATTGGCGGATTCATCGTACAAGGGAGTCAACCAAAGAGGGTGATTCTGCGTGCAATTGGCCCTGAGCTCAGCCAATACGGAGTTCCAAATGCAATGGCCGATCCAATATTGGAACTGCACGATGCCAACGGGGCTCCGATTGCCTCGAATAACAACTGGCAGACCACGATCATCGGCGGGATCATCACCAGCAATCAGGTGCAGGATATTCAGAACAGCGGCCACGCGCCGGCGGACGCGAGCGAATCTGCGATAATCGCAGACCTGCCACCAGGTAGTTACACCGCGATTGTGCGCGGGGTAAACAACACGATGGGAGTCGCTCTTGTGGAAGTGTATGATCTCAGCCCCAGCCTTCACTCAATTCTGGGCAATATTAGTACTCGTAGTTTTGTTCAGACTGGCGGCGATGTGATGATTGGCGGCTTCATTGTACAAGGAGCTCAGCCAAAGAACGTGATCATACGTGCCATTGGCCCTGAGCTGAGCCAGTATGGCGTTACGAATCCCATGGCTGATCCGACATTGGAACTGCACAATGGCACCGGGGCTTTGATTGCCTCTAACGACAACTGGCAGCATACGATCATCGGCGGCATCATCACCAGCAATCAGGTCCAGAACATTCAGAACAGCGGCCACGCTCCGGGGGACGCCAGCGAATCTGCAATCATCGCAAACCTCCCACCGGGTAACTACACCGCCATCGTGCGTGGGGTAAACAACACCACCGGAGTTGCGCTCGTGGAAGTGTACGACCTGCATTAGACCAAATTCTGAGTATGAGCATTCAAGATCGCGAAGCGGAAGTGGAACGTTTGTCTCCCTCAGAACTCGCCATTTTCAGCAAATGGTTTGGGAAATTTGCTGGTACTTTCTGTCGAGGAAGCCGAACAAGCGGCGCGGGGGGGTCTCTCGACGGAAGGACTCGCCCGTGTCTACGCTGAGTCTGAACCCGAGTATTTTGCGAGCGCAATAATCTTTGGCGCTTAAACAGCACGTCTTTGGTCCTCAAAACCATGGATTACGCGGCCGCCTGCAACGCTGCCCTGCCCGAAACGCTTCGCGTATGCGATGCGGGCGCGGTAGCAACTGCGGGCAGGAATGTCACGGATTGTTTTCGACAGAATCAACGGAATGTACAGGATAGAGTTTGTTAATTCTGTACATTCTGTCTAATCCTCTGCGCTCCCCATGCGTATTATCCGTGCAATCCGGTGCGCCAGGTAACGCCTGCGGAGCCAAGGGGCCTTGGCGTGGCAGGGCTGACTCAGAAGGTGAGGCAATGATTGGAGAAATCCCACGACAGAACAAATGCCTTCACTGAAGAGCGAAGCTGCGGTTGGAAACCAACTCACTCATTTGTGATGAATGCTCCAAATCAAGTGCTATGCGAAAGGCGGATGCGGGAAATCCGCATGTCCGGTTTGAGGAGGGGGAGGGCACGCGGCGTTCATTGGCTTTGCCTCTCATCCCGTGCGTCCCTCTCTACTCTACTGTCATCCGTGGTTCCAACCTCTTGGCGTCTCGCAGAGACGCCCTAGAACATTCGTGTCTATTCGTGTCCATTCGTGGTTAGCCTCAAAAAAATCTTAAGAATTTCCTTGAAGCCCGTAGAAGAGATCAAGTAAAAGCGCTCTCAATGTGCAGCCAGCTCAAGGCCGTGACCGTGAATGCGCAGAAGCCAAACGTGCCGATCAAGATCGGTTTTGCCGTGCCATAACTACTATGAAAATCATTCCTCCTCCTGAAAACAAATTATGTTACTGCGCTTCGCACAGCGAAGCGGCTACAGCTGTAGCCGCCGCCCTGTGGGCGGCGCCGTTGTTTTGCGCGCTCGTCACCGCGTCCTTCTTGATATTGTGCGCCTCAAGCTTTGCACAAACCCCGGACAGCGTTGCCGAGCGCGAAGTGCAGCGGCGTCAGGCTGCCATACCGCAGGGCGAAGCAGCCCTGGCGCGGGGCCAGGCTGCCATGAAAGCGAAAAATTATACTGCCGCGCACGAAGAATTCAGGACTGCTGTTTTGTACCTGCCCGACGCAGTCGTTTCGGGAAAAGCGCACGATGAAGCGGTCGAAGGATTTTGCAAGAGCGGTGTCGTTCTGGCTGAAGCGCGAATCGCAGAAGGAAGATATGCCGATGCGGAGGCAATCCTGAGCGAGATTTTAAGCACTCGCTACGATCCCAATTGTCGCCCAGCGCAGGAACTCTACGCGCATCTGCGAACGCCCGGTTACTTCAACAAAACGATGGGTCCGAACTTCATCTCCAAAGTCGAGGAAGTAAAACAACTGCTCACGGAGGCCGACGGCTTTTACAACTCTGGCCGATACGATCTTGCATTTAAGAGATACGAGCAGGTGCTTGCCCTGGATCCGTACAACACTGCGGCCCGGCGGGGCCAGGAAAAAATAAATAACACGAAATACAAGTACGGCGAAGAAGCGTATAACGAGACGCGATCCCGTCAGCTTTGGCAGGTGGAAAAAGGCTGGGAAGAACCCGTGCGCAAATACGGACAGACCGTGACTCCAATGGCAGAAGCTTTCGCGAGAGACACCGCCGGCACGGCACGAATCAATAATAAGCTGAATACGATTATCATTCCGCGTATTGAATTTCGCGACGCCAGTATTCGCGAGGCAATCGATTTTCTGCGGGAACAAGCGGCCGAGAACGATCCCAGTCCCACAGGAAAAAAAGGTGTCGATATCGTGTTGCGCACTGTGCCGCTCGGGCAAGTGGCGCCTCCTCCAGTGCCGGTGGCTCCTGCAGGCGCGCCACCGGCGGCTGCTTCGCCAGCTCCTCCTGGTGGCGCTGGCGCTCCAGCCGCGCCGGGAGGGGCAACCACGCCAATCGCTGCGCCTCCAGTTGTCGCTCGTCCTGTTGTTGCCGCGGCTCCGACTTCTCCTGCGGAGGCGCGCATCACTATCACGCTCAATCAAATTCCGCTGGGCGAAGCGTTGCGTTACATCGCAGCGCAGGCCGGATTAAAAGTGAAAGTCGAACCGTATGCGGTGTCCATCATCCCCATCACCGAGCAAAGCAACGACCTGATCACCAAAGAATATCGCGTTCCACCCGATTTCATCAGCACCACTCTTAGCGGGAGCTCGTTGCTCCAACGAGGTGCTTACACGAAAGCGCCCGGAACCGCTCCATCACCGGGAGCGGTGCCCACCGGCATCGGAAAAGACACCGTGGAAGCGACGGGCGGCCAGCAACTAGTGAATCGTGAAGGCGCCAAAGAATTCCTGGAAGGTCAAGGAGTGCAATTCCCGCCCGGCGCGAGCGCAAACTTCCTTCCGCAAAGCAGTCGCCTGATTGTTCGCAATACCCAGGACAACTTGGATCTTGTCGATGCGATTGTTGAGCAGTTGAATCTGGCTGTCCCGAAACAGGTCGAGATCGAATCGAAATTCATCGAGATCACCCAGAACAATCTTAAAGAACTCGGGTTCGATTGGCTGCTGGGCCCGTTTAGCCTAAATGGGAAGGTCTTCGGCTCCGGTGGGACTTCAGGAACCGGTACCCCGGTGAATCCGGCTGACTTTCCTTTCACCGCGAATGGAGTTCCGGTTGGACAAAATCCGGTGACGGCGGGTAACCGCAGCGGAAACATCGCCATCAGCGCCAATGCACTCGACGCGCTATTGTTTCCCTCGGTCGGAACCAGTGCCGTGGCGCCCGGAATTTTTGGATTGGCCGGCGTTTTCACTAACCCACAGTTTCAAGTTGTGGTTCGTGCGCTCAATCAGAAGAAAGGCGTTGATCTGCTCTCCGCGCCAAGGGTGACGACCAAGAGCGGGCAACGCGCCATTATTGAAATCGTGAGAGAATTTCGTTACCCGACTACATTCACCCCGCCACAGGTTCCGAGTATCACTGGCGGAGTAGGGGGAACGGGCACAGTCTCCATCGAGGTCGTCACACCGACGACACCGCAGACGTTTGAAACTCGCAACACAGGTGTGACGCTCGAGGTAGAACCGGTCGTCGGCCCGGACGGCCAGACCATCGATCTGAACTTGGTGCCGCAGGTAGTCGAATTCGAAGGATTCATTAATTATGGAAGCCCAATCTTTGGAGTGAACCCCAATCTTGTGAGCGGTACAACAGTGCCCACGATCTTGCTCACCGAAAACGTGATTAACCAGCCGGTGTTCAGCACCCGCAAAGTAACCACGAACGTCAGCGTGTGGGACGGCCAAACGGTCGTACTCGGCGGCTTAATGCGCGAAGACGTGCAAAAAACCGAGGATAAGGTTCCCATCATAGGGGACATTCCGTTCGTCGGCAGGGCCTTTCGCAACAACGTCGATCAGCACATCAAACGCAACCTGATCATTTTCGTGACCGCGCGTCTCGTAACTCCGGGCGGTCTGCCGTTGAACCCAGCCGAGGAAGAAGAGGAAGGATTGCTCCCGCCAGCCTTGCCCGAAGTGCCGGCGTACAAAAAGTGACGAAGCACGAATGTCGAATGACGAAAGAAGACGATCGTCGAAGCGGTAGCGGCAGCCGTAGCGGCAGCGATTTTCTCGGACGCGAAACCCGTGCCACCACAGTTGATTATTGCTGGGACAGAATTGAGGCATTGCGTTTCTTGCTCTCAACTCTCAACGCTCAAGTACCTACCTCTTTCGCATGAGAGAACTAGTTATTGTTCTATTGATTGCTGCCGTCGCCTACTTAGCATACGACGATTTCTACAGACAACGTCCCGCGTTGCGACAAACGCAGGAGCAGATTCAGCAGGTGAACCAAAGCCCTCCACCTGTTGCCGCAGCACCTCGATCTCCAGTCTATCTGCCGGCAAGTCCTCCAAGTCGGCCAGCTTGGTTTCGGAAACGAATAGAACAAGGCTCGAGTCTGGATAGCTCGCGCCAGCACACACAGAAAGAGGAAAGAGCCTCAACGCCCGCGCCATAGAAGCCGTTGATGGTTGATGGCTGATAGAGCAGCAAAGCTGTCGCGTTTTGGCAGTGAAAGTTCGGGACGCAGTCAAACTTATCGAGTCTGATGGTTGGTACCTCGATCGGACACGCGGTAGTCATCGCCAATTCAAACATCCGACTAAGCGTGGCTTGGTTACCATCGCAGGCAAGCCGGGCGACGATCTTGCGCCAGGCACTGCAAACAGTATTCTTAAGCAAGCAGGACTGAAGTGAATCGCTATCTTATTATCGTTGAGAAGACGCCGTCCGGCTATTCAGCATACTCTCCGGATGTTCCCGGCTGTGTTGCGACGGCCGCGACCCGGTCCGAAGTCGAACGTGAAATGCACAATGCTATTGAGTTTCATATTGAAGGGCTTCGCGCGGCCGGGGAGGAAATCCCAACGCCTCGATCCGAAGCGTCATATTGCGAGGTTGTGATTTAAGCCGATGCCCGGCTCCGCATTATCAACGGTTACGCTCCGGAATTATGTCGGGTGAATGTGCGCGATCCCGATCATTCCTTGGACAGTCGTCATTCGGATTTCGCCTGCCACGCCGTCGCTTGGCGAAGGCGGGTCATTTTATGTGTAACCACCCCATCCGCGGTATCCGTGGTCGTCTGCTCCCCTAAAGGTGGTGTTCATTAGTGTCCATTCGTGGTTAGACTCTTCCAATCTCGGGAAGATTTTGGAGAACCTCGCTCCGCCATTTCCGGAGAACGATGTAAGTGATGAAACCCGCCAGAAAAAAGTCAAAAAATAATTGTTGACTTAATCTGCGAAAACTGCGATTTATCGCGCCCTTATCTACAAAAACCTATGAAAATAAACAAAACAAAAACGTTCTCCTCTGCATTCACCCTTATTGAGTTGTTGGTCGTAATTGCGATTATCGCGATTTTGGCCAGCATCGCGCTTCCTGCGTTTACCGCCGTGCAGGAGCGTGCAAAGCAAACCAAGGACATGTCCAACGGCAAACAAATCGCGCTCGCATTGAAGCAGTTCTCTCTCGACCACAACGGCGTATTCCCAGCCAAAGCACCCGGTGCGAACTATGACACTGCGACCGCTCTTGCTGGCACCGATAAGTCCAACGACGCATTTTGGTGGCTCTTCCCGACCTATGTCACTTCCGAGGACATTTTCGCCGTGCCTAGTTCGATTTGGTCCACCGGCGTCGATAACAAATTGGACGCAGCCGGCGCTGCTGGGCGCGTCGATACGCTGAAAAATGGAGAATGCGGCTACGCGTACATTATGGGTCTCAACGACACTTCGAATCCGCAGTTTCCTCTACTTGCCGACGCGTTCCAAGATGGCGCAACCATCCCTTGGCAGTACGCTACGGACAAAACAATCAAAGGCGGCGTCTGGGGTGGCAAGAAAGCCATTGTTGTCTTCGTCGACGGGAGTGCCCAGGTCATGAGATGTGATGACTTAGCTGTTCCCGCCAACCCGACGATATATCGGCCTGGTCAGACCACCGATTCGATCTTTCAGGCGTCCAGCGACGCGACTGTTACTTGGCTCAACGACACCAATAACCCGGTGTTAAATCCCGGGCCGTAGTTCAGAAAAGCGAGATTCCAAAGAGTTCCAAAGCGCCCTGCCTGGGAAATCCCGGCAGGGCGTTTTTGTTTGTTGCGTTCAGAGAACATCGAACGCCTAACGTCCAACCCCGAAAGTCCGCTCCAGACGGACTCGTCCCGCTTTAGGCGGGCGAGCTTTCGCTAGCAGCAACTCCAACGTTGAACCCGATTTGCTGTAGCCGCTGCCGCCGGGCTGCGACAGATTCCGGGCCGTAACAGACGCCGTGGCTAGCCGGAACCGTCTTGTGCGATGGCGATCAATCGTTTTTAGCTGATCCTGCGGCTGATTTACAACCGCTCGCGAGGAACATTTGCTTGAGGCGACGGTACAATAACTCGCTTTGCCGGGCGGATATCGGAGGTCGGTTCAACTGTCCAGTTCCAGCCAAGATGGCCATTTTTATCGAAATTCCAGGCTCCGCCACCACGTTTTGTGATCTCTACGCGCCAATGATCGTTATTCGCGGGAATTGCGAAAACAAATGTAACCGCAGCGGCCATGATTACTCCGCACAGAATTCCAACGAGAAATACGCGTATCATTTTATATCTTCCTCTCATATCCCTCATACTATCATCGAAGGTCGCCGTCGTGCCCACCCTTTATTTGGGCACCATTAACCTGAAGAGGTTTTGGTGCGCGCGATAATCGCGCATAGCTGTGGCTTGACCTATCGTTTGCGACAAGTAGCTGAAGTGAATCCAGCCTTCTTTGGCGTCTGGCCCGCGGCGCCCTTGGTTTCCTTTTGCTGTTTTGTGGTATAATCAAGCGCGTCCCGAACAAAGACGTAAGCTCCCGTGAACAACGGTTGTCGGTAGCAACAATTGAGTTGAGGGCTTCAGCGAATCCTATTTTTTGCATGTGAAGGTAATCTGTCCAGGAAGAGCAACAGCTATGACAATCGGCAACCGCCGGCGGAGCAACTGGAGCAAATGCAAGAGCGCTGCTGCCACGCTCTTCATCCTGCTCTTTACGCCTGTGCTAGCGCGCGCGGAATCCATCGGTGCGTGGGCGAAAACGCGGATAGAAATCAAAGCGGCCCATAAGGCCGCGGAGACGCTCGCGAATCCCAACGTAACGGCAAAAGAGCGTTTGCGTGTGGAGCAAATCTACTACCAACTCGTCCGGAACAATCCGCAGTCTGTGCCGGCGCAAAACGCCCTTGCTGCATTTCTGTGGAAAAACGGACAGGCGGAAGCAGCCGTCGAACATTGGCGGACAGTACAACGGCTCGAGCCGGAGAATGCGGAAGCGGCTAGCTCATTGGGCGGCGCCTACCTCAGGATCGGCCGCGTGCGCGAAGCGGCGGAGCAGTTTCTTTTGGCGGTTCGCTCCGAAAGCGATAATCCCGATTATCATTTGGACCTCGGGAACGTCGAATTCATGTTCCGCAGTGATCTGACTGCGGCTTGGAAGATCGATTCTGCGGAATTGTTGCAACGCGCCCTGTTTCAATTTCGTGAAGCGAGCCGGCTCGCACCGATGGATCTCGAATACGCTCGAGCTTACGCAGAAACATTCTATGGAATGCCGAACCCCGATTGGAAAGAGGCGCAAGTCGCCTGGCAGCATTATCTCGAACTCTCCACGAACCGGAACTTTGCCTACTTGCAGCTCGCGCGGGTCAGCCTGAAGCAGCACAAGAAAGCTGAAGCGTTGTCTTTCCTCGACAAAATTTCAGACTCCTCGTTTTCCCAAATAAAAGAAAAGCTGCGGAAGCAAGCAGAAGCACTTTAGATGACGGCGAAGCAAGAGAAGCTTTGTTGTTCATATTCCTCTCTGGTCCTGTTAAGACGGAGACGGTGAAAAAGCGGCTGCTCGTTGTCGTCTCTGTTCTTCTTGTTGCATTGACGACGGCTCCAGCTTTTGCGGGAAGCAAGAAGAAGAAAGCTTCCCCGGCGCCGAAATATCACCCACCAGTGATTTCCAGCGTGACAGGTAACGCGATTACTGTCGCGGACGGGAAAACGACACGAGCATTCACGATCACGCAATTTACGGAGATCACCCTAAACGGACAGAGGGCGACCATCGCCGATCTCAAGCCGGGCATGACTGTTAGTGTCACGATTGGTGTGGATCCTTTTCAAGCCAGCCGAGTCGTTGCAACAGGCGTGCCTGGCGGGAAGAAGAAGTGAGACGCTTGGCGCGAAATGACGAAGCACGAATGTCGAATGACGAAAGAAGCCCGAATGATCCAATGATGTGGCTTTGTCGCGGCGAGCGGGCCTGTTGGAGGAGCAAGTTGAAAATTCGCGCCCACTTTATTTTTTCAACTTTCGAATTTCGTCATTCGACATTCGACATTTGAGTCTCATAGCTTTTCAACAGAGCCAGATGGGTTCTAACGTTCGACGCTTTAGCGCTTCAGAGGCTGCCCTCGCGAGCGCGCGCGATAATCACGGATTTTGGGGGACTAACCACGAATTTACACGAATGAACACGAACAAGACCAGCAGCTACCACGGATTACGCGGATGGCACGGATGGTCGGAAATGACGAAACCCGAATGACGAAAGAATAACGAACCCCGAATGTAGAATCCGCGTAATCTGCGGTTCGCCCTCTTTTGAATTAATTCGTGTCGCTTCGTGTAAATTCGTGGTTAAAGCTGACGCGGGCATTTTTTCTTTATTGGCGCAGATGCCCTCGCGTGTCCGCCAGTCGGACGGGCTCGTGCGCGGCGAGCTGGCGACTGCGCCTTCGCGATCGCGAACTTGAAATTACGCACTGTTCTGGCAGGATTCGAGCATGAGCCTGACTGAGATCAAGGATGCTGTTGAAACGCTCTCGCCCAGCGAATTAGCAGAGCTTGCCGCATTCATTCGCGAGCGCGAGAACGCCGCATGGGACCGGCAAATCGACGCGGATTTCGCTGAAGATGGACGGCTACGGCCAGTGCTCGAGGAAGTGCGCAAGAACATCCGCGCTGGCAGGCTTGAGGAACTGCCGTGACCGGCAAGGCGGATCGGCGCTTCTGGAAATGCTTCGAAGATCTGCCGACGCCTGCGCAGAAACTCGCACGCGAAAAGTACGCACTCTGGAAGCGTGACCCCTGCCATCCTTCACTACACTCTGAACGGCGGCGAACGGGATTTGCGTCGTGCGCATCGGAGATCATTACCGCGCGCTTGGCCTGCGCGAAGGCGATATCGTCTCATGGTTCTGGATCGGCACCCATGAGCAATACAACCGTTTCGATTTCTGAAGTCGCTCTAATTCGCGAAAGAACCTTATCGAAAACAAGCGAGTGCTTTATTCTTCATTTCCTCTGTGGTTTCTGTTAATCCGAAAGGCATGAAGAACAGGCTGCTGGTTGTCGTCTCCATTCTCCTTGCTGCATTGACGACGGCTCCAGCTTTTGCAGGAGGAAGGAAGAAGAAGGCGTCCTCGCCGAAGTATCAGCCAGCGGTTATTTCCAGTGTGACCCGGAACACCATCACCGTGACGCAGGAAAAAGTGACGAGAGCATTCACGATCACGCCATTTAGCGAAATCATAGTGAACGGACAAAGAGCAACCATCGCGGATCTAAAGCCAGATATGACTGTTAGCGTCACGATTGGTGTGGATCCCTCTCAAGCCAGCCGAGTTGTTGCAACAGGCGTGCCTGGCGGTAAGAAGTGAGACGCTTGGCGCGAAATGACGAAGCACGAATGTCGAATGACGAAAGAAGCCCGAATGATCCAATGATGTGGCTTTGTCGCGGCGAAGCGGCCTGTTGGAGGAGCAAGTTGAAAATTCGCGCCACTTTATTTTTCGACTTTCGGATTTCGTCATTCCTTCGCGCTTCGTCATTCGACATTCGTCATTTGAGCCTCGCAGCTTTTCAACAGAGGCAGAAGGGCTCTAACGTTCAACGCTTTAGCGCTTCAACGACCCTCAACAAGCACGCGCGATCACAGGGGGGTTTTCGAATCATATGATGAATAAATCGGGAGGCAGTGAAGTCGAATGCCTCATAACGATCTCTCATACTTATGAAAAAAATTCTAATTGGATTAGCTATGCTTGCTTTTGGTGCGTCTGCTCTTCAGCAGGCGAGGGGAGCGGATGTATCGATTGATCTCTTTTACAATAATCTCTCCGGCGGAAACTGGATTGAAGTTGAAGGTTATGGATACGGCTGGCAGCCCGATATAGCAGTAAACGATACCAATTGGCGTCCTTACGCCGACGGTTACTGGGCTTATACCGACGACGGATGGACGTGGGTCTCGTACGAGGATTTTGGCTGGGCAACCTATCACTACGGCCGCTGGGCCAATCTCGCCGATTACGGCTGGACTTGGTTCCCCGGTACCGACCTAGACTGGGGACCAGCATGGGTTTCCTGGCGAACCGGTGGTGATTATGTTGGTTGGGCGCCTTTGCCGCCGCGCGGTGTAGGCGTCGTTTATGAGGGAAGGCCCATTGGCCCTCAGGTGGACATCGAGTTCGATATCGGCCCGGAATATTACAACTTTTGTGAGGTGCGGTACATCGGTGAACCGGTCCTGCGCAATTACATCGCTCCGCGAGTGCAGAATGTGACCTATATCAATAACACGGTGAACGTGACCAACATCACCGTTAAAAATAATGTGGTTTATAATTATGGACCGGATTACGAGGTGCTAAGCGCACACTCGGCCCGGCCGATTCAGCGGCTGAGCATTGAGAGGCAGTCGGCGGCCAATCTCTCTGCAGCGGCTAAGTCCGGTGCGCTCACCAAAGTGCAGGGGAACAAACTCGTGGTAGCTGCACCGCCTAAAATCGCCAAAGCACCTCCTACCGTTAAGCCTCCTGCTGTGAAGACAAAAGTTGCGCAGCCGAAGCTCAACCGCGGGTGGGCCGGAGTTCCCGATGAAGCGCAGCTAAAGCAAAAGATTAAGACTGAGAATCCCAAGAATGTTCCTCCGCCAACTGGCGCTGCCGCGCGCGGAGCGGGTAGCCCGCAGCCGGGTGCACCCGCTGGCGCTGGGACGCCTGCGGCCTCGCCTGGAAAGCCGGCCGGAGCGGTTTCGCCTGCCGCCACACCTCGACGAATTACTTCGCCGGCAGCAACGCCACGGGCTACGCCGCCGCCGAGAGGCACACCTCCAGGCAGGCCAGGTACATCTCCTGCAGGCAAAGTCTCGCCAGCGCCCGGCGCTCCGGGCAGGGCATTTGAAAGAGGTAGGCCTGCGCCGACACCACAGCCGAGATTCACGCCAGGTAGAGCTCCAGCGGAAGCCGCCTCTCCGGGCGTCGAACGAAAACCACCCGCCGCAGGTCCGCCATCTCCGCCGCCCAGACATACACCGCCTCCGAGGGCCGGCGGCGCACCAGGAGGGCCAGGCACATCCCAACCGACAGGCAGAGAACGCGGTCCAATTCAGCGCGGCCCCGTGAGCGTGAGTCCGACGCCGCGAGAGCCTGGCGGTGGAACTGCGAACGTGCCAGAACAGGCTAGGCCGCGACCGCCGGGTGCGCCGCCGGGAACTGGTGAAGCAGGTCCCCGCGAAAGCCGGGGCGCTCGAGAAAGAGCGCAGGGTGCATCTGCTCAACCTGGAGGACCGAGAGGTGGGGCGCCTGCTGCGGCAGAGCGCAGCCCGGGAAAACCGGAGCGTGGGAAGAAAAAAGTCGAGGAGACTCCACCGCCTCGTCCGTAATAACTCTGTCAGTTATAACAGCGGCTCGGATAAAAATCCCGGGCCGCTTTCGCATAAGCGCTGGTTTCTGCAGCGGCAGCTGTGTCAGCTGCAATTCGATTGAGTTCGCAGGCGACACGCCTGTCGCTACAGTAACTCTGCGATCTGAACCGCGTTCAACGCTGCGCCTTTGAGCAGTTGATCGCCCGATACCCAAAAGGAAAGGCCGTTTTCAAATGCGCAATCAAGGCGCACCCGGCCTACCTGACAATTATCCTTCCCCGCGACGCTGAGCGGCATCGGATAACGATTGCTCTGAGGTTCGTCCACTAGTTCCAAGCCCGAGGCTTTGGCCAAGATTTCACGCGCTTGTTCCACTGAGATCGGGCGCTCAAATTCGGCGCTCACTGCCACTGAATGCGCGCGATAAACCGGCACACGCACACAGGTCACCGACACGCGCAATTCCGGCAAATGCATAATTTTGCGTGCTTCTTCCTGCATTTTGGCTTCTTCCTTCGTGTAACCGCTTTCAAGAAATGAATCGACATGCGGCAGAAGATTGAACGCGATCGGATGCGGATAAAGTTCCGGTGGCGGCTGTAAATCTTTTGCTGCCACTTGGCGCTTCAATTCTTCAATGCCCCGTGTGCCACTGCCGGAGACGGCCTGGAAACTAGTCGCGAACACGCGCTGCACACTAAAAACGCGATGAAGCGGATAAAGCGCCATTAGCATGACAGTCGTGGTGCAATTGGGGTTCGCAATTACTCCGCGATTTTGCCCGATGTCTTCGGCGTTAATCTCCGGAACCACGAGAGGAACATGCGGATCCATCCGAAAAGCCGACGATTTATCGATCGCAATCGCATCCGACTCGCAGGCAATCGGAACGTAATTTCGGGAAACGTCGCCACCGGCGCTGAAAAAGGCGATGTCGATTTTGTCGAATGATCGGTCACCAAGTTTTTCAATCGGGATCGTTTCTTCGCGAAATCGAACCGATTTTCCAACAGAGCGCGCGGAACCGATCGCACGCAGGCTTGCCACAGGAAAATTTCGCCGTTCCAGCACGTGTAACAGTTCCGTCCCCGCGGCGCCGGTCGCGCCGACGATAGCGATGTGATAACCTCCCATTAACAGGCGGATTCTATAGCTGGCCTGATTTGATGCAAACGTCGCGAACAAACATACACATCTCAATCCGAGATCAGCTGCTAACGCTCATGGAAAATGAGACGCCGGTCCGCACTTATCCGGTGTCCACTTCGCGATTCGGCGTCGGGACCGAAAAGGGCAGTCTGAAAACGCCGATTGGCCGTTTTCGCGTAGCGGAGAAGATCGGGAACGACATGCCCGCGGGCACTATTTTTCAAAGCCGTGTGCCGCTCAAACCCGACGATCCGCTTCCTCCGACCGAGGACTTGGTCATGTCGCGTATTCTATGGCTGGACGGGCTGGACGAGCACAATGCCAACACGCGCGATCGCTTTATTTACATCCACGGGACAAAACATGAAGGCAAAATTGGCAGTCCTGCGAGTTGTGGCTGCATTCGGATGCGCAACGCCGACGTCGTCGAACTTTTCGACCTCGTGGATCGTGACACGCCAGTAGTCATTGAAGAATAGATCCAGGTAGGCGCGACCGCAGGCGCGCCGTCTGTGTCGCTGACACATCCAAAAAAGTTGAGAAAAACGTTGCTTCCCTGTAGTTCCCTGCCTAAACAGACCGGAGCAACCTGCTGCGAAAGGAGGCGAGATATATTGAAATTTATAAGAGTGATCATGATTGTGGCTGTTTTGGCCACTGCTTTCAGTTTTGGTGCTTGCGCTCAGAGGAAAGAGACGGTGACCACGGGCGCGGGCACGACCGGTTACGCAAAATAAATCTGGCGCCCGGTTGTGACACGTTCAAAAAAGTTGAGAAAAGCATTGCCTCCCGGTAGTTCCCTGTCTAAACAGACCGGAGCAACCTGCTGCGAAAGGAGGCGATATAGATTGAAATTTTTGAAAGTGATCATGATCGCGGTCGTAATGGCCAGCGCTTTGGGACTCGGGGCTTGTGCGCAAACGAGGGAAGCGCCGC
>JBKPDP010000056.1:0-47999 GCA_046727935.1 Verrucomicrobiota bacterium | reverse complement strand
GCGGCCTGCCTGTCTAGATATTGATTCACCTGTTCGTTGGATCGAAGATTGAAGATCTCTCTTGCATCATCCAGCATTGGTTTTCTCAGGATCAGCCTTTTCGAACTCAATGATTGAAATTTCAATTCTTCCATAGGACATTGCTTACGCTGCAATTTATTCTTCTTCTATATGTCAGCTAAAACCGCACTGGGGTTGACAAACGGGTGGCGCAGCCACGCCGGGCCACAGGGAACTCGGAAACCAGCAACCCACTCCTGCCGGCGTTGGCTGCCGCGTCTCGTTCGGCTCTGCGGTCATCCTCAGCATCATTTTATCGGCCGAAGCATAACGACCGAGTCTTTGTCCCCAACTTCGCGCTCGTAGACCTTCCAGCCGTTCTTTTCGTAAACCGGCGCGGTTGCGGCGAGGCAATCGATATACAAGCCTTTCACGTCAGCCCTTCTAGCGATGGCTGCGGCCTCTTGGAGCATAGCCGAAGCAATGCCACGGTGGCGCATCTCCGGCTTAACGAACACCGCGGCTACCCATGGTGAATACTGCGCTCGGTGCACACAGTCGTTCTGGATGACGGAGCAGCTACCCACAGGAATCCCTCCGACAAGTGCAACTACTGTATAGGGAACCTTGTCCTTTTGCGTGTGGGAGCGCAGCCAGCCTAACACAACTTCAGCAGAGTCATAGCGCCGACTCCACCACTGATAGAAGATCCAGTTCCCAACTGCTTCCAGGTGCTGCAGGCACTCCGAGAGTTGTTGCACTTGGCATGTCATCGCCAGTCGCTCTAGTTTGCCGAACTAGAATTAGATGACTTTGTCATCTATGTCTGCCTCCATAGAGGCAGTTTGCCGGAAAACATGGCAGAAGGGCAACCTGATTTTCGGGCAAGAATCGTGCCCGATAAGATCTCACTTGCTATATGTCATATAAAATCACGGGGGGGGTTAGTGCCGTTTCACCTTTATAGAAATTATCTCTCGACTATGGTGCCTCGCTCATCTAAGGATGTGGAATGGCACAACGAAAAGAAACACCGACACCGCCGCCTGAGCCTCCTCCTCAGGTGTACCGATAAGATTCAGCCGCTATAGCGGCTCCCCGCTTGAAGTGAAATGTAACGGCAGCGCCACTCACGCTTCTAGTGATGTCGCGCAGCTTGACCGCGCGGCTTTCTTTAACGCTGTCCTCAAGCGGGTTTGAAGGATTGTCAGGGGACTTCACTTAAAACCCCTCCCGCCAATCGGCACCAACACCAATCAAGGACCGAAATCTGCCTAGCGCCATCGCCTTCACAGGTTGCTCCCACTCCACTTCAATTTCTGCCTCACCACGCTGAAAAACGAGGCATCAGGCAGCGATGCCAGCCGAAGCGTCTTCTTTGCCTTGCGGATCGTCACCACTGATCCGCGCTCGACATGTATCGGTTTGCGGCCATCCAGCGTGAGGAACACCGGATAGTCGGGATCGCTGGCTTCGATCTCAATTGTCGATCCCTCGGCGACAATGATCGATCGATTCGTAAGGACATGTGGGCAAATCGGCGTGATCACGAAAACACCCGACTCCGGATCGAGGATCGGGCCGCCAGCCGACAACGAGTAAGCCGTCGACCCTGTCGGCGTCGCAACAATCAACCCGTCAGCGTTGAACTCAGTGAGTGGTTCGCCGTTGACCCGCGTGCGCAACAGCACCAGGCGCGACAATTCGCCGCGGCTCAATACGGCGTCGTTTAGAGCGAGCATTTTGGCGGTCTGTTTCTCACCGAGCCTCACCCGACCCTCAAGCAACGCCCGCTGACTAAAATTGATCCGATCTTTTGCCATGCATTCCACGGCCTCGCGATAGGTCGCAGAACTTGCGCAGGTCAGGAAACCGAGGGAGCCCACGTTGATGCCGAAAATCGGCCTTATGGCGTCGCCGAGTTGCCCAACTACGCGCAGAATTGTTCCGTCGCCCCCGGCGACAACGAGAAGATCCGTCGCGGCACCGAGTTCTGTGATGGAATGTTCGGATTTCTTTCCAGCAATGCGTGCTGTTTCTTTTTCCAGCAAAGTTGTGATCGAAAAACGACTGAATTCCTGAGCGATTGCGTTGACCAAGTCACCAACGCCCGGTTTCCCTGTGTGCGCGATTATGCCAATCGTTTTCGGATGCATGCAAAAAATTCCTGGTTGCCGTCTGTGCCTTTAATAGCAGATGGGACAATTCCGGTCACCACATGGCCTGAATCTGTGACAAACGCGACTACCTTATCCTGGGCCTTTCGGTGTAGCTCCTGATCGCGGACGATTCCTCCTTTGCCTACGTCCGCGCGTTGCAGCTCGAACTGCGGTTTGATCAATGCAAGAATCACGCCGGTTGGAGTTATCAAGTCGAACGCGTTTGGTAAGACTAAGGTCAACGAGATAAAAGAAACATCAATCACGCAAAGATCGATAAGCTCCGGGACGTGTCTGCGCGAGAGAGATCGCCCATTAATTTTTTCCAGAACAATCACGCGGGGATCGTTGCGCAGTTTCCAATCTAATTGGCCATGACCGACATCAACCGCATAAACTTTCTCGGCGCCGCGTTGTAACATGCAATCTGTGAAACCACCGGTGGAAGCGCCGATATCCAGCGCAGTTTTTCCGCGCACGTCGATTTTGAAGTAATCGAGAGCGCTTTCCAGCTTTAGCGCACCTCGTCCGACGTATTTGCGCGCGGGCTTTATTGAGATCGCAGCTTCTTTATCCAGAAGCTCAGATGGTTTCACCGCAATTCGAGTGCCGACTTTTACGTCGCCAGCCATCACCGCGCGCTGGGCCTTCTCGCGGCTTGGAAATAACCCCTTCCCGACCAGAAGCTGGTCAAGCCGTAATTTCTTCGGCATCCTTCCTTGCGATCGTGCTGCCGTGGTCGCACACCTTAGCGATCGACCGGCGAAGGGCATCCACAGCTTTAGTTATCTGATCGATTGTGATGCATAACGGCGGCATCAGAACGATGACATTCCCTAACGGTCTGGTCAGCAGGCCATGGCGCCGCGCCTCGATACAAACAGCTGCGGCCAAGCCGGGTCGGACGCCATTCGGCGGTTCTTCAACCTCAATTCCCGCAATAAACCCACACCGTCGTACTTCTTTTACACCAGGGAGTTTCTCCAGATCAGCGAGGGCCGCGCTCAGGTGCCGGATTTTCGGCTGTAAAGTTTCCAGGACACGTTCGTTCTCGAAAACTTCCAGGCTTGCCTTGGCTGCCGCGCAAGCAAGCGCATTTCCTGTATAGCTATGACCGTAGGCAAGAGCTCTACCCTCCGCGACCGAGCCATTAAAAGCCGAAAATAGTTTTTCAGATATCAAAGTAATAGCTAGCGGAAGATAGCCTCCACTCAATCCTTTAGCCATTACCATTATATCTGGAATCACTTCCTCGTGTTCGGACGCAAACATTCGACCGGTTCTGCCAAATCCGGTCATGACTTCGTCAATAATCAATAGCGTGTCAGTCCGGCTGCACCATTCGCAGACGGCTCTCAGCGTGCCAGGGGGCCACAGGCGCACCCCAGCCGCTCCCTGAATAAGCGGCTCGATCACAACGGCCGCAATCTTCGCGATTTCGGCCGGCGCAAGAGCTTCCAGCGCCTTGATATTTGCGACCTGCATAGCCGGAAAGTTCCAGCGCGTGGACCCGATTTGGAACATGGCAGCCGCACCCAAGCTCGCCGCTCCGGCCGTATCTCCATGATAGCCATTTTGGAAAGCAATAAACTGATGCCTTCTCGAGTGCCGGAGCCGCCAATATTGATCGGCGATTCTCAAAGCGACCTCGACTCCCGTTGAGCCGTCGTCGGAAAAAAAGACTCTGCTCAGGGAATTATCTGGGAAAAGTCTCACAATCGCTTGCGCGAGCTCGATGGCCGCCGGGTTCGTGAAGCCGAGGAACGAAGTGTGCGCGACGCGATCGAGTTGACGGCGGATTGCTGCGTTAATGTGGGGATGGTTGTGCCCGTGAATGTTCGTCCAGATGGATGAATTCCCGTCGATGTACTCCTGACCTCTGCTGTCACGCAACACTGCTCCGTGCCCCTCGACCAAAACCAGTGGCTCATGCTCCAGAGCACACCACTCGCGCATATCAGTAAACGGATGCCAGACGAAACGCTTGTCCCAATTGACTAGTTGGTCCGTATTCCATTCACTCATGACTGATGCTGGATTCTGGATTTTCGACACTGGATAAAGTTCGGGCGAAGCTGGATCGAGTATCCAGCATCAAGAATCCAGCATCGGTTTCCCAAGCGTCACTCATAGCTGCGCTGTTCCTGTATTAGTTTCTGGATCGACGCAACGTCCTCGATTGAAGCGCGCCGCCTCTGATATTTTCGCACAAGGATTTCTTTCAATATTAGCAAATCCTCCAGCAACGGACGATCGTAGTAGGTCCAGTCAAGATCGCCGGTAGTTTTTGCCTGGAACCGCCACGCGCCGCCGAACTTTATGGCGCGCACTTCGCGTTTTCTGCCATCTTGATTTCTGTCCGTCCATATGTGTTGACTCGGCATCGCGGTGAAACCTTACATTAGCGGTCTTGAAAGACGTAGCTAAATTGGCGGCATATTTTATCGCGACCGTCATGGTCGGAGCGCTCCTCGCGCCACTTCTTTTTTGGTCTGCTCAGTCGCTTGCAGCGCACGGGGTATTTTCTTTTCTGGCAAGGTACGATTTCGAAACATTCTTTCATCGCGCCCTTCTGGTTGCCGCCGTACTTTTGCTCTGGCCATTCCTGCGAGTTAGCCACGTGCAACGCATGGCTGACTTGAGCCTTACACCCAATCCGCGCTGGGGGCGCGATTTCGTCGCCGGCACTGTTGTCTCGGTGGTTCCCCTGCTCTGCTGCGGGGCATTACTCATCGCGTTTCACATTTATTCTTTTCGCCACAGTTTTGCATGGCCGCGCTTTGGCAAGATGCTCGTAGCGTCAATAACGGTTCCATTCATCGAAGAGGCCTTCTTTCGCGGGATCGTTTTGGGCGTTTTATTAAGAACTGGCCGGAAGTACATAGCGATCTTTGCCGTCTCAGCGATCTTTGCAGCCGTTCATTTTTTAAAGGCTCCGGAACGAACTTCCGCGATAGTAACATGGACGTCCGGCTTCAGTTCGATTGCCCATGCATTTGACGGAATTGGGGATCCGATGATGATGGCCTCAGCCCTGGCGACATTATTTTTCATCGGTTGGATTCTCGCTGACGCGCGTGTGCTTACTCATTCGTTATGGTTGTCAATTGGCCTGCATGCTGGGTGGATTTTCGGCAGCGGCGCCTTTAGCCGATTGGCTCGTCAGCAAACACTCGCCTTTCCTTGGATAGGAAAGAACATGCTGGTAGGAATTATCCCGATTGCGGTAGCGTTGCTTACTTGGCTGGTAATGCGCGCCTGGCTGAAATATGATCGCGCTTCGCAAGTTTGAATTGCTCGAAGCGGTAGCCTCGCTTCTCTACCCGCCGGTATGCACGCGCTGTGGTAGCAAGATTCGAGCTGGCGAATATCTCTGCGAGCAATGCGAAGCAAAGGCCATGCGTATCGTTGCACCATTTTGCCAGAAATGCTCCGAGCCCTTCGAAGGCGCTATTACGAGCGCGTTCACATGCGCCAACTGCGCCCATCGCGCGATTTACTTTGATGCAGCAGTGGCCGCGTACCGCGGCCGCGGTATCGTCCGCCAGACCATTCACGACTTTAAGTACGGGCGTCAGGTTCACTTGCGACATCTCGTGGCACGTTGGCTCTGCGCAGCGTTCGACGATGAGCGTCTTAACGGGCGCCAATTTGACATAATCGTGCCCGTGCCATTGCATCCAACTCGCCAGCGGGAACGCGGGTTCAATCAAGCGACCTTGCTTGCTGAATTGCTAAGCGCGCGGGTATCAAGTCCGTGCAAACCCATGCTAAAGCGCATTCGATACACAACGACACAAACCTCGCTTGACCGCGCCGAGCGAATGGAAAATTTGCATAATGCGTTTCGTTTACGAAAGAACACGGACGTGCGAGGCTTACACGTGCTGCTAATCGATGATGTTCTTACGACCGGTTCTACGCTGAGTGAGTGTGCGCGTGTCTTGAAACGCGCCGGGGCGATCTCTGTCCACGCGGCCACAGCGGCGCGCGCATAAATTGCAATGGCTATTTTCAAAAAACCTGCAATTAAGGCAGAAGGCGGAAGGAAGAAGGATATTCCGCGCGGTCTTTTTCAAAAATGTCCCGGCTGCTCGGAGGTCGTGCCGGAGATCGAGCTGGCGCAGAACCAGCGAGTCTGTCCACGCTGCGACTATCATTTTGCTCAATCCGCTAAGGAGCGAATTCAAAACCTGCTCGACCCGGATTCCTTTGTGGAAATGGATGCTGGCTTGAAATCAGTGGACGTTCTGCGTTTCCAAGGAATGGCCAACTACAAAGATCGGCTCAAGAACTATCAGGAACGCACTGGCCTTCTTGATGCTGTAATCAGCGGGCACGGAATTCTTGACGGCCGCAAGATCGCGATCGCGGTGATGGATTTCGGTTTTCTGGCCGCGACCATGGGTTCGGTGGTTGGGGAGAGAATCACGCGCACAATTGAATATGGAACCGCCGAGCGCTGTGCGGTGATCATCGTCGCCGCTTCCGGCGGAGCTCGCATGTACGAAGGAATGTTGAGCTTGATGCAAATGGCCAAAACAAGCGGCGCACTGGCTCGGCACGCGGAAGCCAAGCTCCCTTACATTTCAGTCCTGACAAACCCGACGACTGCCGGCGTCATGGCTAGCTTCGCTTCGCTGGGCGATGTCATTATAGCCGAACCCAGGAGCATGATCGGCTTCGCGGGTCCGCGCGTCATCAGAGAAACCACCCATCAGGACTTGCCCGAACGATTTCAGACCGCCGAGTTTCTCGAGGAGCACGGTTTGATCGACATGATTGTGCATCGCAAAAAAATGCGTGAGCAGATCAGCCGATTGCTTGGTTATTTCGCCATCGCGCCGTGAATGTGGGAGGAGCCTCGGTGCGGCGACCTCCTTTAACATACAAAGAGGCGCTCGCCTGGCTCTATGGCCTTCAGCTCTTCGGGATCAAGCTCGGGTTGGAGAACATTCGGCGCTTACTCGCGGAGCTATCGAGCAGCGGCGGTTTCCAAGCCGCCGTGGGCGATCTGGAGATCGCCCTTCCTTGCAAAATCATTCACGTCGCGGGAACAAATGGCAAAGGCTCCGTTTGCGCGATGATCGATTCGATCTGCTGCGCACAAGGATATCGCACCGGGCTTTTTACCTCCCCTCACCTCGTCACCTTTCGCGAACGCATTCGCGTGAACGGCGATATGATTTCTGAAGATGCGGTCGCCAATGGCCTAACGAGTATCCGCAATCTTGTCGCAAACTGGGATCCGCATCCGACGTTTTTTGAAGTTGTGACCGCTCTGGCTCTAAAGAACTTCTCGGATGCTAAGATAGATATCGCTATCTTGGAGACTGGGCTCGGCGGCCGGCTCGATGCTACGAATGCTGTTCAGTCGAATGTATCGGTCATCACACCAATTGATTTCGATCACGAAAAATGGCTGGGCAAAACCATCTCCGAAATCGCGGCTGAAAAAGCTGGCATTATCAAGCCAGGTGTTCCCGTTGTTTCGGCCTCACAACGCCTGGAAGCCGAAGAAGTGATTCGGGCGCGCGCAGCCGAATGCGGAGCGCCGGTGGAATTCGTGACCAAACCTTATGACGAGACTCCAATCGCACTCGCGGGGTTGCATCAAAAAGAAAATGCAGCGCTTGCGATTGCCGCGCTTCGCGCAGCGAAGATCGATATCGACGGTTCATCAATTGCGCAGGGGCTCACCTGTATCGAATGGCCAGCGCGTTTCCAAAAATGGGACGCCAGCACAACCATTGATGGCGAGCATAATCCCGCCGCTGCGCGTACGCTCGCGGAAACATGGCGCGAAATTTTTGGCACTCAGCGCGCCACGCTCGTACTTGCAGTTCTTTCTGACAAAGATCTGCGTGGAATTTGCGAAGCGCTTGCGCCGATTAGTGAATTCGTTCTGTTGCCGAAAATTCGCAGCGAACGCGCCGCTCCGCCGGAGGACCTGGCAAAAGTCTTATCTGCTATTACTCCACCACTCCCCTGCTCCATCGCTCCATCGGTAGGTGAAGCGCTGGCCCTTGCGCGCGCCAAACCAAGTCCCATTTTGATTACTGGCTCGCTCCATTTCGCCGGCGAAGTGCTCGCACATCTACGCGGTGAGCCCGCCGCATTCGAAGAATGCACGCAGTGATTTCTGTAGCGGCGCTCTGCGAGCGCCGACTGGCATTGGCCCGGCGGTCATAAACCGCGTTAGACGCGGCGTTGTTCCGGTGAAATTCACTCTGACCCTCAACGGTGTGGCGACCTGCGGCCTCCCGGCCGCCACCATCGCTGTAACCCGAACGGCCGGGGGGACATTGGACCCATCGACGAGTCCCTCTACAGCGGCCCCGCCGATACCGGCTCGAACTTCAGGATCTCCAGCTGCCAGTATGTTTACAACCTGAGCGCTAGCGCGTTGGGAGTCGGCACCTACCGAGTGGACATCATCATCAACGGTCAGGTTGTAGGCAGCGCCACCTTCGCGTTGAGATAAGCCTTTTGCTGTTGTCCCCAGGCAGCAGCAACTTGCAATGAGCCGTAACGCTTTAAACGCGTGGCGGCTCTTTCTTTCGGTCGCCGGTACGGCGCGTTGCGCAGTTTGCTCGTCGCGATGAATGCGCGCCAGTTCTGGGTAGCGCACGCGTCTCGCGTGTCTGGCGATGGTATCTCGCCATCGCGGACTTCTCTCGCGGTACGCAATCACTCGAAATCTCGTTTCAAGAAAAGCTTGTTTCGGCGCGACGCCAAAACCAACACGCGAGACGCGCGCGCTACCCAGAAATCTCGATCCGTGGGAAGAGCGGCACCGGTTTGCCGGCAAGATGCCCGTCCGGCAGCTTCGCCCACTCTGCATCAGCGAGTAAGAACCGTTCTTCTTTTCCACGGAGCTCCCGCTCCATCTTCCAATTCAGTTGATCAAAAATTCCGTGCGCTGCTTTCGGCAGGAAAGGTGCCAATAAAATGGCAATGATTCTGATTCCCTCTAGGCAATCGTAAAGCACTTCGTCAAGTATCGACTTGTCTTTTTCCGCCGATGACTTCGCTAACGTCCATGGGCTTTGCTGGTCAATAAACGTGTTGAAGAAAACAACCAGTCCGATCACAGACTCCATCATTCGATGTAATTGCTGTGTATCGGCTGATTCTTCATATCTTGTCATGGTGGCACGGTACTCGTCCAGTAGCTTCCGATATCCGCTACTGACATCTGCTGACTTACTGTCTGACGCCGTGCTCTTCACACGTCCATCGCGATATCGGTGCACCATGTTCAGCGAACGGTTAACCAGATTGCCTAACGAGTTCGCCAAATCGGCATTATGGCGATTCACAAGTCGCTCTTCGCTAAAGTCCGCGTCTTTGCCACTAACAATATCGCTTATTAAATAATAGCGCACCGCTCCGGCGCCGTATTTTTCGATCAGCGCGAAGGGATCGACGATATTGCCCGCGCTCTTGCTCATCTTCGTACCGCCGAGGTTCCACCAGCCGTGCACGAGCAATTGCGGCATCTGATCGTCGGGAAATCCGATAGCGTGCAGCATAATGAGCCAATAAATGCCGTGGGCGGGAACGAGAATGTCTTTGCCGATGATTTGCAGCGCGGGCCAGCGGTCACGGAACTCCTGTGGTTGACGGTCGTATTTGTCTATCGCTGAGTCGTAGCCGGCGAAGCTGATGTAATTCGTTAGGGCGTCAAACCAAACGTAAGTGACGAAATCTTTATCGAAGGGGAGCTCGATTCCCCAATCGAGTCGAGATTTGGGACGCGAAATGCAGAGATCGCCACTCAGTTTCTCGACTGCATTTCGCAATTCCGTCTGACGAAAATCGGGGATGACCGCGTCTGTTCGACTATCAATATAGGACAAGAGCCAGTCTTTGTGCTGCGAGAGCCGGAAGTAATAATTTTCTTCCTCACGAAATTCGACCTGTCCCCACTCAGGACCGAATTCACCATCGGGTCCGCGTTCCTTGTCAGTAAGGAATTGTTCTTGCCGAACCGAGTAGTACCCCGCCCGTTTATCCTTGTAGATTTGGCCCGCATCGAATAGGCGCTGCAAAATTCCTTGCACGACTTTCTTGTGGCGATCGCTTGTTGTCTCTGCCCACTCGTCGTACTGCACGTCGAGCTTTTTCCATAGATCGACAAATCTTTGCGTAATGTCTTTGACAAACTCCGCCGGAGGAATACCTGCTTTCGCCGCAGATTGCTGAACTTTCTGGCCGTGTTGGTCGACACCCGTCAGAAAGAAAACCTCTTCCCCTTTGAGTCGGTGATAGCGCGCGATCACATCGGCCAGCACTTTTTCGTAAGCGTGTCCGATGTGCGGCGGCGAGTTGGTGTAATCGATCGCCGTGCTGATGAAAAATGTTTTCGGCATTTTGCGATTACATCTGTAGCGGCAGTCTGTGACCGCCGCAAACAAGGCTACGCGCCTACCCAAAGACGGTCCGCCAAAAACGCCGAATGACGCCAAAACAAAAGATCAAAGGACTTTCAAATTATCGATTCCTGAACCTTTGGCGTCTTTTCGCGTGTTTGGCGGATGCACGCTTGTTGCTGCGGAAGACCGCTTCGCCTTCTACAAGACGCGCACTTTTTTCCAAATGCCCTTCTCTTCTTTCCAGTTGTAGAGCGGCTTGCCGTTGATTTTGTGGACGGAGGTCTCTGTGACGTTCAGCGTTTTGCCTCGCACGGCCATGAAGAAATCGATGTCATAGATCCTGCCGTCGGCACCTTTCATATCGACACAGGCGAAGTATTTGTTCGCGCCGAGGCTCGAGAAGCGATCATCATGAACCTTGATCAAATCGAGCCCAAGATCTGTGCCGCCGTACCTCACATGAAACTTTCTGTCAGCCGATTTTCTGGCGGAGTTGTCGATGTTTTTCTTTAGTCCGACAGCGATATCGGCGTTGCTCGCTTCCATGGTCTGTGCGCTGGTCTGCGGAGCGTTGGTTGTTGTTTGTGGTAGCTGCTGCGGTTGCTGCGGGAGGCTTGGATGTTCCCCGGCCGCGAATAGCGGCATGGCCACTATGAAAAATAGCACAACAATTATGGTGGTTATCATTCGTGTAATCATAAGATGATAAAGGTTGGTTGCCTTAATTTAGACTAGCTTTTACGACAGTCGCGACAGAGAATCAGCTTATGAAAATTATCTCAAAATCCTGTTTTCGATTCTGGCAGCCGCGATTTGCACAGTGAGTTTCGCGGCAGACAAGCCGAACTGTCAGAAGACCGGTAAGAATTGCCCGATGAACGACAACAAGGCATGCAATTGCGGAAAGAGTTGCGATTGCGGTTAGTGAGCCGGGCAACTCTCTTCTGAATTCGCAGGGCACTGATCTTTCGTAAACGCATTGGCATGCGAGCCGTTACAACTTGATCGACCGCAGGCGAAGCGCATTCAGAATAACAGAAACCGAGCTGAAGCTCATGGCGGCGCCGGCGATCATCGGACTCAGAAGCAATCCAAAGAATGGATAGAGCACGCCAGCAGCAATGGGCACGCCGAGCGCGTTATAGATAAACGCGAAAAATAAGTTTTGCCGGATATTTCGCATTACCGCGCGGCTGAGGTGGATCGCTTTGACGATTCCCATCAGATCGCCTTTTACGAGCGTAATGCCGGCGCTCTTGATCGCCACGTCGGTCCCCGTCCCCATCGCAATTCCGACATCTGCCGCCGCCAGAGCAGGCGCGTCGTTGATCCCATCGCCAGCCATCGCGACGATCGCGCCTTTGGATTTAAGTTTTTTGACGATGTCGATCTTTTCATCTGGCATTACTTCAGCCTTGAATTCATCGATGCCCAAGTCGCGCGCAACAGATTCAGCCGTTCGCTGATTGTCGCCCGTGCACATTATGATCTTTAGACCCATTTCGTGAAGCTCACGGACGGCCTCTCTGGTTGTCGGTTTGATTGGATCCGCGATACCGAGGACGCCAGCTGCGTGTCCGTTGATTGCGAGCCAGACTGTAGTTTCCGCTTTTTCCTGCAAACGATGGGCTTCCTTCGTTAGCTCCTCGGGGAAACTGACATTCGAATCAGCCAAAAATTTTTCCTTGCCGATAAGGATTCTTTTGCCGCCAAGTCCGCCGCTGGACGGACTCGCTGCGGCGAGTTTGCCGGACACTCCGCCACCGGTGATGGACTGAAAATCGGTCACGTCCCGCAGCTCGATTTTCTCTTTTTTGGCGCCTTCTACGATTGCCCGCGCAAGCGGATGCTCGCTCTGGGATTCCACCGATGCTGCAATCTGTAGAAGATCGCGTTCGCTTATCTTGTTCGCGGCGATTCGCCTGATCACTTCAGGTTTACCAGCTGTTAGCGTGCCCGTTTTGTCTGTGACCAAGTGCGTGACTTTCTCGGTGACCTCGATTGCCTCCGCGTTTTTTACGAGAATTCCGGTTTGCGCTGCGCGTCCGACACCGACCATGATCGACATCGGCGTTGCCAGTCCGAGCGCACACGGGCAGGCAATGATCAGGACTGAAACTGCATTCACCAGTGCATAAGACATCGCCGGCGCAGGTCCGACGACCGACCAAACAACAAAAGTAATGATCGCAACGCCGATCACCGCCGGAACAAAATAACCGGACACTGTGTCGGCGAGTTTCTGAATAGGGGCGCGGCTGCGCTGCGCGTCCGCCACCATCTGCACGATTTGCGCAAGAACCGTCTCTGAACCGATGCGCTTCGCGCGCATCAAAAACGAGCCAGTTTGATTCACTGTTGCACCAATCACTTTTTCGCCTGACCGCTTGGGCACCGGCATTGGTTCACCAGTGATCATCGATTCGTCGATATTGCTTTTTCCATCGATAATCACACCGTCGATCGGGATCTTCTCGCCCGGCCGCACGCGGAGCACGTCGCCTTTCTGAATTTCGTCCACCACGATTTCCTGTTCCTGGCCATCGCGAACCCGGTGCGCAGTTTTCGCCGCAAGACCGAGTAGCGCTTTGATAGCATGCCCCGTGCGACTGCGCGCTTTCGCCTCGATCAGTTGCCCCAGCAGGATCAACGTCGTAATCACCGCCGCTGCTTCAAAGTAAAGATCGACTTCTCCGTGACGCCGGAAAGAAGCAGGGAAAATTCCGGGCGCGATCACCGCAATTACGCTGTAGAAATAAGCCGCGCCAACACCCACAGCGATGAGCGTGAACATGTTGAGGCTGCGATTAACAATCGACTGCCATGCGCGCGCGAAGAAAAAGGCGCCAGCCCAAAGAACCACTGGTGTTGTTAGGGCAAACTCGATCCATTTTCCGATTTGCTTTGGAACGATTGAATCGATGTTTAACCGGGGAATAGCATGACCCATTGCCAGGAACAGCACGGGGATCGTAAGAACCAGCGCGATCCAGAATTTTAGTGATAACGATCGCGTTTCTCCGTGTTCCTCTTCCTCCGCCCCCATAGCTTTCGGCTCTAACGTCATCCCGCATTTCGGGCACGCCCCCGGTTGATCGTGCTCGATTTCCGGATGCATGGGGCACGTGTAGATCATGGAGGTGCCTTAACGAGTTGACTCGGATGCGCTCTAATGAGGCGCTCCCCGGAGTTACACTTCACATGTCTTCAAAATAACGAAGCGCGAATGACGAATGACGAACGAAATCCGAATGTTTAAAATGACGAAATCGGGCAGCAAAGAAGGTTTTTGTCATTCAGGTTTCGTATCGCGCGGCGTTCCGCGATCCCGAAAGTTTTCGCTGAGGCTTAGACCAGTCATTCCTTCGTCATTAGGCATTGGTCATTCGTCATTTTGGCTGCCTATGCGGCTTTCGCGGTCTCCATCTCTTCGGTGTATTTGCCGAAGCGTGCTTTGCTGTTGCACAAAGCGCGATGATGGAACGCCTGTTGCGCGTCGGCCACTTTCGCGGGATCGCCTTTCCAAGCCTTAAGCACGGGAGCTTGTAACGCGCGCCCGTAGGAAAAGCTCAATTGCCAGGGCAAGTCGGGGAGCTGATTCATTGCGTTGAGATGCTCCGTGGCTTGCTGATCAGTCTGGCCACCAGAGAGGAATACAAGACCGGGGACAGCGGCGGGAACGACGCGTTTCATGCAGCGCACAGTGGCTTCTGCTACTTCCTGCACCGAAGCTTGCTGTGGGCATTCTTTTCCTGAAAGAACCATGTTGGGTTTCAGCAGCATTCCTTCCAGTAAAACGCGATGCTCATACAGAGCGTGAAAGACCCTCTCCAGCGTTTCCTGCGTGACTTCGAAATGCCGTTCAATCGTGTGCGTCCCATCCATGAGCACTTCGGGTTCGACGATCGGCACCAAATCTCCTTCCTGACAAAGCGCCGCGTAGCGCGCCAACGCCTCTGCGTTTGCATCGATGCATGTGCGTGTCGGAATCTTGTCGCCAATCGTTATGACCGCTCGCCATTTGGCAAAGCGCGCTCCTAGCTCCCGGTATTCGGCTACCCGCTCGCGCAAACCGTCAAGACCCTCTGTGACTTTTTCGCCTGGGAAATTCGCCATCGCCTTGGCGCCCTTGTCCACTTTGATCCCAGGGATGATCCCTTGGTCCTCCAGCGCTTTGACGAAAGTGCGCCCATCGCGCGTCTTCTGCCGAATCGTTTCGTCAAAGAGAATCACTCCGCTGATAAATTCGCCTGCGCCGTTTGTGGTAAATAAAAGTTCTCGGTAAGCGCGACGGTTCTCCTCCGTCGAAGGAACATTGATACTTTTCAATCGCTTCTCGATCGTCCCCGAACTTTCATCCGCTGCCAGTATCCCCTTCCCCGCTGCGACGAGCTTTTTCGCTATAGACTCCAAATCTTCAGTTTTCATAAATCTCTCCTTTTGTTCTGGAAAGAAATTATAATCCGCTTGCTTTGCAAATGCTTGGAGAAATTCAAGCAAAAACCGACGATGGCGAGCAAGGAACGACGGCTTCGGCAGTTGCCACGTCTCGTTGGTGACTAGGAAGTCGTACCCTAATTTAATCCTCGGAGCTTTCGCTCAAGCCAGTCGACCGGTGAGAACATGACACATGGTAGGCGGCAATGCTTGTTAAACAGAGCGCTCGGAATAGACATTAGTTCGCACCCGGCGTCGCCGCGCATGCCTGCTACTAGTAGAGATAATCCCACAAACCTTCCGGCTGCCAGTTGGCCTTCGCCTCTTCCGAGAAGTAATCCGCCGCGGCCACCAGTGAAGTAGACCGCGACCAGCAGCGCCAGCGCTAAGGCCGTACCGAGCCAAGAGTTCAAGCCAAGTACCTTACGGCAAGCCAGCACGTGGATAAAACTGTACACAGTCAGGATCGCAAGGATTAAGAGCGAAGTCCTGAAAGGAAACGCGACGTCCAGTCGCCCGTAGATCGGAATTAGATCGGCCATCAGGATCAGGCCAAGCAGCAGCCGGAGGAGCCGCCCAACCCGTAACGCTCGCTGCCCTTTATCTGGATCACTGTCGGTCATTTGTGAGGCTGTGCCTTTCAATCATTTCCACGAGGTCGCGGACTGTCCAGACCGTATCGGAGACGTCGGCCGCCATTGCGGGTGTACTGTACAGCCCGCTAGACGTCTGGTGCACGTTGTGCTATCAGCTAAGCGCAGTGCTGGGTAGAATTGTAATATCACTCATGGTCGCGATGGCGCTGCCCACCGCGGCGATGCCGCTTTCGGCGCGATCGTGCATCCTCGTTAACGCGCCAAGTCAAAAGGCCTGTCAACCAAGTTGCTGCGCTAACAAAATTTGTTGCGCGACATCGCCAAAGAACACAGCCCCGCCGTCGCAGCCGCTTGCGAAAGCTGATTCCGGGCAGCAGTTGAGCGCAACCTGTTTTGCAACTGCTGTGCTGCCTTTCTCAAGTTGTGAAGCCGGAGCTGGGCAGTTGCGGTTCCAGGTTCCATCACTGTCGGCGAATTCACCGCCGCGGCTCGCGCTGCTCTGCACGTTTCTGATCTGATCCAAAGACGCTGATCGCTCGGGGTGTGCCCATTCACCGGCATACCTGGACTTCAATTCAGCTCTTGGATCAATGAAAACAACTTACCTTTTACTTCTTAGTACAACTTTAACTTTTACATTCGGAACGGAACCTTTTGCTGACGCAGAAGAAGGCGAAGTTTCGACACCATCTCTGTCGCTCAGTGAAGTGACCAGAGCGGTCCTGGCCAATAATCCCGCGATCAAAGAAGCGGAGAGTCGCTGGCAGGCCGCAATTCACCGCGTGCGGCAAGCCAACGCATGGGACGACCCTCGCGTTGTCGGCGAATCACGCGTGCATCGTTATGTCGATGTTCCGCCGAATGCATTCATGGATCAAACGCTCGCTATCGAGCAGCTGATCCCCATCACCGGCAAAAATCTCGTGCGCGGCCGTATTGCCGGAGCCGAGGCATTTTCGGCGTTTGAGGAAGCGCGGCGCACTCAGCTCGATGTGATCGCGAAGGCGCGCGCCACTTACTTCCAGCTGGCGAATGCCTACGACCAGCTTGAGATCAACAGCAAGAATCTCACTTCGCTGAAACAAATCGCCGATATCAGCCGCTCCCGATACGAAGCTGGTTTGGAGAGTGCGGCGAATGTGCTCGTTGCCGAGACAGATCATAGCAAGCTGCTGGAAGCGCGACGGGATCTGGAGCGCAATTTGTCTGATGCGGAGTCGCAGCTGAACGCACTGATGAATCGTGACACGTTTGCGCCGCTTGGCGCGCCGGTCACGACGACTGTTAACCACGCGCATCTCTCAGCGAGCAGACTGCGCACGCTCACGCTGGCTCAGCGGCCCGAAGTGCAGATGGCGCGCGCGAAGATCGACGGCGAGAAATCAAAGCTTCAGCTGGCGCGCCGCGCGTGGATTCCCGATCCAGCAATCAGTGTTAAAGGTCAGCGTTACAATGATGCCCCCGAGGCAGTGAGTGAACTCGACGCCGGCGTGTCGTTCACAGTCCCGTGGGTGAATCCCAGTAAATATTCAGCCGGCGTGCGGGAGGCGCGCGCGAATGTTGTAGCTGCCGAGCAAGGACTTGAGCGCGAACATAAGGAAGCGCTGCGGCTGTTGCGCGATCAGTTGGCAAAGATCGAAACGTTTCATCATCACGTTGAACTGTTCCGTGACAAACTCGTGCCGCAGGCGCAGCAGGCGTTTGAGGCGACACAGCTGAGTTATGAATCGGGAAAAACAACGTTTCTCGATTGGATCAGCACCCAGCGGAACGTGCGCGATGTCGAAGCGATGGGGCGCGAGCATTTGGCCCACTACCAAATGGCTGTCGCTGAGTTGGAGGCAGTGATCGGCGCAGAAATTTATTCCCCTACCCCAGCGTCATCGAAAGGAGGGAAGTCGCGATGAAACTGTTCATGCGAAAAACCGCGGTGTTAATCACGCTCGCCGCGCTTCTCCTTGGCGCCACGTCCTGCTCGAAGAACAGCGCCACCGGTAAACCGAGCAACGTCGATTACTGGACGTGCACCATGCATCCTTCGGTGCATGAGAAGGATCCCGGAAAGTGCCCGATCTGCTCCATGGACCTGGTTCCAGTAATGAAAAAAGGCGGAACCGAAACGCAGCCATCTCATACGCCGGGAGAACAAATGCAGAGCGGTGGCGAGGCAAAGGGAATGGCAGGGATGCCGGGGATGCCGGGTATGAAAGAGGGCGAGATGAAAGGCGGCGAGAAGCCGAGCGAATTTGTCGTGCCAGTCGAGCGCCAGCAGCAGATCGGTGTGCGCTATGCAAAAGTCGAACGCAAACCGCTCCGGCACACTATCCGCGCAGTTGGACTGATTGTTCCTGATAAAACGCGTAATTGGCAGTTTGTATCGCGTGTCGATGGCTACATTCAGAAGCTGTACGTTACCGCGCCTGGCGAACTCGTCGAAAAAGATGCGCCGCTTCTCTCGATCTACAGCCCCGACTTGCTCACGAGTGAGCGCGAGTTCGTCGAATTGTTGCGGATGCGCGACGCGGCTAAGTCGAAAGATGCACGCGAAACGCCGCAGCGCTTGATCGAGTCCGCGAAGCGTCGGTTGCAACTCTGGAACGTCACCGACCAGCAGATCGCAGAGCTGGAGAAGACGCGCAAAGCCTCCGACACGCTCACACTGCTCTCACCCTTCCGTGGGGTCGTGCAGTCAGTGCCCCTTGAGCAGGGCAAGAGCGTCAAAGTGGGCGACATGCTAGTCGAAGCCGCCGATCTCAGCGTCGTCTGGATGTGGGCGGAATTTTACGAGAACGAGTTGTCGATGCTTCAAGTGGGGCAAAAGCTCGCCATCACCGCGAAATCTTATCCCGGCCAAAACTTCGACGGGACTATAGCCCTGATCAATCCATTCATCGACGAAACGAAACGCACCGCCAAAGTGCGAATCGATATTCCGAACGGGGATTTCAAGTTGCGGCCGGGGATGTACGTGAACGCTGAGCTGGGAATGGACATGGGCGAGGCGCTCACCATCCCCGTCAGCACCGTCATGCCGACCGGCACGCGCAGCATCGTCTTCGTCGATAAAGGTGAAGGAAAACTCGAGCCGCGGGTCGTCCAACTTGGCACCAAGTATGGCGATATCTACGAGGTGCAAAGCGGTCTGCAAGAAAATGAACGCGTCGTCGCGAGCGCAAACTTCCTCATCGACGCGGAGTCGAAGGTGCAAGGCGCGCTGAAGGAGTTTGAAGAGACCCCGCCGCCCGGAACAAAGCCATGACCGAAGCGGATCAGATTTCGGCAGAAGAAACCGCCGCAATTCCAAAGCGCGAGACGTTCACCGAGCGGATTATCGAAGCGAGCGCTCGAAACAAATTCCTCGTTTTCATTTTCACAATTTTCGCAGTCGCAGCTGGAATCTACGGCCTGGTCCACACGCCGCTCGATGCGATTCCAGACCTGAGCGACGTGCAGGTGATCGTTTACACCGAGTGGGAGGGACGTTCGCCCGATCTGGTCGAGGACCAGATTACGTATCCGATTTCCAGTGTCTTCATCGCTGCGCCAAAAGTGAAGTTCGTCCGCGGCGAATCGATGTTCGGCAAATCGTTCATCTACGTCATCTTTGAAGATGGCACCGACATTTACTGGGCGCGATCGCGGGTCATCGAATATTTGAATTCGGTGCGCGGTTCGCTTCCGGAGGGTGTGAACCCGACGATTGGCCCCGACGCGACCGGTGTGGGCTGGGTTTACGAATACGCGCTCGTCGATGACACCGGAAAACATGACCTCGCTGAGTTGCGTTCCATTCAGGATTGGAACCTGCGCTATGGGCTCTCCTCTGTAAAAGGCGTCGCGGAAGTCGCGCCAGTCGGCGGGTTCGTAAAGCAATACCAGGTCGATCTCGATCCAAACGCGCTCGTTGCTTATAGCATCCCGCTCGGCGACGTCGTCAGCGCGATCAAGATGAGCAATGCCGACGTAGGCGGCAAGATCTTCGAAGTCGCAACCACGGAGTACTACATTCGCGGACGCGGCTACATCAAAAAGATTGAGGACATCGAGAACATCGTTCTCAAAGTGGAAAACGGCACGCCGGTTTACTTGAAGAATGTCGGAAACGTTCACCTCGGCGGCGACATCCGGCGTGGGGTGGCTGAGCTCGACGGACGCGGCGAAGTCGTTGGCGGCATCATCGTGATGCGTTACGGCGAGAACGCACTCAACATCATCGATGCGGTAAAAAAGAAAATCGAAGAGATAAAGCCGTCGTTGCCGGCGGGTGTGCGCATTGTGCCAGTTTACGATCGCAGCGACCTGATTCGCCGCGCCATCGCGACGTTGCGCGAGAAGCTAATCGAAGAAAGCATTGTCGTCGCGCTGGTTTGTTTGGTTTTTCTCTGGCATGTGCGCTCGGCACTGGTGGCGATTATCACGCTGCCGATCGCCATCATTCTTTCGTTCATCCCGATGTGGTGGATGCACGTCACCTCGAACATCATGTCGTTAGGCGGCATCGCCATCGCCATCGGCGCCATGGTCGATTCGGCAATTATCATGATCGAGAACGCGCATAAGCAACTCGAGCATTTCCGGGAAACCCACAAGCGCGAGCCGAGTAACGTTGAGCGTATTCAAGTGATCATCGCCGGCGCGAAAGGCGTCGGCCGCGCGTTGTTTTTCGCTTTGCTTGTAATCACTGTGAGTTTCGTCCCGGTTTTCTCGCTGACCGCGCAGGAGGGCCGGCTCTTCCGGCCGCTCGCCTTCACAAAAACGTTCGCAATGTTCTTTGCGTCGTTTCTTGGCGTGACGCTCGTGCCAGTGCTGATGACGCTGCTCATTCGCGGGAAAATCACACCGGAAGAGAAAAATCCGGTTAACCGATTTCTGATCCGGGCTTATCAACCGTTTGCCGACTTCGTTCTGCGCTATCGCTGGTTCACTCTCGCAGCCGCGCTTGTTCTACTTCTGATCACGATTTTCCCGTACGAAAGACTTGGCAGCGAATTCATGCCGCCGCTGAACGAAGGCACGCTGCTTTACATGCCGACCGCCGTCCCGGGAATGTCGATCACCGAAGCGACAAAGATTCTCCAAATACAAGATCGACAATTGAAAAAGATCCCGGAGGCCGTGACCGTGTTTGGCAAAGCCGGGCAGGCCGATACGCCCACCGATCCGGCACCGTTGTCGATGTTTGAAACGGTCGTCGCGTTGAAGCCGCCCGACCAATGGCGCAAGGGAATGACCTGGGAAAAGCTTCTCGCTGAGGTCAATGCGAACATCAAGACGCCGGGCATGGCCAACATTTTCTGGATGCCGATCCAGACGCGCACAGAGATGCTGACCACTGGATTTCGCAGCATCCTCGGCGTAAAAGTTTTTGGTCCGGACCTTGGCGAGATTCAAAAACTCGCCGTTCAGATCGAGAAAGAACTGGCCGATCTTCCGAACACGCGGAGCGCGTTCGCCGAGCGCACGGTGGGCGGATATTTCCTGGATTTCACCGTCAACCGCGAGGCAGCAGCGCGATATGGACTCAAAGTTGGCGATGTAAACGACATCATCGAGTCAGCCATTGGCGGCAAGAACATCACGACGACGGTGGAAGGCCGCGAGCGTTATCCTGTCAATACACGTTACGCGCGCGATTTTCGGCAAGACATCGACGCGCTCAAACGCGTGCTCGTCCCGACGCCCACAGGCGCGCAGGTCCCGATCTCGATGCTGGCCGACATCCATTACAAAACCGGTCCGCCTTCGGTCCGCAGCGAGAACGGCAAACTGGTCGGGTTTGTTTTCGTGGATATTACGACCAGCGACATCGCAGGTTACGTGCGCAAGGCGTCGCAACAGCTCAGCCAGCGGATTCAATATCCGCCGGGCTATTACGTCGAATGGGCCGGGCAGTTCCAATATCTGCAAGCGGCCAAGGAGCGGCTCAAAGTCGTGGTCCCGTTCACACTGCTGATCATTTTTGTGCTCCTGTATATCAGCACCCGATCAGTTACCAGGACGTTGATAGTTCTGCTGACCGTGCCGTTCTCGCTCGTCGGCGCATTCTGGCTGCTCTACTTGTTAGGCTACAACATGAGCGTTGCCGTCTGGGTCGGACTCATCGCGCTCGCCGGTGTCAGCGCCGAGACCGGCGTAGTTATGCTGCTCTACCTCGATCACGCATGGGAAAAATTCAAAGCCGAGGGGCGAATGACCTCGATGCACGATTTACATGACGCCGTGATTGAAGGCGCGGTGCAACGGATCCGGCCAAAGATCATGACGGTCTGCGCGATTTTATTCGGACTTCTGCCGATCATGTGGTCCCCTACCCTCCAAGCTGGCGCCGACGTCATGAAACGCATCGCCACGCCGATGATCGGCGGCATCATTACCTCGGCAATTCTCGAGCTGCTGATTTTCCCGGTGATTTACGTTGCCTGGCGTAAACGCGAACTACCCGATCAGAACGAAGAAGAAGCGCCTCTGATTCCGCCCGCGTTGGTCGTCTCGCGTGAGAATCGGCAGCGTGTTCTCAAATGGATCGCGCTGATCATAGCTGTCCTCGTGCTCTTTTACGCGGGCAATTTTGCCTGGCAGAAGATACGCTCGCACCGAATTTCAAGCGCGCCATTTGCGAGCCAAGCGGTGAACGACCTGACGGTGAATTTCATTCATCCCCAGGGCCAGCTTCGCCGCGGCAATAACGAAATCATTATCGAGTTCCGAAACGCGCAAGGTCAGCTCGTTGATGTTGGCAACGTGAAGTTCGATATGGATATGAACATGCCCGGAATGCAGATGCACTCCGGCGGCACAATCGAGCGAACAAAAATACCCGGTCAGTATCGCGCCAAAATCAAGATCGCCATGGCTGGCGATTGGAACGCGAAAATTTCCTTCGAAGGTCCGCGCGGCAATGGGCAGACCGGCTTCAACCTCAACGCTAAACCCTGAAAACAAAACACCATGTGAAAACCAAACTTCCGTTTCTGACTCTAATCGCATTTGCTTTCACAGCGCTGGCAACCATTGCTGGCCATCGAACATTCCCCAAAAAGCAAACCAGCGCGCTGACACAGTCGGTCAAATCTGTTTTCGACAATTATTTAAAAATCGAATCTGCGCTGGCGAACGATTCAACTGTTGGGATCGGGTTTAACGCTTCAGAAATTGCCAGGATCGTGCGTAGCGATTCGGCGAACGCGTTCCCTGCGAAAGTGGCGAAACAAGCCGAGATTTTGGCGGGAATGCGGAACCTTTCGTCTGAACGTGAAGCATTCAAGCCGCTGAGCAGGTCGCTCATCCAATACCTGACTGAGCACAACCTCAGCGGCGCATACACCGAAATCTATTGCCCGATGGCGAAGGCCAGCTGGCTGCAAAAAGGCGACAAGATCGACAATCCTTACATGGGGCCATCCATGCGTAGCTGCGGCCAGGTTCAAACCAAATCGATTCGGCCGATGAAATCGTCGCTGCAAAATTCCGAAAATAATCGTTTGACCTTGGACTAGGCTCCAAGGTGTAGAGAGATGAAGTCAAACAATTGAAGGAGGGGAATTGATGAAAAGAATTACAAAATGGCTGCCGCTGATCGCAGCACTGGCAATCGGAACAATCACGTCAGGTGCTTCGCCGAAAATGGTCTGCACATTGACCGGCAAAGAAGTGAAGACGTGCTGCTGTGAAAAACAAAAAGACGGAAAACTGTTGTGCAAACTCACGGGTAAAACAGTCGACAAATGTTGCTGCACTGGAATGTAGGCGACAACAAACGAGGAAAGGAGGTGAATAGAATGCCAGGCAAAAGAACCATCGAAGTTTTCGCAGCGGGCTGCTCGCTCTGCGATGACACGTTGCGGCTGGTGAAGGAAGCGGTTTCATCGTGCGGTTGCGAAGTTATTGAACGACACTGCCCCCTCGACAGATGTGTAAGGAAGGTAAAGCGTACGGTGTGCGTGCGATGCCGACGGTCGTTGTAAACGGAGCTATTATGTAAGGCCAGATCACACGCCAGCAAGCAGCGTTGCTCACACGATGAGTGAAAAGCCGCTATTGATTGGGCGGCTGGCAAAGCTTTCGGGAGTGAAGCCCGATACCATCCGCTTTTACGAGCGGAGCGGGCTCCTCCCGAAGCCAGCGCGAACGGCGAGCGGTTATCGTGTGTATGACGATGCTGCGTTGAAACAGGTAACGTTCATCCGCAAAGCGCAGTCGCTCGGTTTCAGCCTCGATGAAATCAAACGAATCATGAGCTTGCGAGGCCACGGCAAAGAAACATGCAGCTGTGTCATAGCAATCGCCGAAGCGACTCTCTCCGAAACGCAAACGAAGTTGAAGGAACTGCGGCTTTTCCGCGACAAGCTCGCCGATCATCTCGCTCGTTGGAAACGAAATCCAAACTCAAAAGCGGGAGCAGACTTTTGCGCCCTGATCGAATCAACTCCTTTTTCGCCGTACCACCCGAAATTCTCCACAGAAGGCTTCGAATCAGTTTCAGGTGCGAATAACCAGAGGGTGGCGAACTAGCAGTCGCGGTCAAGAGAGGGGGTGGCTAATAATGATGATGTGTCCGATGTGGATGATGTGGATTTGGGGCGTCGTTGGGATTCTACTAATCGTGCTGCTCATCGTGGTAATCGTGAAGTTGCTAAAGAAGTAACGGCTGCGGTTTGACAGCTGTTAATGAGAACGCTAAGAGGGGAATTCGATGAACTTCGTTCGGACATCGCGGCTGCTTGCGCTGACCGGCGTTGTTGTCTTCTGCACATTTGCAGGCGATATCGTCGCCGATTCCATTGCTGATTTGCGCGGTGATCATTGCGTGTCGCAAACATCGCAGTCGGACTCGCATCATGAGAAAGCGCCTTGTTCGCATTGTTCATGCGCGGTGCATAACGGCAGTGTCATAACTTCCAGCGCCATGGTGCATATCAACGGCACTTTTCAGGCAACTGTTTTTTTTCCAGCCGGTGAGCAGTCCGCGTCGACTGGATTGCCTGCGGCGATTGATCATCCGCCTCAGCTCGCTTAACGCCTGAGCACAGGCGCGGTGTGTCCGCGCCAGTCGTTGCTCAGGACTCGTTCCGTCGCCACATCGCAAACGTGTTGTGGCTGCTCCAATTCTTTTGCCCAACCCATGTCCATTTACACACAAACTAAATCCGTTGCAGCAAGCGCGATTGTGCTTGCGAGCCTGAGTGCGGTTGCCGAGACGCCGGACCACTTGGTCAGACAAGCACTCCAACGAAATCCAGAATTAAACTTCTTTGTCGCGGAGATCGCTGCGGCGAAAGGAGCCGTGCGAACTGCCAGAACCGTTCGCAATCCGGAACTCAGCACGGAACTTGGCTATAAGAATTCGCGCGAGATTTCGGGAGGAGCGACCGGCGATGGCGCGATATTGGCTCTCTCATTCAGCCAAGCCCTCGAGTATCCCGGTCGAATTGCGCTACGCAAAGCGATTGCAAATCATGATCTCGCGCTCGCCGAACTCCATCTGCAACAGTTTCGCCTGACCCTGGCCGCGCGTGTTCGCTCGCTGGCTTACGCGAGCACGAGCGCTCGTGAGAGAACGAAAGCAGTGCAGGAAGTAGCCTCGCGAACTCAAGCGCCCAACGATGTGCTGAAGCAACGGCCACTTGCGGGGATCGCGCCGCAATTGGAAGCGCAGATTATCAGTGCAAACTTGCTGGCTTTTCAACGACAGGAACGCGAATCGACATTAGGAGAGAAAACGATTGCGGTAGAGTTGAATCAGCTTTGCGGGCGCTCGGCCGATGCAGAGGTAACGGTGAGCGCGGGCCCGATCGTTTTCACCGCGTTCTCCGTGCCGAAGCTGCTGGATGCCGCCCGCTCAAATGCGTTCGACATTCGCATCCGACAGGTCGAGCTCGCTCAGCAGGGCTTCAAGGTCGCCTTGTCGAAAAACGAGCGATTTCCGGCCGTTGCCGTCGGGCCGTTTTACTCGCTAGAAAATGCAATTGACCGGGAACAGCGAGTAGGCCTAGGTATCTCGTTACCGCTGCCCTTGTGGGACCGCAACCTCGGGAACATTGCGAGTAGCAAGGCGCGTCAGCAGCAAGCTGAAGCCTCATTGGCTATGACGGCGCGCGAAGTCGAAAGACGCGTCACGCAAACCGCCGCCACGCTGGATGTAAAGCGAACCGAGATTGAAACGTGGAAGACCGGCGCGATGGCTAAATTGCGCGAGGCCTCCGAGTCGGCGGATCGCAACTATCGGCTGGGTGCAGTTCCGCTTACAACCTACGTCGAGATTCAAAAACAATACCTCGAAGCCATCGGTGCATTTAGCAACGAACAGAAGGATACGCTCGAAGCTGCACAGGCGCTGGAAATTTTGAGTGGCCAAAAGCTGTACCGGGAAGAGCAGGAACGATGATCGACAAGATTTTGGAGTTCTCTGTTCGCCAACGCGTCCTCGTTTTAATGGGCGCGCTGGCATTGCTGCTAGTGGGTCTCTGGTCCGCAAATAAGCTGCCGATGGACGCAATTCCGGACATCACCGGTGTCCAGGTGCAGATCAACACGACCGTGCCAGCGCTTGCGCCGGACGAGGTCGAAAAGCTGGTAACGTTGCCGCTGGAAATGGCGCTAGGTGGTGTCGCGGGCGTTACTGAGATGCGCTCGCTGTCGCGCTTCGGATTGTCGCAAATTACACTTCAATTCACCGATAAGACCGACATCTATCGAGCGCGTCAACTCGTGACCGAGCGATTGCAAAGCGCGGCGGATTCGTTACCGGCCGGGCTGATACCGAAGCTTATTCCGATCACGACCGGACTTGGCGAAGTATTTTATTATACGATCGACTACGCGCCGAATGCGCCGAACGCGCCCGCCTCACGTGAAGCGCAGGTAATGGAACTTTTGCAACTGCAGGAATACGTGATCAAGCCGCAGTTGCGAACGGTCCTCGGTGTCGCTGAGGTCAATGTTTACGGCGGTTATGTGAAGCAGATTGTCGTGCAACCAAATATTGCACGGCTGCGCGGGGCCGGGCTGACCGTTAACGACCTTGCGAAAGTCGTCGGCGAAAATGTGGAGAACGCGGGCGGCGGCATCGTGAACGCGGGGAATGAACAACTCGTGATTCGCGGAGTCGGTCGAGTCACTTCGCCGAAGGAGATTGCTGAACTCCCAGTAAAATTTGCCGCCGGCGTCATGCCGCTGCGCGTCAAAGATTTCGCGGAGGTTCAAATTGATCACGCCTTTCGAACGGGTGCGGCGACGCACAGCGGTCAGGAGGCAGTGCTGGGCGTGGCGATGATGCTCATGGGTGAAAACAGCCATGCTGTTGCCGAGCGGGTTGCGGAAAGAATTGAAGAGATCAAAAAGCGGTTGCCGTCCGGCGTAGTCCTTATGCAGGAATACAACCGGAAAAACTTGGTTCACCGCACGATTCGCACGGTAACAACGAATCTTTTCGAAGGCGCATTGCTTGTGATTGCGGTGCTGCTGTTTCTCCTGGGAAACTGGCGCGCCGCGTTGATCGTTGCGGCTGCGATTCCGCTGGCATTGCTCTTTGCCCTCACCGGAATGACGCGATTCGGCATTTCTGGAAATCTGATGAGTCTCGGCGCGATTGACTTCGGGCTGATCATCGATGGCGCGGTCGTGATCGTAGAAAATGTTGTTCGGCAACTTGGCGCAAAACAGCATCAGCTCGGACGACACTTAACAACCGAAGAGCGACTGCACACAGTTGTTACCGCGAGTAAACAAGTCGGGACGCCGATGTTTTTCGGCGTGTTAATCATCGCCATTGTTTATCTGCCGACTCTCGCCTTATCGGGAATCGAGGGAAAAATGTTTCACCCGATGGCGTTGACGGTAATGCTCGCCCTCGGCGGATCGCTAGTGCTGGCATTAACTTTGATGCCGGCGCTCTGCTCGTTCTTGCTCCGGGGCAACATCGCGGAAGGCGACGATTTCATCATCCGACTGATCAAAAGCGTTTACTCGCCAACTCTGCATTTGGCGTTGCGAGGGCGATGGCTGGTTGTGTTGGGCGCGGTCACCCTGTTCGCGGTGGCAATGTTCATTTTTAGCCGTCTCGGGGCGGACTTTATTCCCAAGCTCGATGAAGGCACTTTCACCATGATGGTGTACCGGGAGAGCAGCATTAGCATCGATCAAAGCATCGAACAGCAACGCAAAACGGAGCAAGATATTCGAAAACGTGTGCCTGAGGTGACGCATGTCTTTTCGCGGATCGGCAGCGCGGAAATCGCGACCGATCCAATGCCGCCAAGCGATTGCGACTTTTACATCTACTACAAACCGCAAAGCGAATGGCGGAAGGTCGACAATCACCCAATCAGCAAAGAAGAGCTCGCGAAAATAATTACTGTGGAGATTGAAGCGTTAAATCCCAGAGCGCGTGTGATGGTGGCGCAACCGGTTGAGATGCGATTCAACGAAATGCTCGAAGGCATTCGCGCAGACATCGCCGTCAAAATTTTTGGTAACGATTATGATGTCCTGGAGCGCTTGGGCTCCGAAGTCAAAGAAGTGCTGGGACAAATTCCCGGCACGCGTGAGGGCGAAGGTGAAGTTGAATATGAAACGACAGGGCGCGCGCCAATGCTCGAGATTAGAGTGAAGCGGGATGTGCTGGCGAAGTACAATCTTCACGCGGGCGACGTAAACCAGGCGATTTCCGCCGCATTAGCTGGCCAGACTGTGGGAACGATGATCGAAGGAAATCGTCGCTTCGACATTGTCGTTCGGCTCTCCGACAAGGACCGCGAAAATCTGGAAGCGATCCGGACATTGCCTGTCCGTGTGGGTGAAGCGGGAATGCTAGCGCTTGGCGAGCTAGCCGACATTGAACGCGTCAAAACCGTTTCGCCAATCTTGCGGGATTCAGCCCAACGGCGCGCGGCGTTGATGGTGAACTTGCGAAGTCGCGATGTCGAAAACTGGGTGCGCGAAGCCGAGGCGAAAGTTCGCGAGCAAGTTCAATTGCCGGAAGGCTACACCATTGAGTTCGGCGGCCAGTTTGAAAACCTCCGCGAAGCAAAGGCGCGACTCGCGATCGTGGTGCCCGCAGCGCTCGCATTCATTTTCGTACTGATCTTTATGGCATTCGGCAGTGTTCGTCAGACACTGCTCGTTTACACCGGCGTACCGCTCGCGATCACTGGCGGCGTTGTTGCCTTGTGGCTGCGAGGCATGCCCTTCAGTATCTCCGCGGCCGTTGGCTTCATTACCCTGAGCGGAGTCGCGGTGCTAAACGGAGTTGTCATGATTGCTTACTTCAACCAGCTCCGCGAACAGGGCAGAGATGTCCGCTCCGCTGTGATTGAAGGATCGTTGACGCGACTGCGCCCAGTGTTCATGACTGCAGCCGTTGCCGCCTTTGGTTTTATACCAATGGCACTGTCAACGAGTGCCGGTGCCGAGGTGCAACGACCGCTGGCTACTGTCGTGATTGGCGAAATTGTGAGTTCAACCTTTCTTACTCTGATTCTGCTCCCTGTTCTGTACGAATGGGCAGAAAACAAGAGAGCGATCGCAATGAAATCGCCGTGAAAGCGACCGCCATCCATTCACAAGCTCTGACACCAACCCGCGAAGAGGATCTAAGGTTCGCCCTACTCTTGATCTACATCACGCTCGCGTGGATGACCATTGAAGGAGCCGCATCGCTCCTGCTCGGCTGGGTGTCGAACAGTTTGCTACTCGAGGCATTCGGCATCGACAGCGTCATCGAACTTTTCAGCGCGGCGGTGCTCCTTTGGCGGTTGCGCGTAGAGGCGAGTGGTACCGCATCGGCAGAGCGCGCGGAAGAAGTTGAACGTCGCGCTTCGCGTTACGTTGGGTATTCACTGTATGCGCTGGTCGTGTACGTCGTGCTGAACTCCGGCTACGGATTGTTTATAGCCAAGCGAATTACCGACACGCATGAAAGCGTGTGGGGCATTCTGATCGGGCTCGTTGCAAAAATCGGAATGCCGATCCTCGCGGCTTACAAATTGAAAGTAGCTACTCGCCTGAATTCCCGCGCGTTGCGAGCGGACGCAGTTGAATCCATAACCTGCGGCTATTTATCCATTGTGTTGATGGTTGGCTTGGCAGCTACCTGGTTGGTGGGATGGTGGTGGCTCGATAGCGTGGCGGCGTTGGCGCTAATTCCATTCCTAATAAAAGAGGGCCGCGAGGCAATTCGCGGGGAGTGTGCTTGCCAGTGAGCAAACATGAGTCGCAACGAGCCTCTTTTGGATGCGCTGCCAATCTTTGCCGGAACGGAAGAGTGGTAGGAATCGCGGTGCCAATGATAGTATCGAAAGCGGATGGATGAGAGATGCTATCGCGAGTATCCGATTCCGACAGCTTTAACGCCATTCGTAAAATTGATTTGGTGGTTAGAATGCGACCGGTCCATCCACGATGTCGGCCCCGAGAGAATTCTGCCGGACGGCTGTGTCGAGCTTGTGTTTCATTTTCGCGATCCGTTTTACACCGCGTTTCCGAATCAAAAGGGTTACGCCCAACCGCAAGGGTTCGTCGTTGGACAGATGAATGAATTCATCGAAATAGCGCCGCACGGGAAGGTTGGTTTCGTGGCAGTTCGTTTTTCGGCGCAAGGCGCTTACCGATTTTTACCGGGATCATTGAAACGCATCGCTGGTGGAGTCGTCGCGACGAGAGACATTTGGAAGGGTTCGGATGGTGAAATACTAGACCGGATTGCAACTGCGCCGACAATGAGCCGTCGGATCGCCATTATTGAAGACTTGTTGAACAATTATCTGGCGTTGACGCAACGCGAAGACATTTTGGTGGATCGAGCGTTGGAGTTAATCCAACTCCATACCGGCACGCTGAGAATTGCAGAGCTTGCATCGGCCGTCGGAGCAAGCACGCGTCAGCTCAATCGGAGATTTGAAAGTGCTGTCGGAGTCACCCCAAAGCAATTCTCCCGCGTCAGCAGGTTCGTTCACGCGCTAAATGAACTGCGGTCACATCGAAATACCACGTTGACTGAAGTAGCGCTCAGCTGCGGATATTTCGATCAAGCGCATTTCAATCATGAGTTTCGGCAGTTCGCCGGTTTCCAACCGACCGAACTTTTTACGCGCGCGAACGTGGCGTTTTGATGTCCGATTTTTACAATCCCTGAGGTCGCCTGCGGCTATACTATCAGGGCCATGAACAAACAAGCGATCTCGTTAGGAATTACCTTTCTTTTCACAACTTCATTTGCATTTCTTTGCCTGACGGCGGAAACCCGGCAACCAGAAACGAAAGCTGATCCGTGGAAACCGCTGCGCGTCTTTATTGGCAGATGGGAAGGCGAAGTTAAGGGAGAGCCTGGGACCGGCGAAGCAGAACGAGAATACTCGTTCGTTCTAAAGGATAGATTCATTCACATTGTGAATCGATCTACTTATCCGCCACAGGAGAAAAATCCAAAGGGCGAGAAGCACGAGGATATCGGCTTCTTCAGTTACGACAAGTCCGCGAAGAAGTTCGTGCTTCGCCAATTTCATATCGAAGGGTTCGTGAATCAGTTCGCTCTTGAAAGCATTTCTGAAGACGGCCGGACAATCGGTTTTATCAGCACAGCGATTGAAAACATTGCTCCAGGCTGGCGAGCCCGCGAGACTTACCGAATCCTAAACGATAACGAATTCGTCGAGACGTTTGCGCTAGCTGAGCCAAATCACGATTTCAACACTTATTCAGAGACTCACTTCCGTCGAGCAAGCCGCTGAACCAACGCCTGAAACCGTGGATGGTCACGAAGTCGTTCCCAATCAGGATCGTGCGAAACCCAATCTCCGCCGGCAAGCCCTGCGTCGATTGCCCGCTGCAATCCATCAAGGGCCCGATCTTCCTCGCCGAGGACGGCAAAAAGACAGCTCGTGTTGTAGAGAACCGCATCGTCATCGGGTGCTAGCGACATCGCTCGCTCAGCCCATCGCTTAGCACGTTCGGTTTCTCCCAGCTTGGCCAGAGTTCCGGCGGCCAAGTCGTACGCGCGCGCGTCGTCCGGGTTGAGGTCCAAGTATTTCGTAACTCGCTTTAATGCTTGCTCATGAGCGCGGCGAGCCTCGTCACGTCGTCCCAACTGCGTTAAAGCCAGAGCTGCGAGATTAAAAGACTGGTAGTCCTCCGGTCGGATGGATTGCGCTTGCTGGAAGAGGCGAAGCGAGCGCTCGATGTCGCCGCTTTTGAAGCAAGATCGCGCGTAGTAATAATAAGCATCGAAGAGAGTGGGATCCAGTTCAATGGCTCGTTCAAACGCCAGCGCCGCATCCGTGTAGTGCCGTTCCATCGAGAATCCCTGGCCGGCGGCAACGTGGGCTTCTGCTGACTCCGGATCCAGACTTAGAGCTCGGGCGCTCGCCTCGCGAGCTTTTTCCAAATGCGGCTCGTTATCGCAACCAAAGAGATGCACGTGCGCCGTTGCCAGCCCCGCCCATGCCGCGGCGAAATTCGGATCAATGGCAACGGCACGCTCAAACATTTCGCGGCCAAGCGCTATGTTCTGGCGGGTCCATTTCTGGAAGAGCTTCCGACCCCGCAGATAAAATTCGTAGGCCTCGACGCTAGTAGTGGAGCTTTGAACGAAATGTCGCTCGTCGCGTTTGGTCGAGGAGAGTCCCAAAGCATTGATGACACTGTTAGCGATTTCATCTTGAATAGCGAAAATATCGGCGACCTCGCGATCGAATCGCTCGGACCACAGATGGTAACCGTTCCGCGCGTCGATCAGTTGAACACTGATTCGAAGGCGTTGTCCCGCCTTACGGACGCTGCCATCGAGCAACGCGTCGACGCCGAGCCGTTGTCCTATATCGCGCGCATCCAGATTCAATCCCCGAAAGGCAAAGCATGATGTCCGGGCAGGGACGTGAAGACTGCCAATTTTCGTCAAGGCGTTGAGGATTTCCTCGGCTACACCGTCTCCGAAGTACTCTTGATCGCGTTCGGCGCTGAGATCTGCGAAGGGTAACACGGCGAGAGAACGAATTGCGCGCGTTTTCTTCTCTGATGGCCGACGATCCCTTGTAACGCTCGACGTGGGAGTTCTCCTGGCGTCGTTCTCTACGTCGGCGACATAAAGACTGATGACACCAATCCCCTTTAGCGTCCGATCGCCTACGTGTTCAAAGCGAAACTGTCGGCGACCACGCAGTTGGCGCCAGACGTCTTGACTAATTAAGACTTGTCCGGGTTCGGCGGCTTCTTGGATTCGCGCAGCAGCATTGACACCATCTCCATACAGATCGCCGTCGGGAGCCACTGCAACATCAGCTAAATGAACGCCGATTCGCAAATTTTGGGCGCGACCAGTCGCGGCCGATCGTTCCCTGTAGCTGACGCTTAACGCCATCGCGGCGCGCACGGCCAGCTCAGTGCTTGGAAATTGTGCCAGCACAGCATCACCGACGAACTTCACCAGGCGCCCCCTGTAATGTGCGACTGTCTCCTGAGACAGCTCTTGAAGAATTTCGATGAGGTCTAGGGCGCCGCTTTCATCTTCGGCCGCATGCGCACTATATCCGGCAATATCCGCAAACCACAGCGCAACGAGGGTTCTTTCCATTCGAGGAGACCGATAGAACTATGCACATCGACAGCAAGTTGAGCAATTCAACCATCGTTAGCTCGCAACCGGTGACAGGTAGCTTCTTCTCAATCCCGGTAACTTTGCCGGGATGATGGCTTGACTATATTCCTATGTAGGAATATAGACTAGGGATGAAACTGCATGAATTGCAAAGCACGCTAGCAGAACATCCAAACACATTTCCCCGATTCATACTGCCGAACGGCGATTATATTCCTGCGCACGCCCACGTCACCGAAGTTGGACATGTGGTCAGGAATTTCATCGATTGTGGCGGACTAACTGGAACGGAAGAAAAGGTCGTGCTGCAAACGCACGTCGGCGATGACACCGATCATCGGCTTCGATCGGACCGCTTCGCGAAAATCCTGCAACTCGGAAATCGCGTGATTCCAAGTGCAGATTTGGATGTAGATATCGAATACGACTGCTGCGTCGTAGCGCAGTATCCAATTGGCGAAGCCAAATCAAATGGCGATTATCTAGACCTAATCTTGCGCCGCGGCCGGACGCAATGTCGGGAGCGGGAGCGTCGTGAGACCGAAACAGCAGTCAGCTGTTGTGCTACGTCCGCGGCTTGTTGTTAATCGGTATGGACTTGATTCAGATCTATCAGTGCTTTTGCGACCGCACCCGGCTGCGCATCCTCCATCTTCTTACAAAATCGCCTCTCTGCGTATGTCATTTTCAGGACATTCTCGGTGAGCCACAGGTCAAGATTTCCAAACACCTCGCTTACTTGCGTAGTAGAGGCATGGTGACCACCGAGAGGGAGCAGAACTGGATCATCTATTCGCTGCCTGAACGACGGGCAGACGAACTGGAGCGCAATCTAAAATGTCTACAGGACTGCGCCGAGACGGATCTAGTGTTCAAACGCGACATGGAAAAGCTTTCCAAACTTGCAAAGAAATGTTGTGAGCCGCGCAGCGTATTTAAGCGTGGCGTAGACGAAAGGAGAACAAATGCCAAAACAAAAAGTTCTGTTCATTTGCGCGCATAACAGTGCGCGTAGCCAAATGGCGGCAGCACTGTTGAACGAGATGTGCGGTGAATTTTTCGAAGCCCAAAGCGCGGGATTAGAGCCGGGCACAATCAATCCATTGGCCGCAGAGGCGCTTCAGGAACTCGGAATCGATATCTCGAAGAACACTACGCAGCGCGTTTTCGATGTTTGGAAATCAGGGCAGATATTCCAATTCGTGATGACGGTTTGTAGCGAAGCCGAGGCTGAAGGTTGTCCAATTTTCCCTGGTGTCACTACTCGCTTGCACTGGCCGTTTGACGATCCTTCCAAATTCACCGGCACACACGAGGAACGGCTGGACAGAACCCGTCGGGTCCGCGATCAGATCCGCGCCAAGATCGATTCATTCTGCGAAGAACACTGCGTCGCTAGCAAGGCGTGAAGAAGCTCGCAGCGGAATTCATCGGGACGTTTGCTCTCGTCTTCACCGGGACCGGCGCAATTGTGATCGACGAAGCGACCGGCGGTGCAGTTACGCATGTTGGCGTTGCGCTGACCTTCGGTCTGATCGTGCTCGCTATGATTTACACAGTGGGTGACATTTCCGGCGCGCACCTGAATCCGGCGGTAAGTCTGGGATTTTTCGCCGCACGGCGCTTTCCAGTTCGCGAAGTCATCCCATATATCGCCAGTCAGTCCGTCGGAGCGTTGGCAGCGAGTGGCGTATTGCGCCTTCTCTTTCCGCAAAACGAGATGTTGGGCACGACAGTTCCGGCCGGATCGGCAATCCAGTCATTCGTCCTGGAGCTGATTCTGACTGCGACTTTGATGTTTGTGATTCTCGGCGTCTCGACCGGAGCAGCTGAGAAAGGCATCACAGCGGGGATTGTCGTTGGTGCTGTGATTGGGCTCGAAGCGATGTTCGCAGGGCCGGTTTGTGGCGCGTCGATGAATCCGGCACGATCGCTCGGGCCAGCCGTGATATCAGGCCACTTCCAACACGTGTGGATTTACATGCTCGCTCCCGTGACCGGCGCCTGTTTTGGCGTGTTCGCCTGCCGTTGTGTGCGGGAATCCGGGTGCTGCTCATGCAAAGGTTCACGCCGCACCGAGGGTGCGTGTGCTTCGGCAACTCAATGCTGAAGGCCAATCGGTTTAGTCAATCCTGATGTCCGCGGGCCACGTCGCGTCGCCAAGGCAATCTTCCTTCGATTTCCAGTTGCAATGACAAACTCAGGAACGTGCGGATAAGAACGATCATTCCCAGGACGAGCACGTTTTGCATTGTCGGTGCGACAACAACAGTCCGAATGATGTCGCCAGCAATGAGGAATTCGAGACCGAGCAGGATCGCCCGGCCCACATCCTGCCGGTAAAGTGAATAATAATCACCAGTCTCGTGTGCGCGATGAACTGCGAGTCGCGCAGTGGCAACCACCATGCCACCTGCGACAATGAATACACCCACGCCATCCACACTAGTGCCAACGATTTCCATGATATGCCGAAAATATTCCATGGTCATGTCAGTTGGCGTAAGGGCCGATGATGTTAGTCGTCAAGCACAATGCGCGCGACTGCGAGCTATCCAGTATTTAGCGCAACGACCGGATTTATCCGCGGCGTATCATCAATGGCATTTTCATTGATGCATCGAACCTCATTTCATGGCGTGAACCGTCAGGGCTGCGACTTCGGCGTGCGCAACTGACAATCGGGCCATGTCGGCGAGTCCGGCGCGTTTAACGGGCTCATCGGTGCAGGGAAAGGCGCCGCCGAATCGGGTATCCCGATGCGCTTGTTCACCCAGTGCACCTGGTATGCCCACGCGGGAAGCGGCGCGGCCTTCGGCGTGCACGACCAGTTGTTGAAATGGAGATTTACAGGATAGAAGTTCCGCTTCAGCTTCCGGAGCACCTCGACAATCTTCGGATCATCGAAGCCGTGCATCTCGATGGTGATCTGCGGAATTGACGCCAGCAGTTCGTCAGGGGCTGCGAGGAGCGAATCCCATTCCGCGCCCTCAATGTCCATCTTGATGATCAGGCGCCGACCGATATCGCCATTCCTCCTGATCTGGTTTTCCAGCGTGTCGAAGAAACGCGAATCCCTGTAGCCGGTGCGATCGCCGAGACATTCGTTGTGAAAGACGAACGTGCCGCCGTTGCAGGTTGGCCGGGCGGGATCAAAACAGTCATACTGGTGCACCGGGACGTGATACCGGCGCGACAGCTCGCATCCCCAGTCGTCGTTCCTGCCAACGCCGTACGAGTACCCAGCGTCGAGCGGCTCAATCAAATTCTCGCACATCAGGTATCCGCCGTCATTGGCGCTGCCGAAGCGCTTCAAAGTACAATTCTTCAAGGCGACCGGCTGAAGTTCGGCAAGAATCACCTCGCTCAGCTTGCGCGTCGCGGTTCGGTGCACGAAACCGCCAATCGCAACGGTGACCGCTGCTGCGATAGAGACGATAACAAACGCGATGCGGATGGCATGCCGTCTCATGAAGGCGTCTTGCATAGATCGCGCTAGGCTAAGACCATTCTCACTGACGATCCCGGCTAAGAAGGTGTACCTTCTAGAACGACACAAGCGACCGCTTGATGCTCAGTATGGCTAAGCGTGACAAGTGCAGCAGCGACGCCGCGTCGTGTCGCGAGTTCTTTGGCCGGCCCGGAGAAAACGAGGAATGGTTCGCCGCTCGGCTTTTTCTGGATGTCGATGTTGCGCCAACCCATCGCTTTGCCGATGCCAGTGCCAAACGCTTTTGAAACGGCCTCTTTTGCAGCGAAACGCGCAGCCAGATGGCGCGCCGGGAATTTCATCGACATCGAGTATTCAATCTCGCCGTCAGTAAAAACACGATGGAGAAAACGGTCGCCAAATCGATCGAGGGACCGCTGAATGCGGGCGCACTCGACAAGATCGACACCTGTACCGATAACGCTCATCTGGAATTAACATCGCGTTGAGGACAACGCGATCCACCTTTGATGCTCATCCGGGATATTTTGCCATCGCAGCGAGCATTTCTTTCACTGCGGTTTCAAGCCCGACCCAGACCGCGCGCGACACGATGGAGTGACCAATGTTGAGCTCTGTCAAACACGGAATCTGGTGGATGAGCACGATGTTCTTGTAATTGATGCCATGACCGGCGTTGACCTGGAGATGTGATTCTGATGCGGCTCGTGCAGCTGCCCGTAGTTGTTCCAGCTCTTCTTTTTGGATCTTTTCTGTGAATGCGTTGGCCAGGCTGCCGGTATGCAGTTCAACCATTTCAACGCCTAACTCGGCTGCGGCATCGACTTGTTCCAGAGTGGGATCGATGAATAAGCTGACTCGAATACCAGAGGTTTGGAGCCGTTTCACCGTCGGTTCCAATGTCTTGCGATTTGCAATGACATCCAGTCCGCCTTCAGTAGTAATTTCCTCACGCTTCTCCGGAACAAGGCAGACTTCGTCCGGCAGGACGCGCAGCGCGACATCGACGATCTCCGGGGTATTGCCCATTTCGAGGTTCAATTTCGTCAGGATGTTCTCGCGTAACCGTTCGATGTCTCGGTCCTGAATGTGGCGACGATCGCTCCGCAAATGCGCGACGATTCCCTGCGCTCCGGCGCGCTCGCACATTCGCGCCGCAATAATGAGATCTGGCTCCGCGTTCTTGGATTCCGGCATCGTGGCATACCGTGCCTGCCGCAGTGTTGCCACGTGATCAATGTTAACTCCCAGCCGCAAACCGTTCATTTGATCGCGGCAAATAGGACTCACCCAATCAACCTGAGCAAGTCGGAAACAAACAAAGTTACGATTTCTTTCATGGACTTTACTAGAAAGTCCATTCAACCAATTTCCGGTGGCGTTCTCCGGGCAGCTTGATTTTAACGATCGGTCGGGGCTGGCGTATTAGGCGCCTGATTTGTTGATTGTTGCCCGCTGGTTTCTGCCTTCGCCTTCTTTAACGCTCTTTTGGACTTTCGATGAACTGTCTTGGCGGTCTCTTTCGTTTTCTGGCCTACAGTTTCAGCGGTTTCCTTGGTCTTTCTTCCGACGGTCTCGGCGGTCTCCTTGGTTTTTTCTCCGACAGTCTCGGCAGCTTCCTTGGTTTTCTTGCCCGCGGTTTCAAGTCCGTTTTTAACCGTCTCCCCTGCTTTTTTCGCACCGTGCTTTACATCTTCTACGGTTCCTTCCTGCCCGAGCGCTACAAGAGCTGTAGCTGCGACCAATGTAATAATAAGCCTCGTTATTTTCATGACTGCCTCCTCTTTAATTGTTGTCCCTGTACTAAGAAAACGGATGAGGCGACCTCGTCGGGTGCATCGTGCCGCCACGTGGGGAATGCATCATCCCGCGGCGTCCGGACTGCACTGCTTGCAGCATATGTGCCCATAGAGCGACGCAAGTTTCGACAGTGGGACACCGAAGATGTAAAGCATTGCGATCAATCCGTAAGCCAGGGTCAGACGGACGCGTCCAATCGTTTCATAGCGACGTGGGCTCGCCAGGATCCGTTTGCTGCTGTAGGTCACGCGACCGCGCCGCTGAAGTAGGCGACAAAATTCCACATCCTCCATTAAAGGCACTTCTGGAAAGCCACCAATGTCCAGGAAGATCGTGCGCCGGCAGAATATTCCATGGTCGCCGCATCGCATTCGCAGGAAAATCCCGGCGTAATGCGCGAAGCTGTCCGTCAATCGATAAATGGAGCGCCGCGGCAGGCGAATCCGAAAGTAACCGCCGGCGACGCTCGGATCATCCATGATGCGCTCGATCTCATCCAAGCATCCCAAAGGAACTGCGGCATCAACATGAAGAAACCAAAGTATGTCGCCATGCGCGGCGCGTGCACCAACGTTCATTTGTATTGCTCGATTGCGTTTGCTTAAGACAATCTGATCGCAAAAGCCTGCCGCGAAGTTCCTCGTGCCATCGGCGCTTCCACCATCTGCGACAATAATCTCCGCTTCCGGCGCTCGATCACGCAAATGCTGAAGAAATGGACGTATCAGCGGCGCCTCATTAAAGACCGGAACGATGATCGAGAACTTCGTTCGATTGCTTTTCACTAAATCAGTTGCCGGGGACATTAATCCAAGGAATAGAACGGTTGCGTGATGCCTCTCGCAACTAGTAGAAGTACAAGCACGCTTGCGATCTTAGCTACAGTGCGGGAAAGCTGGCAAAGCATCCACACCAATATCAACAAACGAAGCGAAAACGGAGGAATTCATATGTATTCAAGACTGATTGTTGCAGCGGCTATTGCATTATTCTTCACACCAGCGGCACCGATCTGTGCCCAGGAACATCCGGAGCATCCAAAGAAAACCACAGAGCAACCAAAACAAGGAGCGGAACACCCTAAGAAGGGCGCCGAGCACCCAAAGAAGGGTGCGGAGGCAGCGCAGGTCAGCACGGCTGACATTTCAGCCGGCATCAAGAAAAACATCGACACGAAAAGCAAAAAGAGCAGCGACGGTAAATTTCACGTCAAGTATGAGGGGCAGGATCTTGCTCTCGACCTGATACGAGTGCACGACGATCGACTCTCCGACCTCGGCGGAGGCAAATACTTTGCTTGTGTGGACATGAAAGGAACGGACGGAAAAACGTATGACATCGATTTCTTTCTGACCGGACAGCCGGGCAAAATGAAAGTCACCGAGACCTCCGTTCACAAAATCGACGGCAAACCGCTCTACGATTGGAAAGAAGAGAATGGCAAGTGGCACAAAGTGCCGTCCGCCTAATTTTACGGATGGTTCCCAAACCGTCGATGCGGCTGTCGATTCTCGCGATATTTTTCCTGGTCAGCGCAGTTGCGACTCATGCTGCTGATAATCCAGGAATCGTCAAAGGCACTGATCAATTCGAGTTTGTCTACCGAGTTAAACTTCCAGAAATCAAAGGCGATGCCCGCATCTGGATACCGCTGGCCAAGACGGATGCCTTTCAGACTGTGATCGAGGAAGAATTGAACATCCCAATGAAATGGAAAAAGGTGCACGACCGCGATTACGCCAACGACATCGCTGTGATCTATCCGCAGCCTTCGGATAGCGGCAAAACCGTCGAAGTCCGCTACCGCGTCACTCGCAAGGAGAAGGCCCCTTATTCTGCGAGCAGTGCCGAAGCTGCGCGGTACTTGCGCCCGGAAACGTTGGTGCCCATCAACGAGACTTTTAGGACGCTCGCTCAGAAAGCTACGGCGGGAAAAACCGATGACCTCGAACGCGCGAAAACTCTCTACGATCACGTTATGGGCCGAATGCGCTACGACAAGTCAGGTACCGGGTGGGGCCGCGGCGACGCAATGTACGCCTGCGACGCGCGAACCGGTAACTGTACCGATTTCCACGCCTACTTTATTGCGTTGGCCCGCAGCATCGGCATCCCCGCGCGCTTTGCCATCGGCGCTACCATTCCTGCTGATAAAAACGAAGGTACCATCGAGGGCTATCATTGCTGGGCAGAATTCCTGGCGGATGGACGCTGGGTACCTGTTGATATCAGCGAAGCTTGGAAGAATCCAAAACTGGCGGATTATTATTTCGGGCATAACCCGGCCAATCGTTTCGAACTGACCAAGGGCCGTGACCTGGTGGTCGATCCCGAACCTGCGAGCGGGCCGATTAATTTTCTCGCTTACCCGCTCCTTGAAATGAACGGCGAAGTAATCAAACCGGAGACTACTTTTAGCTTCCGGCGTATCGGTGCTTAAAACGCCCCGATAAACAGGCAATCGCCGTAGTCACGGCGCTGTGTCGCCATGCTGTTCCGAGCGCCTCGACGCAGCGAGGGGCTACAACTCCGTCGTTTACCTGAGAGTTGGTCCACTAAGCACCTCCACATTGTCCTTGCGTATACGGCGATGCTAAGATCGCGAGGATAAACATGCTACGTTCATGCCAAAAATTCCTTTGATGGATTATGTCGGCAGGCCGCTGCTGGCCTGCTTATTTCTTACATTACTGTTATTGCAATGGCGCTTCCCGCTGCGACGCCAACATTTCAGGATGCTGCATCGACTGGTGCGCAATTTTGTGCTCTCGCTCCCCGGCTTCGCTATCGTCCGTCTCGCCATGCTCCCGATCCCGATCGCCGTCGCGATCTGGGCACAACAGAAACATATCGGATTGCTAAACTGGTTTGCTCTGCCCTCGTGGGCTGTTGTGATCGCCACGTTTTTCCTGATGGACTACGCCTATTGGTGGTGGCATTGGGCCAACCATATGGTTCCGCTTTTCTGGCGGTTTCATAACGTGCATCACACCGATCTCGATCTCGACGTAAGTACTGCCGCGCGATTTCATTTCGGCGAGATGATTTTTTCCATCGGCTTTCTGTCGCTCGCAGTGATGGTCTTCGGCATTGCGCCGATAATGTTGGTAACCTTCTTCATCACATTCGAGGCAGCGACACTCTTTCATCATTCCAATTGGCGTCTGCCGATCAAGCTCGAGCGGTTTCTGAACCTGATTGTCGTCACGCCCCGTATGCATGGGATTCATCATTCGATCGTGCAGCGGGAGACCAATTCAAACTGGGGGACGATCTTTTGCTGGTGGGATAAACTCCATCGTACGCTGCGCCGTGACGTGCCGCAGGATGCCGTCACCGTCGGTGTTGCAGCTTATCGAGACGAACACGAACTCACACTTGGAAATCTTTTTGCTCTCCCATTTCGTCAGCAGCGTCCCTGGCGATTGCCAAACGGCAAGATCCCAGAACGTGTAGTGCAGCCTGCAGATAAGCTTGCTGAGTAGATCTGCGCTGCCTTCGCAACGCTTTTATTCAATCGGCGCGGGGCTACGGCTAAATCACGCCGTGAAAGCGAAGATGGATGGATGACTGACAAAAAACATAAACGCGTAGCGATTGTCGCTGGTGTTGGGCCTGGCTTGGGAGCAGCGCTCGTGCGCAAACTCGCCAAAGAAGGCTGCTATGTCGGGATGTTCGCGCGTACGCCCGAATTCATCGGCGAACTTGCCACGGAACTTGAGCCGCACGCGCTGGCAGTCCCTGCGGACGTCTCCGACGCGAAGCAGGTCACAGCAGGTTTTCGAGAAGTGCGACAGCAGTTGGGCCCGGTTGAAATTCTCATTGCGCACGCAAGCGGTTCAGTCGGCGAAGGATTGCTCAAGACTACGCCCGACCAATTCGAGCAATCGTGGCGCACCGCAGTTTTGGGCGCGTTTCTTTGTGCGCGCGAAGCTGTGGGCGATATGCTCAAGCTCGCCACAGGACGAGTCCGTCCGACTGGCGGACGCGGTGCGGGCGCGATCATCTTTACCGGCGCGACTTCTTCAGTGCGCGGCCGTGGTGGTGCTGTTGCATTCAGCAGCGCAAAATTTGCCGTGCGGGGCCTGGCACAATCGCTCGCAGTTGAGCTTTGGCCAAAAGGCATTCACGTCGCGCACGTCATTATCGATGGCGTAATCGATACGCCAAAGGTCCGCGAGATATACAAACCTTCCGAAAAGGAACCGCTGCTCAAGCCAGAAGCGATCGCGGATTCGTGTTGGAATCTTATTCAGCAAGATCGCAGCGCATGGAGTCTGGAGATTGATCTGCGCCCGAATAAGGAGGCGTTCTTTGAATGAGCCAACTACTTAAAGATGTTGTCGAAAAGTAGTTGTGCTCGGCTGTAGTTGTGACCGTGCGGTCCCTGGTCATTCAAACCCCAATTGTAGGGAAGATATTTGATGTCGTAATTGCCGCTGGCGGCGAACTCACGCACTGGCGCAGGTGCATAACGGCCCAAAATTTTCGAGATGCCGCCGGCATCGTCGAAATCTCGCTTGAACCACTTGAAGATACTCGAGATTTCCACCCTCTTTTCATTGGGCGAAAACCTGTTCAAATCTTCCCGCGCTAACCACGTCCGATACGCGGCATCGTTTTGTTCATCGAATTTATCGGCTGTGTAGGCAAATCGCTGCAACGGTGGACAACTGCGTGCGGCGCACACCAGCACGGAGTGCGTGCGATAGCCGATCAACGGGCGCAAGGTCCCGTGCTCGATGTCGTCCAACGAAACTTTGCGGCCCCCAATTTCGTGGCGTTTGGCGGAGAACGAATCCTTCAACTGCCAGATGCTTTCGGTGGGATAATAGAACAAAATCCAGCGCAGCACAGAGGCGTTATAAGCGTTCACAAGCGAAGCGGCCTTCTCATTTCCCTGCGCGGCATTATCGGCCTTTGCTGCGAACTGATGGAGATACTCATCGAGCGCAGACAGATCCGCCGCATTCTGTTTCCAGGCGCCGTAGTTGATCAATCCCTGCTCGTTCACATATTTCCTCAGCAACTGATCGTACTCATTGTGATTTACGCCTGACCGGACCTGCACGTTTTCACCGGTCTGCGCCCGCGCATTTATCGCGGCGAAGATCAACCCAAAGGTAATGAGGGCGATCCAGAGTTGGTTCATGATGGCTGATGTCGCCTAGATCACAGCAAATAAGAACGTAGCTCATCGCGCGAGCCTTCGAGTGCAAGCATGTAAATCATGTCGCCTTCGCGCCAGGTCGCGGTTGCCCAGTGACCTTGCTGAATCACTTTTGCCTCATGCTTGATCGCGCGATCCGACTCCGTCGATACATTCGTTATCACGAGATGTATTGCTCGCCCTTCCGGCAGGGTGAAACAGATTAGCGACACCGGTTTTCCATGCCAAAAAAATGTTTTGCAGCCGATGCTGGGCAGCCTATCCAGGTTGTGGGGCAAGTTTTCCCTCGCTGGCGCATAGTTTGCGCGCAGCCACTTCACCAGCTCGGCCGGATTGCGCGATATCACATCGAAGTGCGATTCGTTTCGGGCAATTGACGACAAAATAGCGTCGAGCGCCTGCAATTGCCAACCTGCCACCGGCGGCGGCCGTGTGTTATGCCAGATCACAACTCCGAGCGTCGCGCTTAAAACCACCGCGGCTGCGATTGCCCATTTCCGCCAGCTATTCTTCCAGTGGGGCGCATGAGCGACTTTTACGCCGGTGAGAATGCTTTCGCGCAAATCGCTCGGCACCGGAGTCGCGGAGAATTTTTCCGTCATCGCTGCATCGAAGGCGACCGATTCGTCAAACCAGTGTTGCAAAATCGGATCGCGCCGAGCCTGCTCGAGCGCCTCTGCAAAGCGCGGGTCATTTGCGTCCTGACCGCGGGGCCGATACGCATTCAAAATAAATTTTGCCTCCCGATTATCCATTAAATTCCTCTCTTCTGTCTGATTGGAAGGCAATGACTTTATTCCCAAGAACTTCTTCTTTTGAGAGCAGCCGCTCACGTAACTGCGCCTTGCCCCGCGATAGCCGCGACATCACCGTGCCGATGGGCACTCCCAATACGTCGGCGATTTCCTGATAGGAAAATTGGTCCAGGTAAAACAGCGTGAGCGTAGCGCGAAAGGGCTCTTCCATTTCGCGCAAGGCTTTCATTATCGATGCTCCGTCGAGCGCGGTGATGTTCGGCACGATCGAGACTGCATCCTCGGGCACATCATGCAGTTCAACTTTTGGAAAGCGAATTTCGTGGCGGCGTCGATTCAAAAACTCCCGGTATAACGTCGTAAAAAGCCAGGACTTTGCTTTCGAGCCGTCACGCAACTGCTCGCCTTTCGACGCCCAAAGAAAAAACGTCTGCTGCGTCAAGTCTGCCGCGTCGGCTTCCGATTTCGACAGACTGAGCGCAAAGCGATAGAGAGGCGCATACTGCTGATCCACCAATTGCTGAAAGTCGGTCTCATTCATGGCGGGCCCGCTCGCGATGCTTTAAGCCACAACAGTAAGAGCCGTCGGCCATGCCGCTATTCCACATTCTTGTTTGGAGGCGAAAGCAAATAGCTCATTGGCCGCTTTGGCCTGAAATCTTTTTCGCCGTGCGAGGCTTCAGGAGGCTTGCCAGCGTGCTCAGATCAGTCGTCGGGAGTTGGCAGACGAAATTCTCGCAAACGTATGCTGTTGGCTTGTCGTCCGTTTCGGTGACGCTTTTCATGAACTCAACGCGGTCGGAGAAAAACTGCTGCCCGGTGTCCCCATCGGCGAGAATGAGAACTTCGTGCGGAACGAAGTGGCGATGCACTTCCCGGAGCATGGCCTGCGTTGCGGCGTCATCAGCTTTGCCGGCAATAACGACTTGTTTGGGCTTCGAGCGCGACCAGGACAAGACCACCAGCATCTGCGGCGCGGAAGTGGAGGCGTTTTCGATTTGTCTGGCAAATTCGCTGATCGTCTTCTCTGCCGCTTGTCTCGCGTCGTTCTGATCAAACATGTAGCCGATGCGCAGAAGATTTAGGGCAGTGACGGAATTGGGCGACGGCTCAGCCGTGTCGTCGGCTTCTTTCATGTGTAGGAGCACATTGGCATCGGCGTCGGTGGTCGAAAAATAGCCGCCCTGTTTCGCATCGCCGAATAATTGGTTCTCCCGTTGCTGCAATTTCAACGCCCAATGGAGTCGTTTCACATCGAAGTCGCTTTCGTAGAGATCCAGCAAACCCTGGATGAGAAACGCATAATCGCTGGCAAATCCGTTCACCTCGCTCGCGCCTTCGCGATAGCTGCGCAGGAGTGTCTCTTTGTCCGCTCGGTAAAGTTTCTGCTCGATGAAATCGGCAGCTTTGTTGGCCACTTGCAAATACGCAGGGTCATCGAGCACTTGATATGCGCGAGCGAAGGCCGAAATCATCAACCCATTCCATGCCATCACGATCTTGTCGTCACGGGAAGGACGTGGACGCTTTGCGCTCGCATCGATAAGAATTTCGCGGCTTTCACCGAGTAGCTGTTCGGCTTTCTCCTTGGTCAGGCCGAACTTTTTTGCAGTGTCGGAAACGTCGTGGCGCTGGATAAGGATATTCTTATTTTTAAATTCGCCTTGCGGAGCTTCCGGCGCATTGCCCTTGGCCTCCACGCCGAACTGATAATCAAAAACTTTCGCGCGTTCCGGACCGAGCAAACAATCGATTTCATCTTTTGACCACACGTAAAACGCGCCCTCGGCATGCTCGGCCGTTCCCCACGCGAGCAAGCTGTCGGCGTCTTCCGCAGAGTAAAAGCCACCGGCTTTGTCCGTCATATCCCGGCGGACATAATCCAAAATATCGCGCGCCGTCTTTTCGAACAGCGGATCACGCGTGATTTGGGATGCGGTCAGATACGCGATGGCAAGTTGCGCTTGGTCGTAAAGCATTTTCTCAAAGTGCGGCACGTGCCAGAATTCGTCGGTCGAGTAGCGATGAAATCCGCCGCCGATGTGATCGTGAATTCCGCCCTCGGCCATCTTGCGCAATGTGAAGGTTGACATCTCCAGCGCGTGCCTGCCCTCTTTCGATTCCGGATTGGCGCCGTAGAAATCGAACAGAAAATTGAACGTCACTGGCCGCGGAAATTTCGGCGCACTACTGAACCCGCCGAACTTCGAGTCAAACTGCGATTCAAATTGGCCGTACGCTTTGCGGATAGCTGAGTCACTGACTTTCTCAGCGCCACCAGTGGCCTCGATCACACTTTGCAACTGGCCGACGATTTCGTCCGAGCTGGCGGTGATGCGTTCGCGGTCGGATTTCCACGCCTCAGCGACTTTGTTCAGCACCCGCGCCAGGCCGGGCTGACCCCACTTGTCCTTGGGCGGGAAGTAGGTCCCGCCGAAGAACGGTTTTAGATTGGGTGTCAGAAACACTGTCATCGGCCAGCCGCCGCTGCCGGTCGTTGCCTGCACAAAGGTCATGTAAACCTGATCGATGTCCGGCCGTTCTTCGCGGTCGACTTTGATGCTGACGAAGTTGTCATTCATCAACTTCGCAATCGTCGGATTCTCGAATGATTCGTGCTCCATCACGTGGCACCAGTGGCACGTCGAATACCCAATCGATAGAAATATTGGCTTGTTCTCCTTTTTCGCTTTGTCGAACGCCTCCTTGCCCCATGGATACCAATCGACCGGATTATGCGCGTGCTGCAGAAGGTAGGGCGATTTTTCGTGAATGAGCCGGTTCGTGTAGGTCTCTCCGACGTCCTCGGCTGTGCTTTCTTTGAGTACGCAGAACGCCAAGCCTGCGACTAAAAGAAGAGGCGGTATTTTCATCGTTTGCGGCTCAGTTGAAACTTTCTGCTAAGTTTTTTAATTACCGCTATAGCAATGACTGAATTTCTTTTTCGAAGACCTCTTTGTCGTCGTAACCTACGTGCCGACTCACAATGCGGCCTTGTCGATCGATCACAAAGGTGGTCGGAACCGCGACGATGCCGCCGTAGGCTTCGACCACTTTTCGGTTCCCCATTACGATCGGGTAGTTCACCCCGAACTGTTTGACGAACTTCTTCACCACGTCTGCTCCTTGTTCGTCCAGCGAAATGCCGATCACCGCCAACCCCCTGTCACCGTATTGCTTTTGCAATTCGTCAAAGTGCGGGATTTCAACGCGACAGGGAGCGCACCACGTCGCCCAGAAATCCAGAACCACAACCTTACCGCGGAAATCGGAAGATTTTACCGTTTTGCCATTCAGGCCGGCCAGGACCCAATCCGGCGCTGGCGTCCTTGCGGCCGAAGCTTCCTGTGAGAAAGCCGCCGCCGTGTCCAAACAAACGAAGGCTGCAACTAAAAGACCAGTAAGACAAGTTCTATCCATGTTGAAAACGGAATCCCCCATTCATCCCGGCAATATGAACGATGCCTGTGCTCCGGGTTTTATTCCCTGAACCGGCTGGCCGACAACGTCACCTGATACTAATAAGAGCCCCGGAGATCGTCATTATTCCAAATTCCGTCAAGATTGTCCGTTCCATTGAGGAAGCATTCAGTAATGGAATAATCGGCTTAACACACGACTCCAAACTTTGGAGCATGTCCGGATGAAAAAGGGCGAAGGCGTTTA
>JBKPDP010000055.1:0-15564 GCA_046727935.1 Verrucomicrobiota bacterium | reverse complement strand
AGTCGCTGGATCATCGATCATCTCTGGTTGATCTCCGCTGTGCCGTTCGCGGTTTCATTGGCAATTTTGAGCTTGCCGAACGGGCGGCACAAAAGCGCAGCTGCATTGGCGGTCCTTGGACAAATGGCCGCGCTCGTAATGGCATTCTTCGCGTTCCTGCCGACGCTACAAGTGCCCGGATTCCGCGCCGCCCAGAATTTCACCTGGTTCACCTTCGGCGACCATCCGCTGCGTCTGGGATGGCTTCTGGACCCGCTCGCGGCCGTTATGCTGATGATGATCGCGCTGGTCGGGCTTTGCATCTTCGTTTTCAGCATCGGCTACATGGCCGGCGATAAAAATTTCGTCCGCTTTTTTGCTTATCTGTCGTTTTTCTCCGGCGCAATGCTTGGGCTCGTTATCTCGAACAGTTTGCTTCTTTTGTTCATCTTCTGGGAGCTGGTTGGTCTGGCGTCCTATTTACTCATTGGGTTTTGGATCGAGCGACCGAGCGCAGCGGCCGCGGCAAAAAAAGCATTCGTCACGACTCGCATTGGCGACATGGGACTTTTCCTTGGCTTACTCTGGCTCTACAGGCGTAGCGGCACACTTCTCTTTTACGATGGCGGGAACGGGTGCCTGGAAAGCGCCGGCCTCGCCATGCTCGGCGCGAGCGCCGCGTTTATTGCGCTGCTTATTTTCTGCGGCGCGGTGGGCAAGTCGGGACAATTCCCGCTCCACGTCTGGTTGCCGGATGCGATGGAAGGCCCGACTCCTGTCAGCGCGCTGATCCATGCCGCAACCATGGTTGCGGCCGGCGTTTTTCTGGTCGCACGCGTGTATCCGCTCTTCTCGTTAGGCGCGATCAACGGCGTGACGTCGTCTCTGACACTTGTTGTGTGGATTGGCGTCACAACGGCATTGATGGCCGCGCTCATCGCAATTGCGCAAGCCGACATTAAACGCATCCTCGCGTATTCGACTGTGTCTCAACTCGGTTTGATGATGGTTTCGCTCGGCGTGGGTGGCGTCGCCGCCGGGATGATGCATCTGCTGGCGCACGGTTTTTTCAAGGCGCTGTTGTTTCTCGGCGCCGGCTCGGTGATCCACGGCTGCCACGGTGAACAGGACATTGGGAAAATGGGTAGCCTCCGCCGGCTCATGCCAGTCACGTTTTCAACTTATGCAATCGGCATGATGGCTCTCAGCGGCGTGCCGCTCTTCTTTTCCGGTGGTTGGACGAAGGAGGAAATCCTGCACGTAACGGCGCATTGGCCGGCCTCCCCCTTGCCCTATTATCTTCTGCTGGGCGGCGTCGTCCTCACCGCGCTCTACATGACGCGGCAAATCATCTACGTCTTCCTCGGCCACCGGCGCGCTGCGTCCCAACATGCACACGAAAGCCCGCGTGTGATGACGATGCCGCTTATCGCGCTCGCGATTTGCGCAATTTTGTTCAGTGTCGTGTTGACTCCTGCGTGGCCCTGGCTGCACGACTATCTAAACGGCAACCCGGCCCACTTCGAGTTCGAACGTCTGATTCAGCCGACGCTCTTTGTTTCACTGGTTCTTGTGGGCACGGGCTTCGCTCTGGGCATCTGGATGTATCGCAAGGCTGGTGTGCAAGATCGACAGCGTTCCGCCGACACGGATCCGCTCGAATTCGCGCAGCCCCAATTGTTCCGGGTCCTCGAAAACAAGATGTGGATCGATGAACTTTATGCTCGCACGGTCATCGCGTTCAGTTGGATGAGCGCGCGTCTGTCCGACTGGATGGACCGTCATTTCTGGGATCGCTTGGTGCGCGGATTCGGAGGGATCGGTCAACTTTTCGGAATGTTTACGGCTAGTGTTGATGAGCGCGGTATCAATGCTGGAGTCGATGAGACGACGGTTGGCGCCCGCGGTCTGGGCCGCCTGATTTCCGCTGCGCACTCGGGACAAATCCAAACATACCTAGGCGTCATCGCGATTGGCGTGCTGGCGCTGTTGCTTTTCTACGCATGGTTGGCTTGATCAGCGCGCTCATCATGATCCCGCTGGTAGGCGCGTTTGCGCTCTTTGCCGCCCCGGTGAGAAATGCGCGTCCGATCGCATTGTTGTTTAACGCACTGGCTGCGTTTGATGCAGTGGTGTTGTGGCAGCACTTCGATATTCGGACCGCCGGCCTTCAATTGATCGAACGCCACCCATGGATCCCCGCGATCGGCGCCGAATACTTGGTCGGGGTCGACGGTTTAAGCCTGCTGCTGGTGTTGCTTACCTCACTCATCATTCCCTTTGCGTTTCTCGCGCAGGGGATGGACCGCGGTTTTTGCGCGCTGATGTTGATCATGCAATCGGCGCTCTACGGCACGTTCACGGCGCAGAACTTTGTTCTCTGGTTCTTGTTCTACGAAATGAGTCTGATTCCCGCATTCCTTCTCATCAAAATCTGGGGAGGGGAAAATCGTGATCGCGCCGCGACGAAGTTCTTTCTCTACACGTTCCTCGGAAGCGTGACAATGCTGCTGGGATTCCTTGGAATTTATTTGGCCAGGGGCTCCTTCGATTTTGCCACGCTTGCTGGTGTCGCTAAGAATGGATTGCTTACGGGTAAACTCGCCTGGCTCGTTTTTGCCGGAATCTTTCTTGGACTCGCGGTCAAAGTGCCGCTGTTCCCATTTCATACCTGGCTGCCCGACGCGTATGAAAGCGCGCCGACCGGCGTGGCCATGGTGTTAACGGGCGTGCTTTCGAAAATGGGTGTTTACGGTTTCGTACGCCTGTTGCTTCCGCTTTTTCCAAACGAAGTCAGAATCATCGGACCCTGGCTGCTGGCGCTCGCGATCTGCTCGATTGTCTTCGCTCCACTGGCAGCGTGGGCCCAGTCCGATTTGAAGCGAATAGTCGCCTACTTGTCAGTTAATCATCTCGGCTACTGCATGCTTGGCTTGTTCGCCGTCGGTGCCTCATCCGTTGGTGCCCCGATCGACACGCAGGCAGCATTGAGCGGCGTTTTTATGCAAATTTTCAATCACGGGATCACTGCGGCTGCATTGTTTTACCTGGTCGGTCTGCTCGAGCAGCGTCGCGGATTGCGTGGCATTGGTGACTTCGGGGGATTGATGCAGCAGACGCCCCTCCTGTGCGGCTGGATGAGCGTCGCCATGTTTTCGTCGTTGGGCTTGCCGGGGCTAAACGGTTTCATTGGCGAGTTTCTGATCTTCAAAGGCGCATTTGCTATGGCGGCACCATTCACAGCCATTGCAGTGATTGGCCTGCTTGTGACAGCAATCGTGTTCGCGCGCGCGATGCAAACGCTTTTCAGCGGGCCGCTGGCAGGAAACTGCGCCATCTTCCCCGATCTCTTGCCCAGGGAAAAAATTGTCATCGTTCCTGTGACACTGCTCATGTTCGCCATCGGCCTCGCACCGCAATTCATGTTCAACATTTTCAACACGACTGTCGTTCAGCTGGCGCAGTTGTTTGCATGAATGCGGCGAAGAAAATGACCAAAGAGATCGTTCCGATTGAGAGCATCTCCCAAAGGATATTGAATCTGCGGGAGCAAAAGGTGATGCTCGATCGCGATTTGGCCGAGCTCTACGGCGTCGAGACACGCGCGTTAAACCAGGCCGTCAAACGCAACGCTGACCGATTTCCCGGCGATTTTGTTTTCACGCTGTCACGCGATGAGATTCAGAGGATATCACAGACTGTGACATCCTCATCACGCCTGAAATTCTCCAAGCAGGTTCGCGCTTTCACTGAAGAAGGCATCGCGATGTTGTCCAGCGTGCTGAACAGCGAGCGCGCCGTGAAAATGAACATCGCCATCATGCGCGCGTTCGTGAATCTGCGCCAGATGCTCGGCGTAAATCGCGAACTTGCGCGGAAATTTTCCGAACTAGAACGGCGCGTAGATAAGCATGATCAGGAAATTGCCTCAATACTTGAAGCGATTCGGCAGTTGATGGCTCCGCCGGAAAAGCCGCGACGCGAAATCGGATTTCATGTTCGGGAAAACTCGGCGCGCTATCGGACGCGTAAACGCGCATGATCGCCTGGACGATTTATCTCACATTTGCGGGCGCATTGCTGCTACTCTTTTTTCCGGGTGCGTTCGCCCGCTGGGTTGCGCTGCTTACAACCATCGCGGGTTTGGCCTTAGGCGTCGCTGCATTCGTGCGCACGCCTATTGCGAATCTTGCGCATTTCACAACCATCGTGCGTGTGCCGTGGGTGCCACCGCTGGGAATGAATTACCATTTAGCTGTTGATGGCGTCAGCCTCACGATGGTTCTTGTCACGGGCATCTCCGCCGTAAGCACTGTGTTGTTTTCATGGGATGTCGATCATCGCCAGCACGAATTTTTCTTCTGGTTGCTGCTCGTTGTCGGAGGTTGCTACGGCGTTTTCCTCAGTGCCGACTTGTTTTTGCTCTTTGCGTTCTACGAGCTGGTCATCGTGCCGAAGTATTTTCTCATCGCCATCTTTGGATCGACCAACAAGGAGTACGGTGCGATGAAGCTGACACTCTACTCGTTCTTCGGCGGGATGTTCGTTTTTGCCGGGATTCTCGTCGCTTACGTAACAGCCGGCTCTCTGGATCTGGATCAACTGGCGCAATTCCACTTTAGTCCGCAGCTGCAATCATGGGCATTCCCCGTGCTGTTCCTCGGGTTCGCTGTCCTTGCTGGCATCTGGCCATTGCATACTTGGGCGCCGACGGGCCACGTCGCCGCGCCAACCGCCGGGTCGATGTTACTTGCCGGCATCGTGATGAAACTGGGCGCTTACGCAGGCCTGCGCGTAGCGATGAATCTGTTCCCGGAGGGATTCCATGCATGGAGCAAATGGATCGCCGTCCTCGCCGTGATCGGAATTGTTTACGCAGCAGCGGTGGCATTGCGCCAGCATGATCTGAAATTCGTCATTGGTTATTCGAGCGTGAGCCACATGGGTTTCGTGCTGCTAGGTCTGGCTACGGCAAACGCACTGGGCGTTTCTGGAGCAGTGCTGCAAATGTTTTCGCACGGGGTGATTGCGGCACTGCTGTTCGCCGTTGCCGGACGGATGCTCTATCGACGCACTCACACTCGCGAGCTCGAGGCGCTCTCTGAAATGAATCTAAGCCATGCGCTGCCCTTCGCGGCGTTCACGTTTGTTGTCGCTTCGGCCGCATCGATGGGCATCCCCGGTTTCAGCGGGTTTGCTGCGGAAATCACGATTCTAATTGGCACATGGAAGACGTATCCAATCGCGGTTTGGATCACCGGCGCGGGCATGGTTTTGGTAGCGGCTTTCACCTTGCGCGCTCTCATGAAATCTTTTTTTGGCGAGGTACGCATTCAAACAAGTCGTGTCCCTACAGACGCCGATTGGAATGAACAACCGATCACGCCTGCCGAAAAGTGCGGCGCCTGTTTGCTCATGTTCGCCACGGTTGCGGTCGGACTTTATCCCAAATTTCTGCTCGATCGCATTCAACCCGCAGTTGAGGCGATGAGATTTCTAAAATGAAGTCCCCGATCAGCGAGTCTAGCGCTCCGACGATTAAACGATGAGCTATCTCGAACTGCTCAAGTTTGCCTCACCCGAGGTTATCGTCGTGACAACAGCGCTGGTAGTCCTGGTGATTGGGCTCACAGGCAATCGAGCAACTGTAGTGACAGGCGTATCGCCCGCAAAGCGGCCTACCAACACAACCGGCACGGGGACCACTATAGACTCGTGTTTATTCATTGCTGTGCTTGGGCTGGCAGCCGCCATCGGCGCAGTGCTTATGTTGCCGCGAAATGCGAGCCTTTTCGGCGGGATGCTTGTGATCACACCGCTCACGTCCCTTTTCAAAATCATTTGCCTGGCGCTTGCCTTTTTCACGGTGTGTCTGGTGCGATCAGAAAAATCCCTGCGTCATCAGGGCGAATACCTGGCGCTTCTCTTGCTAGCGACCGTTGGCCTGATGCTGCTCGTTGGCAGTGAAGAGTTGCTCATGATTTTCATTGGGCTCGAACTACTGGGCCTGTCCTTGTACGTAATCGCTGCATTCGACAAAACAGACGTGCGATCTGCAGAAGCGGGCCTCAAGTATTTTCTGTTCGGCAGCACCTCAAGCGCATTCACGCTTTTTGGAATCAGTTTGATCTATGGCATGTCGGGAAGCACTGGTCTGGTAGCGATCTCGGAGAAATTGGCGGCCGCACCAGTTCAACCTTTGCTTGCGACCGGCATCATCATGACGCTCGTCGGCTTCGCATTCAAAATTGCTGCTGCGCCATTTCACTTGTGGGCACCTGATGCATATCAGGGGGCACCCGTTCCGAGTGCAGCGTTTATTGCCTCGGGATCAAAGGTTGCCTCGTTCCTCGTGCTTGGAAAGATCGTTCTCGTGGGCTTTGGCCCGGTACATGGCAATGCCGGGTGGCACGCGATGGCTGCGGGCTGGTCGGCGATCCTCGCTGTGCTGGCCGCGCTGTCCATCATTATTGGCAATCTGGTCGCACTGGCCCAGATCAATGTGAGACGGCTCCTTGCCTACTCCGCTGTCGCTCACGCTGGCTACACCCTTCTTGGACTGGTCGCCGGAGGCCGCGATGGGTTTTCAGCAACGCTATTCTACACTGCCGTTTACGCCATTACACTCATCGGTGCATTCGGCGTCGTTGGTGTCGTGCGGAGTGAAACCGGCGGCGACGATTTGCAAAATTTTTCGGGACTGGGCGAGCGTGCGCCGCTGCTCGCCGGTTGCATGGCTATCTTCATGCTTTCTCTGGCCGGCATACCTCCAATGGCAGGATTTTTTGGAAAATTCTATTTGTTCAGCGTTGCGCTACATGCTGGTGGAAATCATGGCCTGCTCTGGCTGGTTGCGCTGGCGCTGTTTGGCAGCTTTGTCTCACTCTATTATTACCTAATCGTGCTGAAAGCAATTTTCGTTGACCAGCCTTCGCCTGCGGCTCCAGCACTCGATCACCTGTCGTCAGACCTGCTTCAGCGAAGCGCGGTCGCTGTGCTTGCTACAGCCGTTCTCCTTCTCGGCCTAATGCCAGACATCCTGGCGGCACGGATTCTCGCTGCTATGCCGTAAGAGATTTGGCAAAAAAGTGTGATTAACGCTTGACTATCGCGGTATAAGTTTTGCATCAAATCGAGAGGCACAGATCGCAAGAGTGGATGAAGTAAAGATGGGCAGCATCAGCCAGTTCATTAATCGGCACTTCCGTCACTTCAATGCGGCAGTGCTCAAAGATGCCGCCGACGCCTACACCGCGCATCTCAAGGGGAGCGGGAAAATGATGATTACGCTGGCCGGGGCAATGAGCACTGCCGAACTCGGCATTTCTCTCGCGGAAATGATTCGGCGGGATAAGGTGCACGCGGTTACCTGCACCGGCGCGAACCTCGAGGAGGACCTTTTCAACCTCGTCGCACGCAGCCAGTACGAACGGATTCCTCATTATCGCGAATTGAGTCCGCAGCAAGAGGAGGAACTGTTGCGGCGTCATCTGAATCGAGTGACCGACACCTGCATCCCGGAAGAGGAAGCCATTCGTCGAATCGAGAGAGTGGTAATAGACGAGTGGATCGCCGCAGCAAAGAGAAAAGAGCGCGGTTTCCCGCACGAATTTCTTTTTAAGATATTAAAAGAGTGCCGGCTGAAGAAATTTTACGAGATCGACCCGGCCGACAGTTGGGTGATCGCCGCCGCGCACAAGGATCTTCCAGTTTTTGTACCTGGTTGGGAAGATTCGACATTGGGAAATATTTATGCCGCGCGCTGTATCACAGGCGCGATCACCGATGTGCATACCGTTCGCTCCGGCATCGAATACATGATGGCGCTGGCGGAGTGGTATCGCCGGATATCGCAGGATTCATCCGTTGGCTTCTTCCAGATCGGCGGCGGCATTGCGGGAGATTTCCCCATTTGCGTTGTGCCCATGCTCAATCAAGATGTGATCACCACGCCTGTGCCGGAGTGGGGCTATTTTTGTCAAATCAGCGATTCCACAACCAGCTTCGGATCATACTCCGGCGCAGTGCCCAATGAAAAGATCACATGGGGTAAACTGAATATCGATACACCGAAGTTCATCATCGAATCCGACGCCACGATCGTCGCGCCACTTATTTTCGCCAAAGTCTTGGGTTGGTGACCCCTCGACCGTGGCGGCGGGTAGCAGTTATCCGTTTCGGCTACTGACAACTTGATCGGCCTGCTGCCTACTGCCAATGACCTGCAATGTAGACCCAGCCGCTGGGACGACGCACCCAGTGGCCTGCCACCCAAACCGCGGCCGGCCTTGGCCGCACTACCCACGTGCCCGGCACCCAGACGTAGTCGGCTCCCGTCCATCGCCAATAGCCGCCCGTCCAGACGTATCCCGGTCCGGGGGCTACAGTCTGCGTTTCGATGCGGACTGGCGGCGGAGGTCTGGTCACTACTACTTCGCGGGCTGGACCAGCCGTTGTCACCTCCTGCGTAGTCGTTGTCGTGGTCACTGTCGTTGGTTCCGCCGCGCAGCCAACCAATGCTAATGGCACCAACATCACTAGATAAGAGCTTTTCTTCATCTTACGCCTCCCCTTACGGATTCGTTTTGTGCCAAAGAGTTGGTTTTGTCAGAAATCAAAACTTCGCCTGCGTTGGATAGCGGAAGACCGATTTTGATCCGATGGTAGGCGATGCTCTACGTGGTTGCGACACCGATTGGCAATCTCTCGGACATCACGTTGCGCGCGCTGGAGGTACTGAAATCGGTCAATCTGATCGCCGCTGAAGATACGCGGCATTCCGGAATGTTACTCAAACATTTCGGGATCAAAAAACCATTTATCAGTTATCATGAGCACAATGAAGCGAAGCGTACGGCTGAACTTGTCGAACACCTCGCGGCAGGCGAAAACATTGCTCTGATCACGGATGCCGGAATGCCGGGATTGTCCGATCCGGGGGCGCGCCTCATTCGTGAATGCATTGAACGGGAGCTTTCGTTTACAATCATTCCCGGGCCGTCATCGATTCTAACCGCTCTCATCGGGTCTGGATTTTCGACTGAAAAATTTTGCTTCGGGGGATTTCTTCCAGTTAAGACTGGGCAATGCGAGCGGGAGTTGCGAGCCGCCGCTGAATCCGGCGAAACAGTGATCTTTTTTGAGTCACCTTATCGATTAACCAAAACACTGAGCGCCTGTGTTGGCGTCATGGCGGATCGGCAACTTTGCGTTGCGCGAGAGCTGACAAAAAAATTCGAAGAATTTCGGCGCGGTACCGCCGGTGAACTTCTTGCGCATTACGAGGCGCACCCGCCGAAAGGCGAGATCGTGCTCGTGATTTCCGGGCCGTAGTGGTCACGCTGGCTGCTGTGGAATAGAGTGGCGAAAGTCGCCAAGCACGGCAGAGAGCAGAGCGGCAGCGCCGCTCTGGCGAATAAACGAGGCACGATCCCCGTCAAATCCTGCCACTCAAATCAGCGTACGCCTTTTAGAAACAATGCGAACCGAGATTGCCTCTCCCGAAAATTCCGCACGCTCGTGCAGTCTCTCTGTATTCGCCGTCTCCCTCGCGCTTCCCACTGACGGGGCCCTGCCTGCTGTAAAAGCTCGCCACAGGCCAAGTCCGTGTCGCTGCGACGACCGGAGTTTCACGAACAAAAGGGACGCGCGCAGCGATTATGATGTAATGACCCGCTCGCCTTGGTTACTCAAGCCTTTGCTCGCGGGACTCATCATTACCCTGCTGCAACTTGCGATGGCGATGGGCCTGCTTGCGCCAGAAAGGTCCCTCTCGGAGCGCTACGCCGCGCTGGTCCAGCACGATAGTCATTGGTTTATGAACATTGTGGATCGCGGATATCAGACCATCGTCCCGCCCGTCGATCACAAGGTGATGGAAGTATCGAATGTCGCATTTTTTCCTGCTTATCCTGCAATTGCCGCAGCGTTTCGCTATGGACTTAACATCAGCAGCAGCACAGCCCTGTTGATCACTGCTCAGCTCGCTGCCTGGGGGTTTTGGAGTTATTTCTTCCTTTTCTGTCGGCGCTGGAATATTTCGCCCGCGCTCCAGATTTCCGGGGCATTATTAATCGCCGCCCATCCTGCAGCGTTCTTTCTAATTGCCGGCTACTCAGAATCGCTGTTTTTGATGGCGCTGCTTGGTTTCATTTATTGGAGCATTGTAGAAGGACGATCCGCGAAAGTATGGGCCGCCGTACACGGCATAGTAATGTCGGCAACGCGGATTGTCGGAATTGTATGTGCGGCATTTCCGCTGGTGCGGTCGGTTTTTCAGACTGGATGGCGCGGTTTACTTGAGCCGCCGCCGTGGTTTCGCAAGGAGAAGCCGGCGATCGTTATGACGCTAGTGGCAAGTTTCGGCGCCGTAGGATTCTTCACATATTCTCAACTGCGCTGGGGCCACTGGGATATTTATATGCTTACACAGGCAGCCGGCTGGGGAATCGTTCCCGATTATTTGGCGGTGTTTAAGCCCTCTAGTTATCGCTGGTTCGTTCCGGCACTGAACGATCCGACGGAGGCGAGCCAAATGTCGATGACGTTGGGCGCCGTGCTTTTTGTTGGTATCGCCATTTGCGAACTGTCGATTCGACGGCGGACCGGTTTACCAATTCGCGCCAGCATCTATTTTTGCGCCTTTGTGATCTATTATCTCTCCGTCAGCGGAGTGGCCTGCGTGGATATGGAAAGCATGCTCCGCTACGAATTTTGCGTGCATGCGCTGATCGTGCTGGCGCTTTTGAATTTTCTCCGTCAATTTCGCACGCCGCCGGTGCTCGTCAGGGCGTTCGGCATCGCGGCAGTGGCGCTGCTCAGTGCCGCTGGGCTATGCGTACAGGGTTGGTACATCTGGAACTTCACCCGGGGCAACTGGGTTGCCTAGAAGAAGATGAAAACAAGAGTTGTTATTATCGGCGCGGGACCGGCAGGTTTAACATCGGGCTATCTTTTGTCACAGGAGGGAGTCGATGTCGTTGTCCTGGAAGCCGACTCCGTTTACGTCGGCGGAATTTCTCGCACGGTTACTTACAAGGGTTTTCACTTCGACATCGGCGGGCACCGTTTCTTTTCCAAATCCAAGGCGGTCGAAGATCTGTGGACTGAGATCTTGCCCAAAGACATGCTCGTGCGCCCGCGGTCCTCGCGCATTTTTTACGACGGCAAATTTTTCTCCTATCCGCTGAAGCCGTTCGAAGCGCTGCTCAAGCTTGGCGTCTTCAGGTCTATCCTCTGCGTCCTTTCCTGGATGAAGGCGCGCCTCTTTCCAGTACGTAATCCACGCAATTTCGAAGAGTGGGTAAGCAATCAGTTTGGCGATCGGCTCTTCAACACGTTCTTCAAAAGTTACACCGAAAAGGTTTGGGGGATGAGCTGCAAGGAAATCTCGGCCGACTGGGCGGCGCAGCGAATCAAAGGGCTTTCACTTGGCAGCGCCATCAAGAATGCGCTTATTCCGCAGCGTTATAACGGAGACCGCACGAAAGTAATTAAGACGCTGATCAATTCGTTTCGTTATCCGCGAAGAGGTCCCGGCATGATGTGGGAGGCATGCGCGGAAAAGATGAAGGCGTTGGGTGGAAAGCTTGAGATGGGCTGCAGAGTAATCCGCTGTTCCTACGACGAGGATACTGGCACTTGGGCGGTCCAGTATAGAGATCAAAACGGTGATTTGCAGGCGGTCGAGGCCGATCACGTCATTTCATCAGCTCCGATGCGAGAACTGGTCTGCGGTTTGTCGCCGAGTGTGAGCGAGCGAACAAAGCACGCTGCCGAAGGCCTCAAGTATCGCGATTTCCTGACGGTGATGTTGATCCTGAAAGATCGGCGCATGTTTGACGACAACTGGATCTACATTCACGATCCAAGCGTCAAAGTTGGTCGTGTTCAAAACTTTCGTTCGTGGTCGCCGGAGATGGTGCCCGAGCCGGACAAGGTTTGTTACGGTCTCGAATATTTCTGCTTTGAACACGACGGACTCTGGGATTCGAGTGATCGCGACTTGATTGAGCTCGCCAAGCGCGAACTGATTAAGATTGGACTGGCCAGGGAAGGGGACTTCGTAGATGGCTGCGTCGTGCGCCAGAAAAAAGCTTATCCCGTTTACGACGACGATTACGCGCGGCACGTTGCTACAATTCGCGAGGAACTGGAGACGCGTTACCCAAACCTGCATCTCGTCGGTCGCAACGGCATGCACAAATACAACAACCAGGACCACGCCATGATGACGGCAATGTTATGCGTCGAAAATATTCTCGCAGACACAAAACTTTACGATCTCTGGCAGGTGAACAGCGACGCCGAATATCACGAAGCCGGTCCAGCGGCGGCTGAAGAAGCAACCGGCCCTGGCCTACGGCTTGTTCCCACCCGCGTGGTCGCCGCGCCCGAACTCGCGCCGGAGGCGTAGCGCGCGTGTCTTCTCACGATCAATCGTCATCCTGAGCCCCGAAGACGGCGAAGGACCTCACACAAACACGAGTTGCCTAGGTCTTTCCATGGGCATTCTCCATGAGCGAACGCTTCGCGAAAGTCTGCTTATCCTTCGAACTGTATCCGCTGGTAGGAGAAATCGCTCGTGTCTTCGCGACCCGCGATGACGCGCCGCTACTTCGAAAATTCTTCCACCGATGGGCATGAGCAGAAGAGATTTCTGTCGCCGTAAACGTTGTCGATGCGCGCTACCGCTGGCCAAAATTTGTGTTCGCGCGTCCAAGACGCAGGGAAAGCTCCTTGTTCGCGCGTGTAAGGCCGGTCCCAAGTTTCGGAAGCGATTTGACGCGCAGTATGGGGCGCGTTTTTCAACATATTGTTTTCCTGATCCATCTTTCCCTTTGCGACCGCTTCAATCTCTGCGTAGATGGAGATCATCGCGTCGCAAAAACGATCGAGCTCGTGTTTTGGTTCGCTCTCGGTAGGTTCGATCATCATCGTCCCGGCGACTGGCCAGGAAACCGTTGGCGCGTGAAATCCGTAGTCCATCAACCGTTTTGCTACATCTTCCACTTCGATGCCTGCGCTTTTCCACTGGCGAAGATCGACGATGCACTCGTGCGCAACAAGTCCGCGCTTGCCCTTGAAAAGCACTGGAAAATAGGAATCGAGTCGTTTGGCGATGTAATTGGCGTTTAAAATCGCGATCTCGCTCGCTCGTTTCAATCCCTCCGCGCCCATCATGCGGATGTACATCCACGTAATCGTTAGGATGCTGGCGCTGCCATAAGGCGCGGCGGCCACGTTACCGCCTTTGCCTCCGCCGTGGCGGTAATCAGAGCCGTTCCCACCTGGTGGGCGTTTCCCGTGTTCTTCTTCACCAAACAGGATTCGGCCAGTCTCCGGATCGAAAATGAATTCTCGCGGAAGATACGGGGCGAGATGTTTGGCCACACCAATCGGTCCTACACCCGGTCCGCCGCCGCCGTGGGGAATGCAAAACGTTTTGTGCAAATTCAAATGACAAACGTCCGCGCCGTAATCACCGGGGCGGCAAAGACCGACTTGCGCATTCATATTGGCGCCGTCCATGTAAACCTGGCCACCGTGGGCGTGCACAATGTCGCAAATTTCGCGAATGGTCGGCTCAAAGACGCCGTGCGTGGAGGGATATGTCACCATCAATGCGGCGAGATCTCGCGCGTGCTCGTCGGCTTTGGCGCGCAAATCGGCAAGATCGATATCTCCATCTTTCAAGCAGGCAACCGAGACAACCTGAAACCCAGCCATGGTGGCGCTGGCCGGGTTCGTGCCGTGGGCCGAGGTCGGTATGAGGCAAATATTGCGATGGGCTTCGTTTCGCGAAGCGTGATACTCACGGATCGCCAGCAACCCAGCGTATTCGCCTTGTGAGCCGGCGTTGGGCTGCAATGAAATCGCATCGAATCCGGTGATCTCCGCGAGCCAGGTTTCGAGTTGTTCGCACATCTCAGCATAACCTGCGGTCTGTTCACTCGGCGCAAACGGATGCAGCTTGGAAATTTCCGGCCACGAAATCGGAAACATTTCCGCCGTGGCGTTCAATTTCATCGTGCACGAACCGAGCGGGATCATCGAAGTAGTCAGCGAAAGATCGCGCGATTCGAGCTTCTTCAGATAGCGCAGCATCTCAGTCTCGGTGTCGTGCGTATTGAAGACAGGATGAGTAAGAAACGTGGAATTACGGATTGCGGATTGCGGAATACGGATCGGCGGCTCGCCCAGATCGTCATCGGCAAAATCGCGCACAGTCGTGCCGCGAAAGATCGACATCAACAGCTCGACGTCTCGAGGCGTCGTCGTTTCGTCGAATGAGATGCCGACTGCACGCGGGCCAAGCGCACGCAAATTGCATCCGACCTTCTGTGCGTGATCCATGAGCATGTTGCTCGATTCGACTTCGACCGAAATGGTATCGAAAAAATTCTCATGTGTGATGTTCAGGCCAAGAGCACGCAAACCATCTGCAAGTTGACTCGTTAGTCGATGAATGCGCTCGGCGATTGCGCGCAGGCCACGGGGACCATGGTAAACCGCGTACATCGAGGCGATGACAGCCAGGAGAACCTGCGCCGTACAAATGTTGCTCGTTGCCTTGTCGCGACGGATGTGTTGCTCCCGCGTTTGAAGTGCGAGTCGGTAGGCGGGCCGGCCTTCGGCATCGTGCGAAACGCCCACTAGGCGGCCGGGCATGTGACGTTTGTATTGGTCGCGCGTGGCGAAGTACGCAGCGTGCGGTCCGCCAAAGCCGAGGGGAACGCCGAAGCGTTGCGTGTTACCAACTGCGACATCGCCACCAAATTCTCCGGGCGGTTTCAATAATGTCAGCGCCAGAATATCAGCGGCGACAACGACGAGAGCGCCGGCATCATGCGCTTGCTTTATGAAGTTCGTGTAGTCACAAATCGCGCCATCGGTGGCAGGATATTGGACAAGCGCACCGAAAACGGTGTCGTCGAACTTGAAATCTGCGAAATTGCCGATCTGAACCTCGATGCCGAGTGGCTTTGCGCGCGTTTGCACGACAGCTATCGTTTGTGGGTGACAATTGTCGGCCACAAAAAACGTTTTGCGGTTCGAGGCGACCGCATGGCAAAGCGTCATTGCCTCGGCGGCGGCGGTGGCTTCGTCTAACAGGGAAGCGTTGGCGATCTCAAGCGCGGTCAGGTCCGTAATCATGGTTTGGAAGTTGAGGAGCGCCTCGAGCCGGCCTTGCGCGAGCTCCGCCTGATAGGGCGTGTAAGCAGTGTACCAACCTGGGTTTTCGAAAATGTTTCGCTGGATGACTGGCGGCGTGATGCAATCGGAATAGCCGCAGCCAATAAACGAGCGCGCGATCCTGTTCTTCTTGGAAATCGCGCGGAGCTCAGCCAGTGCTTCCGTCTCCGATTTCGCTTCCGGCAGGTTGAGTTCTCGATTCAGCCGGATATTTCTTGGAACGGCGGCTTCGACCAGAGAATCGAGATTTTCGAAGCCGAGCTCGCGCAGCATTGTGCGCACTTCATCTTTGTTCGGGCCAATGTGTCGGCGCGCGAAGGAATTTGAGTCGATTGTTTCTTCACGCCGTTGCATGGGAGCAGACTACGGAAAGCGAATCGCGCTTCAAGT
>JBKPDP010000054.1:0-8933 GCA_046727935.1 Verrucomicrobiota bacterium | reverse complement strand
CGCAACCGCTACCCGGATTGCGTTTATTGCATGCGGGGAACGCAGGATCGTAAAAGTAATAACAACGCGTCCGCTGCAAGAGATTGCCGCCCACGGTAGCCATGTTGCGCAGTTGAGGACTGGCGCCGGAAAGGAGCGCTTGACTCAATACCAGGTAGCGCGTTTTGATCAGTTCGTGCTCTGCAACATCAGAATTGCGCGCCAGAGCGCCGATGCGCACACGTTTGTCTGGGAGCTCCTCGATTTGCGCGAGAGGCAAGCGGTTGATATCGACCAACTCGTTAGGCGTCTCCACGCCCATTTTCATCAGGTCGATCAAGTTCGTGCCGCCTCCGAGGAATTTTCCATGCGGGTGGCCTGCAATAGCTGCAACAGCCTGATTCGCGTCGCTTGCGCGCGAGTAAGTAAACGGGTTCATGCGCGAGCTTTCGTTTTCGCCTCTTTAATGGCTGCAAGAATGTTGGGATACGCGCCGCAACGGCAGATGTTTCCACTCATCCATTCGCGAATTTCGTCGTCAGTGTTTGCGTGATTTTCTTTCAAGAGCGCGACCGCCGAACAGATTTGCCCGGGTGTGCAGTAGCCGCATTGAAATCCGTCCTGCTCGATGAATGCCGCCTGCACGGGATGCAGCTCGTTGCCGTTCGCGAGTCCTTCGATGGTTGTGATCTCATCGCCTTCGTGCATCACCGCCAAGGTGAGACAGGAATTGATTCGTCGTCCGTTCACCAACACCGTGCAGGCGCCGCATTGGCCGTGGTCGCATCCCTTTTTCGAGCCGATGAGTTGCAGCCGCTCGCGCAAAGCATCGAGCAACGTCACGCGTGGATCGACATCGAGCGCATAACTCTTGCCGTTGATCTTAAGATTTACTTTAACTGAATCGCTTGCGGCCGCAGCTGCGCCTGCCGAGATGGTCTGATCCGTAGAGGCGGACGTTAGAACGTTTGGCCCTATGGCAATCGCGACACTCGTTCCTGCTACTTGCTTGATAAATTTTCGACGCGTCTCGGGATGTCCGAGAATTGAAAGTTGATCCAATCCGTCGTCTTTGGATTGAAATGCATCCCCCGATTTGCTGGCCATTCTTTATGAAATCGCATGAGAGCTAGAAAAAGGTTGGCTGGCTTTGACTACGAGACTCTGCTTTTGGCCCCGGCCATTCGCGTTTTCTTCTGAAGAAGGGGAAAACGTCCGACGCCGAACATCCAACGCCCAACGTCCAATTAAAGAGGGGAGCGGGTGAGGGGAATCGAACCGCCGGGTGAATCTCCCACGCAACGTAACCCGGAAGATTGTTTCTCCGGTGACCGCAGTACGTGACGGCTGCAAATTTCGTGTAGCCGGTTCCGTCGCTGACGGCATTCGGCTCAGCGTACCACAGACGACCGAATGGCAGCGTGTCGGAGATTAGATCGACGCCGCGATGATCTTAGGCCGGACTTCGTAAAGGTGCGTGGGGCGAAGCACTTTCATTTGTCTGGTGATTCCCCGAGCCCTTGCGAGCCGCCGTATTGAATGTCCGGCCTTTGGACATGATCCTCGTGAAAGAGAACATCCTCGAGTTGGCGCAATTAATCATGTTAGCGGAAGCTTCGAGTGTATCTGTTTGGTCAACCTTTGTGGCAACATCCCGCAAAAAACAGCTACGACGGAACCAAATCGAATTTTGTCGCCATCGTTCAACTCAGCGTCAGTAATGGAAACGCCATTGATCTGTGTCCCGTTTGTTGAATGTAAATCTTTTAACCGATAGGAGTCTGCGACTCTCGCGAGTATCGCGTGCTGCGCTGATACCGCCGGATTGTCAATGACTATGTGGTTCAACGGAGCACGGCCAATCGTGATAACATCACCAACCAATTCATGTGTTACGAGATCAACTCCGTCGCAATTCAGAACTAAGCGAGCCATCGTTCCTCCCAATCCAGCGACTCTTCAGGCGAATATTATCTTCCCCGGTGCAACAAACTGCGAGGGGAGGGGCCAGGAATTAAACGGACTTAACCTGGCGCGGTGTTTACAATAGCACCTGGTGCAGGCTCGCGGTTGCTACGAAAGAATTTCGTTTGGAACGACGTTTGCGGTCGGGTTCAACTGCTTCTTCGCGGCGACGAACGCCACGGATAGCCTATAGCATCATCGGGTTGCCGTACCATAGCCGACCGAATGGGAGCGCATCGGAGATCAGATTGACGCCGCGATGATCTTTGAATCTCGTACGCGTGGCATGAGCGCAGGCTGCGTTTACAATACCGGGTGCGTTTCAGCGCGGGCAGTATAGTTTGTTGATGTGTTTGTAATGTTTCGAACGCTATGAGCATGCAGTCGGGCGACGAGTCAGACTTAAGGAGCGCAGTAGCTGCCCGCTTTTATGCAGTGAACGGGAGACATCCGATGACCGCGGACGATGATGCATATGCTCGCAAATGGTACATTAACGTCGAAGGACTCGCCCAGAATGCCCGTGTCGAAACCTCCGAACTCCGCCGATTGATGCTAGCCAATCGATTGCCACTTCCCAGTTACATTCTACGCGATGGCACACAGATGGTTGCTCGTGATTTGCTGGAGTTGCCTCGGCGAGCAGGGAGTTATGAGGAGCTGCCTGAATGGTTCGCGCAGCAGTTCGAATCGAGCCGCGATGCAATTCGTGAATGGGACGGGTATCTTAGAGGCCACTATGTCTGTCTCCGCGATGTTTTACCCGAGACAATCCGACGGAAAGAAGAGCTGGTGAAAGCAATCAGAGTTGCCACCGAAAACCCTCAGCCTAATGATCATGCATGGCTTGAGGCACTGCATCGCCTTGTCGACGAGCTGGACACTCTGGAACCGCCGTTTGCAACATATGATCGCCTGCGATTCGGCGGCCCTGTTTCGCGCGACACTTGTATTGACGCAGTGCGAGAGCGTTTTCCTCGTCCCGCGTAATGCGTTGATCCTTGATCGGTATAGTGTAAGAACTTGCGTTTATCATCGAGGTCCGTACAGCGACCTCCGGGCCGAGACGTCGAGACAATTCTCACCACACTTTAAAATCGCGCGCTGGCTCGTACGTTTCGATACGTTATCAGCGTCATCGAACACGCGAATCACTGCATCATGTGAGCGGCTGTAAGACTTTGCGTAGCCGATTGCATTGCTGGTCGCGTCCGGTTCGCCATACCAAAGACGAAAGCCATCCGCACCGTTGACCCCCCGGTGCAGTCGTTGCTCCCTAAGATTTCTTCCGTCAAACCGCGCCCGCGTAACAGGTGCACTCGAAAAAGATCGGCACGGTTTTCAGCCTCGGTTTGATCCACCGCTTTCTTGTCATTTTCTCACCTTATTCTACGGAAACGGCGGAACGAAGTTCCCCCGAGAGGGATTCAAGGTCTAACGAGACAGAGATAAGCCACGGGCGGGGTCGGTGCAAGCTCACTGAAGTTATTTCGCAATGGGGCCGTTGGCTTCATCGATTGGTTAGACCTATCGGTTGGCAAGAATGTCTTTCGACCAATCACTTTTCGGGTGCGCTAAAGCCCACTGTCTCTGTGCTCGCTTGCACGCGGGACACACGAAGCGCCAGCGACGCTCCTTCTGAAAGTCGAGCGATGGAATATCACAACCGCCGTTGACGTATTCTCGGGCATTCGGGAAGTAGCATAGCTCAGTTAAGTAGTAGGGGTCGCCGAACACGAGAAGCCCGTAATGAACCGGAACTCGCTTCTTCTGCATTCTGACGTGATGCAGGTTGCAGGACACCCGTCTCCTGCGCCTGTATCGCGGCTCGCGCTAACTTCTCCTGCTGGCGCTCAGAAATCTTCGGGTATTCGGCCCCGTAGAACTGCTCCAATTCTGATTTGGTGCGCGGGTCTTCAACTGACGCCGCGGCGTGCAGCACAGTGGCGCTGACCAGAATGACAGCAACGAGCGCGCGCATGGGTCTAACTAGAATTAGATTGCATCTTGTAATCTACTTCTTGCTCCATAGAGGAAATAATGCGCTAAAAGGCTGCACGACGGCAAGCCCGCTTACGGCTCTTTGAAATCGCCGGTGTGCTCGTGCGTCTCGATCACGTTGCCAGCTTCAATCGCAAACGCGGATCACGGCGTCATGTGAGCGAGTACTTGGGCTGTTTCTGGCGGTGTATCCCGATCTCACAAGCTGATGATGATCACCCACGGAATCCAGACTATCTCGAGCAGAAGCCGCAGGTACGATGGGGAGAACGGAATCCACGGCAGCATCCATAGTGTCCGGTCGATAGCACACAGAAACGCGAACGTCGCTAGCGCAATAGTGACCACGCCAAGTATCAGTCGGCCGCGCTGTCCCAAGTCGATGCCGGTTGCGAACCACCAACCGCCGAGCAGGGCGAATCCGATACCACACCAGGGCGTGGCCTCGTAGATAGCGCCAACGACGCCGATGGCGACACCAGCAACGCCGAGAAACGCGCCCACAACCGAGAGAAGAGATGGCGGAGAAAGAGCACTCGACAGCAGCAGTGCGACGAGCAACACGGTGAGTACGCCTTCGACCGCCGAGATCTGCACGTCGAGTCGGCTGAAAAACTTCGCGCCGAACCACTGGCAGTTGCACGGCACTGTCTGGGTAACTAACTCGTACCTCGCGCAGTTTAATAAGGTGATGAGCTTCATTGGCTCGTTCACGTATCGCGCGGTACCGGGGCCGCGTATCGACCACCCCGAACCGCAGGTGGGCAGAGCAAGCGGTTCAGTGCCCGACGGGCGGGATGATTGCCAGCAGTTGTCGGTGCCCTGGCCATCCCACCAGAAGTCTATTCCATTGGGCGACTTCGTGCCGTTCTTCGCCACGCCCATCGAGTTACCGAGGTAGCGGTTGTGGTGCGATGTGTCGAACTGCGCTTCCCACGTCCCCGCACCACGAACCAAGCCGGGCGCCCACGTAAGAATGAAACCCGCGTAGTGGTTGCCATACACCCAATTGTTCTGCCAGATGTTCCAATCACCACCGACGTTAATGACACCTGTGCCGGTCGGTAGAGGGACGCTCGGGCAAACAACGCCGCTCTCGTAGCCGCGGTTAAGGGAGGGCTTGTTGCATGTGCCATCGCGGACATATCCGTAATAGTCGGAGTTGTTGTCGGCGATCACATTGCGCTCGAACTTCGCGTGATTCTGCGGGAGCCCCGGATGCCCTGGGAACAAGCTGTCCGTCGACACGCCTGTTGCGTTATGCGTAAACACGTTGTCGTGCGCCCACACAGAGTCTCCAGCCGTTCCGGAGTAGCCAAGCGCATTGTCATGCGAGTAGCAGTTCTCGATCTCGATCGCATAGCGTGACACCGCGAACTTCTCGTTCACGTTGATGTTGTGCGCCGCACCCGGGTAGATGCCCGAGTCACCGTTGCCGTAGGCCTCGCAGTTCTTGTACAAACCATGGTCGTCGGCGAATGTTAGGAATCCGTACTCGTCGTTCCACCGACCGAGGCAAGTGTCGAGAACAAATCCGTCCGTCTCCATGATATAGAACGCGTTGAACGTCGTCCGCTCTGCCGCGATGTTCTTTATGTAGATGCCGTTCGACCGGTCGGCGCGCAGGCAGTTGAGCTTTAGGAACTGGGCATCGAACATGACATCTGTGGGCTTCGCGCCCGTACCCTCGATCTGCAGATCGGTCTTGGAAAAAATCGCCACCAAGTTCTCGTTGTTAGGGCACTGGTTCTGCTGCTCCCAGGACAGAATCTGATAGCCAAGCTTCGCTACGGGTGCGGGAAGACTCGCGCAAGCCGCCGACAGAGGAGCGAGACTGGGCAGCTCTTGGTACAGACCCGGCAACACTTTGATTGTGACGCCGGGCGTCTGCACAGCGTTGACGGCCGCCTGCAAGTCACGGTACCCCTCTACTTGGCACTGCACGAAGAGCGCCTGGTTCTCCGCCTTCAACGCTGGATCAAACGACGCGATGCGCGTAGCGAAGTCGGCCGCATCGGTCTTGCAGACCAGCAGCGTCGGCCCAGTCGTACGGTACGTCGGCACATGGCCGCTCCCGTCGGGCATGATCGGCGTGCGCTCCTCATGCGCGTTTGCCATGCCACCCATTAGCACTAGCAGGACACCCAAGTAAATCCCTGCACGATTACGTGATGGTTTTAACTCAGGGAAGAACGAGTTCCTCTTAGCCCACGTCACCCCTTGATGGTCGACCAGATCTTTGCGTAAAACCATGTCAGCGAGCGATGAAAATACTGGCTCCATATCCGCCGACGACCAACAGCGGCAACGCTAGGAAGGCAAGCTCTATCAGTCGGACTAGAGGACGTGGACTGGGAAGTCGCCGGTACGCGACCAATCCAACAACCACGGCGGTCGCCGAAGTCATGACGCAAAGGAGTAACGCCAAAATGAAATTTGCGAGGGCAGGTAGCCTGCAGCCTCCTCCCCCAACATAAACACCGTACTTGTCAGCGTTGCGATAACACGCGGTGGCAAAATATGCCCAGCTAAAAGGAACGATAACGCTCGCAAGAGCGAGGATGATAGAGGCACGACGCATAGACCTAACGAGATATGGAACAAATTTCTCGGTAATATTTTACGGGATTATTCCGTGTAATCCGCCTTCTTGGTTAGCAGGAATCCGATAAAAGCGGAGTCACAGAGATTCGTTTTAAACGGGAAGTGCGACGTGACGCGAGGAAAAAATCACCACTCTTTGAACTCGCCCTTGTGCTCGTGCGTTTCAATCACGCTGCCAGCATCATCGTAAACGCGGATCAGCGCACGATGTGAACGGCTGCGAAATTTCGCGTATCCGATTGCGTTGCAACGCCACAGCGACTAAACTAGAAGCCGCGCCAAGAATTACTCGGCGCACCACGGGACTCCTGTGCGCGACTTTGTCGGCCGCACGCAAGCGTACTGTTAAGATTCGTAAAAGACTGAAACCCCAAGAAACGTCTGCTGAGACTAAGCCAGATCTCCAACTCGAGATCGCACACATCTTGTTAATCGACGTAGTGGGTTATTCGAAGTTACTGGTTAATGAGCAAATTGAGCTGCTTCAGGAACTGAACCGGATCGTGCGCAGCACTGAATGTTTTCGGGCAGCAGAAACGGCTGGCAAACTCATCCGCGTGCCGACCGGTGATGGGATGGCGCTACTTTTTTTCCGCAGCCCGGAGGAGCCCGCGCAATGCGCCCTGGAAATTAGCCAGGCGTTGAAAGATCACCCGCACATCGATTTACGCATGGGTGTTCACAGCGGACCCGTCAATCAAGTTGCCGATGTCAATGACAGGACAAACATCGCTGGTGCTGGGATTAACATCGCGCAGCGGGTGATGGATTGTGGCGATGCCGGTCATATCCTTTTGTCGAAACATTTGGCGGATGACCTAGTGGAGTACCGACACTGGCGGCCTCACTTGCATGATTTAGGCGAATGTGAAGTCAAGTACGGGCTGAGGCTGCACTTATTTAATCTCTACAAAGACGGCCTCGGCAATCCAAAGGTCCCTGAGAAACTTAGGCGAAGAGGGCGGAAGCAGGCGTCGGGGGTCCGTCCGATCAGTGCGCCTCGGTGGCCCCAGGCGCTTTTAACTGGTTTAGTGTTGTTAGCAGGTGTGTTCGCTATCGGTTTCTTCACCTTTTTGCATCAAGCACCGCTGACGACCAGGGTGCCCTCTCGCGGGACAACAGCCGCTAACCCGCTAGCTGCAATCCCCGAAAAGAGCATCGCCGTTCTTCCTTTCGAAAACCGGAGCGAAGAAAAAGCAAACGCGTACTTTGCCGACGGCATCCAGGAAGAAATCCTGACCCGCTTATCCAAGATCGCGGATTTGAAGGTGATCTCGCGCACATCGACGCAGCATTACAAAAGCGTGCCGGAAAACTTGTCCGAGATCGCCAAGCAACTTGGCGTCGCCCATATCCTGGAAGGAAGCGTGCAGAAGAGCGGCGACGCCGTGCGCGTCAACGTGCAGCTGATCAAAGCAGCTAATGATTCCCATCTTTGGGCCGACACGTTTGATCGTAAACTCACCGACATCTTTTCTGTTGAGAGTGAGGTGGCCAAATCCATCGCGGACCAGTTGCGTGCGAAACTGACCGGTCAAGAAGAGCAGGTCATCGCGAATAAACCGACGGACAATGTCGAGGCGTACGATGCCTATCTGCGCGGGCTTGCTTACACACTGAAAACTCTCCCGACGCCCGTGAACGCCCTTGGCGCACAAAAATATCTCAGGGAAGCGGTGAGGTTGGATCCGAAGTTCGCCCTTAGTTGGGCGCTGCTGTCAATCGTTGATTCGCGCAACTACCTTACCCAGAGTATTCAACCAACGGCCGCCCTTCGTGAAGAGGCGCGGCGGGCAGCCGAGACCGCGCTCACCCTTCAGCCTAATCTTGGCGAGGGCGTGTTGGCCAAGGGCACTTATCACTATTGCTGTCTAAAAGATTACGATACCGCCGTGCGTTACTTCGAGCAAGCACATCAGCTATTACCGAATAGCAGCTCGATTCCTGAATGGCTGGCTTATGTTGCACGTAGGCGAGGTCAGTGGGATCGGAGCGAAGCCTACTTTATCGAAGCCGAGCGGCTCGATCCGCGTAATGTCAATCTCCTCACCCAGCACGCGACGAACGATATCTGTCTTCGGCATTTCCCCGAAGCCCTGCGAAAGCTCGATCAAATTCTCGACATTACACCAGACGACCTAAATATCCTGGTGCAAAAGGCTAGTATCGCACAGGCGGAGGGCGACCTGCCGCGTGCCTCGGCGCTCCTCGCGCAACTCCACTTCACGGCCGATGATCTTGAGGGCTTGGAAACTCAAGTCTATCAAGCGATCCTGGAGCGTCGTCCCACAACGGTAATTCCCCACTTAAAGGAGATACTTGCCAAGCCTGATCCGGCGTTGGGCTACTTCAATGGCGTTCTGCGCTTTTGGTTAGGTTGGGCG
>JBKPDP010000053.1:0-6196 GCA_046727935.1 Verrucomicrobiota bacterium | reverse complement strand
CACGGCGTTGCGTTTCGTAAGCTCCCGAAGCGACGCGGGCAGCAACTCCGCCGCCGGCAGGACGGCGCTTTCGACCAGAACAGGGATGACGATGCTGTCTGAGGAGAGGGCGAGCTCGATCTCGCGGCGCACGTAATCCAGTGGGTCGTCAATACGCCGCTTCCCGTCGTCCCGCCGCAGGTCGAGCCACCGCGGGCCGATTACAACAAGAACGGCAGTAGCCGTGCGCAAGGCGTCGCGAATCGACTGCTCAAAATTATCCCCCGCCTCAATGGAGTCGATGTCGCGGAAAACCTGCTTGGCGCCAAAGTGCTGCGACAGGCGGTCGAACAGGCGGCCCGCTGTGCCGGCGGCATCTGCGCGACGGTAACTCAGGAAGATCTCAGGCATCGCATTGGGCCGGCTGTGCTAGATTGGCCATTTCCCACATTCCCGTAGCAAGTCGCGGCGAAGGTACGACTCCCTGTGACACGGCGAGTCTCGCGAAACCTCTGAAAGGCTAAGATCAATTCGACAATGTAGCGCGTAGGGACACGTTTTTCCAGGCGAATTACTGTGATGGATTGACGTATACTTTCACACAGGACGGCAAAACTTCGTTTAGACCTGAATGCCGCCTGAGCGGTAAAGACCTAGCGAAACTTTCCGTAAATGGGTTCAAAATCACGAATAAAAAGGCTGGTTCAAAACCAGCTTGTTTTTATCGCCTATTTCGCCTGAGGAGTACATCGAGCAGCGTCTGAGCGATCAGATAGGTTGGTATGACCGGAAGAGCGGCACAAATCAACGCTGGTTCAAGTGGCTGCGTTTTACCGAGATCGTTGCTGCTGCCACGATTCCATTCCTATCCGGTTTCGCGGACAACTCGTTCTCGATCAAAATTGCGATTGGCGCTTTGGGGGTTGTCGTTGCCGTGATCGCGTCCCTTCTCGGATTGCTACACCTCCAGGAACGTTGGATTGAGTACAGAGCCACCGCAGAGTCGCTCAGAAGGGAGAAATTTTTGTTCCTGACGCAGACGGAGCCCTACGATAAGGACGACGCCTTCCATCTGCTCGTCCAGCGCGTCGAAACTTTGTTGTCTAAGGAGACCGCTGAGTGGGTGCAATCGATGATGAAACCACCCAAAGGAGAGGGCCATACTTGAGGTTTCAAAACTAGAGGGCCCAGACTGCAATCCTTAAAAGTCGCTTCGCGAAAAATTAAACAAACGACGGTGGATGGTAAATCGCGATTTGTGATGCGTGCGCCCAAGAGAATCCGTGACCTAACGCACGCCAATCCATGATAAGCGCCACCCCGGATCCTGTTACGCATGCGCTGACCGGCGTGTGGCCGTTGATCATGATCGTAAGCGCGCTGCTCACATTCCCGGTGTCGGCTTTGTTGCTCTGGTTTTACCGGCGTGCGGTGCTGCGCGGGATGAGTGAGTCGCGCCACGGAGGCGTTCCGGTCGCGGAGACAGTTATAGGCACCTATGCACCGCCGAAGCCGCTGCGGTTCGTATTGCTTGGCGCAAATGCAGCCCCGCCCGCGACCTTACCTGGCCCGCGGGCCGCAGCCGTCGTTTATCTTGCCGCTGGCGCAGCGTACGCGTTGGTTATGACGGCTGCTTGGTTCCTCGCCACCCATGATCTCCAAATCGGACCGATCAAGGCGTTTTTTATTTTCTGGACATTCTATTGGCCTGCAATGCTGGCAGTGATTCTAGTCGCGGCACAGGACCGCGCACAGAAGATCTGGGTTGTGCTCGGGTATGTCGCGATCTATGTCGCGCTGGCGATCGTGGAGCTCGTGCGTAGTCCTGAGTTCACTTGGAAGCAGGCAGCACTGTTTTGGCTCATTGAGAATGGTCCGGCGACGGTGCTGCTTTACCTTTTCCTGAAGCGGCGCCTCCGCTCGGTCGGACCTCTCGTGCTGGTTTTCGCAATCATCGCGCTGCTGGGTGCTCAGCTTGCGATCTCGCTTCTTTGGGCTAGCGAGGCACGAATGCTCACGGCAGTGAAGATCGGTGCAGCACTAGGATTAGGTGGGAGCGGCGTTTTCGTCGCAACGCTGCTGCTCGGTCTACTTTTGTTCGCAGTGTTTGCGTGGCTGGTACTACGCTGGATCGGCGTGCGCTACTCGGCGAAAAAGTTCTCCGACGAGTCGCTCACCGTGGACGTCATCTTTGTGCTTTTCAGTATCATTGCATCCGTGGATCTCGTCTTTGAACATTGGACGTGGATCGCGACGGGATTGGTCGCCCTGGTGGCTTACAAAGTCGTAGCGCGAATCGGATTTCGTCTGCTTCCAAGGACGCCGTCACCAAAACGTCTGTTGCTGCTCCGTGTGTTCGCACTGGGCAAGCGTAGCGAGCCCCTATTTGACGCAATGCGCAAGGCGTGGCTGCGCGGCGGTCCCATTGCTATGATTGCCGGGCCGGACCTTGTAACCTCCGCCGTAGAGCCACACGAATTTCTCGGATTTCTCTCGGGCAAGCTCGGGCGCAGGTTTGTTGGCGACGATGCCGATCTCGACCGCCGCGCCGCAGCAATGGATTCGCAACCGGATGCGGATGGACGATATCGCGTCGCTGAGTTCTTCTGCCGTGCCGACACCTGGCAACCGACAATGCGCCGCCTCGTTGCCGACAGCGACGCAGTGCTGATGGACCTGCGAAGCTTCAGCGCGTCGAACCGGGGTTGCGTGTATGAGCTGGGCAGCCTGTTGGACACGATCGATCTGAGTCGCATTGTTTTCGTTACCGACAAGACCACGGATCGACCCTTTCTCGAGATGACGCTGCAACAGCAATGGTCGAGCCTCGCCGCCGAGTCGCCCAACCGCTTTGTTAGCGAGCCTGCCGCGCGGTTTTTCGAAGTCCGTGGACCCACAGCCACGGAAACACGCGCACTCGTCGGCCATCTCGCCTCGAGGAGAAGCTGACTTTGTAACCAGCCGTGCACCAAAGCTTGCTCCCGACAGCGAGCAAGTTAAGAGGTTGAGCTACTAAGAGTGAAATTACTGAAACTGGAGACGAACTGACGCGGATTCTGACCCCAAACTAAAGGTAGCCCTCCCGGTTGAACGCGTGGTTAGGCCGCGAAGGTCATTTTTTAGGCGGCCCTGTTTTCTGCCGCACTGCATTGGAGCTTGACTCTTTCCAGTGAAAACGGTGAAGCAGTCGATGCAATACAGGCGCGAATAACAAGCCCATTATCACCAGAAAAAAGAGTCCAGCGTACAGAGCATATAAACCGGCAAAAATCTTGCCACCGGGCGTTGTGGGAGTGTGGATAGGACCCATGCCGCCAAGCAGCATGGCGGCATTAAGAAACGCATCGTGAAACGTGTTGACATGCTCATTCTCGAAGTAGCAAAAGCCGAGCATACCCACAGCTAAGGACAAGACCACAAAGCCGATCGCCAGCAAGAAATGGCGAAGCAGCCGAACGGCGAATGCGACCCGAGTTAGCGGCGGCTGACTGCGATGTTCGTACATGGAAATAAATTGTGCATCGCGGTGGGATCGCGCGGCCTATTCAGTGTCAAGCGATTGCCATTCTATTCCCTCACGTCAACGCTCGTCTGCCTCTAGATAAAGCCCAAATCGTTCTGCGACTGCGATCGCTGACACCGCTAGTTTTGCCTGAAAGTGTTCTTCACGGGCGACCATCTCGCCTCAAGCTAAAGTGAAACCGGCGGTGTTTGGCTAGATTGACAATTAACGAAGCCGCCGACTTGGCGTTGTTGACGCCGCGTTCCCCTCCCGGTATCGCAGACAGAAAAAGGCAGTGGAAGTTCGCTCAATTGTTTTCAGTGTCCGGATAGCCTCTCTAGGTTTGCGATCGCAGGTTCGTAACCGTGATTGGCCGCTTTTTGATAAAGTTCTCCTGCTTTCGCCAAATCTTTCGGCACGCCCTGCCCGTTTTCGTAGAGCCAGCCGAGATTATTCTGCGCTAAAGTCCTTCCCTGGTCCGCCGCTTTTTGGTAAAGTTCTGCTGCTTTCCCAAAATCCTTCGGCACGCTCTGCCCGTTTTGATAGAGCCAGCCGAGAGCCGCAGCGTCTCCTTGGTCGGCCGCTTTTTGGTAAAGTTCCGCTGCTTTCCCCAAATCCTTCGGCACGCCCTGCCCGTTTTGATAGGACCAGCCGAGACTAAACTGCGCGGGAGCGTATCCTTGGTCGGCCGCTTTTTGGTCAAGTTCTGCTGCTTTCCTTAAAAGTTCTGCTGCTTTCCCCAAATCCTTCGGCACGCCCTGCCCTCTTTCGTAGAGCCAGCCGAGACGAGTCTGCGCTGTAGTGTCTCCTTGATCGGCCGCTTTTTGGTAAAGTTCCGCTCCTTTCGTTAAATCCTTCGGCACGCCCTGCCCGTTTTCGTAGGCCCAGCCGCGAGTAGCCTGCACCGCCGGTTTCGAGAGTACTATGAACCCAAGGCCTAGCAGCGATGCCAGCCATGCAAGCATCAATCCAATGACACAAAGGACGACTATCCACCACCGGACCCTCCTCTTATCGGACCGGACACGGACTACCGACCGTACAATCAGGTCGTGCAGGGTTTGGTGCTTCCGAGTAAAGGGCTGAATGAAAAATCCAATCCCCAGAGTGATGTAAGAGAGAACCTTGGCGAAGTACCTCGCGGTCGCCCTGCCAAAATTCAAACGGTAACCGTTCTGGTTTGTCACAAAGATTCCAAGTGCGAGCATGCCCAGAGTCGCTTGACGGCGTGAGCTGAGCATCATCGCTTGGTAAAACCAGCCGACAACGAATGGAATCAACAGCAAGCCAACGAATCCGGAGCCTAGGAGGGGTTGCAGGAACTCGATCGCATATACCAAACCGGCGAGAAAAGTCACTAGTCCAACCATGAAGAGACCGAGATCCAGTCCATAGGCGCCCAAACGACGCCAGAAGCTCGCGTAAGTCATTTGAAGCGTAGCAACGGCGTCTCGCAAAGCCTGCGCCTGCTCTGCCAACTTCTGCTCCCGCACTGCCTTACTCGACGAGAGGGCAACCTCGTGGAGGATTTTCGCGAAGGCGAACCGGCGAAAAACCCACTCTCCAAAGTAGGCGAGGACAAAGTAACCGAGAAGACACAGAGCCAAAAACGGCATTAGTACGAGCAAGCCGCTGGCAGCATTCGAGGCACGTACCTCCTCTACACCCTTTTGCACCTCTCGTGTCAGTGGCGAGGACCCGGCCTGCGGCGGCGGCGCCTTAGCACTGAGCTCGTTTTTGACAAAGTCTGACCATCCGAGAGTGTTTGACCACCGGTCGAAATGTCCGCCTTGGAGTCCACCGCCCTGGAGTCCCCACACGAAAAATCCGGCGATCACAAGGATGATGACCAACCTTATATAACTCCAGTACCGTTCGAAGACCACTTGCGCCCGTTTGTGGTCGCGCTCTGCCCGGCTCCTTTCCAGGAAGGCAGTAGTCAATTTGAAGTCTCCCCCATAGAGGTTGGCCCATGCCGGCGTAGGCGCTTGCTCTTCTTGCCAATCGAGGGCCAACTGGAGATCTGGATCGCGCCAAAGCCGGGTTTTTCCCATTTTCTCCCGCGCCGCCGCTTCCGCTAATCGCCGATACCAGCGTGCCGAGTTGGCCTCCTCCTCAGCCCAGTTCCGCAGTCGTTCCCACACTCGCATCAGGCTCTCGTGAGAGATATCGATCACTTTCTCCGGCTCGAGTGGTGCGGGGGCGGGCGGCATCAAGAACGAGCGGCTGGGTTCGCGGAAGACTTCAATGACCGCTTTCACCTCCTCTTCACTGCCGGTTCCAACGATTTCGCTCAGTGTCGCCAGCTTTCGGGGACGCCGGATCCCGTGGGGATCGGTCCCGAAGTCGGTCAGCGCTTTGAAAATATTTTTGGCGATGAATCTGCCGCGTTCCTCGGACAGCTCGTCATAAGCTTCATCTGCCTGGAGTGACATTGCCTTACTCATCCCGCCGATCGCTTCGTAATGGCGAAGATCAATCGGTTCGGTGTCGCTGTGGTTCGCTGCCCAAAAATCCCATGTGCGCATGAGCGCATGCTGCAGAATCGGGAGCTGGTCGGGATTGTCGCCTACGTCATTGAGCAAGCGGTTGACGAGACGAGGCGCAATCTCGCCGCGGCCGACGGCGACAGGGCTGGTGATGGCCTCCCGCAGTTCGTCGCGCGTCATGCGCGGGACCAGGTATAGCCCTTCGTTAATCGCCTCCGGCAAGCCG
>JBKPDP010000052.1:0-85193 GCA_046727935.1 Verrucomicrobiota bacterium | reverse complement strand
ATTGTACACGGAAAGGCGCGATTTTGTCGCGACTCACACTCACTTTTCAAACAGTAGCTCGCCGGCGCGGCTGGTGGCTTTAACGACAGCCTTGATGAGCGTAACGCGAAGTTTCCCTTCCTCGAGTTCTAGGATGCCGTCGATTGTACAGCCAGCCGGGGTAGTGACCGCGTCCTTCAGCAGGGCCGGATGATCGCCGGTTTCCAGAACGACACTCGCCGACCCCTTCATCGTCTGTGCTGCCAGAAGAGTGGCGACATCCCGCGGTAAACCCACTTTGACGCCCGCCTCGGCAAGCGATTCCAAAATAATGTACGCGAATGCAGGGCCGCTCGCTGAAAGGCCCGTGACTGCGTCCATGTGCTTTTCATCAAGCACGACTGTGCGGCCCACCGCGTCGAACATCCTGCGAGCAATTTCGAGATGGCCGGGTCCCGCATGATTACCACGGCAAATCGCCGTCATGCCGCAGCCGACCGCGGCGGGCGTATTCGGCATCGCTCGAACGACGACCATTTCATTATGCTTAGCGGGACTGGCGGCAGCGAGCTGTTGCTCCAGATAGCTCGTCGGCACGGAAGCTGCAACCGACACAAGCAGCGTCTCCGCGCCAATTTCGGGAGCAATCTCCCGTAACACCTCGGCCACGGTTTGGGGCTTTACCGTCAGCAGAATGACGTCGGCACCTTTGACCGCTTCGCGATTATCATTGGTCACTGAGATGCCCAGCTCTTTTGCGAGCGTGGCTGCCCTTTCCGCATGTTTCACGGTCGCGGTTGCACGATTCGCGCCAAACAGTCCTTGCTTCAGATAGGCACGCAGTAGAATGCCACCCAACTTGCCGGCGCCGAGCACGGCCAATTTCTTGTCAGAAAGTTCGCGGGACATGGTCAACGCTTTGCTAATGCCGAAGCGGTTCAGCTATTGTTTGCGATCCTGGCTGCGGCGTCAATAAAATGGCCACAACGAGAAATTACCGCCTTGAGGGCGGGCAAATCAGAATCGCACTTTGACTCCTCCATACGCCGCTCGCCCAAGCGCGGGAAAACCGAAGACTTCCGAGTAATGTTCGTTCGTTAGGTTGTCGATTCGGCCGAAGATCGAAAGACGCGGATTGATGTCGTATTCCGCTGCAATGTTCACAAAGCTGTAATCCTCGATATCGAAATTCGGGCCACCGAAATTCAGCTCCTCTCGCGCATTCACGAACTTTGCTTCGACCGTCGTGCGTAGCTTTTTGTACCATAGATAGGACGTAGAGACATACACTTCGTTCCGGGGTCGCCGCGGCAGTCGCGCACCTTGCAGCTGGGAAATGTCTTTCGAGGACGTTTTTTCCGCGTCCAGATAAGTGTAGCTCGCTGTAAACAGAAGATCGGTGATCGGTTGCGCGCGCAGTTCCGCCTCGAGTCCCTGGGTCTCGGCCGCGCCAAGGTTCAGCGTCTGAAAAAGACCATTGGAACCAATCGCATTCGACAGGTCGTTGTGAAAATAGGTCAGGCCAACGGCCACGCTCCGGCCACCGCCGGACCAGAGCTGCTGCCTGACGCCGATGTCCCAGCCAATATCGCGCTCTGGTTTTAATCCGAAATTGTTTCCGAAAATTTTGTCCTGACTGCTTGGTGGACTAAATCCGGTCGCCACACTGGAGTGCAACGTTGTGTTTGTCCTGTCGATCTTGTAGCTGCTTGCGACGCGATAAGTCCAGACATCGCCGAACTGATTGAAATGATCGAACCGACCGCCGGCGACAAAGATTAAATTCTCGATCGGCGTCAGCGTCGCTTGCAAGAACCCGGCGATCTCCTCGGTATGATCGCTCACAAAGGTCGGTTGCGGTCCGAAAATTTGCAGAACAAACGGGCGCTCCTGGCCGGCGTTAACGCGGCTGTAGAAAAAACCGGACGTCAGCGTGAGCCACGAGATTGGACGCAAATCATTTTGGTAATCAATTTGCGTCCGCTCGAAGAGTGCCCGAGTCGGACCGACAAAGCCGTCCTGGTTCGGATCATTTATTTGCCGCTCGTGATCGTAACTGAAAATGAATTTGTGCTCCCACCAGTCAGTCGCTTTCCAATCGATGTGAGGACCGATTAACCAACGCTCGGTGAGAAAGTGATCAATCGGACGCGGATCGAAGATCGTGTTTGGATTTCCAGTGTCGCTTAGCGAGTAAGTGAACAAGCTGCCGATCCGCAGTTGTTCGTTAGGCGACCAGCCGATGTCGGCAATCGCAGCCGTGTTGCGGTAATTATTGTTCGGACGCGCATTGTCGGTGTCGAAGCGGCTTGCGCCGACTGAATAATCGAAGTTGCCGATCTTACCGTCGCTCTGGCCCCATTCGCGAAAAGTGTCGTACGATCCGCCTTCGGCGGCGACCATCGCTCCTGGCGTTCCTGTGCCTTGTTTGGTAAAAATTTGGATAACACCTGCGAGGGCGCGCGGCTCGTACAAGGTGCTCTGCGGCCCGCGAACCACCTCGATCCTGTCTATATCGTCGATGGTCAGATCAGCGAAATTAAACGCGCCCTGCAGACCTTGATTGATCGGGATGCCATCGAGCAAGACCTGCGTGTGTTCACTGCGCAATCCCCGGGTGAAAACCGAGGTCAACTGGCCGGCTGTTCCAGTTTGAACGACGGACAGGCCAGGCACTTCACGGAGCGCGTCGCTTACGCGCTCGATTTGTTTTTGCTCGAAATCTTCCGAGTTAATCACGCTCACGCTAGCTGGCGATAGATCGAGGGGAATGTCGAAACGCGTTGCAGACACGACGATCGGCTCGGCTTCCATTTCGCTTGGGGAAGGAGTCGGCGACGCTTCCTGGGCACGCACTGAAACCGCCGCGCCCACGCACACTGCAATAGCAAAAGCCATGGCGCGGGCCTCTGGGGAGCGCGCGCGTCTCGCGATCGCGGACTTTTCTCGCCCGATGCCACTGCCTGAGATCGTCGGTTTACCAAAAGATCGTTTCGGCGCGACGCCGAAACCAACACGCGAGACGCGTGTGCCCCCCCGAAAATAAAACCAAACTGGACGATTTTGCATAACAAGTTACCTCCAACTCGACTCCGAGAGTCGGACTTGTTAGGCCGCCACTGACGGCATCGCATCGCCCAGCTCTCATTCTTCTTTTTGCGAAGAAGTTTTTTCGCCCTGCATTTGCGGGACGAATGAGGTGGACCGGACAAATATTCTGGCTCCTGGCTTTGTTCCGGCAGCCGCCGGAATCACCTTCTCCCCGCCTTCACCCCCGAAAATCTTCGGGGATTGGCCCAATTGGGAAGTCGTATCCAGTTACAGCAGCGCAACTGCTCCCGATTCTCACGGGATTTCTTGCGCCGGTCCACTTTTCCAAGCTCGCAAAGAACTGGATCGAGAAGTAGCGGCTTGCACTCACCGCTGCAAGATTTTTATTTCGCAATTATCCGGCTCGCGCTCCCACAGATCGCCGGCCAAGTGCAACAATCGAACCGTCGGCCGCTAGCGTTTCTTCCTGCTCAGCGAAAGCTTGAAGGAACGCGTCGCGGTTTTCAGTCGCAGTGATCGCCTTGGCAATGTAACGAAAATAATATGCCGCGTTCTCTTTCGTGACGCGGCCAAACACCTTTTCAAGGTGCGCGTCGATCTCAGCGGCCGTGTGCAATTCACTCTCGTGATTTTCTCGCCACGCCTTCAACGTCGCAGTTTCTGAAAGCACCTTGTCCAGGAACTCGTCGTTGACGGTTAGTGACCCAGTCGCCTCGAGCCACCGGGTCGCGTTGGCAAACCAATGCAATGTTTTCTCGTCAGCAGACTCATATGCAAAATCTTCCACGATGATATGCCCGCCGTGCGCCAAGCTGTCCGCAGCGTGTCTTACCGACCAATCGAGCGGATGAATGTGATGAAGCGAGCACGTGAACAAGACTGCGTCGAACCGGCCGTCACTAAAATCAGGCCAGATAGCAACCTGCGCATCCACACCGAGCCGCCGCGCGGTGTCGACGGACTCGGGATTGCTGTCAATCGCGATGACGGCACATCCATTCTGCGATAAGCGCGCCGCCAACTCACCCGTCCCACAACCGACCTCCAAAATTCGGCGGCAACCGCGTGGAAGGAATCGCCTAATGAAGTCGTAGGTATAGCGCGTTTCGAACCGCATTTTTATGCACCTGAACTCGCTGCTTGCGCTTGCCCGCCCAGGATTTTATCTATGTCTCGCTAATTCTTATTTTCCGAAATTGCACTCTTCGCTCAATTTTCTTGTCACCGGCGGTGCTGGATTCATCGGCTCGAATCTCGCCCTGGCTTTGCAGGAGAAATTTCCGGACGCACGTCTGACGGTGATCGACGATTTTCGCTCTGGTAATTTTAAGAACCTTGTCGGGTATCGCGGCGATTTCGTGGCGCAAAATCTGGCGACTCTCGATTGGCGCGAGCAATTCAGTGGTGAAGAATTCGACGCCATTCTTCATCTCGCATCAATCACAGACACAACAAATCACGATCAGTTCGAGCAAGTCCACGATAACGTGGAAAGTTTCCGGCGGATTTTGAATTTTGCACACCCCACCAAAACGCGAATCATCTTTGCTTCTTCGGCAGCAACTTACGGTCCGGCGACTGAGGCCAGTGTGGAATCAAATGGCGCCGCGCCGGCAAACGTTTACGCCTTTTCCAAGGTGATCATCGACAATATTGCGAGGCGTGGTGCGGCCGAGTCATCTGACTGGATCATAGTCGGCTTGCGTTATTTCAATGTTTACGGACCGCGCGAAGCGCACAAGGGTGTTCCCGCTAGCATGGTGTATCATTTGTCGCGACAGATGAAGGCCGGCCAACGGCCGCGCATTTTCAAGCACGGCGAGCAGAAACGCGATTTTGTTTACGTGAAGGACGTCGTCGAAGGCAGCATTCGCGCGCTCGACGCAAAAACCAGCGGAATTTACAATCTCGGCTCGGGCCAGGCGCGTTCGTTCAACGAGCTGGTTGATGTTCTAAATAAATGCCTTGGGACAAATTTTCAGCCCGATTACATCGACAATCCGCACGCGCATTATCAAAACTTCACCCAGGCTGATCTTGCGAACGCGCGCAGCGCGCTCGGGTACGAGCCGCGGTTTCCGCTGGAAGACGGAGTGCGCGATTACATGCAGTGGCTGTACGGAGATCAGTGCGCTTAGCGCAACGGTGGATCGGCTTCTCCGAAGACGATGGCAAGTATTCGCCAAAGGCCAAACTGATATGCGCAGGCACGCGGCAGCCCAGGGAATTTGGCGGCAAAGCCGCATTGGTTTGCCAACGCGTTGACGACAACGCGTTCCACCTTTGCTGAGCAAATGCGCTTCGCACAGCGAAGCAGCCACAGCATTACCCTTCCCAAAAGAATTTCGTTGGCCGATCGATTTCCTGGGGAAGACTCTTATGCACCGGGCAATTGAGCGCCGTCTGCTCCAGCACTTTGCGGTGAGGCGAATCCGGTGGAAGTGGAATGTGAATTTCCGACGGGAGCGCAACGATTCGGCGCGGCGCGTCCTTGGACATTTCCTTTTGGACCGAGACAGTTATTCCACGTAGGTCGACGCCGAGTTCCTGCGCCTTGATTCCCATGGTCGTGGTCATGCACGTAGCGAGGGCTGTAGCCACGAGATCAGTCGGCGAAAATGCTTCGCCTTTGCCTTTATTATCGGTCGGCGCGTCAGTGGAAATCGTCGACTGCGACGGACCATGCGTAGCGTCGCAGTGCAAATCGCCGGTGTAAGTGACGTCAACTTTGACCATGTCGAAATATGTGGCGCGTTTAGCCTCTTGTCATGTCGAGCGAAGTCGAGACATCTCTCAAATGACGAAATCCGAATGACGAATGACGAAATAAACTCAAATGACCGAAGCCTCAATCCCTAAGGTGATCAGAAATCGTTGTCGTTATTTAATCTTCGTCATTCCTTCGTGCTTCGACATTCGTCCTTCGTCATTTCCGATTATTGGCGTCTCCTGAATTTTGTCGGCGTGCTTTGCAAGCTTATCGCGAAAAACGCGAGCTAGGTCACTATCGTGGAGAATGATCATATCGCTGTCGTGTTTTTTGCGATCGTCGTTTTGCCAGCCTTCGTTCCACCAGCAAAAACCAATGACGCCGGGCCATCGATTTGAGAATAAATCTTCGAGAGCGGTCTTTGCCCAGTGCGCGGCATCGACATGACCGTTGTGCAGATCGCAGCCAAACTCGGCGATGATGATCGGCTTGCCCGGCGCGATTTTCACGAGCCGCGGATAGGCCTCGCGCATTTTAAACGCGAAACTCTCCGTGCCATCGGTGGTCATCGGTGTGATTGGTCCATAAGCGCTGAGAGCGACCCAGTAGCAATAGCCTTCACCTGGAAAATAATTCTCGAAACGATTCCAGGCTTCCTCCGGCTCATCGAGCCAGTTGACGTGCCAGACCCACTGCAAATTATCCGCGCCCTCGGCGCGCATCAGATCGACAATATGCCGGTAAGCTGCGATGTAGCGTGCTGGACCTTCTCCGGCGCCGCCATTCCACTTGCCGTTCCAGCTGAACCAGTCTCCGTTCGGCTCAGTCCCCCACTCAATGAGAATCGGCGAGCCAAAATTTTTCGCCTCGCGCGCCCATGCGCGAAGATCGTCATCGAACTCGCCAGTGATGATTTTCTGGAGCGTGAAATTCTTCTCGCGATGTTTTTGATCGACATCGGAACGAAGCATCAGCCGTACATACGGAATCTTTTTGAGGTCACGAATCCAGTTGCACGTCGGAGCCGGAAATTTTCGCGACTCAAACCAGTTGTCGGAAAAGTAAACCCACGCCGCTTCTTTGCCGACGGCCTGCTCATATCGCGCGACATCGTTCGGCGTAACATCATGCTCAGTTGGATCGTGTTGATCAGTTCCAACGCCGCCCCAATACAAGCCGTGATAAAGTTTTCCAGCCGGTGGGACTGCAACGTGAACGTCTTGCCCGTACAATGTCACGGCACAAGTCATGAACAGCAGATGAATTCTCCTCACCGTACAACTGTAGGGCAGGCGCTTTGGCTGCCAAATTGGCAACCGAATCCCCTGCTCTATCCGAAACACCTACGATATGAAGAAGAAAGTAACTGGAAAAGATCTAACGAAGGAAGCGCCACGCAGTCCGCGCATTCGCGTTGGCGGTTACGCGATTCTTGGCCGCACCATCGACAAATGCCGGGCACTTGTGGCGGGAAACATCGGCGAATATCACTTCGATTGTCCGCTCGATAACATGCTCTTTGGTTTTAAAGGTGTTAAAGGCGACGATTTCAAAGCGCAAATCGAGCAGGGTGCAAGCGACCAGGAAATGATCGAATGGCTCAACCAAGCCGGCGAAGAGAAAATGCCAGAGGAAATCAAACGTTGGGCTGACGAGGTTGAGGCAAGCAGTCTCTACAACCATCCGGAAAAGCGGGATTTCTTCAGCGAAGAAGTCAAGAAACTCGGGCTCGATCCCGCGAAGGCTACAACATTCGAGTGGCTGGAAGTCGACGATAGAGCCTCTCATCAGCAACAAGCAGCGTAGGTCGCTGGTCGCTGTAGTATTCCGTGGTGGCAGGGACAATCGGTTACGCCCTCGTGCGCTAAGGACAGCGCACCCTTACAGTATAGCTACGTCTTGATCAGCGGAGGGGGAACGTCTTCGGTTATTCCAGTGTCCACTCCGCGGCGCAGTTTGCTGTGCCACATGCCGTAGCTAAAATAGATCGCCAGACCAATCGCGAGCCAAACAAAGAAGCGGATCCAGGTTTCAATCGGCAGACTGAGCATCAGCACACCACAAAAAAGCACTCCAAGTATTGGGAACAGTGGAACCAGCGGTACGCGGAACGGACGCTGGCGGTTAGCGTCGGTGCGCCGCAGAATGATTACACCAAGGCAAACGAGGACGAATGCGAAAAGCGTTCCGATGTTCGTGAGATCGGCAAGGGAACCGATATCGACCACCGCGGCCACACCGCCTACAGCCACGCCCGTCCAAATCGTCGTGATGTGCGGAGTCCGGAAGCGCGGGTGAATCTTTGCAAAGTACGGCCACAGCAAACCGTCGCGTGCCATTGCCATAAAAATGCGTGGCTGGCCGAGTTGAAACACCAAGAGCACTGAAGTAATTCCGGCGAGGGCTCCAGCGGAAATGACCGCCTGCGCCCATGGCCAACCGGCAAACGCAGTGGCGACCGCTGCCGGGTCGCCAAAATACGTTGTGTATTTTCGCATGCCGGTAATCACGCCCGCCATTAACACATAGAGCACCGTGCAAATAATGAGGCTGGCGATGATTCCAATGGGCATGTCGCGCTGGGGATTTTTGGTTTCCTCGGCAGTTGTCGAAACGGCGTCGAACCCGATGTAAGCGAAAAAAACAATGGCCGCGCCGCTCATTACGCCGCCGAACCCCGTCGGCGCAAACGGATGCCAATTGCTGGGATGAACCATGAATGCCCCGAAGGCGACCACAAAAACCACTACTGCGACCTTGATAATGACGATGGTTGTATTGGTCCGCGCGCTTTCCCGGATGCCATAAACCAACAGCGCGGTCACTGCCGCTACGATCAACACAGCTGGAAAATTTACTGCAATCGGAATTCCCGCGATCACCGGCAGCCCAGCGGAAGAATAGTTTGTAAGCGCTTCGCCGCCTGCGGCAACGATGTCGCTTGCGGTCTTGGGATCATTCACCAGCCAGAGCGGAAATTTCAGGCCGGCGCTCGCGCAAAGTTTTACAAAATATCCGGACCAACCCACCGCTACTGCCATGTTCCCGACTGCGTATTCGAGAATCAAATCCCAACCGATGATCCAAGCGACCAATTCGCCCAAGGTCGCGTACGAGTAGGTATAGGCTGAGCCTGCGACCGGAATCATCGACGCCAACTCGGCATAACAAAGGGCGGCGAATCCGCAGGCAATTCCGGCGACGACAAAGGAAAATATCACAGCCGGCCCAGCTCCCGGCCGGCCAAACACCAAAGGAGCGTGCGTAAGATGTGAAATTATTAGATTCAGCACAGGAGTTTTAACCAACGAGCTAACAGCCTGCGCTTGCTCGCCGGCTGAAGCAGTCCCCGCCAGTGCAAAAATTCCCGTGCCGATGATCGCTCCAATGCCGATGCAGGTAAGAGCCACCGGGCCGAGAGCGCGTTTTAGTTGCCGCTCGGGCGCAGCGGCTTCGGCCATCAGGCGATCGGCACTTTTAGTTTTAAAAAGTTGCGATGCCACGCTGGGCAGAGATGGTGTCACCGCGACCACTGTATGGTCAAATGCTTTTCGGTAGGAGCCGCCTTCACAAGGTCGCACTAGGATTCAGCATCGATCTTCGCCTCCGGTTTTCCTAAGCTCACAACGTGGCCGACGAAATAACAAAGCTCGTTTTAGGCGACACGGCGATCTCGGCGATCGAACAAGCGTCAACGAATCGAAGACGATTTTTCGGCCGACGAAAAACGCAGCGCGCACCGATTACACATTGCGAGAATTGTGGAGCACAACTGCAGGGACATTGGTGCGCGCAATGCGGCCAGCCTGCAATCGATTATCGGCGCTCCTTCCGGCACGTCATTGCCGATTTACTCAACGAGTTCCTGAATTGGGACTCGAAGTTTTTCGCAACGATTGGTCTCCTCGTAATTCGTCCATGGAAACTCACGAATCAGTTTCTCGCCGGGCATCGAGTGCGTTACGTGCATCCGCTGCGACTTTATCTTCTCGCAAGCATTCTCTTTTTCTTTGCCGTGAATTACGGCATCAAGTCGGCGCACTTCGAGCCGATTGATCTTTCACCCAGTACTCGCGCCGAAATTCGCAATGAACTCGATCGCGAGAACGTCGCACCTGAAGTTCGACAGCAAATCGAGCAGGCTCTTGGCGGCAAAGCGATCTCGCCCCTAAAACGCGCCGCCTTAGAGGACGAATTGAAGAACGAGACCCTCCCGAAAGAAGCGCGCGACGCGATTCAAGAACGCTTGGAACACGGCGATCCTCCACCGGACGCGCGCGCGAAACTGGAAGATGCGATGAAGGGTTTGGCGCCCGATGTGCAGACGAAAGTTGAGCAAGCGCTCACAAAAGCACAGAACAAGGCCGTCGATTTCGGACCCGACAAGAACGAAGAACCTAACGACCTTGGCAAATGGTTTGAAAAGCGGGCCAGAGACAAAATGGGCGAACACGGAACGAAAATGGGACTTTTTATCAACACGCTCTTCAGCAATCTGCCCTACATGATGCTCTGCTGTATCCCCCTCTTCGCTTTTGTTTTGAAAGTTCTCTACCTTCGTCGCCGCATTTTTTACATCGACCACCTGATTTATGCGCTTCACATCCACACATTCGCTTATACGGGCATCATGCTCATCGTGCTCGCAACAATCGGGCTCAATCGCGTGATTCCAGGTTCGATCGCGGGCTGGATTATCGCGCTCCTCTGGGTCGCGTTCGTTGTGCAAATTTTTCTGTCAATCCGTCGCGTCTATCGGCAAGGCTGGTTCATCAGCATTTTCAAATTCCTTTTTGGCGGATTTGTCTATCTAATCGTCCTCGCAGTCGCACTTGCCGCGACCTTCTTCGTTACTCTGGTATTGCCATGAGAAAAATAATTCCCGTTGTTTTTGCTCTGGCATGCGTTTCTACCACCGCATTTTCTGCTGACCAGCACATCGCTTTTGAACGCAACGACGCCGTTTATATCGCCAATTTTGACGGAACGAACGAGAAGAAAATCGCCGATGGAATTTTCCCCGCGATCTCGCCTGATGGAACTCGCATCGCGTTTAACACCGTCGAAAAAACGAGCGACACGACTTACGTGCGCCACATGGCCGTGGCAGACGTCGCGACCGGTAAGGTGAATATCTTCAAGGACATCCCAAGCAAGAATTCGTATTATCCAGGCTGGATGGCCGATGGTAAGCAGATCCTTTTCACTACGCGCCCGAACGAAGTCTGGGATCTCGTCGCTATTAATTCGGATGGTACGAATTTTCACGTGCTGAAACCCGGTGTTCAAAATGAAGTGACCCGCTACTCGCCGGTCTGGGCGCGGGACGGCCAATCAGTTTTTTGCCAGGACATGACGAACATTTATCAAATCGGACTCGACGGCGCGGTTCGCGCACAATGGAAGATCAGTAAGATCGTGCCGAAAGGCGATATGAGCGGCGATGGGCGGATTGACGTTTCTCCGGACGGCAAGCAATTACTTTTGAGCATCGACAGGGGCGAAGAGTCCGGCCGCAAAGATTGGGACGGGCCGTTGCCGGCACTCTGGGCGTTTGATCTCCAATCGGAGAAGGCTACCAGGCTAACGCCAAAAAAACTCTTCGGTTGGGACGGCGTTTGGATCGACAACGACAACATTCTTTTTCTCAGCCGCGCCCCTGGCGAAAAGGATGACTCGATTTATCGAATGTCCGCCGAGGGGAAAAATTTGAAACGCCTAGTCAAGAATGCGCGTTTCCCGTCTGTCAGCGCGCCTTAAGCTGCATCTATGAAACCGCTCACGATCATTATCTTCCTTTTCGTCGCATTTTCCGCGCTGAGCGGGGCGGAGCAGCGCAAAATTGCGTATGAACATCGCGGCAACATCTTTGTTGCCGACACCGATGGTACGCACCAGAAGAAAATTGCTGCCGGTGCGTTGCCTGAAATTTCACCGGACGGCACACGCGTCGCGTTCAACACTGAGGCCGACGCAAAGACACGACCCGGACCCGAACGTCACATCGCCGTTGCCGATCTCGCCAGCGGCAAAGTCACGGTTCTAAAAGATATCCCGAGTGACAACTGTTTCGGGCCTGTTTGGTCGCCAGATGGATCAAAACTCGCCTTCTCTATCATGGCGGAGAAGGAATGGCATCTCGGTCTGGTGAACGCCGATGGCTCCGGTTTTCGTTTTGTAAAAAATGCCGGACTGAAAAGTGAAGCGTTCGGCGAGCCAGTGTGGGCTCGCGATGGTAAATCAATTTTCTGTCACGATCTCGACAATCTTTACCAGATCGATTTGGACGGAAACGTTTTGAAGAAATGGGAGCTCCCGAAGATTCTGACTGATGCGAGCTTGAACGGCGGTGATCGACTTAGTGTTTCGCCGGACGGCAAGACCCTGCTGATGGATGTCGATTGCGGCGCCGAGCACGAGCGCAAAAACTGGGACGGTCCACAGCCGGCAATCGAAAAATTCGATCTGGCGAGCGAAAAAGCAGTTCGCGTTACGGGCAAGAATGATTTTGTTTGGGACCCGTTTTGGCTGACCAGCGACGAATTCCTGTGCATTATGCAAAAGGAAAATGAAAACGAGCCATCGACTTATCGCATGTCGTTGGACGGAAAGAACGCGAAGCTACTTGTGAAACGCGCGCGAACTCCGAGTGCGAGCGCACCGTGACAGCGACTTAACTTAAAAGCTCTCGCGCTTTTGCCAGCGCCTCCGCGATCTTGCTCGCGTCTTTGCCGGCACCCTGGGCATTCTCTGGACGGCCACCGCCTTTGCCGCCAACAATCGGCGCGATCTGCTGAATCAATTGGTTCGCTTGAAGTTTCGCCGTCACTTCTTTCGGTACGGATGCGAGCAGTGCAACCGATCCGTTCGTCGCGCCGACGAGAAAAACCGGGCCGCTAAATTTCAACTTCAACGCATCGGCCACTGCTTGCAGTAGCTTCCCGTCACCGTCTTGCACTTCGGCAACGCAGAAATTTTGCCCTGCATGCGATGCCGCCAGCTGATTCGCGATTTGAGCGGCTCGGCTTCTTAGGTCCGCTTCGGCTGTTTTGGCGCTTTGCTTTTCCCAATCGCGAACTTCGGCCTCGACCTTTTCAAGACGCGTCGCTCGTACATCGATTTGTTGGAGCATTTCAGGAGCAGTTGCGTCGTTTTCAAAAGCAGGCAGTGGCGCGATGTCAGGTTTCTTGCGCACCAAGGCTTCAAACTTTTCCTGCTGACGCACAGCTTCGTGTTTCGCCCAGGAACGCGCCGCGTCGCCAGCAACCGCTTCAATCCGCCGAATTCCGGCTGCGATGGCCTCTTCCTTTACGATTCGAAATGGCCCGATTTCACTTGTCGATCTCACATGCGTGCCGCCGCACAGTTCCATCGAGTAACCATTGAGCGCGCGAGGAGTACCACCGATCTGCAAAACGCGCACTTTATCTCCGTATTTCTCTCCGAAGAATTGGATAATATCGCTGCGCTTTTTCGCTTCTGTGTATGGAATCTCGGTCCATGAGACCAGCGCATTCTCCCTGATCTTCTCGTTCACCAATTTTTCCACGTCGCGCACTTGCTGCTTCGTCAATGGCGCGCTTGAAAAATCAAACGTCAATTTGTCTGGTCCTACGTAACTCCCCTTTTGCGAAGCGTCGCGCGAGACCACCTTGTGCAACGCCCAATGTAGTAAGTGCGTCACGGTATGGTGCCCCTGAATCGCGCGGCGCCGATCAGCGTCAACCGAGATGCGCACCGCTTCGCCCGGCTCCGGTGCACGACCTTCCACAAGCGCGGCACGATGAATAAAAATATCGCCGCGCTTTTGCGTATCGATCACCCGCAATTGACCGACCTCTGTGCGATCGTGCCCTGGCACATGGAGTAACCCATGATCTCCTACCTGTCCGCCCATCTCGGCGTAAAGGGGCGTTCGATCGAGAACAATGTTTAGTTCTTGCGATTTTCTGCCGGGCAAAACCGTTTCGACAATTGATTCAGTCTCCAAATAATCGTAGCCGAGAAATTTCGTCGGCGCGGCTTTGAGCTCGCCTTCCTCGACGCTGATTTTCTCTTTTTTCTGTGCCTTGCGCGCCCGGTCGCGTTGCTCCTCCATCAATCTCTCGAATCCAGCGACATCGACAGCGACGCCGCGCTCGCGCGCCATAAGTTCTGTGAGATCGAGTGGAAAGCCTTGCTCATCATACAAGCGAAATGCAAACGCCCCTGAAATTGTGGACACGCCGCGTGCGACTTCGCGCTCGAAAAGTTCAATGCCTTTGTCGAGTGTCCTGTTAAACGCTTCTTCTTCGCGTTCGATAGTTTCTTTGACTTTTGATTGTTTCGCATGGATTTCGGGAAAAACATCTCCCATCGTACGCGCGATAACGTCGGCAAGTTTAAAAAAGAACGGTTCGTGAAAACCAAGTACGCGGCCGTAGCGGACCGCGCGACGCAAAATGCGCCGTAAAACGTAACCGCGTCCTTCGTTCGACGGGATGATTCCGTCAGCGATTGCGAAAGACAGCGCGCGGATGTGATCGGCGATTACACGGAACGCGACATCGATCTTTTCCTGCTCATTCTCGCCAGCGCTTTTCTGTTTCGGAATGGTCGATCCGTACTTTTTGCCGCTCAGTTTTTCGAGCTCATCGAAGATCGGGTGAAAGATGTCTGTCTCGTAATTCGAGATGGTTCCAGAGAAATTGGTGAGGTTTTTTGTGCCTTGAATAATTGCGGTCACGCGCTCGAAACCCATTCCGGTATCAACGTGACGTTGCGGCAGCGGTGAAAAAGTCCCATTGGGGTTTGCGTTGAACTGGATGAAAACGAGGTTCCAAATTTCGATGCAGCGCGGATCTTCCTTGTTTACAAGCATGCCACGCGTGTCGCCATCTGGCGTCAGATCGACGTGAACCTCCGAGCACGGCCCACACGGACCGGTATCGCCCATCATCCAGAAATTGTCAGCCTTGCCACTATTAAGAACGTGAACCTTTGGATCGAGATCGGCTTCGCGAAACAAATGCGCCCAGTGATCGTACGCTTCCTGGTCAAACTCGCTCGGCTCGTTAGGCCCAGGCTGGTAAACGGTCGCATAAAGCCGTTGTGCAGGAAATTTCCAGCGTTCGACAAGTAGTTCCCACGCCCACTCGATTGCTTCTTTTTTGAAATAATCGCCGAAGCTCCAGTTACCAAGCATCTCGAAAAACGTGTGGTGGTACGTGTCGAGTCCGACGTCTTCGAGATCGTTATGTTTGCCTCCGGCGCGAATGCATTTCTGCGTATCTGCTACGCGTGCCGGTTTCCATGGAGGCTTTTGCTGACCAAGGAAGATCGGCACGAACTGATTCATGCCAGCATTGGTGAAAAGCAGATTCGGCGCGTCCGGCAGGAGCGACGACGACGGCACAATGGTGTGCTGTTTCTCGCGAAAGAAATCGAGAAATGATTGTCTGATTTGCGCCGAGGTCATCCGTCTAACCACCAATGAACATGAATAAACATGAATTTCAGGAAAACCTGAAACCGCAACTCCGGATTCGTGTCAGTTCGGCTGGGCAGGCTCGCCACAGCGAGTCCGTGCGGTGGCGGACAAGATGCCCGCCGGCCCCACAGCCAGGATGGCCATGCCACGAGGTTAGTCTTTTTCTTCGTCGAGCCTGGCTTTGACCGCCGACTCAATTTCTTCGTAGAGGGCCTTGTCGTTTTTCAGAACTTCTTTCGCCGCGTCGCGGCCCTGGGCAAGTTGTGTACCCTTGTAGTTCAGCCAGGAACCACGTTTTTCGACGACCTGTTTTTCCAACGCTAGATCGAGCAGCGCGCCGGTGGATGAAATCCCCTCGTTGTACATGATATCGAACTCCGCTTCGGTGAATGGCGGCGCGACCTTGTTCTTCACAATTTTGATGCGGGTCCGGTTTCCCGTAACAACACCGTCAGTCTGCTTAATCGCGCCGATCCGTCGAATGTCGACGCGCAGGCTAGCGTAGAATTTCAGTGCCTTGCCGCCAGGCGTGGTCTCCGGGTTTCCAAACATGACCCCAATCTTTTCCCGGATTTGATTTGTGAAAATGCAGCAGGTCCGCGCTTTTGAAATGAGCGAGGTGAGTTTACGCAGTGCCGCGCTCATCAACCGCGCCTGGGCGCCAACAGTTGCGTCCCCAATTTCGCCTTCCAGCTCCGCCCTGGTAACGAGCGCTGCCACAGAATCGAGTACAATAACATCCAGCGCATTGGAGCGCACCAGTGTCTCACAAATTCGCAGCGCTTCCTCGCCAGAACTCGGTTGAGAAACCAGGAGATCATCCAGATTCACGCCCAGCCGCTTTGCGTAGGCGGGATCCAGGGCATGTTCGACATCAATAAAAGCCGCGAGTCCGCCACGTTTCTGCGCTTGCGCAATCACGGTCAAAGTCAGTGTCGTTTTCCCGGAAGACTCAGGGCCAAATACTTCGACGACTCTGCCTCTTGGGAATCCGCCGACGCCGAGGGCGCGATCAATTAGGATATTTCCGGTGGGAATGACGTCGATATCGACAATTTTTTCGTCACCTAGACGCATGATCGCGCCTTCACCATAATCTTTTGCGATCTGCTGAATCGCCAGATCGAGATTCTTGTTTCGCGCCGCAGTGACCTTGTCTTCGCTGGTTTTTTGCTCGGTTTTCGCCGCCATATTAGATGACTCTAAGTACGACGGGGGTGACGATTCGCCAAGCAAAAAAGCGATCGGTCCAAAGTTAAAGAACCAAAAAAGGCCGCGGACCTCAAGCCCGCGGCCTTTGCATTTCGTCAAGAACTAACCTCAAGAAACGGTGATCTTGCGCGGCTTAACGTGCTCCGCTTTTGGCAAAGTCAACGTTACGAGGCCCTGGTCGATCTTTGCGCTGATCTTGTTGGCGTCGATTGATGGATCGAGCTCGAACGTGCGCCGAAAATTTTCCGGGCGCGATTCGCGATGAATCAGCGTTCCTTCCACAACCGGAAGGGAGCGCCGACCGATAATCGCGAGCTCGTTGTTCTCTACCGAAATGTCGAGCCCGTCCTTGTTTACTCCGGGCATTTCGACTTCGAGCATGTAGCCATCGCCAGCCTCAGTCACGCTCGCTGGCGACGCAACAAACTGTTCGCCCTGCGCGCGGTCGCCACCGCGGTTTTCACGAGTCAAAGTATTCATGGTGAAATTTCCTTTCAGTTGAATTGATTAACTGACCTGGATTTGCTTTGGCTTCACTTCTTCCGCCTTGGGCAATGTCACGGTCAGGATTCCGTCCCGGTAAGTGGCGCTGACTTTATTGGCGTCCACGCGAGTCGGTAGCGCAATGCTGCGGCGGAATGTGCCGATGTAACGCTCGGTACGTTCGGCCTTCTCGCCATTGCTGCTGCTTTCGCGGTTTCGCTCGCCGCTGATCGTCAATGTCCCGTCATGCAAAGAAATTTCGATGTCTTCCTTGCGCATTCCGGGCAACTCGACCACGGCGACGACATTGTCATTGCTCTGGTAAAGATCGAGGCAGGCGACCAGCCAGTAAAAAGCTGTCCCCCACGTGCAAAGCTCGACCAAAGCGGCAACTCGAAAAACGAGTTAAGTTCATCCCTCAGATTGCTCCAGCGGTCCGCTGCGGACCATGGCGCTAGTTCCGGAGCTTGATAACGAATTAGATTCATAATTTAAGTCTCCTTTCTTTGAAAAAATCTTCCGGGCTTCCTATTAGCTGGCACCGTGCCAGGAGGGAGCTCAGAGGATCTTGCCCTATAAGCTTAATAAGATGAGTAACTTCGCACAGCGGTAACCCTCTTCCGACGGCTATTGGTCTAATCTGGCACAGGCCACACCCGGTCTTGCTGAGAAGGATGAGACAAATTGCACTGTCTCAGCTCGAATAATTGCCCGATCATACTTAATGGCGCGCGACTCATCCGAGCGCCTTGACATTCTAGTTGATGAACGGTTACGAGTCGCATCGTGAACCCGCAGAGTGAAGGCCGCCGCGAGCTCGATTCGGTCGTCATCAATGTCGAGCTCACGCTCGCCAGTATTATCCAAGGGGTCGCACTTTTTTTCTTAACCGACAATGCTCGCGCGGTTATCACGCTGCGCCATTGGGGTTCGTTTCTCTATGTCGCCGCAGGTTTGTGTGTGATCTTTATCTTTTGGTCACGCTCAATCATTCACACGCTCACGCTGATTCGTTGGCCCATGGAGTTTGGGCATAACTTCTTCTACATCGGTTGCGCGCTGGGCGAAGCGCTGCTTTTTAGCCGCCTCGACAATCCTCTGGCCTGGTTCCAGTTAAGCGCCACCTATGCGGGCGTTGTGTGGCTGCTTTTTATCTACGACATGCGATTAATTCACGCACGCATCGCTGAAGCGCGTAACGATGCCGATCGGGCCCTTTACGCGCGCGCCAAAGCCGATCAATTGCGTAATATTCGCGTGCTGGTTCCGTTGCTCTTTTTCCTCAATCTCGTTTGCGCGCTCGCCATTTGGATCTGGCCTGATTTGTTTATTACTCGCGGCGGTCATGTATGGTTGATCAGCGCGCAGCTCGTTTCGTTCATCGCTTATCTTGCTTACATTGGCCGCCACTTCAGCAAGATTGCGCTGCTTCTCTTGCAGAGCCGACAGGCGAATTGACCGGGCGGCGCCGTCGTGCCAGAATTAATGCAACGCGAGTCGCGTCGCACTGTGGTAGTGGCAGGTGCTAGCGTTCTCTTCGACTATCAAAATAGAGTACAACGAATGCGATCCCGATCAGCGGCTGAAGAACTCTTTGCAAAAGGCTCAGCGCAAAACTTGAAACATCGAAACCATGCGCTTGCTGGGCTTCAGTCAGTCTTTGCAACAGCGCTTGTGGATCTTGTGTCGTCATTAATTCATTAAAAGAACGTTGTAGCGTCGTCCACTCCGAGGCGAGCGCGATCGCCAGCACAAACGCAAACCAGAGGGACGCAATAAAAGCGCCGCGCCACAGCGGCCGTTGAAACCACGGAAGTTCCCGCCCGCTGTGCGCCAGATTTCGACTTTCGCGCAATGAATCGATGACTCCTGCATTTTCGAGGACGGCAAACTGCTGCCAGAAGAGCACATTGATGAAAAAACGGCCGAACATCCACACCTGCAGGACGAGCAAAGCCAGGGCGAAAAAGATCACAAATAACGAAGATGCCCCCCCGACAACCAAGGCCGCGATCAGCAACGCAAATACGATGAGCAAGAAAAAAATACCATAGACAAAAACGCACAGCGCTGCGACCCGCGGCCAGAACCGGACAGCTTCATTCAGCGCAGCGAAAAATCCTGTGCGGCGGCCGGCAGTAATTTCAGCTGTGAGAATTTGAATCCCCGCCACGTAAACAGGCCACATCGCAATCGAGAAGATAAACATCAAAAAGGCAAAGCCTCCCGCAGCGAGAACGCGTAAGTCAGCATTTGAGGCGTGCACAGTCTGCGTCCACATGGCGGCCAGCTGCCCGCATATTGAAGGCAAAATCACGAGGAGCGTAAGGCAGAGGAATTGAAGAAAGCCTCTTGCGTATATCCGAAGCGTCTCGGCTAAAATCTGGACAAAACTGCGGCGAGGCTGTTGTAGGGGCGGTTGCGCCAACCGCCCGGTAGTCGCCGTGGCGAGCGCCCCTAAATCGAATAGCCCGGGGATCTCCACCGCTAAAGTCCAAAGCTCGGCATCCGCGCGGCGAGCTTCGTTTGCAGGAAGCACTCGGCCCTCCGCTTTCCACTCACGCAGCGTGTCGAGATTGGCGGGGCCGTATTCTCTGCCATCGACGCGCACAATCCATTCTTCGGTCACTCCTTGATCATCCCGCTTCATGCATTCAGAATCCAGTATCAGCCTTTACGATGAAACTGCTGCTTATCGATGGTCACTATTACGTTTATCGCTCGTTTTTCGCTATCCCGAATCTCTCGAATTCCAAAGGCGAACCGACCAACGCAATTTTCGGCTTCACAAAAACATTGCGGCTGATGATTAAACATCTGCAACCGGAGTTAGGCGCAGTTTTTTGGGACGAAGGAATGCCGGAGCGCCGAGTGAAGCTTCAGCCTGCTTACAAGGAAACGCGCAAGGAAATGCCCAAGCCAATGGTCCCGCAGCTCGATTTTATCCAAAAACTCACGCCCTTGCTGGGTTTCCGAAGTATTGCCCTCCCCAACACAGAGGCCGACGACCTGATGGGTTGTTATGCCATCGCCGCATGCAAACGACCCCAAATGGAAGTTGTGCTTGCCACCAATGACAAGGATTTATATCAGCTCGTCGGCCCTTGCGTTAAAGTTTATACCACGGCGAAGGCAGATCTTGCTTCCCCAAAAGACGCATTCGCCTTGCTGAGTGAAGATCAGGTCGTGGCAAAATGGGAGGTTCCGCCGAATCTTATCGGCGATGTCCTCGCCTTGACCGGCGATTCAGTAGATAACATCCCTGGAATCGGCTTCGGCCGTAAAACCGCCGCGGCGTTGATTCGTGAATTTGGTGGCCTGGACTCGTTGCTAGCCAACATCGAGAAGATCAAAAGCGCGCGAACCCGCGAGAAACTTATCAACTCTCGCGAGCAAATTTTGGAAAACCGAAAAATGGTCGACTTGGATTGCGATCTCGAATTGCCGGTGCCGATCGATCAGCTCCGGATCGAACCCGATTATCCCAACCTGATCCGTGCGCTAGAGCAGTGCGAATTCAAATCCCTGCTCCAAGAGGTTCGAGATGAGGCAGGCCGAGTGGGGAGCGACGGTCAGAGGAATCTATTGTAGCCGCGGTTCATAGACGATCGCCGTCGGAGACGATTCTGCCTGCGCCCAGCACGCGGAGACAAACCGCAACGTTGAGCTGCATAATCTCCTGATTGCCACAAACTAACATTCAGACACGGATTTTTCGTAAAAAAGTTGAACGCGCGCATCTATCAACTGTCGAATTCAATAGGTTAAGGCGATTCGGGCGGTTGCACGTTTTCTTATATTCGTTGTTTCTCCTTAGCGTGCGCTGCCCGAATCTTTTTTTTGTCTATTTGATCAATTCTTAGTTGGGCTTCCTGTTCTATCGCGTTTGATAGACGCGATACCGTTTCGAGCTTACCGTTCTTCGTTCGCCCCGGGACCTTTTGAACTCGCGCGTGTAGACGATCCATTTCGTCCAGCCAACACTCAATCAATCCGATGAAGCCTGACCATTACGACCCCATCGCCGCTGCACTCAAGGAAGACATCGGCGAGGGTGATATCACGACCGATTTTTTCGTGCCGGAGACGTTGCACGCAACCGGACGTATCACTGCGCGTGAAAAGGCCGTCGTTGCCGGCACGGCAGCGGCAGCGGAAGTTTTTCGGCGGGTCGATCCTTCCATAGACATCCAGACCGTTCGCCGGGAGGGCGACGAAGTTGTCGCCGGCGACATTATTCTCGAGGTGCGTGGCCTGGCGCGCTCGATCCTGAAGGCGGAACGCGTCGCGCTAAATTTTTTGCAACGCCTCTGCGGCATCGCGACCCTTACGCGCCAATTTGTCGATGCCATTGGGAATCATCCGGCGAAGATCCTGGATACACGCAAAACCACTCCCGGGCTGCGGTCGTTGGAAAAAGCGGCAGTGGTCGCAGGCGGCGGCGTTAATCATCGCTTTGGCTTGTACGACATGGTGCTCGTAAAAGACAATCATCTGGCCACCTTCGGAGGGCTTTCCAGTTTTGCCGATCGAATTCATCGGCTTCGACGGGAACGACCAAACATCCGCATTGAAGTGGAGGCTGATGATCTGGAGCAAGCGCGCGCTTTTGCCGAAGTTGAGGGCATAGACGTTATTCTGCTCGACAACATGACGCCCGCCCAGATGCGGGAGGCTGTCGCCTTGAGGAAGGACAATATCCAGTTTGAAGCAAGCGGCGGCGTCACACTGAAAAACGTGAAGCGCATCGCAGCAACGGGAGTCGATTACATTTCGATCGGTGGACTAACGAACGCCGCGCGCGCAATCGATATTGGGCTGGAAATGACCCATGTTCCGGGCTGAAATGGTAGACCGGTTGATCGCCGCTGAACTGCAGGCCAACTTCAGCAGCGCCGTAATCGGCCACCAGATCATCGTGCTCGAGCAGACCGGCTCGACAAACGATGCGATTTTGCAGATCGCGAATGCAAAGTCCAAGGAAGGCTTGGTAATCTTCGCTGAGCATCAGACCGCCGGGCGCGGTCAGCGCGGCAATCGATGGGAATCGGCAGCAGGCAAAGGACTTTGGTTCTCAATTCTTTTGCGACCAGGGATCGACCTCGCCAGTTCACCACAGCTCACTGCTTGGGTGGCCGAAGCCATTTCCGGTGCAATCCAAAAAGAATTTTCTCTCACGCCCACGATTAAACTTCCAAACGACGTGCAGATCGATGGGCGCAAGGTCGCCGGCGTCCTAGTAGAGATGCGGGCCCGAGAGAAAGCAGCGCATCTGGCTATCGCCGGTATCGGGATCAATGTGAATCAATCCCGCGAAGATTTTCCGAAAGAGCTGCAAAGCAGGGCAATTTCCTTGGCGATGGCGCTTGGCAAACAAGTCGATCGCCAAAAATTTGCCATCGCTCTTTTGCGGAAGCTGGATCGGACATATCGCGCGCGATTCGCGCGTAAAGCTTAACCTTTCAACTTTCTAACTGCTGCATCAGCCAATCGCGGTAAATGTGCGGCGAAATTTCCGATGGTATGATCTCGCTGCGTCCACCCCAGAAAACGTTTGTGTACGAGACTGGGATACCTCTGGAGTGGAGATGCCGGTCAATGGCTGCTTTGTGATCGAGCAGTAGCTGTTTATCAGTACCGTGCGCCACGGCCATGATGTTGACGTTCTTGAATTCCGGTCCCGCTTCGCGCCAATAGCAATGCGTCAGAATATGGTGGCGCCCGACTTCGCCTCCGGCTTCAATTTCACCACCGGACAGCACTGCCCAATGAAACAGCGCGTTAAACCGCGTGACCCGCACACCACCCACTGACGGCTTGACGTGTTCCAGAAAGGTTGAGAAGCGCCCGATGATTTTTCGCGCGTTCAATTCTTCCGCCACGTGAAAGAATTCTTCTTTTGAGACACCGGCTTCGCTGGCACGCGCAACCCACGGCGACGGCCTGATCTCTTCCGGAGCAAATTCGCGCTTGAGGGCGAGCAAGACATTCCACTCGCGTTCCTTAAGATCGACAATCTGCACCGGAATCATTTTTGCCGGCTGATCTGCCTTACTGCCAGGCTCAATCGTCTTTCGGCGAACATGTCCCACTCCAAGAGTGAAAATTCCTTTTGCCGGCATGAGGCGAAAACGCTCGGCGCCGACTTTTTTCGCCAGCAATTCACAATGCGCTTCCAATGAAAATCCCTGGGGGACCTTTACAGTCGTCCAAAGTTTGTAGTCCGATCCGGCGCTGACAGTGTCCGTGGAACGCAACACGACGTGTCCCGAAAAGGGATCGCGCTGAAACATCCAGTCAAAGGCTGCGTCGATCTTGTCCTCCGGAACTTTCCACGCCACGAGGGCGCCTTCAGCCAGGTTCGTCGCAAGCAAAGTCTGGCGGACGCGCCGGATAGTACCCGCACGCAGCATTGCGGCAATCCGCGCCATGACAACATCGACACTTACGCCCGAACGGTTCGCGATTTCTTGAAATGGCTCGCGGACGAATCCCTCGATTTTGTCCTCTGAAATCGCGAGAATCTTTGCATTGATTGGATCGTTATGTTCGACGGCCAGCATCCCAATTAATCCGCCGCGCGGACAAACTTGTCCAACCGTACGCGCAGCGTTCCGGGCCAGCGATGAGACGGCTTACCCGTCAGAGCGCGCAAGTTAACACGGCCGCAAAGTGACAACCAGTCCCGGTGAGGACGAACAGATGCCAGACAAAATGAGCGTAGCGCAGACGCTCATTCACGAAAAATAACACACCTGTTGTGTAAGCGATTCCACCAGCGAGGAGCCAGAGCAGCGCGGAGAGCGGAACCGCTAGCGAGAGCGGTCGGATAAAAGCAAGAGCAAGCCAGCCCATCCCCAGATAAAGAGCCATCGCGAGTTTCCGATGGCGCGCGGCACCGCGTGTCGCCTTAACGAACACGCCGAACGCGGCCAACGCCCAGATGATTCCGAGCATAGTCCAACCCCAAACACCTCGAAGCGGCCCCAGTGCAAAGGGAGTGTATGTTCCGGCGATCAACCAAAAAATCGCCGAGTGGTCCAGAATTTGCAAAACCGACTTGGCGGGCGAGTGAGGCCAGGCGTGGTAGAGCATCGACCCTAGATAGAGCAACAACGTCGTTACGATAAAAACGATCGTGCCGATAAGAAAAAGCATGCTGCCATGGCGGAACGCAGCCAGGAGCAAGATCGGCGCGCCGATGATCGCACCGACAAGTCCGATCCCGTGGCTGATACTATTCGCCAGCTCCTCCCGGGCCGATTGCGTCCATCTCTGCAAACTTTGTGATCCTTCAACATCCATCGCCCGGCATCATGCAACGCGCGGCGACAATTTTTGCAATCGAAAATTAGCGGCCTAGGGCGATGTCTCAGCAAAGGTTGCAATCAGCAGCAAAACAACCTTCCATCGAGCTACCGATTATGGTGACAAAAAACAGAGAGAAACCAATTAAAGCGGTCTTTTTCGACGCCGTCGGAACACTGTTTTATTTGAGCGGAACCGTCGGTCGCCACTACGCACTTGTGGGCACTGAGGTGGGCCTTACGCTCGATGCACATCACCTCGATGGCGCGTTTTACTCAGCTTGGAAGAAAATGTCGTCGCGCGCGGCGATTGATGGGCCGCGTGAAAACGATGACAAAGGTTGGTGGCGCGAGCTTGTCGATCTTGTCCTCGATCAAGTCGCGCCTTCATTGAGCGAATTTGATCGCGATAATTTTTTTGAGATCGCCTACGACCATTTTGCCGAACCAGGTGTTTGGGAACTTTACCCGGACGTTCCCGGCGTTTTGGAGCAATTGCGGCCCCGTTTTCAGCTCGCCGTAATCTCAAATTTCGATGGGCGTTTGCGACTCATTCTTCAGCACCTCGCTATCTCGAAGTTTTTTACGCACATTTTCATCTCCAGCGAGATAGGGGCTGACAAGCCTGATCCGGAAATTTTCCGGCGCGCGTTGACCCTAATCGATTTGAAACCGAACGAGGTTCTTCACGTTGGCGATGATCCAAAACGGGATTGGGAAGCTGCGAGCGCCGCTGGTTTGTCGATCTTTCGATTGGATCGACCAAAGAATTCGCTGCGCGATCTGCTTGCGGTTTTAGAATTGTAGGGCAAGGGCCTCGCTTGCCGAGCCTGGCATTGGCAGGCGAGGCGCCTGCCCTACAATCTTGCGACGGCGCGCGATCTGGATTAGAAAACCTTTCCGGCGCGGGTCGGTAGCTCAATCGGTAGAGCAGCGCCCTTTTAAGGCGTTGGTTCCGGGTTCGAGTCCCGGCCGACCCATTGCTACATCGCTCCGTCACTCCCATACTCCATCACGGCAGGATAGTGATCTCTCACAAACATAAATGCATTTTCGTTGAGGTGCCCAAGACGGGGTCGACCAGTGTCCGCGCGATTCTGGGCAAAGCTTGGAAACCGCATCTGAATCTGTGGCAGATCAAAAACCAGATGGAGACGTATTGGACGCGTTACGGCGGAAGAAAGAACCGGATTCTTGCGTCTTTGTATTTGTTGCTTCCGGAAGAGCGCCGGAGAGAAATCGGCCGCAAGCAATTCGAGACCTACTTCAAATTCGGATTCGTTCGCAATCCGTGGGACCGCGTCGTTTCTCTTTACGAGCGCACCGAAGCGTTACAACTCAGAGATAAAATGACGTTCGACGAATTTGTCGATTGGATTCAATACAGCAGCGCCACCTGCGTCCACTCGTCCCCGCATCGTTACCAACTGGATTGGTTTGTCGACCCCAACGGAAATGTGCTCGCCGATTTTATCGGGAAATTTGAGCACCTCGACCAGGACTGGGCTTTTGTCGCGAAGAAGTTGGGCGTAAGCGAGAACTTGCCTCATCAAAGAGCCAATCCACGAGCGCCGCATTACAGTGAATATTACACGCCGCGAACCAAGGACGTAATCGCAAACAAATTCAAGGTCGATATAGAGCGGTTTGGCTATGAGTTTGCCGGATAAGATAAAAGCGATCGTGCTCACGTGTGATCGCTATCGATCGATCACAGAGCACATGATTTTTCAATATGACTGGTTATGGCCGGATCATCCCTTCGTTTTTCACGTTCCTTATCAGGAGCTGGGTGGAGTGGATACCGAACGGGTCAAGTACCTCACGGCGCCCTCGGATATTAACGGGACAGTCTTACATTTGCTGACGGAGATCGACGATGAAGAGTGGATTTATTGGTGTGTGGATGACAAATACCCCATCCAACTCATCACCGACAAAATCGCGAGCCTGATGTCTCACGCGATGCGATCGCCGGAAGTAGACGGTCTTTTGTTCTGTAGATGCAGAGCGACGCTGAATAATCCCAAACTAACTCTTTACCCGCGCAAAGTTAAGAATCCATTTGGCGATGTTTACTTCGAGCGAAAAGCCTGGTTCCAGATATGGATTCACCAGATCTTGCGTGCCAAGGTGCTTCGATACCTCTTTACCCATCTGCCAGACGATATTCCGAGTGCGAAGGCTATGGACGATCTCAAAGACGAGATTCCCAAATTGCCTGAGCACCGCTTATTTGTGACGAAGGAAAATTTCGCAGTGTTTGGAGAAAGCACCCGGCGGGGTGTGATCACGCAAAATTGCTACGAGAGCATGATCGCGGCAGGGATTGAGTTACCCGAATGGTTCCACCATCCGGACGGCGAATATGTGACGCTCGGAAAACTGTAGTTCTTATCGCTTCTCGAAAACATAGCCAAAACGTTCGATCTCGGCGGCGAACCGCGCGCGTACTAATTCGCGAAGCTCCTCGTCGTAATACCTCGAATAATGTTCGCGGTTGGAGCGGTTATACTGCGGCAGAATCGTTGGCGAGATGTTTAACGCCGCGCAGACCGTGCGAAAATCGTCCGCCAGATTCTCGAAGCGCATAGCGTAATCGACGTTGCCGAATGGATCTCCTTCGCCTTTATCCAGCCGGAGATAATCTGCGACCGACAGAGCGCTTGAAATCACCTTTCTGAATTTTTTCCTATCCCATGCTTCCGTCTTTTGCGTAGGGGTAAAATAATATGAGGCCATCCGGTCCCACGGATTTCGGACACACGTAAATCGGTAGAGATTGCCAAACTCGGTTTCCCCGAGGGCGGCCCGATACTCGGCCAGCGTTGAATGCTTCTTGATCTTGTACTTCGGATTACGCAGACCAAAACGTTCGACCCCATCCTGCTCCTTACGCAGGGCAACGAGTTCATCTTCTGAATAATCGCGCAGTACGCTCTGAATCGAGTTGCCGGCGGTTTTTGGTATATGAACGAACAGAAAGCGTTTTTGTAACGAGATCATTCGCGAGTCCTAATTTACGACGCCTGGCTCGGTGATGCGAGCACTGGCCAGCATCTTACGAGCGTGCGAGAGGTTCCTCGGGAACAATGATCCTGTCGCACAAATACAAATTCATTTTCATTAAGACGGCAAAGACCGCTGGCACGAGTATTGAAGTCTTTCTTTCAAGACACTGCGGCCCCACTGATGTCGTGACCCCAATCGAGCCGGCGGTCGGAGGACATCAGCCGCGCAATTACGAGGGGTTCATTAACCCGATCCCTGAAATTCTTGAGAGACCACGGACATTCTTTTCCGCATTGCGACATTCAATTACCAGTCGCGAGAAATTTTACCGTCACATGCCGGCATCTGAGGTGCAAAAGCGTGTTCCTGCCGAAGTTTGGAACAGCTATTTCAAGTTTTGCGTGGAACGAAACCCCTGGGACAAAGTTTTGTCACATTATCACATGCATGCTGCTCGCGAAGGCGAGTCACTTTCACTGAATGAGTACCTAGCCCGCGGCCGGTTCCCCATTAACTATTTCCGGTACACTGATTGCGCCGGCACAAAAGTCATCGTGGATCGTATTCTCCGCTATGAGAACCTGACAGCCGAGCTTGGCGAGGTATTCTCACAATTAAACATTCCTTTCAAGGGAACGCTTGGCGTCGCAGCAAAATCGGAATACCGGACCGATCGCACACCATACCAGCAAGTATTCAACGATGACCAACGGCGAATCGTCGAAAAAGCATTCGCAAAAGAGATCGAACTGCACGGCTACCGTTTTTGAGTCCTAACCACTAATGGACAAGAATTCAAAACACGGATTAGTGTACATTAGTGTTCATTCGTGGTTAATTCCCTTAGGCGCGAGAGAGGCGACGATTTGTTCGAAACGCGGATCGCGGCGCAGCGGATCCCAAAAGGGCAAGAGTTTTAGCTCGCCATAGCTCAAATGGCCCGGGTAGCGAATAGCGACGCCAAGCTGTTCGCAGGCGAGATCTCTGTCACCCAACCAAGCAGCGATGATCGCCAAGTCTTCGATCATGAGCGGACCATTGATCGCATCTTTCTCCACCGGAAGAAGCTCGACCGCGCGGCGACCTTCGCGCAGCGCTTCTTCTTTCCGTCCAAGAGCGGCGTCGATCAAACCGAGCACGACCATCGGCGGTCCGTAGTTCGGCTGGGCTTGGACGATTTTCTCCTGTTCCGCGCGAGCGGCTGTGAAAGCGGATCGCGCTTTGTCGTCATCCTTCGTCATACGAGCGATAATGCCTTCCACAAAGGGGCGATTGAACTGAACAGCCTCGTTGTTAGGTGAGGTGTTTTGGCCTGAGGCCATCAAGGCCTCCTTTGCAGCAGCCGCATCGCGCTCGGCTAGCGCGCAAATGAACCAGCTATCGGCGATATCCGAGATAGCGGCGGGACTGGTAGCCCGAACTGAATCGACCAATTGATGCAACGGCGTGGTATCAGCTTTCCAATCCAGTTCCCTATCCGCACGTCCTACTCTTGTCTCGACATCGTCGGGCGCGATGGCCAGCGCGCGATCATACACTGATTTTGCTTCGGCATAGCGCCGAAGAAATCCGTAGCTGTCTGCAATCTGCTGTAGCGTATGAATGTTGCGGGGATCCAGCTCGACTGCACGCTCCAAGTTACGTATCGACTCTTCCCAACGTCCTCGACGACGCTGGATGGAACCCGTCAGTTGGGATATGCGCGCATCATTGGGTAAAGTTTGACGAGCAATTTCCAGTTCAGCCAACGCTCCATCATAGTCGAGGTATCCTCGATAAAGATGCTCCGCGCGTGCAAGGTGTGCCTCACCTGCGTCGGGCCGAAGGCGAAAAGCCGCCTGAATAGCCGCCTCTGCTAGCGCCAGGCGCGCCGGCGTCCGGTCGTGATCAAAGAAGTAAAGGTAGTCATGAGTGAAGGTGAGCTGGCAATACGCCTGAAAAAACGCCGGGTCTCGCGCGACCGCCTGGTTCAACAGATCAGCCGCGCGCAGCAGATCCTTTTTTCCACGACTGGTAAAGGGCGACCGTAGTGAAAGATCTTTTGCGCGCGTGTAGAGATCGAACGCAGTAAGATCGGCAGTCGGGGGTCGCTCGATGGCCAGTTTTTCCGCCGGTGAGATTTTCGCGTACAGCTGGCCGGCGATCGTCTGCGCGATTTCGCTTTGGATTGCAAAGAGGTCCGACACATCCCGATCGTAGGTTTGCGCCCATGTATGCGTGTCGTTCCGCGTGTCGATCAGTTGAGCGTTGACTCGGAGCCGATTTCCGATTCGCTGGACGCTGCCTTCCAAAAGATGAGCAACGCCGAGTTGTTGCCCAATCTCACGCGAGTTACGCGGCTTCCCGCTCTTATAAAGGTTCGCGGAAGTGCGACTGATCACCTTGAGCTCGGCGATTCTGGCAAGGTTCGACAGAATTTCATCTTGAACGCCGGCGGCGAAATAGGCGTTTTGTTTTTCGTCGCTGAGATTGTCGAAGGGCAAAACGGCGACGCTCTTCTCAGGAATTAAGCTGGTTGCCGGATTTCGGAGCCAGTAGAACGGGAACGCCAAAGCCAAAGCACCGAGCAACACTGCAGTGAAGACGGTGACCGGATTGCGCAGAAACTTGCTCCGAACCGTCTGAACAGGTCCCCCAACGCCCAGCCGCGTCAGGTCTTCGCTAATCTCCGTGGCCGTCTGGTAGCGTTTGCGAACATCATTGTCGCACGCCTTCAGAATGATGGAGTTGAGCTTAAGAAACGCCTCGCGCTCGGCCATTGTGTCGAGGTTCCGTGGCAAATTCGGATAGTCGAGTCGATCCGTGCCGGTGCTCGCTTCGTAAAGAACCTTGCCCAGACTGTAGAGATCGGCTTGAGGCGCCCCAGGACCCTCAGGCGGAATGTAACCCTCTGTGCCAAGACGCGCCTTTTCGCCAGCCTTCGCTACCAGCCCAATGTCCGCCAGTTTGGAGTGGCCTTTGACGAAGATGATGTTCGATGGCTTGATGTCGCGATGCACTAACCCGCGACGGTGCAGCTCCGCTAGCGCTTCGCTCAGCGACCAGCCCAATTGCGCGGAGTGCTTGACCGCCAGCCGTCCGCACCGGGCCAGCTCTCTGCTTAATGTTTTCGGGACGTACTTGTCAGGGTTAATCTGGTCGCCGTTCGAATCATCGTCGGCCAGTTCCATGACATAGTAGAAAAAACCGTCCGCGCGATTGCGGCCCACGTGCAGGATTGCCACAAAACCATCGTGCTCTCGCGATACGGGTTCGAACCGCTGGAGACCCAAAAATTCTCTCTCAAACGTCTGTTCGTCACGAAATGCTTTTCGATTAACGATCTTAACCGCCCGGTAACTGGCTAGGATGTTTCGCGCCAGCCACACCTCGCCATAGCTGCCATGGCCGATACAACGCAGTAATTCGAGGTCTGGAATATGAGGGGTATCCAGCCCTGGTTGTGTCGCGTTCGCCTGCCGTGCCATAATCTGCCCAAGGCGGGCGCGCATCCCGTCTGCTCGACCTAGTGAGCCATCGCTTTCACCAAGCCCCATCGCTTCTCCTCTTCCTTTTCGAGGCGAGCAACTTCTCGGCGCATCAACGCGGTAATTCTGTGTTTCGCCAGGCGCACCTGGCCGGCACTCACGCCGAGCGTCTGCGCCACCTTCTGCACGGGCCACTGTTTCACGGCATGGAGATCGAACATCTGATAATGCCGCGCGTTAGCCTGACATTTCACACGCGCCAACGCCGCAGCGAACAGTGTGCGCTGCCATTCCTCCTCCCACACGACGTCAAGATCGATCGCTCCCGGATCAGCAACGCGCTCGGCTGTTGCCGTACCCTCGGTCTCTGTTCCCCGGCGCGCACCCAGTGGCTGGATCTGCTGCTGGCGTTTGCGGAATTGGTCCGCGATGCGCCAACGCACGATGGTCAATAGCCAGCCCTTAAATGAGCCGACAACAGGATCGTAGCGGAAGGATTTAATCTTCCTGGCGACGGTGAGGACCGTCTCCTGCACGACCTCCTGTGCCTCCCAATCGGTCAACCCGGCGTTGAGCGCGGTCGTATAGATCAATCGCCAGTAGGTATCGAAAAACTGTCGCCAACTCTCCTGGGCATCCGATTCCTTGAGGCGACTCAATAGGCTGCGCCGCGTCGCCAAAGACGATGCAGCGCGCCCTGGTGATAGATTCATGCCTCAAAGCCATCATACGCCGCGCCGGAGCCAGGGTCACGAAAGATTTTTTCGATTGTTTGAAACACGTGCCCCTCCGCATCCGTATTCAGCTTATGAAAAATCGATATATCCCATTCACAACAATCATCCTGTTTGCACTTGCCTCGCTTACGCTTTCTCCAATAGCGCAAGCAGTTGTCCCGGCTCCGGACGGAGGCTACCCGGGAGGCAATACGGCAGAAGGACAAAGTGCTCTTTTTAGCCTGACCAGCGGCACATACAATACGGCCGTCGGCCTGTTTTCTCTCCGGAGCAACGCAGAAGGCAACTTCAATACTGCCATCGGCGCCGGGACGCTCCTTATCAACACCGCGAACCAAAATACGGCGACTGGCGCAGGGGCGCTTTTAAACAATACCATCGGCGAACACAACACGGCCGATGGAGCGTTCGCCCTCTTTGGCAACACCATCGGCAACTTCAATACAGCCACCGGTGACCAAGCGCTCTTTAGCAACACCACCGGCTCCCACAACACGGCCACCGGTTTTATTGCGCTCAACCGCAACACCACGGGCATTAGCAACACAGCCATCGGTTATGACGCTCTCTACTTCAATACCGACAACTACAACACGGCCATCGGCGACAGTGCGCTCCTGTTGAACACTACCGGCCACTCCAACACGGCAACCGGCGTTGACGCGCTCGTTAGCAACGCCGATGGCAGCGGCAACACGGCCCTGGGGTTTCAAGCTATGCCTGTCAATACCAGCGGCAGCCTCAATACCGCCGTCGGTGATTCTGCACTTTCTCAAAACACCACCGGCAGCGGCAACACGGTCTTAGGATATCAAGCCGGTATTGGCATCCATACGGCCGATAACGTCATTGCTATCCGTGCCAGTGGTGAAGACGTGAGCAACAGCTGCTATATCGGTCAGATTTTTGGTGCAACGTCTTCCGGAGGCACTCCAGTTTTCGTTAATGGCGTCGGTAAACTCGGTACGACTACCTCCTCCCGACGGTTTAAAGAAGACATTAAACCGATGGACAAAGCTAGCGAAGTAATCCTGGCACTTAAACCGGTAAGCTTCCGGTACAAGAAAGAAATTGATCCCGTCGGCAGATCGCAGTTTGGGCTTGTGGCGGAAGAGGTGGAACAGGTGGATCCAGACCTCGTCGTGCGCGACAACGAGGGGAAAACCTACAGCGTGCGTTATGACCAGGTAAACGCGATGTTGCTTAACGAGTTTCTCAAACAACATCAGAAAGTCGAGGCGCAAGAGAGCATGATTGAGAACCAGCAAGGGACGATCACAGAGTTGAAGCGCGATTTCGAAATGGTCAGCGCGCGGCAACAGGAGGAAATCCAAATCTTGAGCGCTCAACTCAAAGAACAGACGGCGCAAATCCAAAAGCTGAGCGCCCAGGTGGAGATGAGCAACCCGACTACAAAAGTTGTTCTCGAAACTCCGTAAAGCATTCCTGAGGCGTGATAGCCGGGGTCATCGAACCCCGGCTACAGCCGCAAGCAGCGGCGGTTTGGCCGCCTACGCCAAGGCTACGGCGAGCCAGGGAAGGCGCCCCTCCTTGAAACGCCTTCCAGAGAGCTTTGACAGAGAGAAACGAAGAGGACTTGTGTCCGACTTGAATCGCAATCTTTGTCAAGATGAACACGGAGTTTGGGGCACGTAGCATGCGAAGGTGGAGCCTTGCGCCTCCAACGCTGCAGCACTACGGGCAGGCGTTGCGTGCATGTGTTTAGCCCCAAAGGCGCAGCATTCACCCCGCCAGCCTGGGGCGGCGCCCCAGGATTCATGGAATCCCAAAGGCATAAGCGCTGAAAGCGCGTTCCACTGACTTGGGCCTTCAGCGCTTGGTTAGCTATACTATCGGATTCCTGGGGCGACGCCCCAGGCTAATATGAGAACGCGCCTTTGGCGCTCAAGTGACGCGACCAATCCTGCCTGCGTGGCATCGCTCACTGCCGACAGCTCATTGAAAAGCGGCGCAGCGGCGCCGCACTCCCAAAAAGAGCACCAAATTTTTTCGATTCTTTGAAACAACTGCCGATCTCCACCCGTATTCAGCTTATGAAAAATCGAAACATTCCATTCACATTAATCATTCTGTTTGCGCTCGGGTGCTTCGGGCTTTTGCCCCTGGCCCAAGCTGTTGTCCCGGCTCCGGACGGCGGCTACCCCGGTGGCAACACGGCAGAAGGGCAAAGTGCTCTTTTTAGTCTCACCAGCGGCACATATAATACAGCTGTTGGCGTGTTCTCACTCCTGAGCAACGCCGAAGGCAACTTCAATACTGCCACTGGCGCCGGGACGCTCCTCGCCAACACCGCAGACCAAAATACGGCCACTGGCGCCGGGGCGCTTTTAAGCAATGCTACCGGTAGCTTCAACACGGCCAATGGCGCCTTCGCCCTTTTTAGCAACACCACTGGGAGCGCCAACACGGCCAATGGGCATACTGCGCTCTTTAAAAACACCGAAGGTGATAACAACACGGCCACCGGGGACGAAGCGCTCTTTAACAACACGACTGGCGAAGAGAATAGCGCGTTCGGTGCGGGCGCACTGGCGTTAAACACGGTGGGCACCGGCAACACGGCTGTCGGTAAGGGCGCACTCAATGGCAACACCGAGGGCGGGGTCAACACGGCCATCGGCGCTGACGCGCTCCACAGCAATAGCACCGGGGCCGATAATACGGCCACTGGCGAGGACGCGCTCTTTAGCAACAGCACCGGAGGTTCCAACACAGCGATCGGGGATATTGCGCTTTACAACAACACCACCGGCCAGAACAATACGGCCATGGGTGCCGCTGCGCTCCTTGCCAACACCACCGGCAACGGCAATACGGCCTTAGGCGCTAATGCCGGTGCCAGTGTCACGACGGCCAATAACGTTATTGCTATCGGACTCCCAGGCGCGAACTTCGATAACAGCTGCTACATCGGCAACATCTTCAGCGCGATAATAGCCCCGGACGCGATGGTCGTCGCGATCGACTCAAGCGGCAAGCTCGGAACGATCGCCTCCTCAAGGCGGTTTAAGGAAGAGATCCAGCCAATGGATAAAGCCAGCGAAGCGCTCCTTTCGCTTAAGCCGGTGACTTTTCGCTACAAGAACTACAAGAACAGCCCGCGGCAATTTGGTTTGATCGCCGAGGAAGTCGCGGAGGTGAATCCGGATTTAGTAGCGCGCGACAATAACGGCGAAATCTACACAGTCCGCTACGACCAGATCAACGCGATGTTGCTCAACGAGTTCCTTAAAGAACACAAAAGAATCCAAGCGCAACAAGCGACGATCACTGAGTTGAAATCAACGGTTGCCCAGCAACAAAAAGGGATGGAGGTTTTGACGGCGCAGTTCAAAGAGCAGGCCGCGCAAATCCAGAAGTTGAAAACCGAAATCGAAATGAACAAGCCCGCACCACAAATAGTAATCAATCCGTAAAGCAACTTAAGAGGAAAAAATATGAAAATATGCATTAATACCCACTCATTCATCGCTAAGATCTCAAACGCAGTCTTTGTGGGCACTCTAGCGTTGATGCTCACCTTGGCCATGAGCAACACACGTGCCGATGAGACGTGTTCTTCACCTTACCTTGCTCGCATTGAGGGGCAGGAAGAGTTCGTCTATGTTTGGACGCTCGGCGTGGAAGGCTTGGGCGATGGTTCGGACAAACTGGTCACCGTCGATGTTAAGCCCGGATCGCCCAACTATGGGAAAGTCATCAGCTCCACCTCCGTTGGTGGACGCAACGAAGCGCACCACGGTGGGTTCACCGATGACCGGCACCAACTCTGGCTCGCGGGTCTCGAGAACAGCCGCGTGTTCATTTTCGACGTGCACACTGATCCAGCGAAACCGCGACATGTGAAGACCATCGAAAATTTCGCGGAAACCACCGGCGGCGCGATCGGACCTCACGGGGCGTACGCATTGCCGGGGCGCGTACTCATTTCGTGTCTCTCGAACGCGAAAGATCACGGCGGCCGGACTGCATTGGTCGAATACAGTAACGACGGCAACTACATCACTACCCACTGGTTGCCAACAAAAGATGACGCGCGCGGGGCGGCGGACGCGAAGTTCGCGGACGGCTACGGCTATGATGCGCGTGTGCTCCCGCGAAAGAACGCGCTGCTCACTTCATCGTTTACCGGCTGGAACAACTACACGATGGACTTCGCCAAATTAACGGCTGATCCCGAGGCGATGAAGCATTTTGGCTCGACGATGGTGATGTGGGATTTCCATGCGCGGCAGCCCAAGAAAGTTTTCGAGGTACCCGGCGCGCCACTGGAAATCCGTTGGGCCTGGGGCGACAAGCACAACTACGCCTTCACTGCTACGGCGCTAACATCGAAACTTTGGTTGGTCTATCTGGATGACCGCGGCGAATGGCAGGCAAAGGAAGTTGGGACGATCGGTGACGTCAAAGGCGGCGTGCTACCGGTCGATATCAGCCTTAGCGCCGACGACAAGACGTTGTTCGTGGATTGTTTCGGCGATGGAAAGTGCCGCGTGTTCGATGTTTCGGACCCGCAAAAACCGAAACAGATTTATGAGAAGCAGATTGGGCGGCAGGTCAACATGGTGTCGCAGAGCTGGGACGGGAAGCGGCTCTATTTTACCAGTTCGCTCCTGGCGCACTGGGACAAGAAAGGCGAGGATAACGAGCAATTCGTGCGCGCCTATACATGGGACGGCAAAGAACTGAAGCCAAGTTTTGCTCTCGATTTTACCGCGCTGAAGCTGGGCCGGTCGCATCACATGCTTTTCGGCGCGACAAAGCTCGGTGCGAATCGGGTAGTCGCATCAGCGCAGGAACCAAACCGATGAAGTTCAATTGCAGTCGAGTGCTGGCACTCGCGCTTACGCTTTACCTGGCTGCGCGGATTGTATCTGTTGCCGCCGACAGTGCGCTCCCGCACGATAGCGACTACGATTACGATCCACCTGTCCCGGGCAGCTACGCCTTGCCAGTTATCAAGCTGGCGCCCGACGGCGCGATTATTGATTCAGCTGGCCAAGCATCAAACCTGCGCGAGCTCACGCATGGGCGTATCACGGTGTTAAGCTTTATCTATACTCGGTGCGCGGCGCCGAAAGCGTGCCCTTACGCCACAGGCGTGTTGTACCACCTGCACGCGCTGAGCGCGGGAGATAGCGGGTTGGCGAAGAACATGCGCCTCGTCAGCTTAAGCTTCGATCCAGATTACGACACGCCGCAACGTCTCGCCATCTATTCGGAAGCGATGCGCGAACAAAAATCGGGATGCGAATGGCGCTTCGCGACAGCCAAATCGCGCACGGAGTTAGACTCTATCCTGAACGGCTACGGTCAAGCCGTGGACAAGCGATCCAATCCGAATGATCCACAAGGCCCGCTGTATCACATTCTGCGGGTGTTTCTCATCGATCGCCAAGGCCGCATCCGGAACATCTATAGTTCCGCGACTCTCGATCCGCGACTCGTCCTGGCCGATGTGAAAAGCCTTTTACTGGAAGAAAAGAGGCTTTCGAAACAGTAACTCACATCCCAAATCGATTGATCCATCGCTGGCGCTCTGCTTGATCAAACCTTGAGCTTGTCCTTTTCTTGCCAGCGGCGAATAAGCAGCCAGCCCACAACTGCGCAAGCTATCGCCACCTTGTAAACGTTGCGGCGTTTCAGTTCGGCAAAAAGGCTCCAGGACCATCCCATGCTCGATCCGCTTCGCGGTGATGTGCGATTTCAAGAACTTTGTAAAGATAAGCAGCAGTGAACGATCCTGCTCTGATCGGTGTCATCGGCGCCATTGGCGGTCAGAAGAATTTATCGATTCCCCAAAACTTTTTTTACAACATCGAGCAAATTTTCCCGTAGGAATAGGTAAAACCAACATTGTGAAAGGGGAACGGTCAGAAATGAGTTCTCCTGCTCGACTTCCAGGACCAAGCCACAAGAGTGCGTTGTCACGACAGCGCCGCTACCAGCTGCGCCACAAGCGCACCGGCTTGTGTCATGACTGCAGTCGTCCGGCGACTAAGGGCGGCTTGTTTTGCGAGGTGCACCGGCGGAAGCGAAATCTAAAGTATAGGGAATGGCAACACAGAAAATTCAAGCGGAAAACCCGATACCGGAAAGCTGAAAGCTACAAATTCAAAGAAGCAAAGAATATGAGGGTCGAAGAACCGATATCTTCAATGTCTATAACCTGACCCCCCCGACTCTCTCGCCGCGGGCGAGTGGCCTTCGTCGAATGCCTAAGGCGGACCAGCAAGGAGCGGCGGTTTCCAAACCGCCCTCACAATCCGAGCTTGTCGTTTGTAGATTCCTGCCAGCGATAAATCTCTTCGGTAAGCCGGGAAATCACCGAACCATTTTGCCGGGCCGCGTAAAGATTGCGCATCTCCAGCGGATCGTCGTTCAGATTGTACAATTCGTTTAAGTCTTTGTCGCGCAGGCTAAGCTTCCAACCGTCCGAGGAAACAACTGTCCGGGTGGATTCTTCGACGGCGCACTTGACCATGCGTCGCCGAGCCAATTTGGTACCCTTTTTTACTTTCGTACGGTTTGGCGCCCACTCCAGAAACACGTTCTCTGGTGGTACTCCCACTTCATTAATCAGTGGCAAAAGACTTTTGCCAGCGCACTGGGAATGGGTCGGCTGGCCGAGAAGATCAAGCAATGTTGGCACGAAATCGATGTGACTGACTGGGCGCGGAACAGTCTTGGCGCGTGTTTGACCAGGAAGCCGAACCAGGAATGGAACGCGCATAGCCTCTTCGAACATTGTTTCTTTCCCAAAGAGATGATGCGCGCCCAGGCTGTCGCCGTGGTCACTCGTGTGAATAACAATCGTCTGATCACTCAGGCCAAATCGTTCTAAGCATGCGAGGATGGCACCAATGCTTTGATCCACTAGCGTGACTAAGCCGAGATAGCGCTGTTTGATACTCCGATATTCCTCGGGCGTGATCCCGAAAAACAACTGAGTAGGCAATCGCTCCCGATCCAGAACAGCTTCCGCTTGCTGCCATTCGCGCATCAAACGATAACGCAGCGGAATGTCTTCACTCTCAGGAAGTGTGGCCGTCGCATCGAGTTCCACTTGATCGAGCGGGTGCTTATCGTTGAGAGGTCCGTTATAGGGCGAATGCGGTTCTACAAAACCTACAACGAGGATGAAAGGATCGTCGCGATGTTTTTCGATGAATTCGCATGCATGTCTCTCGAGAAACCTCGGCCGTGACAGTTCGATCGGCAGACTGCTGATGGCCAGTTCTGAGAATCGTCGGTTCTGCTTGTCGGGCGTAATCCCCTTTGAAAGGAGGAAATTTGTGTAATCACCGTGATCATCGGTGGAAACCCATTCCTCAAATCCTCGCCCGATCGGCCCTTCCTCACCCAGATGCCACTTACCGATATACGCGGTGCGATAATCTCTGTCTCGCATTAACTCAGGGAAAACACGGAATCTTCGATCGAGTGGCACGCTATTTCGCGTGCATCCGTTAATGTGCGGCCAGGTGCCCGTCATAAGTGAAGAACGTGAAGGGGTGCAAACCGGATGCGTGACGTATGCGCGCTCGAAGACAACCGATTCAGAGGCAAGTTTATTCAGGTTCGGCGCGTGCACCTTCACGCCTCCGTAGCATGCAATCGTGTGTGCTCTCTGTTGGTCGGGCAGAAAAAGAACCAAATTGGGCTTTCGACTCACAGCCATAGCTTCAGATCACGCACTAGATCAGTCCTAATCAATCTCTGCAATCACCTAGCTCTTGCTCGCCGCTTTCGCCGCAACAGCTGGATGGCGCGCGATCAGCTTCAGCGCGCGTCCGAGCAATTCTTTTCCAGGCGCAATCTTGTGCCAGGGCGACGCGCCCGACGGATGCGGAAGCGGAATCACGTCGAAACGGTGCCCTGCGCGCCCAACACGAAATCTGTGGCCGATCACTTTCTCTAATTTCGCGCACTCGATGAATTGCATGATAGCCAGCCGGCCAACAGGAATAACGAGGCGCGGCCGCAGAATTTGGATCTCATCATCCATCCATGAAGTGCAGTTGCGAATCTCGTCCGGAGCCGGAACGCGATCTGTGCCGCCAGAATTCTTTCCGGGAAAACAGCGACAGACCGCTGCGAAATAAATTTTCGATCGAACCGCGGCTTCATTCATCCCACAGAACTCTTCAAACCAGCGGAAAAGCGTCTTGCCGGCGGTATGCGCAAACGGTCGTTGCAAAACCGGTTCCCGCGGGCCCGGTGCCTGGCCAATGATCATTACATCGCTCACGATTGCGCCGCCGGAGACTGGCGGGGATTTCATTCGCGGGCAGCGACGGCATTGGAGCAGCGCCATCACATGTTGATCGAGCTGAGTTTGGATAGCTGTTGTAGCCACGGCCCTGTGGGCCGTTCGCACATGGCCCGACAACGCGCAAGGTGAGACGGGCCACAGGCCCGTGGCTACAGCGCTTGGGATACCAAGGCAATTGAAAACTGGTTAACGACGGAAGATCGATAACAGCAGGCTCAAGAGGATGCTGAGAATGATGCAGGTGACGATGGGGAAATAAAACGCAGAATGTTCTCGCTCGATCCGGATGTCGCCGGGCAATCGTCCCAACCATTTCGGCGCAAACCCACTCCACATCACCAATCCCACCAGCGTGAGGATCACACCAATGACGGCGACGAATTTGCCCAGCTCGCGCATTATTCAAAAAGTTGCGCAAATCGAGCGGAGGCACAAGCTTGAGAGCGGATGCCAGTACAATTCCGAGATTATTACGAGACGCTCGGTGTGCCGAAAACGGCTACTGACGAGGAGATTCGCAGCGCTTTTCGCAAGCTGGCGCGCAAACATCACCCCGATGTAGCCAAGGACAAGAAGGCCGCCGAGGAAAAATTTAAGGAGATCAACGAAGCGTACGAGGTACTAGGCGATCCCGAGAAACGCAAAAAATACGATCAGCTCGGCGCGGATTGGAATCGCCCGGGCGGATTCCAGCCGCCACCACAATGGGGCCCGCAACCCTCAGAAGGCGGATTTTACCAATGGGGCGGCGATGGCGGTGGAGGAGTTCAATTCGAATTCGGCGGAACCGGATTCAGCGATTTCTTCGAAGCGTTTTTCGGCGGCGGCCGCGGCCGCTCAGCTTTCGGCGGATTTGGCGGACGCCAGGCAACGGCGGAGCGTGGCGCCGATGTCGAGGCCGACATCATGGTTACACTGGAAGAAGCGCTGAACGGATCGACTCGAACGGTCTCGCTGCGCCGGGCAGGCTCAAACAAAGTTGAAAATTATCAGGTCAAAATTCCGCGTGGCGTTCGCGAGGGCCAGCGAATCCGTCTGGCGGGCCAGGGCGAAGCCGGCGTGCGCGGTGGAAAAAGCGGTGACCTGTTCCTGCGCGTCCGACTTGCGCGCCACCCAGATTTTTCGGTCGAGGGCACCGACTTGATTCACGAAGTGAAGATCGAACCGTGGCGTGCCGTGTTGGGCAGCGAATTGCTCGTGCCCACTCTGGAAGGAAAGGTGCGCCTGAAGATTCCGCCAGGCACACAGGGCGGGCAGCGATTTCGTCTACGCGAACGCGGTTTGCCTGGGGTCTCCGGAAAACGTGGCGATCTCTACGTCGAAGTTCAAATCAACGTCCCGAAGAAATTGAACGAACGCGAACGCGAAATCTGGAACGAGCTGGCGAAACTGCACGGCGGGTGAGATCAACATGGTCCTCTCGCCGATCACGGCGATGATCCGTTCACGTCTTTCAAGTGAAGTCGAGTCAGCATCTCAAGGACGAAATCCGAATGTCGAATGACGAAACAAGCACAAAGCCCGAATGACGAAGAAGCGACGCCACGATCCTTCGGCATTTGATCATTCGTCATTTCTTCGTGCTTCGGCATTCGTCATTCGTCATTGATCGAAAGAGATTCCTCGACAGCAGTCGTGCAACTCCATTAACAAACTCTCAGGATGAAAATTTCTCTTGGATCAGATCACGCTGGTTTTCGTTATAAGGAGAAGGTAAAAGAATTGCTCGCCTCGCTCGGGCATGAAGTAAAAGACTTCGGCACATTCAGCGAGGAACCCGTGGACTATCCGCTTTTCATTCGCCCGGCGGCAGAAGCAGTCGCTCGTGGCGAGTGCGAACGCGGCATCGTGTTCGGCGGCTCGGGGAACGGCGAAGCGATGGTGGCCAATAAGGTGCACGGCGTGCGTTGCGCCCTTTGCTGGAGCGAAGAGTCAGCGCGTCTCTCAAGGAAACATAATGACGCCAACGTGCTTTCCATTGGCGAGCGTCTGATTCCAGAAGATCTGGCGCTTAAAATTGTGCGGATCTGGCTGGAAACAGGTTTCGATGGAGGTCGACACGAGCGACGTGTGGCAATGTTAAACGCGATGTGATGTCAAATTTCGAAATCCGAATCTCGAAATCCGAAACAAGCGCAAGAATGACGAAATCCGAATGACGAAGCTCGAAGGAATGACGAATGACTAAATGATAAGCGATGATCATCCTGCTTTTCGTCATTCGGGTTTTTTTCGTTATTCGACATTCGTGCTTCGTCATTCCTCCAGAGATTGGAATTTCTGTCAGGCTAGAGCAATCGATCCACGCAGACGGCAACTAAGAAGCCAGCGCTGACAAACGCATTGCTTTGAAAAAACGCGCGATTGACCCCAGCCAGATCGAGCTTCTCGGTTTTGTGTTCGTAAAAAAGCGCTGCTGCAATCAGCGGCATTGACCAGTAATAAAGCGCGCCAAGCTGCGCGACCACGCCAAAAGCGACGAGTGCCACAAACGTCAGGAAATGCAGTAGCTGCGCGAGACGCACGCTCTGCGTGATCCCTAGTTTCACAACAAGCGATCGAATACCTTCGCGCTGATCGAAATCGTAATCTTGCGTCGCATAAATGAGATCGAATCCCGTGACCCAGCAAACTACGCCCACCCCAAGCACAATCGGTGCAAGATCAATCCGTCCAGTTTGCGCAATCCATGCCCCGACAGGTGCAATAGCCAATGCCAAGCCGAGAAAAAAGTGCGTTGCACTCGTGAATCGTTTTGTGAGCGAATAGAAAAAAATTAGCGCCAAAGCAACTGGCGCGAGCATCAGAGTCAGTCGATTGATCGCCGCTGCCGCTACAATGAATGCCGCAGAACTGAAGGCCAGCAAAATGAGAGCAACCGATTTTGAAACAAGCCGATGCCGCGAAGCGGTTCGCGGATTGCGCTGATCTAGCGACCAGTCAACCAGCCGGTTGAAGAGCATGGCCGCAGTGCGCGCGAACACCATGCAGACGACAACCAGAACCAAAATTCTCAACGACGGCCAGCCGTTCGCGGCCACAACGAGCGCACCGAGCGCAAATGGCAGCGCAAAAATTGTGTGCGAAAAACGAATCAACCGCAAAAAACGACCAACTGCTCCGCCTCGGACTTCGCTCATATCTGTACCAGCGAGCTTTTACTTCTGGGGAGCGCAGGCTGCCAGCCTGTAGTTGGCAGCAGCCCTGCCGGCAACGTCTGCGAAACGCCTGTTCTATGGCCGCCACCTGCCACAGACGCCCTACAACTTCTATCGACTATTGCTAACTATCAGCGCCGCAAGCTCGTTCCTCTCAGCTTGCTCGCTTACTTTCTGGATTTGCGCCGCCTGCTCTTTGAGCTGCACCGTGAGAACTTGCATGTTTTTCCCCCGACCTTCTTGTGCTCTTTGAGGAACTCGTTGAGTAACATCGCGTTCACCGCGTCGTAGCGCACGGTGTAAGGTTTGCCGTCCGCATCGCACATCACAAGGTCGGGGTTTACGTTTTGCACATCCTCGGCGATGAGGCCGAAACCGCGCGGACGCGTCGGTTCAATTTTCGCCTTATAACGGAAGCTCACCGGTTTGAGTGCGTAGATGGCTTCGCTGGCCTTATCCACTGGCTTGATCTCGTCCTTAAAACGCCGTGAAGACACTTGGGCTCCGAGTTTGCCATCTGAATTCACATAGACAGCTTGCGATCCCCCCGGTTGATTCCAAATGTTGTCGATATAGCAGCTGTCACTCACGTTCGCGCCTCCGACCGAAGTGCCGATACAAATAACGTTACTCGCCGTGGTGACATTGTTGCCGGCTAATAAGCCTACCGCAACGTTGCTGCTGCCACTGGTGTTGCTACCTAGTGAAGCACCGCCAATAGCCGTGTTGCTGCAACCAGCTGTGTTGTCTGCGAGCGCAAGCGACCCCACCGCGGTGTTCCCGAAACAGAATTGTCCACTCGCGGTGCTACTCTCCAGCGCTCGGTGACCGACGGCTGTCTGGTCGCTCCCGGTGAGGTTGTGAAACAGCGCGCCGGCACCTACAGCCGTGTTGTTGCTTCCGTTTTGATTGAACGCGAGCGCACCCGCGCCCAGGGCGGTGTTTTCACTCCCGCTAGTATTGAAATTGAGCGCGCTGTTACCAAAAGCAGAGTTCAACGCTCCGCTCTCATTGGACTCAAGCGCAAAGGCACCGACGGCAGTGTTGTAATTCCCAGTCGTATTGTCGCTTAGCGCATAGGCGCCAGAGGCGTTGTTGCCGTCGCCGGTAGTGTTGTTCAAGAGCGCAAAAGCGCCATTGGCCGTGTTGCCAACGCGGTAGTGTTGCTGAAAAGTGCGGCAGCGCCAGTGGCGGTATTGTTCTCCGCCGCGTTGAGGATGAGGGTTCCAGCACCAATGGCTGTATTAAAGGCGCCTTCGGTATTACTCCTGAGTGAAAACAACCCGACTGCCGTATTGTATGTGCCGGTGGTGAGGCTCAAAAGGGCATTTTGCCCTTCTGCTGTGTTGCCCCCAAGATAACCGCCGTCCGGCGGCGGATTCACTGCTCGCGCGGCGGACACGAGACCAAAACAATCCAGCAGAAGCACGGCGGCGAATATTCGCGTGGGATTTTTGAGCTGAATCAATGGATCCATGGTTCTTACTTTCTTTTCCCCGCTTGGTTGCACTCGAGGTTGCGGGTCCGGAAGAGGCGAAGAACCTGGCGGGGCAAAAGGTCTCCGCCTGATTCAGATCCGTTGAACGACGGCGATTTTTGAAAAAATCTCGGCAGCTCGTCAAGATTAAAACGGGCAGAACCACGCGTGATGCGGATAAAAAGCGGCGCCAAGTCGCCGCACTCCAAAGCGCGCTTCGCGCGCGAGATTCTGACCTCTGAGATCAGTGCCCATTCGTGTGCATTCGTGGTTAGCTCCCGGGATTCACTGGAAAATGTTTGTTCTTGAGACGCTCTGGGACGCGCTTGGTTTGCTCCATTTCGATTTTCTCGGTCGCGGCGTTTAGCTCATCGTACGCTTCCCGGCTTTTCGCCGCGCGGCACATGTAAGCGGTGGCATGAGCGAGAGGAATTCGTGCTTCGGGCATGCCGACAAATTCCACCGCTTGTTGCGTCGCGATCGCGAGCTGCAGCGCCTCCGGGTCCGCGAGGCCGATGTCTTCGCTCGCAAAGATGACGATACGGCGGGCGATGAAACGGAAATCTTCACCGGCATGCAGCATTTTCGCGAGCCAGTACATCGCGCCTTTTTCGTCGGATGCGCGCATGCTTTTGATGAAAGCGCTTATCGTATCGTAGTGCGCGTCGCCTGCGCGATCGTAAACGACCGCTTTTTGCTGAATGCTTTCTTCGGCTACCTGAAGCGTGAAATGAATTGCCCCGTTATTTCCCTTTGGTGGTGTAGTGAGGACCCCGATCTCGAGCGCGTTTAAACATTTGCGCGCGTCGCCGTCGCTAAGCTTCGCGAGATGCCGGCGCGCGTTCTTGTCCATCTTCACATTGTGATTTCCAAGTCCGCGCTCTTTATCGGCCAATGCGCGATCAATCAACATCTCGAGTTGTTCGACGCTGAGCGGTTCCAGTCGAAAAATCTGCGACCGCGACACGAGCGCGCTGTTTACATAAAAGAACGGATTGTAAGTAGTGGCGCCGATTAGATGAAGAGTCCCTGCCTCAACATCGGGTAAGAGAATGTCTTGTTGCGCCTTGTTGAAATGATGAATCTCGTCGATGAACAGGATCGTTGTTCGCCCCGACGTGCGGAGTCGATTCGTGGCGGCAGCAATTACCCGGCGCATCTCTGCGACATTGCTTTCTACGCCGCTGATCCGGATGAATTTTGCGTGTGTCGCCTCCGCAATGATTCGGGCCAGTGTGGTCTTGCCGCCGCCGGGGGGCCCGGAGAAAATCACCGAAGGCAACCGATCGGCTTCAATCGCCCGGCGCAAAAGTTTGCCCGGCGCAAGAATGTGTTCCTGGCCGACGAGTTCATCGAGCGACCGCGGTCGCATGCGTGTGGCAAGCGGTGCATTATCGGTGCGCTCGACTTCTACGTCTTCCTTGTCCTCGAAAAGATCCTGCACGATCAAAAATACGGCGCTCACGCTATCTCTGCATCTCATTTCCCGGAAGCAGCGATTGGGGCAGTAATGTAGGCGTCACCAATCTTGTGATTAAGCTGCGCGACAGCTAGGCTGGAAGCGACAAACATGAAACGTATTCTTGTCCCGATTGATTTTTCCGACGTAACACCGCCGGTGATCGATCTGGCCCGACAGCTGGCCAAAGCTCTCGATGCGGAGATTCATCTTGTGCACGTAAAAGAACTCACTGCGGCTACCGCACCGGGACCGCTCGGCTACGGCCTTGCGGGGATGCCTGAGCTTGCGCCGATGTCAGGCGTGCCAGTTCCAGGCTTTGAACCGATGCCGGATGCAATCGCAGAGGATGAAGGCCAGAAATCGAAGCTTGCCAAATGGCAAGAAGAGATCGCTCAAGGCGGTATCAAGGTGAGTTTACATGAGCCGACCGGAGCGGTGGCGGAACAAATTTTGAATCAAGCCGATGACCTTGATGCCGATCTGATTGTTATGGGTACACATGGCCACGGCGCGATGTATAACTTGCTGGTAGGAAGCGCTACTAAAGGTGTATTGAAACATATCACGCGTCCCGTGTTGCTTGTGCCGGCTCCGAAATCTTCATAGCAGATTTCAACGTCCAACTCTCAACGCTCAACGTCCAATTCAGATAGTTGAGCGTTCGGTGTTGGACGTTGGGTGTTGGGCGTTTTCCCTCATTTTAACATCTCGGGTGACCGCCGTTCACACGAGATTGCGGCTTGCCTTGCCAAGCCCGGATAAGCGAAAAGCCGATGGATGAAATTGTTGAACGCGCCGCGTCAGCCGTTTGTTGGTTTGGCCCTCATGGCTGCAACAGGAATTATCATCGCAGATGTCTTTCCCCTACCCGAGGCCGCCTTGATTGTGGCGGCAATCATCCTCGCGATCTGCATTATCATCGTCGCGTGGCAACCCACCCTGCTTGCAACTTACGTCATCGTTGGGATTGGCTTTTTCCTCCTGCACGACCTTGAGACGAGCAAAACGGAAGGCCAGCAACTTGCTGATGAACTTGGCAGCCGGCCACGAGTCGTCACGGCAATCGGGTGCGTCATCACTGAGCCAAAAATTGCGCCCAGCGGGTTTGCCACATTTCTGCTGAAGCTCAAATCAATTGAATTCGAAGGCCAGAAACAGTCCACGCGCGCGGTCTGGCAAGTCCGTTGGAAAGGCGCTCCGGAATTTGGTGATGAACTGAGGCTCTTTGGAATGGCGGAAGTCATCGCGCCGCCGCGAAATCCCGGCGAATTCGATATGCGCTCGTATCTGGCGCGTCACGACGCCCGTCGAATGCTCTTTGTTCGGTATCCAGAGGACGGCGCACTGATTCGGCACGGCGGTGGCAACCCGATTCTACGCCTGGCCCAGAAGTCGCGTGGGTGGATGCAGAACGCAATTTGCAGAGGATTGGAGAACGCGCCGGAGGTGCAAAGTTTTCTCAGTGGAATTGTGCTAGGCATCAGGCACGAAGCTCCAGAGGACATCGAGGAACCATTTCAGCAGACTGGCACTGTTCACCTTTTCGCCGTAGCGGGTCTGCACGTCGGAATCGTCGCAGCGCTATTGTGGATGCTGGCAACAGTCGCCGGGCTCTCGCGCAAATGGGCGGCAGCATTCATTATTCCGTCGCTCTTTTTTTATGCAGCAATCACCGGATTGCATGTTCCCAGCGTGCGCGCCGCCGTAATGGCTTCGATTCTTGTTGGTGGTTTCTTTTTCGAACGCAAAGTTTTCGTGCTCAACAGCCTCGCCGCAGCGGCGTTCTTTCTCCTCTGCTGGGACACGAACGAGCTCTTTTCAACAGGTTTTCAACTGTCCTTCGCGGTCGTGGGCGCCATCATCTTATTTGCCGATCCGTTTGCGGGATTTTTGCAGTGCTGGACTGCTCCCGATCCTTTTTTGCCGCGAAGCCTGTTGCGCGGCCCACGGCGTTGGGTGCACGCTGGCTTCGAATGGCTCTGCCGCGGAACCGGCGTTTCTCTCGCAGCCTGGGTCGGTTCAGTACCGCTGGTGCTTTGGTACTTTTACATCGTCACACCGATTTCTTTGCTGGCGAATTTGATCGTGGTGCCGATCGCTTTTTTCATTCTCGCGATCGCGCTTCTCTCTCTTCTCTCGACACCACTTCTGACAGGTCTCGCCGTGATCTTCAATAATGCCAACTGGCTTTTGGCTCAGCTTGTTTTGGGAATCGTGCAAATCCTCGCGCACGTTCCGGGCGGCCATGTTTACGTCGAACATCCGCATTGGCCCCAGAAGCTCGTTGCAAAGATTACGGTCCTGGATGTCGACGCTGGAGCGACTGTTCACTTGCAAACGGGAGGTGCAAACTGGTTGTTCGACTGTGCGAATGAGCGGACTTACCAGCGGGTGGTCCGCGAATATTTACATTGGGCCGGGATAAACCGCCTTTCTGGCTTGCTGCTTAGTCATGGCGACGCGCTTCATCTTGGTGGCACGGCGCAATTGCTCGACGATTTCCCGCGAATCCGCGTCGTGGATAATACGGCGCCCGATCACTCGGTTGTTCACAGACGATTGCAACGTCTATTTCGAGAACGCGGAATCAAATCGGACAACCTGGTTGCGGGAGACATTTTCCGTCTGTGGCGCAATGTCACTGCAAACGTCCTGTTCCCTCCACAGAACTTTAGCTCGCCGATTGCTGACGATCAGGCATACGTCATCCACTTGATGGTCGCGCCAGCGACCTCAATCTTGTTCATGTCAGATGCTGGCGTTAAAACTGAACAGGCATTGTTGGATCGGCATTTGAATGTCCAGAGCGATATCATCATTAAAGGTCAGCATCATTCTGGGGCATCCGGCTCTGATGCATTCCTCGACGCCACGCGGCCGCGTTTAATCATTGCCACTTCGCGCGAGTTCCCCGGCTATGAGCGAATCAGCGATGCCTGGGCAGAGAATTTGCGAAAACGCGGCATCAAACTCTTTCGACAGGACGAGACGGGCGCAGTGACACTCCGCTTTCGTCAAGACAGTTGGGAAGCGCAAAGCTATTTTACCGGCGAAACCTTTCGCAGCAGCAGCGAGTGAATTGGTGCGCCTTTCTGCCGGAAAACGAGCCCAAACCTGCTCGGTGGCAGATCGACATCAGCATCACTGATTGCAAAACCGGAATCCGATTCCACGATCTCTTTGATTTTTCCAAGGTAGTCAACGTCATCTGTAGCAATGTACATGCTCCCATCTTTCTGAACCGCGGTGTGAATCGAGCTCAGGAAATCTGGCGTCACAATTCGGCGTCGATGATGACGGCGCTTTGGCCAGGGATCCGGAAACAACAGATAGAATCTTTCCACCGATTCACCCGGCAACAGATAACGCACCGCGTACGAACTCTCTACTCGCAACAGGCGGACGTTGTCTAATGCGGCAGCTTTACGCGCAGAACTGCGGACCCGATTGAGCAAGCGTTCGATCCCAAGAAAATTTTTGTCCGGCATGCGCTTCGCCAGCGCGCAAAGAAATGAACCGTCTCCGCATCCAAGATCGACGTGCAAAGGCACTTCGCGGCCGAAAATCTTCTCCAGATCGAGACGATCCAATAGCGAATCAAGCTCGAGAACCCGAGAGGGGACGTGCCTGCGGTGAGCTAAGCTACCCTCACCCACAGGCACGCTGAGGAGAAATTAAACCGCCGCTTTGCTATCGGAAGCGCTGAAGCCGAGGAACAACATCACGACTGCCAGCACCACATGCAGCCAGGTATCGGCGGCGTTGGGTGAAATGATTCCTAGGCGCGCATTGTCGCCGTAATAAAATCCAAGAATTGCGACGAGCGCATAAATGATCCCGAAAATCTTGAAAAATGTTTGCGAAGGACCGGCGCCAGCCACCCCGCAGAGGAGAGACACGATCCCGGAGGCAAGATATACAATGTTCTGCGCGCTGTTTACGTGAAAGATGCCAAAGAGCATCCCATTCGAGGGCGTTGCCGCAGGGACGAATCCAAGAATTCCAATGATCAGGAAGACAATACCGAAGAGAAGCGCGGCTGTTTTAATCATTTGGTCTCGTCCGTCTCGGTTAAGGCTGAACTCGTTTATGACGGTCGGGCCGGGAATGGCAAGCAAAAAAAGAGGCTGAGTTATTCACAACGCTCCGGCTAAGAAGCTGTCTAACATGGTCAGTATGAAGCGAACCACTCTCTTTGTGCTCGGCTACGCGGCAATTGCTGCAGGCACTATGACAAGTACTCAGGGCCAAAATTCGTCTCCTGCAGAAACTAGAACCGCGGTTTTTGCTGGCGGCTGCTTTTGGTGCATTCAGCCGGCATTCGACAAGGCAAAAGGCGTAATCAAGACCGTCGTCGGTTATTGTGGAGGGACGGAACCGAACCCGACTTACGACCTTGTTTCGTCCGAAAAAACTGGCTACCGCGAATCGATCCAAATCACTTATGACCCGGCGAAAATCTCCTACGACCAGTTGCTAGACATTTACTGGCGACAAATCGATCCAACCCAGGCAGACGGACAGTTCACCGACATCGGACCGAGTTATCGCGCTGCCATTTTTTACGGCGACGACAACGAGAAAAAAATCGCGGAGGCTTCAAAAGAGAAGCTTGGGCACTCCGGCAAGTTCAACAAACCGATCGTGACCGAAATTCTGCCAGCGACAAGATTTTATCCGGCTGAAGCGTATCACCAGAAATATTATCAGCAGAACCCGGAGCACTTTGAAGCATTCGAGAAAGGCTCGGGACGGGTTTCGTTTCAAAGAAAAACCTGGGACGAATAGTTTAACGTTTAACACCCGGCGCCATAGGTCCTAGTTCAACGCTGTCATTCCGAGCGGAGCGAGGAACCTCACATTCGAAATGGTGATCACACTATCTAGCTTGCGTGATGCAGCAGCGAGTGGGGTGAGATCCTTCGCTTCACTCAGGATGACACGGGCAACGCACGCGTTTTGCTATAACTATACAACCTGCACTCCTTCGGTCGCAGTTCGTTTGGCGTAAAGATCGCTTAGGCGTTTTGTCATCCGCCCGACTTTGCCATCGCCAATTTGGCGATTGTCAAGCTTGGTGACGGCGGCCAGCTCGCCCATGGTGCCCGTACAAAACATTTCGTTGGCGCCGTAAACATCGACGACCGAAAGATCGGTCTCGACGCAGCGAATTTTTTCCGCAGCACAAATCTCGATCACTGTCGCCCGCGTAATTCCCTCCGGGCAGGCCACCACGCGACTGGTCGCCAGATCGCCATTACGCACGATAAAAACGTGCGTGGCGTTTGTTTCCGCAACAAAACCGCGCGTATCGAGCATCAAGGCATCGTCTGCCCCGGCGTTGTTTGCTTCGATCTTTGCCAGAATCGAATTCAGCAGATTCGCGTGATGAATTCGCGCATCGAGAACCTCGCGCGACGGGCGCCGGACTTTGCTCGTAATCAAGGTCAACCCCGTTTTTGCGTAAACCGGCGCCTTGTGCTCCGCGAGAATGATCAACGTCGGCTCGCTCTGATTCAGACGTGGATCCATTCCAGAAGTAATCTTTACACCGCGCGTAAGCGTGAGGCGGATATGCACGCTGTCACTCATCTTGTTTGCCGCGAGTGTGCGCTTGACTTCCTCGATAATTTTTTCGCGGGGCGGAATTTCAGCAAAAGCTAAGGCACGCGCCGAACGTTCCAGCCGGTCCAGATGTTCGTGAAGCTTAAAAATCCGGCCATTGTAAAGTCGTAATCCTTCCCACACGGCATCCCCGCCCTGCACCGCGGAATCAAACGGACTGATCCCGGCTTGATCGCGATGCACCAGCTGACCATTGATATTGACGATCAGGTTGCGATTTCGTTTGTCGAATTTTTGAAGCATTGCTTAAACCCGGATTGCACTGATAACGCGGATTGTTTCGTTGTAGCGGCGTTTGTGTCAAACGCCATCGAATCAACCAAGCAACGATTTGAAAATTCCGCGCGATCCGTGGTTCAATGCAATCGGTATTGGTAAAGTCTTTCGTAACACTCGCGGCAGCGATCGTGAATTTCCTGTAAATTCGGGGGCACTTTCACTTCCCTCGGACGATATGGTTGAAACGATGTCGTTTTTGCCACTTCGCCGTACCAATGCTTTGCCCAAATGCCGTCGGTTTCACGCAATCCCGGCGGCCACGAAAGCATCGATTCGCTAAACTCGACGCCGACTGCCTCGCAAAGCAGGCGCAGCATCCGTTCGGGATTTTCCAGCACGTCTTTTGCATCGACAATCGGCGGAACGGAATTCGTGTGAGCGCGCACTAAATCAAAGGTCTCCGCTTGCTGCATAAAGCCCAGGTCCGGAAGCATTGGGTTCTCTCGCTTTTTGATGTATGAAGCGATCACCTCGCGCGGGTCACGAATAAGAAAGCAATTCGTCACTTCGCCGAGCCATTCGCGGTCCACCTCCGCCAAAAGATGATGCGCCATCTGTTTCTGAAAAAAAAATCGCTTGCCGCTTGGAATCGGACCGGTCAGTTGCGCGATAACTCTTCGCCAATCGGTCTCACCGGTGGTGATCACTTCATCTGCGCCGGGATGTTTTTTCCCGGTCGCTTTTAAGTAGTAGGCATAAAACGGCTCATCAATGACGAAAGTATCCGGCCGATTGCCCCACGCCCGCATCATCGCGGTCGAGATGTTTCGCGGGCCTGACCACATGGCGATGCGAACGGGCTGGTTCATCTACAAAGAATCTTGCGCAGCTGGACAATTTGCCAGCTGAATTGATCCTTTGCAGGTGCTCAGGCTCGCTAGAATGAGCGAGCTAACTCTTAGCGAAAATGCCTAGCAGTGGCCGGCGTGATGGCGTTTTGGAGCGAAAGTCGCTGGCGAAACCACTCTCAGTCCGGATCTCAACGTGACCGGCCGCGCGCTTAGCGCCATAGACCAATACCGCGCCAACCGGAGCCTGGTAAGGGTCCGACACCGGGAGTTTCTTGAACCCGTAATTATTCACCAGCTCCTGCCCAGCTTGTTTGGCAAGGGCCGTCTGCGGTCGAGACTTCACCACGCCAGCAGCAACAAGAGCTTCTTTCACGTAGTGCCAGCATTTCGAAAGCGAGTGCGCTCGCGCGCGTTCCTCTGCAATGGTCGCAGCTCGGCGCAGCTTCGGATCAATCTTTGGATCATTGCCAAATGGCTGCACGATCTTCTTCGGATAATATTTGTCCACAATCTGAATCGACTGCTTTTTGCCCGAGGTATCCTTATAAACAAATTTGGGATCAGGCGCCGAAAAAACCAGCGCCGCCGCCGGACGCGGATAAAATGCTACGCAACAGATTCCGAGAATAAGATAGGGGGTTATTTTTCGCATAAAGCGCGCGTCCTATCGATGAAATCGACTGCCCGCGCAACCGATTTTTTTCAGAAAACGTAAATTTTTTCGGTTGACAATTGCTGAATGCGCACAGGGTCTGCAAAAAACGCAGTCTAGAGGCAATTCCTGATCGGTGGCCGCTACAGCGACGAGACCAATTCAACCATTCGCTGGCGCATCTTTGCATCAGGAAGCGGTCCGATTCCTCCCTGCATATTATCCTCGAGGTGGTGTGGTTTGTCGGTCGCGGGGATGGCGCAAGTGACGGCGGAATTCGCGACGATCCATTTGAGGAAAAATTGAGCCCATGACCGACAATCAAATTCAGCCGCCCAATCAGGCAATGCCTTCGAGCGGACCTTACCGAAGAGATCGCCACCGCCAAAGGGGCGATTGACGACGACAGCCACGCCGCGTTCCTGCGCCAGCGGCAAAATGCGTTCTTCGGCTTCGCGCTCCATAAGTGAATAGTTGATCTGCACAAAATCGAGCTTTTCGCTTCGCATGATTTTTTCCACATCAGCAAATGCCCCCGCTTCATAGTGCGTGATGCCCAGGTAACGGATACGCCCCTGCGCCTTCCATTCACGCATTGTCGCCAGCTGCATCTGGACGTCGACGAGATTGTGGACTTGCATCAGGTCAATTCGTTTCGCACGCAGAAGCGCCATCGAACGCTCCATCGATTTGATTCCATTCTCCTTGCCGCGTGTCCAAACCTTCGTGGCGAGAAAAAGCTCGTCCCGAATGCCGAGCGCAGTCGTCAGCTCGCCGATCGCATCTTCGGCCCGACCATACATCGGCGACGTGTCAATTACGCGTCCGCCAAGCTTCACAAAAAGCAAAAGGACCTCCCCGAGCTGTCTCCGGTTGTCCGGTGTAAGATCGACATCGAAAGCCTGCCAGGTTCCCAGGCCAATCACCGGCAGCTTCTCGCCGGATGAAGGAATTGCGCGTGTCAGCATCGTAGATGATTCGGCTTTCGCCTGCGCGCGTGACACACGAACCGGGCACAACAATCCGGCTCCGCTCACGCCAATCAGGCGCATGGCTTTGCGTCGAGTCACGTTTCCAAGTTTCATATCGAGCGCAGTCGAGGCATTTCTAATCGTTTAAATCGTTTAACGAGACAGGAAGAGATTCCTCGACTTCGCTCGAAATGACAAGAAAGGTTACCGCGCAAATGAAAACAACGCGTCGCCAATTTATCAAACTCTCTGGTACCGCCGCTGGCGCATTAGCTCTCAGTATGAGATCGACAACGGTGCTCGCAGAGAAATCCGTGCAGCCTTTACGCATTCTGATTCTTGGCGGCACCGGATTCACCGGACCTAATCAGGTTCGATACGCGCTGAGCCGCGGCCACAAAGTCACCACGTTTAATCGCGGCAAGACGCATCCAGGGGAGTTGCCAAAGGAAGTCGAGCAATTGGTCGGTGATCGCAACGGTAAACTCGATGCCCTGAGAGATCGGCAATGGGATGTGGCGATCGATAATCCTACCACGGTTCCCGCGTGGGTACGCGACGCTGCGCAAATTCTCAAAGGAAACATCGCCCGTTACGTCTTTATCTCGACGATTTCGGTTTACGCCGACACAAACAATGGCGTGGATGAAACCGCGCCGCTTGCCAAATACGATGGCCCCGATCCGTACAAGGAAACAATCGAAGCAGTGAGGGCGTCCGGTTACAAAACTTATGGGCCGCTCAAAGTCTTGTCGGAGCAGGAAGCCCAGAAGTGGTTTCCTGGAAAAACCTTGATCATCCGGCCCGGCCTCATCGTCGGACCAGGCGACGAGACCGATCGCTTCACCTATTGGCCGGTGCGTGTTGATCGCGGAGGCGAGGTCGTAGCCCCGGGCAAACCGAGCGATCCGGTGCAATTCATCGACGCACGCGACCTGGCGGAATGGACAATTCGCATGGCAGAGAATCGCGAAGCCGGAATTTATAACGCGACCGGCTCCGCCAAGCCGCTCGAAATCGGTCAGATGCTCGACGGGATCAAAGGCGCGCTTGATTCGAACGCGAGTTTTACCTGGGTGCCGGCGGATTTTCTGCAGCAACAAAAAGTTGAAGCGTGGTCGGATATGCCGGTCTGGGCGGGCGATGAGCTCGGACTTTCGCGAACGAAGATCGATCGGGCGCTGGCAAAAGGTTTGACGTTCCGTCCCCTCGCCCAAACGGCGCGCGACACGCTCGCTTGGTTCAAATCGTTACCGCAAGAGCGGCAATCGAAATTGCGCGCCGGTCTAACACCCGAACGCGAAGCGGAAGTGCTCGCCGCGTGGCATAAGAAAAAAGCATGACAGCCACGTCATCCCGAGCGGATGCGAGGGACCTCACAAATGCGGAAAACGTTACGCAAGCAGGCGAGATTCTTCGTTTGCGCTCAGGATGACCGCGCCAATGAAAAAAGTTCTCGCAAAGATCGTTGACGTAAAGCCGCAGGAAATCCGGGCGCTCTGGCTTGGGTTTGCCTTCAATTTCATGGTCCTCGGCAGCTATTATGTGATTCGTCCGATCCGCGATGAGATCGGCGCGTCGAGCGGCGTGGAAAATCTGCCGTGGATGTTCACGGCCACGTTGATCGCGATGCTGATCGCAAACGCGCTCTTTTCCGCACTCGTGGCGGGCATGTCGCGCCGCAAATTTATTCCGATCGCCTACCGTTTCTTCATCGCGAACCTGCTCATCTTTTCTGTTCTCATGCGGGTCCTCACTCCCGCGCAGGAAGCATGGTTGGGCCGGACGTTCTTCGTCTGGCTAAGCGTCGCTAATCTTTTCGTCGTCACTGTGTTTTGGGCGTTCATGACCGATCTCTTCAGCAACGAACAAGGCAAACGCCTCTTCGGCTTCATCAGCATCGGCGGATCATTGGGCGCCATTATCGGCGGGAGCATCACCGCCTCGCTGGTAAAGCCAATCGGCGCGGCCAATTTACTTTTGGTCTCCGCGGCAATGTTTGAACTTGCTGCGCAATCGGTGCGTTTCTTCCCGGCGGACTTCGCACGAGGTCAGCAAGCATCGCAAGATCGAGATCAGCGAACTGAAGAGGCAGCGATTGGCGGCAGTCTTTGGTCCGGGATAACTCACATTTTTCGGTCGCCTTACCTTTTTGGCTTGTTCATGTTCATTATTTTTTATTCAACGACTTCGACTTGGGCCTATTTTCAACAGTCCGATCTCACCGGCCACGCCTTCGCGGATCGGGCCGCACGCACAACTTTTTTTGCAAATCTCGACCGCTCGGTAAATACACTCACGCTTCTTGGTCAACTTTTCCTGACTGGTAGGCTCCTTAAATGGTTCGGCGTCACGCCAACCCTTATCTTAATGCCAGCCCTAAGTCTGATTGGATTTGTTTTCATTGGAGTCAGCCCCTTGCTCGCAGTTTTGGCGGTGTTTCAGGTGCTGAGGCGGGCGGCGACTTTCGCGTTCATGCGACCGGCGCGGGAGGTTCTGTTCACGGTTCTGCGACGCGAAGATAAGTACAAAGCCAAAAGTGTAATCGACACCTTCGCCTACCGTGTTGGCGATCAGCTAGGGGCGTGGTCGTATCGCGGACTCAATGCGCTCGGATTCGGATTGCGCGGAATAAGTTTCATTACAGTGCCGATCATCGCCTGTTGGTTGGCGCTAAGTGTTTGGTTAGGCCACAAACAGCGCATTTTTGCGCAGGCACAACGCGGAAAACGCGCCGCTGCGCTCGGTGATATCGCCGCGCCGGAAGCGGCGTGATTGGCTTGTTTGGTTAGACGGAAAACAGATTGCGCCTGACCGCGTCTGCGCGAATCGTAATCAGCAACAAATAAAGGAGGTAAACAATGGCAACACGAACTGGATCGGCTGTTTGGGAAGGCACTTTGAAGGAAGGCAAGGGAAACATGAAACTGGGAAGCGGCGCGTTTGAAGGTCCTTTTTCATTTTCATCGCGCTTCGAAGAGGGAAAGGGCACGAATCCCGAAGAACTTATCGGCGCGGCGGAGGCCGGCTGTTTTTCCATGGCGCTTTCGTTCAACCTCGAAAAGGCAGGCCATCCTGCGAACCGCGTCAGCACCACCGCAACGGTGAAGCTGGAGCCCGCCGACAAGGGATTCAAAATCACCTCGATCGATTTGAAAACCGAAGGTGACGTTCCCGGAATCGACCAGGCAAAATTCAAGGAACAAGCCGAGCTAACGAAAAAGACTTGTCCTGTATCCGTCGCTCTCGCCGGCACACAGATCAATCTGGAAGCGAAATTGCTGTAGCCGCTGGCGTTGACTGCGACTTCGCGTTCCTACTCTTGCAGGAAATGAATCCCGTGCTCGGCACCGATCTTGATGATCTGCGACATATCTGAACCGCCGGGCTTTGCAAATTCCTCAGCGCAACGCGTGAAGAATTTCTCTATTCCTGACGGCGTCGTTGTAAGCACCATCCGGGAGGGCTGACCGCCAACATTTTTGAACGTGTGAACGATGCCGCGCGGCATGAAAGCGGTCCCGCCAGGGCCGAGTTCGTGCCATTCCGAATCTAAAAGGAATGCGACCCTGCCTTCGAGGACGTGAAATGCTTCATCCTCGTTGAGGTGATAATGCGGCGGCGGTCCGCCACCCGGAGGAGTGATCTCAGTCCACATTGTGAGCTCTCCGCCCGTGCGTTCGCCATCGAGATGAATCGTTACTTCTTCGCCAAAGGCATGTAGTACACGCGTATCATTCTCCCTCGCAATCGTCCCTGATTTTTCGCTCATTCTTACTTCGCCAATTCGTACAGATATTCGACAAAGGACATCACTGCGCCGTCGAATCCCTGTATTTTCGGGTTCGCCGATTCGATGATGTAATACTCGTCCGGCGCATGCGCACCGCTACCGTGACCGAGTCCGAAATGACCCGCAGCAAGCTTCACCGGTTCACCTGTAAACACGTAACCTGGATACGAGCCTGCGTTGCGCGGCCAAAGTAGTGGATCGATTCCGAATTTTTTGTAAGTCGCTACCTGCGCCTTGATGAGGGCGGAATCCGCCGATGTGCTCGTCGGATCGTAACCGCCAGTCATGTTCACCTCGATGTCGCCGAAACCGCGCTTCGCCAGATGCGCCTTCAACGCCGCGAGTGCGTCAGCGGCTTTCATGTCTGGCACCAGACGCATATCGATCTTTGCAACAGCGCGATGTGGCAGGATTGTTTTGCCGCCGGGGCCAGTGTAACCGCCCACCAAACCTTCAATGTTCACTGTCGGCTGCGATTCAAGTCGTTCGTTCGCCTTCTCCCACGGCAGATCGTTGATCCAATGTTGCACGCTGAACTGTTTTTTCGCCTGCACTTCACTCCGCACCTTCGACACACTGGCGATCATCGCTTTCTCTTCCGCGCTCAGTGGCCGCGGTTGCGGATAATTGTCGATCTTGATTTCGTTGCCGTCGTCGGAAACAAGCGTGTCGAGCGCTTTGACCAGATGCCACGCCGGACTGTCAATCATCGCTTTCAGCGACGAGTGAATATCCTTTGCCGGACCCCGTCCCCATTTTTCCCCGCTTGAAACCAGCTCCAGCTCGATCACGCCTTTTGATCCTAGATTTACCGTCACTATTCCATCCAAATCCTGCGTCGCCGACGGCATGAACACCCCGATACATTTCTTCAGCGCGGCAAGCACTTCCGGGCGCCTAACAAGTTGTGGGATGTGAGGTGAACCGATCTCCTCTTCACCTTCGGCGACCATTACCAGGTTGACCGGTATCTTCTTCCCTGCGCCGCGAATCGCATGCAACGCCGCAAGAAACGCCGCTTCCGGTCCCTTCTGATTCACCGCGCCGCGACCAACCGTCACCTTTCCCAGCGGCGGCTTGTCCACGATTCGCGCTTCAGTCGGCGGCGATGTCCACTCCACTGGGTCAAACTGTTTGACGTCGTACATGAAATAAAGCCCGACCGTTTTCGGCGCGCCCGCATCGAGCGTCGCGAACACGCCCGGTTTGCCGTCGGTATTGATCACCTTCGCCTGCTGAAATCCCGCATCGCGCGCCAGCTTAGCCATGTACTCCGCGCCCTCTGGATATCCGCGATTCTCCGCCGCGATCGACACTTGCGCGATCCAATCCTGCAGCCGCTTCACGGCCTCATCATGACGCTTTGTGATTTCGGTCTTTATCGCGCCGAGATCACCTTCAGCTCCGCGGAGTCGAGAAAATGCCGCCACGCTCGCGAGGACGACAACGATTGAACAATGAAAAAGCCTTTTCATGATTGTTATTTCTCCCGTGCATTATATTGCATCAAGTGATAACAATTTTCTGAAGAAAACCTGGAAGGGTTGGGGGTGGCTGAAGCTTACCTGCATTACAGCGCCAAACTCTCCTGCTTCAAAGGTGACGCGACCGCTGTGAGGCCGCTGAATTTTTTCACCAGGTCGTCGAGCTTGGCGACATAGTAATCGACGTTTTCGTCGCGGTTTAGCGGGTCGAATTCGCTGGCTAGTTTGGCAGCTTCGTAGGCGGGACCTTTCTTTGGTGCGGCTTTGATGTAATAGCTAATTTGGTCGCCGGGTTTGTAATTGCGGCCGCTGGCCAGAGCGAGCTCGTAAGCGGCGGCGCGGTTGCGCGCGGAGCCGGCGATCTTGGCGCGATATTTATCGAGCGAATCCTGCAGCGTGTCGGTCTTCATCAGCATGTCGATTTTCCATTCGCGGTCCCGGATTTTTTTCTCGAACTCGTCCCGTAATTGCGGGACCTCTTCGGATTTTCCTTCCATGATGAGCTTGATCATTTCCTCCAGAAACACACGCTGGAATTTTTCGAGTCCGCGCGACTTGAGGGCGCCGCCCTTGATGACTACCTCGCCATCTTTCGTAAGGAGTGCGTAGTTCTTCGCCTTGTAGCTAAACATTGCGTCGAATTGTTCGTCGAACTCGATTTCAATTCCCTCAGGCAATTCCTTCGCCAAACCCTCGCGCAATTCGTCGATTCCGATCTTGGCTGGCGGAACGAAATAGATTCCGTCCGTATCGACTTCAATCACTTTCGCCCCCTGCGCGGTTAACCAGTCGATCATCTTCTTCAGCAAATCGCGGCCGATCTGAGTCACGCTCGCTGCGGCATCGAAATCGGCGAAATGTCCCTGCGCGAAGCCTAGGTAACCGTAGAAACTGTTGAGCAGAATCTTGAACGTGTTTTGCAACGCCTGGAGCTGATGCTGCTTCGCGGGATCTTTCTCCGCACGCATTTCTGACTTCGCTTCCAATCGGAACGTGCGCAAATCGGTGAGCAAATGACGGAAGATTTGCAATTGATCGGTCACCGGAAAACAATCGAATTTCAACATGATCGACGGATAGAGCGAGGCGACGTCACAATGCCATACGTTGCGCGCTATCCCGGTGAAGAAGATGTCGGTGTAGCCACCTTCGAAGGCGCGCACCATCGGCAACTCGGGAATGGAATGGCGTTGCCGGAAATATTCGCGCAGGAAAAGCGCATTGATCCGCGTGGCGTTGCCGCGGACGATCACATCCTGATAGTTGTATGGAAAAATCTGCGCCTGGATGAAGTAGCTCGCGCCTAACAGTTCCGATAATGCCCGTGTCTCGCGCACACCGCATAGTGCGCGTCGTCGAAATGCTTCCGAATTTTCCAGGTACGCGCGCTGCAATTCCTTGCCTGTAAGCGCGGAAATCTGTTCGCTGTCGCAAAGATCAAAATGCCGGGCGACATCGGTCCGCTCGAAACCGGCAAGAGAACGCATGCCGACGTCATAAAATTGTGCGAGCAAAAACGTATCGACGAAGTGGCGGCCACCGACTGTGAACTTCGGATAATCGATTGTCTTCTCTGCGATTTGAAGTCGTGACGGGCGCGAACGCAGAAAACCATCGCTGCGCCCCCAATCCAGTTTCGTTTTCAGTTTTTTTGCGCGAGCAACGAGGAGCGGGAGATGGACGCGGAACAAATCATGACCTTCGATCACGTCCGGATCGCGCTCTTTAACGATACTCGTTAGGCGCTTGAGCACATCGTGCTCGGATTCCTCGATGTTTTTTGGATCGACAATCAGTAATTCTTCCCAGCCGGTGTTATCGGAGACCGCGATGCTCATGATGTGATCAACCCGGCCGGAGTCATCGATCCCGGCGACAGCGTTCTCCAATGACAGAACCTCGATCTGCATGCGTTTCAGTTCTTCAAAAGCCAGATCCTTGAACAAAGTGCGACCGGTGGCTGTTAGGTAATGCTGCACTGGATCGGTGAAAGCGAAGAAATCGCGCCCAGCGTTTTTGAGTCCATTACGCAAGGCGATCAGTTCTTTCCAGCTATCGACGGTGATCAGCCAGCCGTACTTGAGATCGCTCTCGAGCTTTTCCGCTTCAATGCCAAGATCGACAACATCTGAGTCGCACCAGACAAATGGGTGGAAAGGCTCCACATCGGCAACAGTCGATCCGTCCGCTGCCCGGCGATAAACCTTAACCGTTCCCGTTTCGCCCAGCTCAACTGCGACAATGCGAGCGGTAGGGTCCGCGCCAAAGAGCAGCGTGTTCTTCTCAAATTTCATCACTCATCCAACTTTCTGTCATTTCGAGCGAAGTCGAGAAATCTCTGACTGCGATTGCACGAAATCAGAATTAAGAGATGCTTCGGCTTCGCTTAGCATGACACAATGAAAACCCCTTCCTCATCGATCTTATTACTTTCGATCCTTCTTCCTGCGCTCGCGGTCGCGCAACAAACCTCACAATCGCTCGCTGATGCGGAGCTGCCTTCGTTGCTCGGGATTTATAAAGACATCCATAGCCACCCGGAATTATCCGGGCATGAGGAGCGCACCGCAGCGTTCATCGCAAAGGAACTACGCGCGGCAGGCTACCAGGTCGCCGACCACCTTGGTAAATATGAAAACCCGAAACTCAAAGGCTACGGAGTGGTCGGCGTAATGAAGAATAGCAACGGGCCCACCGTGCTTGTACGCACCGATATGGATGCGTTGCCAGTCGAAGAACAAACAGGCCTGCCTTATGCAAGCAACGTGGTGGCGAACAATGATGAAGGCAAAGAAGTCCATGTGATGCATGCCTGCGGGCATGATGCACACATTGCCGCGTTCATTGGAACGGCGCGCGCTCTCGCGAAACTAAAAGATCAATGGCACGGCACGATCTTGTTCGTGGCGCAACCGGCGGAGGAGACCGGCAATGGCGCGCGCGCGTTGCTCAGAGACCGGCTTTACGAAAAATTCGGCAAACCGAATTTCGCGCTCGGTTTTCATGACAAGGCCGATTTGGAAACCGGTCACATTGGCGTAACTGAAGGTTACACCTACGCGAATGTTGATTCGGTTGATGTCACCGTTCGGGGCGTGGGCGGACACGGCGCGTATCCATACAAGACGAAGGACCCGATCGTGCTCGCGGCGGAAATCATCAATGCCTGGCAAACCATCGCAAGCCGCGAAAATAATCCGCTCGATCCAATTGTCATCACGGTCGGTTCGATCCACGGCGGGACAAAGCACAACATCATTCCAGACGAAGTGAAAATGCAGGTGACCGTGCGCACCTACAAACCTGAGACACGCGAGCATGTGTTGGCTGCGATTGAGAGGGTCGCCAAAGGAATCGCGGCAGCAGCCGGAGTCCCGCCAGAGCGCGCTCCGATCGTGACGTTGCGCAAAGATGAATTTTGCCCAGCGACCTACAACAACCCCGAGTTGACCAAGCATCTAGTCGCCGTTTGGAAGAACTCGTTAGGCAACGAGAACGTGGAAATTGTCGATCCGACAATGGGTGGCGAAGACTTCTCGGAATACAGCTTGCCGGACCACTCCATTCCGGCGGTTGATTTTCACATCGGCGCAGTCGATCCGGCGAAGGTCGCGGAGTACAAACAGGCGGGAAAAGAACTGCCAAGCCTGCATTCGAGCAAATTCGCGCCCGTTCCCGAACCAACGATCCGTGTTGGGGTCATCGGAATGACCAGCGCTGTGCTTGAATTGATGAAGCGGTAAACTGTAGTGGCCAGCGTGTCGCCGGCAGAGAAAGATTTGCAGCCGACACGGCTGCCTCTACAGCCAAATCACTTCACCTTGATTTTTTTTCGCAGATAGGTCGGCACGTCGAGGTCTTCGCCTTCGACCATTGTTGGCTCGCTTTTTTCAAAGCGACCGCGGTTGACCGGCTCGAACTGCAAGACTTCCTGTTTAGCCTGCATGGATCTTTCAGTGGACACTTTTTCCTCCCTTGCGGGCGCCGGCTTTCTCCGCGGTGTGGTCACAGGCGGTTCAGACGTGTCGAGGACCTCAAACGCGTTCGGGGCCGGTTCCACGGAAGGCGCCGGCGCGCTTTCGACCTCGGCGAGATTCGGCTCCTCAATAGGAGTCGTCTCCACCGACTGAAAATCTTCGATCGGCGGCGGTTCGGGCTCGACCTCAATTTTCGGTGGGGTTTCCCGAGGCTGTTCCCACACTGGCGGCATTGGCGGCGCGCTACTCAGCGGAGGCTGAGTCTGCGACAAATCCTCGTCCGCCGTAAACGAGCTGATGATCGTAACGCTTAAACGATCTCCCAACCGTCCGTCCACAGCAGTGCCGAAAAGAATCTGCGTTTCCTCGTTTACGTGCCGGCCAAGCTCCTTCATGACAATTTCGACTTCGGACAAGGTCATACCCGGCCCGCCTGCCACCTGGACGAGCACCCGCGCGGAATCCGCCAGTGTGCGACCACGATCCATCAACGGACTCTTGAGCGCCTGAGCGAGCGCATCATGCGCGCGATTGTCCGAATCGGATTCGCCAAAGCCGAACAGACATCGGCCATTCCGGCTGCGCAATGCAGAAAGCAAATCGTCGAAGCCAATGCGAATGAGTCCTGGTCGCTGAATCAGATTCACAATCGAACGAACGCTTTGACTGATTGTTGTGTCGGCTTTGGAAAATGCCTGGTGAATACCGGCATGCGGCGCGACCATGTCGCCCATCTGATCGTTCTCAAAGCAGACTACTGCGTTGGCAATCTCGTTGAGCCGGGCCAGAGCTTCGCGCGCTTGCGCGTTGCGGCGTCTGCCTTCGAACGCGAATGGCAGCGTTGCGAACGCAAGCACCAGCGCGCCAGCCTCGCGGGCGAGATGAGCCACATACGGCGCAGCGCCCGATCCCGTGCCGCCGCCTAGCCCTGCGCATATGAAGATCATTCTTGCGCCGGTCAATGCCTCGCGAACCTCCTCTGTCGATTCGAAAGCGGCCTGATAGCCAAGCTCGGGGTCGCCACCTGCACCCAAGCCACGGGTAACTGTGCGGCCGAGCTGCACTTTGTGCGCAGCAACGGAGCTCGCCAGAGACTGCACGTCGGTGTTGATCGCCAGGACCTCTGCCCCCTCCAACCCGTCGAGCACGATCCGGTCGAGCGCATTTAGACCGGCGCCACCCACACTGACAATTTTAATTGGAATAAATTCCTCCGCGCGGTCAGGAAGACTATAATTTTTGCTAAGTTGAATCATATTGAAAAGACGGACTGCCGGTGCCGTCGGACATTAAGCATCTGCAGCGCGCCCGGCGGTCGCGCCCTACCAAAAATTTGAATCATCTTCATCGTCTTCCGCTAAAAATTCTTCCCAGGATTCGTCCGATCCCACGTGGCGGGCGATCTGTCTGCACGGCTTGCGCGTACTTGATTAACCCGATTGCAGTCGAAAATTGCGGGTTCTCTACCGCAGACGTGACACCTGATGTTGTTTGAGCATGCGCGACGTGCGCGGGCATTTCGAAAATCTCTTCCGCCAGATTATCGATGCCATTGAGCAGGCTGCATCCGCCCGTGATAAAAATACCGCCGCCGAGGTAATTGATGAATGGCTCTTCATCGAGTCTGCGTTTGAGCAACTCAAGACTTTCGCGCAGACGCAAGTGAATAATCGTGTTCAACGTCTCGCGCTCGATCTCTTTCCCCGCAAAACCGGAATCGTCCTTCAGCAAAATCATTTCGCCTGGGAAACAATTGCCGAGGATACAACTGCCTTCCTCGATCTTGAGTTTCTCTGCGCGCGCCATTGGAATGCGCAACCCCATGGAGATGTCGTTGGTGATATGGTCACCGCCGATTGCAAGGCATCCGCTCTGCTTCGCTGCACCGTCCGCATACAAAACGTAGTCCGTCGTCCCGCCGCCGATATCGATGACCAGCGCCCCAAGGTCTTTTTGATGTTGGTTAAGGACCACCTGGGCAGAAGCAAGCCCGCCAAAAACGACATCCTCGACGTCGAGCGGTAATTCTTTCACACAGCGGATCGTGTTCTGGATGCGCGTCCGCACACCGTGAATAATATGAAAGTCTGCCTCCAATCTTTGCCCGAGCATCCCGAGCGGGTTCAACACGCCGTTTTGTCCATCGACATGATAATGTTGAATGATGGAATGAAGGAACGCGTTTTGCGCAGGAATGCTTACCTCGCGCGCACTAATTTTCACGTCCTCGATGTCCTGTTCGTCAATTTCATCGCGATCGTCGGGCAGCATGACGCTTCCGCGATTGTTGAAGCTTTGAAGGTGCGATCCGGCAACAGCGACATAAACGCTCCGGATCATCACGTCGCTTTTCTGTTCGGCATCGACCACCGCTTCGTGCACGCATTTCATTGCCGTTTCAAAATCGACGATCTCGCCCTTGCGTACGCCGCGAGATGGTGTCTGACCGACGCCCAGAATTTTGACGGTGCCGTCGGGCCGGCTCTCTCCGACAACAACGCAAATTTTATAAGTTCCAATCTCAAGACCAACCATCAAATTATTGCTCGCCATTGTTGTTAATCCGTTTTCTGTCGCTGAGTGGGAATTGCTCGGGGGAGCGGTGTTGAACTGGTGCGCGGCTTGGACGCTGGTGACGCAGTCTCTTGCCTGCCGGAACCTTGGCGAAGGCGGGTTTCAGGAGGATGTACCGGGATCGCCTTCATAATCCGCGGTTCTGCAGGAGGCTCGATGGTATCGTTAATGACTGCGACCGGCCGCGGCGCGAAAGTCACCGGGATGTTTCGTTGTACAAGCAGGTTTAACGTCGCCAGTTCTTGTTTTGAATCGTCACAGTAAACAAGAAATTGTTCGAGCCGGCGTAATTGCGTTTCGAGATCGTTATAACCAAACGTCACGCGGGTACGGTTCTTGTCCGTCACCAGCAGACGATAACCTTCGGAAACATCGATCTCCCGGATCTGAAAACGCATCTGCAAGAAACTTCGCGCGCTTAAACGCAGCAGCTCCAGCGCCGTCTTTGCTTCGGACGATTCGACGACTTTGCCTACCTCGAGCGATTCGCTCGAGCATCCCAGAATGACTGGTAATCCGAGATATTCGGGCAACAACTTCTTTTCTTTCATCAAAACTCCGCGCGCGTCCACTAGAAAAGCAGAGTCTGATGCAAATGGATCGGAAATTTCCTTTTCGCTCGTAATCCACGCGACTGGCTTTCGTTCCACCACACGAATATCAATCTCCGAAGGTAATTTTCGCACGACCTGCACCTCATCGGCCTGAGGCAGCTGCTGTATGAGATCGTGGACCCGACCCAGATTTACGCGGAGAATGTTTTCGCCTTCACGCAGATCGGCGGCTTTCAAAATCTGCTCGCGCTGCAGCGTCCCGTCCGTCTGCAATTCAATTGTCTTCAGCTGATAATCCGGGTTTTCGAAAAACAGACGCCTCGCGGCTTCACGTGTACCCGCATAAAGCGCGGCGCATAGCGCGGCGAGCAATATCACTCGGGAGAAAACCGCCAGTGCCCTTCGCGCGCGGTGCTGTGCCACTCTGCGGGAGCGAACTTTCACATCAAGCAAGTGCTGCTGGCGGCGCTGGCGCACATTGGAGACTCGCCGATTGCGCGATTGGGAGCGTCTCTGCACGGGTCTCATCTCCGGCTCCTTTCTGTTCTGGCGCGAGAAAGCGCGATGATGCGCGCGCAAAGATCGAGATAATTGATACCGGCAGCCGCAGCGGCTTCGGGCAACAAGCTCGCCTCCGTCATTCCGGGAATAGTATTGACCTCGAGTACGAACGGCTCGCCCCTCTCGGCGAAAACAACATCCACGCGCCCGTATACCTGCAGGCCTAACGAACGAAAACCGCGCATAGCCATTTCCTGGATCTCGCGCGTCTTCTCATGGTCAATTTTCGCCGGGCAAACGTGTTCCGCGCTGGCGCCAGCTTGCGGATTCAGAAACGGATACTTGGTATTGAAATCGTAAAAGCCTCCCTTCGGGATGATCTCCAGAACGGGTAGGACTTGTTCGCCGAGGACGCCGATCGTTAGTTCGCGCCCCGGAATATATTTTTCGACCAGCAACTCACGATCGTACTTGGCCGCTTCCGACTGAGCCGATTCCAATTCGCGCTCAGTTTTGACAATGACAACGCCGACCGTAGAACCTTGGCGCGGCGGTTTGATGACGAGCGGCAGCGAAAGTGTCGGGCGTTGGCCCGCTTGAATCACTTCCCACTCCGGCGTCGTCACTCCCAGTTCACGGAATTTTCTTTTTGACCGAATTTTATCGAAAGCAAGCGCGCTTTCTTCGACGCCGTCGCCAGTGTAGGGAACGCCGCGCAACTCGAGAATGCGCTGGATCTGGCCGTCCTCGCCAAACGTTCCGTGGATTGTGATGAAGGCAAAATCGACGTCGTCAGGTAAATCGAGATGCTCATCACGAACATCGACGTCGACGACTTCGCAGCCTAACGACCGCAACGCCTTCGACACGCCGCGCGCGGTCGCCAGCGATACCTCGCGCTCAGACCCCGGCCCGCCCATTAACACTGCAATTTTTTTCGGTAAACTTTGATCTGTCGCCATCGTCACCCCGGCTCTCCCACGATTTGCACTTCGGTCTCCAGCTCGATTCCGCGCTTGGCCCGCGCAGTCGCCTTGATTTTTTCGATTAACTCCAGCATTTCTGCCGCCGTCGCGCCGCCGTCATTGACAATAAAATTGCCGTGCACGTCCGATACCCGCGCTTTTCCGACACGCGAATTTTTCAATCCCAACTCGTCAACCAATTTCCCCGCAGGACATGAATCAGGATTTTTGAAAATGCAGCCCGCGCTTTTCGCTGCCGGTTGCGATGTGCGCCGTTTCTCCTGCGACGCTTGCAGTTTGCGCACGATTTCTTCGAGCGGCGCAGGCTCGCCCCGAAAAACGGCGGACACTGCAAAATTTTTCTCTAGCAACGGGAAATTGCGGTAATACACTTCCAGCTCATCCCGTGTCTTTGTGTGCGCCTCGCCATTAGCATCGAGATAGCGAACGCGCACGACGTTCTCGAAAGTTTGCGCGCCCATCGCGCCCGCGTTCATGCGCAAGCCACCACCAACCGCGCCTGGAATTCCTTCCATCCACTCCAACCCGCCGATGCCGGCCGCTTTGCCCGCGTAAGCCACTTCTTTTAATTTCGCCCCAACACCTGCGGCGATCTCGGCGCCGTTGATCTCGATCTTGTCGAATTCGCCACCGCACGGATGAACGACCACGCCGCGAATACCGCCATCGCGAACAAGAAGATTCGATCCGCGACCCATCACGAAGAGCGGTAGGTTTTCGTCCCGGCAAAACCGAATTAATTCGGCGAACGCTTTCTCATCCCCCGGCTCGACCCAAAATTGCGCCGGGCCGCCTACGCGCAGGGTAGTGTGCTTCGAGAGCGGCTCGTAGAGACGCACCTCGCCGTCTTCGCCCACGATTGCTTTCAATTTTTCCGCAATCACCAGGTCGGCAGCGAGAACAGATAATTGCTCGTGAATGTTTCCGGCACCGAGACTCAAAACGAGATCGCCCGACTCGAGCACGTTTCCTACAGCCCGATGCACCTGTTCCAAACGGGGCTCGTAACTGACGCCGCGATGTCCATGGGCCACGATTTCATCTGCGATCATTTGTCCGGTCACTCCAGGGATCGACGCTTCGTTCGATCCATAAACATCCGTCACTACCACGCAGTCCGCATCGTCAAACGCGCGACCAAATTCCTTCCGCAACGCTTTCGTGCGCGAATAACGGTGCGGCTGAAACATGGCCAGCACGCGTTTGCGCCCGATCGATTTCGCCGTCTTGAGCGTGGCGCGGATTTCCGTCGGATGATGCCCATAATCGTCCACCAGAAGAAACCGTGGGCTGTCGTATTTGATTTCGAACCGGCGCCGCGCGTGCTCGAACTTCGCCAGCGATTTAGCTATTTTCTCAAACGCAACGCCGAGCTCTGACGCGAGTGCGATCACTCCCAGCGCGTTGTGGACGTTATGTTCACCGGGCACGTTCAAAATCGCTTCGCCGAATTCTTGCCCCCGATGATTGACCAGGAACGTCGAACCAAAATCCTTCAGCCGAATATTGACGGCGCGATAATCGGCTTCATCGGCGAAACCGTAGCAAATTCCATTCTTGAAAGATCGACACAAGCGGGCGGCATGTTTGTCGTCGATATTATGAAGGACTTTGCCAGTGGTTTGCGTGATCAGTTGAGCGAAAACCTTTTCGATAGCGGCAAGATCAGCATAAAAATCGAGGTGCTCCTCCTCGATATTCAGAATCAGCGTGTGCTCGGGCTGAAATAGCGCGATGGTGCCGTCGCTCTCATCTCCTTCGGCGACGAAATATTCGCCGCGCGAGTCCCAGTGCGCGTTCATTCCGAGAATTGGAATCTCGGCGCCGACGTAATGTGACGGATGCAGCCCGCCTTCGCGCAAAACGTGGGCTGTCATGGCAGAGGTCGTCGTTTTGCCGTGCATTCCAGCGATGATAATGCCGCGCTTGCCGCGCATGATTGCGGCCAACGCTTCGGCGCGGCGAACGATCGGTTTTCCGCAATCGCGCGCCTTAACAAGAATTGGGTTGTCGTTCCTGATTGCAGAAGAAAAGACAACGAGATCAGCGATCCCGGCGTCCTCCGAGCGATGTTGCCCACGAAAACGCAAACCGAGTCGCCGCAATCGATTCGTTTCCATCGTACTAACTTTGTCCGAGCCGCTGACGGTGTGCCCAAGTTCGATCAAAAGCGCGGCGATACCGCTCATCCCACTTCCCGCGACGCCAACAAGATGAATTCGGTGCTGCTCGCGCGTCAGAAACCCAGACAGATCGAGCGGTAGAGTGCGACCGCTCGCGGCGACCGGAGGCGGGCCGGGCACACTGCGATCTTCAGAAACGGGCTTCATGAGTTGTATATCTCTCCATCGTCGTGGCTACATGCCCGGCCGCATCCTTCGGTGCCAGGCGAGAGCAATTCGCAGCCATTTGTCGAATTCGCTCCGGATCCTCGATCAACTCTCGAATTTTGCGCGCGAGTAATTCGCCCGAGAGTTCTGACTCCTTCAGGAGAATCGCTGCCTGAGCGCGAGCATAGATCTCCGCGTTACGGGTCTGATGATCATTGGTCGCATAGGGAAATGGAATCAGGATGCCGGGCAACGAAAAAGTGGCGAATTCCGCAAGACTAGCCGCGCCCGCGCGCGCAACAACGAGATCGGCTGCGCTGTAAACTTCTTCCATTCGATGATGGAAGGCAGCGATGTGGGCGGGAACATTTTCGCGGCGATAATTGTCTGCAACCAGACGTTCATCGCGTGCGCCGGAAAGGTGAATCACTTGCAGCCGAACGCCCCGCAAAAACGGCAGCGCTTTAATCATCGCCTGATTAATTCCGCTGGCGCCCTGGCTGCCTCCCATCACAAGCAGCGTGATGAGATCCTCGCGGAGCCCAAGTTTTTGACGCGCCATTTGTCGATCCAAACGAACCAGTTCGGTCCGGACCGGCGTGCCGGTTACTTCTGTATCGGTCCTTGGAAAAAAAGGCGCGCATTCTTTGAAGCCTAGCATGACCGCGCGCACCACCCGCGCTGTCAGGCGGTTCGCTTTGCCAGGGACAGCGTTGGATTCGTGAATAAAGGTGGGAATACCACGTATCCGGCCGGCCAAGACCGGCGCAGTGGAAGTGAACCCGCCCATGCCCAGAACGACCTGGGGCTTGAATGTACGGTAGATGGATCGACAAAGCGCCAAGCTTTCATAAAAGCGGCGAATGAAACCAAAGAACGCCGGGGAAAATGGCGACGGCAATCCCACCGTGGGCAATTTTTCCACCCGGAAACTTCCGCGACCGGAGAGCGCCAGAGCGTCAATGTCTTTCTCGGAAACTAACAGCATTACTTCGTGGCCACGGTTGCGCAGCACTTCTGCCACGGCGATGCCGGGAAAAAGATGTCCGCCAGTTCCTCCGCATGCGATCACTGCATTCATAAGATCTGATCCTTCACCTCCGACTCATACGACTTATACAATCTATTGAATTCATTGGCGCTAAATACGTGGCGTTACTCGGACCCGCATGGCCACAGGTTTCTTCTGCGGCGGCTCAAGAATGCCCTGCCGATATATGTTCAGTAACAAACCGACGCCAAACATGCATGCGACCAGGTTCGAACCACCATAACTAATAAACGGCAGCGGCAGCCCTTTGTTCGGCAGGAGCGACGTGGTCACACCGATATTGGCTGCGGCCTGCAGAGCCAGCAGCGAAACAACGCCACAGCCCAGAAGCAACCCGAACCGATCCTTGGCGTGCAACGCGATCATGACGCCGCAAACAATGATGACCACGAACAAAAAGATCACGAGCAGACTGAACCGCAGACCTAGCTCTTCGCCAATAATTGGAAAAATGAAATCGGTGTGCGCGTACGGCAGATAAAGCATCTTTTGGCGACCATTACCCAGGCCGAGTCCTTCCATTCCGCCGCTCCCCCAGGCGATCAACGCCTGCAACTGCTGCAAGCCAGCGTCCTCCTTGTAGTTCTGCGGATGAAGAAAAGCGGAGAGCCGTCCCATTCGCTCAGAAATTCGGCTGGCAACGATCAGAAGCGTGCCAAGACCGACGAACGATATGATGCCGAGCCACAATGGATTCGCTCCGGCAACGAACATGACAACAAATGCGGTTGTTCCCAGCAGAGCCGTCGTTCCCAGATCGACTTCTCCCAGAACAAGCCCCGCTGGGAGGCTAACGATTGCAAGCGGAAGAATAAGTCCAGAGAGGACATTGCGTCCTCCTTCTTCGCGTCGCGCAAACCAGGCAGCGAGGAAAACAATTACCGCCAGCTTCGCGAGTTCCGAGGGCTGAAAAGTTACCGGGCCGATGCCGATCCAACGGCGCGATCCGTTAAGGCGCATCCCGATGTGCGGAAAATAGCAAAGGGATAAAGCCACGATCGCCAGCGCAAACCACAGCCACCATGTGCGCTGCCAAAAGTGATAATCTATCAGCGCGGCAAGGACGCAGACCGCAAGGCCAATCCCGAACCAAATCGCCTGCCGTCTGATGAAAAAATAGACGTCTCCGTGACTATCGCGCGCAAACGCGCTGGTACTAAAGAGCATGACAATCCCGATAACGAGAAGGCCCAGCACTGCGAGAAAAAGGATATAGGCGCTCTTACGGTGCATGGTCATGTCGAGCCCGCTTGCTGCTTTGCGTGGCGCACTTCATTTTTCTTCTCTTTGGGGTCCGCTGCTTTTCCGTTCGTCGTTTTTGGCTTAGTTGTCTTGGGAATTAACAGTTTTTGGCCAATCCGTAATTTGCGCGGATCCTCGATATGGTTGAGCGCGATCAGATCGTCATAAGAGACCTTTAGTTTTTTTGCGATCGTCACCGGATTATCGCCTTTTTTCACAACGTAAGTTTTTCCAGAAGATAGAGGCTTGCCCGCCGTAGCCTTGGCGAAGGAGGGTGCCTTCGCGTGGTCGTCTTTTGAAGATGGTTTCGAAGGCGAATGTGAAGGCTTTGGATCTTCGCGGGACACATTCTCCTTTTGCGCCACCGCAGTTTGCGGCTTGGCGCCATCAGTGTGAATTGCTGCGCCCACCGTGTCAGGTGGTCTAGGCTCCGTGTTTACCGGGGCCGCCGGCACAAACGAACTCTCCCGTGTTTTGATCGCGTTGAATGCGATGATTCCCGACACGGCTACTATGTGAAGAACCAAGACAATCAGTAGCGCCCGCGACAATTTCATGTTCGGTTCCGGCATTTCTTCAAAGTCCATTCCAGCAGACGCTGCGGAGGAGCGACGCGCGGTCGCGGCCCAGAGTTTGTTACGTCTGAGGAGGCGCGGGATTTTCATCGGTTGGTTTGGGGCAGAGCTTGCACGAGCGCGCGAAATTGATCACCCCGATCTACGTAGCTTTTGAACATGTCGAACGACGACGTGCCCGGAGAAAAAAGAACGATTTCCCCGGGTTTTGCGCTGGTATGTGCGCGTTCAACTGCATCCGCCAGCGAGCTTGCGATCTCGGATTTGACCGCGCCAGCCCAGGAGCGCCTGATGCTTTCGGCCATTTCGCCGATCAAAATCGTTGATCTGACCTTCTCCTTCACAAGAGATCTAAGCGGATCAAAGGTAAATCCTTTGTCCTTGCCGCCGGCGATTAGGACGACCGGCTTGCTTTGCGCGCGCAACGCCTTGTCCACTGCGTCGAGGTTGGTCGCCTTGGAATCGTTCATATAGGCGACGCCGTCGACTTCGCGTATAAACTCGCATCGATGCGGACGGGGCTCATAAGCACAGAGCGGTGGCACCATCGCCTGGAACGACAATCCGCGCGCCATGCCGACGGCAAGGGTCGCCATCAAATTCTCGATGTTATGCAAGCCACGCAACCTGAGGTCCGCCAATCGCAGAACTGATTCGTCGCGGTAAAGAATCGCTCCTTCTGAGACTCGGAAGTCTGCCCGATTGGCGTAAGCGCTAAACGTGATCGTACGGGTATGGATATTCGGTATTTTTTCGATGGCATTGACGACAGCTACATCGGCATCGGTTTGATTTTCAAAAATGCGCAGCTTGGCCGCGCGATATTCCGCCACCGAGCGATAACGATCGAGATGGTCCGGAGCGAAGTTGAGCCAGAGACTAATGGATGGGTGAAAGGAGCGAATCGTTTCCAATTGGAACGAGCTCACCTCGACAGTGAGCACGTCGTATGGCTGCTTCTCGCACGCCACTTCGGAAAGCGGTTTCCCAATATTTCCGCAGGCAATCGTTCGCTGGCCACAGGCATTCAACATCTGCGCGAGCAATTCCGTCGTTGTGGTTTTGCCGTTCGTCCCGGTGACAGCGATGACCGGAATTTCGCAAAAGCGCCAACCCAGTTCGAGCTCGCCGATGATATCAAGTCCGCGCGATGAGAAATTACGCGCCAGCCGAGAAGCCGGATCGATCCCCGGACTTAAGACCGCCATTTGATAAGTAGATGAGTCTTCGTCGGCGGTCGTCCCGCAAATTACGCGCACATCGTGCGCCCGCAGATTGTCGATGGTTGATTTAAGTAAATTCTTTTCCTCGGCACTATCGAGCACTGTAACCTGCGCGCCCTCCGATCTGAGCAGCAGCGCAGCGGCGCTCCCACTCAATCCTGCTCCAAGAACGGCAATATTTTGATTCTTGTAGCGCACGTTTTACCTCAGTTTCAGGGTCGCCAACCCAAGCAACGCGAAGATGATTGAGAGAATCCAAAACCGAACGATGACCGTATTTTCCTTCCAGCCAGTCAATTCGAAGTGATGATGAAGCGGAGACATGACGAAAATCCGTTTGCCCGTCAGTTTGAAACTCATCACCTGCAAAATCACCGAGACGGCTTCGATTACGAAAACACCGCCTACGACAACTAAGAGCAGCTCCTGCTTGCAACAGATCGCCACGACGCCAATCATGCCGCCAATAGCGAGCGACCCGGTATCGCCCATAAAAACCTTCGCTGGAAAACAATTAAACCAGAGGAAGCCCAGACCCGCGCCGATCAGTGCGGAGCAGACGACAGTTAGTTCTCCGGCAAATGGATAAAACGGGACCTGTAAATATTCAGCGATTCGGAAATTCCCAGCCGCGTAAGAGAGCAGAGCATATGCAAACGCCACGGTAATGGTGCAACCAATCGCCAGGCCATCGAGTCCGTCGGTGAGATTTACGGCATTCGAGGAACCTACGATGACGAGAAGAAAAAATACGAAGGTAAACCAGCCCATGTTACCAATGACTGGCGCCTTAACGAACGGCACGTAGAGCGAACGCGCCTGCACTTCCAGCAACGGGCTGGTGAGAAAAACGGCCGTGACAATTGCGGCAAGAGCGATCTGAAAAAGCAGTTTGATCCGGCCGCTGATGCCATCGGACTTCTTCTTCGTCACCTTGAGGTAATCATCAGCGAACCCGAGGGCACCGAGATAAATCATGCAAAAGAGGACCAGCCAAACGAACCGGTTATCGAGGCGCGCCCAAATCAGACTGGACACAAAGACTGCGCCGATAACCAGCACGCCGCCCATCGTGGGCGTGCCCTGTTTACCGCCATGTAGTTCAGCGAGACGGTGAACTTCCGCCGCACTGCGAATCGGTTGTCCCAATTTCAGCGCGATGAGTCTTCGGATAATGAAGTTCCCAAAAATCAACGTGACAAGGAATGCTGTCACCGCCGCGGCAATAGCTCGGAACGTAACATAAAGAAAAACGTTGAATCCGATGAACCGATCGCTCAGGTGATGGAGGAAGTACATCATGGCGAAGTGACGAATGACGACTGACGATGCCCAAAAGCCTCGATGACTTGCTCAGTGCGGGCGGACCGGCTGCCCTTTACCAGAATGAGATCGCCCGGCCCAGCAATTTGGCCTAACAACTCCGCGGCTTCCCTCGTCGATCTCACGGCCGTCGTGTTTTCCAGGCCACTAGCACGCGCCGCCCGCGCAATGGCTTCAGCCATGTCACCGATCGTAATGAGCCGATCGATCCCGAACATCGCGGCGGTTTCCCCTACTTCCTGATGGGCGAGCTCCGATTCGGAACCAAGTTCCTTCATTTCGCCGAGCACAGCGATGCGTTTTCCATCCGCATCCAGTTCCACCAGCGTACGCAATGCCGCTTTCATGGAATCGGGATTCGCGTTGTAAGTGTCATCAATAAACTGCACGCCGTGAATCTCTCTGATTTGCAAACGCGCTTTCGTGAGCGGAGCAGCGACCAGACCGGCGGCGCATTCTTCCAAGGAAAGACCAAAGACACGACCGGCCGCGATCGCCAGCAGCGCGTTCTGCACCATATGTAAACCAGGCACAGGTAACTGGGCCCGGCAGCGATGGGCACCCTCGAGAATCGTAAAATCTGTTGCGCTTCCGCTCTGGTTGATTTCACCGGCGCGAATCGTACCAGCAGTTGTGCCAGCTAGAATCACTTTGGCGCGTGTGCGAGCCGCAATCCGCTCGGTAAATGGATCGTCAGCGTTCAAAATGACCGTTCCCTCGGCACCAACCGCTTCTGCAAGCGCGCCTTTCTCCTCCGCAATCCTTTCGCGCGACCCCATAAACTCGATATGCGCGACACCAATGTTTGTAATGATGCCTACGTCGGGCGTAGCTACTTTCGCCAGCGCGGCAACTTCGCCGGGGTGATTCATTCCGATTTCCCAAACTGCGACTTCATCCTGCGACGTGGCCTCCAGAATCGTTCGAGGCAAACCGACGTGGTTATTGAAATTTGCCTGCGTTTTCGTGACTCGAAACCGGCGGGCGAGAACCGCTGCGGCGAAGTCTTTCGTGCTGGTTTTGCCATTGCTTCCGGTAATCGCGACAACATTTAACTTGAGAGTCTTTCGATAGTTGGCAGCGAGCTGTTGGTACGCCTGCAAAGTGTCTTTTGCGCGAATGAGCGCGAAACTCTCCGGAATCTTTCCTCTCCAATTGGAATCAACTATGGCCCCAGCCGCGCCGGTTGTTGCAGCGGCTTCTACGAAATTATGTCCGTCGAAGTTTTCACCGCGCAACGCTACGAACAGTTCACCGCGTTTAATCGTGCGCGAATCCGTGCCGACCTTATCGATTACAACAGTTCCGTCTCCGGAGGAAAGCGAGCCGCCGGCCAGTTGCGCAATCTGAGAAAGCGGAAGCGGATTCATGACGAAAACTCCACTGGATGGTCCTCAATCGCACGTCGCGCGACTTGAATATCGTCGAACGGAATGGTGTGATCCGCGAACTCCTGATAATTTTCGTGCCCCTTGCCTGCGATCAACACAATGTCGCGCGGCTGTGCAAGCGCAATGGCGCGATTAATGGCTTGAGTGCGATCAACAATTTTCTCATAGCGATTCGAGCGAAACCCCCTTTCGATCTCGGCGATGATCGTGTCCGGATTCTCTTTGCGCGGATTATCGGAGGTAATTATGGCGTAATCAGCATGACGATCTACTATTTCAGCCATCAACGGGCGCTTCTGCCGGTCGCGATTGCCGCCGCAACCAAAAACGGCGATCAACCGATGCGGCTCAAGCTCACGCAGCGTTTTGAGGACATTCCCCAGCGCGTCGGGTGTATGTGCGTAGTCCACGAAAACTTGAAATTGTCGCTTTGCGGGAACCAATTCCAGGCGGCCCGGCACTTGCGACGACTTGCCAAGACTAAACACAGCGTCACGCAAATTGATTCCAAGAGCGTTGGCGGCAGCCAGCGCCGCCACGGAGTTTGTGACATTAAACCGGCCAATCAAAGGAACGCGAACCAGATAACTCTTCCCACGAGCATCCAGCTGATAAGAAGTGCCGCTCGACTCGACGCGATAATTTGAAGCGCGGAAATCCGCTCGCAGTCCCATTCCGTAAGTGATAACCCCTATACGTTTGTCGATTTTGTCGAGCAATTGTTCGCCGTAGCGATCATCGACGTTCACAATTGCTACTGCTTTGCGCTTTCTTTTCTGACTCCCGAGTCCTGTGAAGAGCTTCATCTTGGATTCGAAGTAGCTTTTCATGGTCCCATGAAAATCGAGATGGTCCTGCGTAAGATTTGTGAAAACGGCGACGTTCCATTCGAGCCCACGCGTGCGATCCTGCGCGAGCGCATGCGAAGAAACTTCCATTGCCGCTGCCTTACAACCCGCGTTGACGATCTGCGCCAGTAGCTCTTGTAAATCGAGCGATTCTGGTGTGGTGCGAATGGCCGGCAAAACCCGCTCGCCGATCTCGTAGCGCACCGTTCCGATCAATCCGCAACGCAAACCGGCATTTTCACAAATGTGCTTGATGAGAAATGTAGTGGTGGTTTTACCGTTCGTGCCCGTGACCGTCGCCAGTTTTAATTTGCGCCCCGGGTGGCCGTAAAAGGTTGATGCAAAATCAGCGAGCGCGGTGCGCGTGTTCTCGACAACGAGACAAGTTGCGCGCGGATTTTGTTCCTCGCGTTCGGCTACGATTACCGATGCGCCTTTTTCGATTGCCTGACCGATGAATTCGTGGCCATCGGATTTCTCGCCCCGCAACGCCACGAACATGCCATTCCTTTGCACTCGCCGCGAGTCATACGCGATGTTTTCCACTGCGCGATCAAGTGTCCCGATGACTTGGCGAACTGGAGTCGCGGCGAGAAGAGTCTTGAGCTGCATGAGGCTTTAACATGTCCACCGCGGGACGGATTCGCAGCCGCGAACCAGGGCGAGGTGTTCAATGGTGCGAAGCATTGGTTAAGGCGATTCGTTCTGCCGGCCTAGTTTTGCGCGTTCGCTCTGCCGGCATCGTTTTTTCGACTCGCTCTACGGGAATCGCTTTGCGAATCTCCTCATGCGGCTCAAGATCAAGATACCGGGCGGCTTTTTCAGCCACCCGGGAAAAAATTGGTCCTGCAATGAGCCCACCGTAGTTTAACTCCGGTTTGCTGGTGTGCGCATCATCCAGCACCACCAGACCTACAAACTCGGGATGTTCCGCCGGCAGATAGCCTGCGAAAGAAACAACAAACTTCCCCTGCTCGTATCCTCCTCGAGGATCAACCTTTTGCGCGGTTCCGGTTTTGCCCGCAATCGTAAAACCGGGAACGGCAGCGGCCGCAGCGGTACCGCGATCGCTCACCACTCCGCGCAGCGCATCACCGAGTTCTCTGGCGGTTTGGGAAGAAATTACCTGACGCAACGCTACAGGAGAAAGTGAGCTGACGGTTTTGCCCTCCGGCGTGGTAATCGATTTTATGATGCGTGGCGTGACTAATTTGCCGCCATTGGCAATCACCGCCATCGCCACTGTCATTTGTAACGGTGTAACCCCGACCTCGTGCCCCATCGGGATTCGCGTGATCGAGATTTTGCTCCACGCTTGCGGCGGCCGAATGAGTCCACCGATTTCACCCGGCAGCTCAATTCCGGTCCGCTCGCCAAAACCGAATCGACGTATGTATTCGTAGAACCTTTGTTCGCCCACGCTGAGGGCAAGCTTGGCTGCGCCAATATTGCTCGATTTGATAAGAACGTCTCGCACGCTCAGATAGGAAAACGCGCGATGATCATGCAGGGCCGCGCCACCAAAATTCCAGAGACCGTTTTCGCAAAAGATCGTCGAATCAGGCCGGAGTTTGCGTTCATTAAGAGCGGCGGCCGCCGCAACAATCTTGAAGGTAGAGCCCGGTTCCATCATGTCGATGATGGCCCGGTTTTTCATTTCTTCAGGCTTGGCCTCCGAGCGAAGGTTCAAATCGAAATCGGGCCGATTAGCAATCGCGAGAATTTCGCCTGTCTGCGGCCGCATCAAAATAATCGTGGCTTTTTGAGGAGAATATTCCTTCATCGCGGCGTCGATTTCGTTCTCAACAATGTTCTGCAAACTAAGATCGACAGTCAGATGGACCTGGTAGCCATCGCGCGGCGCACGCTCCTGTCCGCGATAAGGCACGATCTCCTGGCCGGCACGGTTGTGTTCGATGAAGCGATAACCGTCCTGCCCATGAAGGTATTCCTCCATTGACGCTTCCACGCCCTGGATACCACAATGGTCGAAGTCGGTGAATCCAATGACGTGGCAAAGCATCGAGCCGTTTGGGTAAACGCGAGTGGCATCATGCTCGAAATAAATCCCACGCAGATTAGAAGCGCGAAGTTTTTCACGCAGCGCGACTGCCTGCGTTTCGGGCACTTCACGCTTGATGACGATGTAGCGGCGCTCGCTGCTTAACTTTTCCGCGATCTGCGCAGACGGGAGTCGAAGTTCCTCGCTCAAAAGATCAACGATCGCTTGCCGGTTGTTAACATGCGTGGCGTCGGCCACTACTGTTTCAACAGGAATGTTGTGGGCAAGGACTTCGTTATTTGCGTCGAGGATCGTGCCGCGTTCCGCGTGGATGATTTGCTTATAAACGTGCTTTTCAGCTGCAAGACCGGCGTATTCGTCGTGCTTGATTGCCTGCAGATAGATTAAGCGAAATGAAAAAATGCTGAACAGCCCGATAAAAGCAGCGCACACCAGTACGCAACGGGTTCGACTGTTTGCATTCATTTTGTGCCGGAAGGATTGGCTACGGGTTGGATCACGTCGTCGTCCGCTGAGCGGGCAGGCATGGTGAGCCGCACAATGTTGGCCTCCGAAATAGGCACCATTTTCAGGTAGCCTTCTTTCAAACGGCGTTGCAATGCAGAGCGCGAGGTCAAAGCCGCGATTTGCGCGCTGGCTATGTCGTTTTGGGTGCGGAGAGTGCCGAGCTCATTTTCGACCGCCTTTCTGCGTTCGCCCAGATGGTAGAGTTGCAGCGTCAAATAAACATAGCTTAATCCGGCCAACGCCAGAAACGCGGTCACCACAATCCAGCGCGCCAGCGACGCCGCGTTTACCGCATTCCAGTTTCTTCGATGCGATCGTTTCATTTTAGATCTTCTCGGCCACGCGCAATTTTGCGCTGCGCGAACGGGGATTCGTGCGCCGTTCCTCTTCGGTCGGCTCAACTGGTTTCGGCGTAACCAGTTTAAGATCGTACTCGGGGTTGCGTTGCGGCGCGGGCCACTCCGGTTTGTCCAGCCATTCCCGGCTATGATCGCGAAAGAAATTCTTCACGATCCGATCTTCCAATGAATGAAAAGTTATCACCGCGATGCGCCCACCGCGCTCGAGCCGCGCAGTCAAAACTCGCAGGCCCTCTTCGAGCGCGCCAAGCTCGTCATTCACTTCCATCCGCAGCGCTTGAAACACCTGCGTCGCCGGATGATGACGGCCATGCCGGCCAACCAGCTTTTCAATCGCGCGCGCCAGCGGCAGAGTTTCGCGAAACGGTGAAGTCTTTCGCATCTTTACGATCAGACTTGCAATGCGGCGCGCTGCCGGCTCCTCTCCGAGCTCGCGAAACAACTGCGTCAATTGTTCTTCGCTGTACTCGTTTACGATCGTAGCAGCGGTCAGTCGCGCCCGAGGGCCCATGCGCATGTCGAGCGGACCATTTCGCATGAAGCTGAACCCACGCTCCGCATTTTCCAGTTGCTGGGAAGAGACACCTAGATCAAGAAGCGCGCCGCCGATGGTGCGAATACCGAGCTCGTTAAGGATGGCGGCTGCGCAGCGAAAATTCGCCTGTTGTACATTCACGCGCCGGCCGAAGCGCGCCAGTCGCTCACTCACGTGTTGGACCGCATCAGGGTCCTGGTCCAAGGCCAGAATGTCGGCCCCGCTCTCCAAAAACGCTTCGGTGTGGCCGCCGCCCCCACAGGTTGCATCTACAATGAGCGAACCTGGTTTCGGTTCGAGCAATTCCACTACCTCGCTCTCCAGCACTGGACGGTGATAAGTGAAATCCTCCATTTCGCGCGCCTCCTCTTCGGCAGTAAACGGATCAACGGCCACCCAGACAGGCCGCTCAAACCAAAATGTGTTGATAACGTTTTGACCAAGCATCTGATTATAAGCCAATCTCGCTCGCCACGTGCTGGTAAGTAGCTGTCTCCTCGTCGTGCGCGCGTTTCCAGCGCTGCAGATTCCAAATCTCAAAACGACCCCGATTGCCCACCAGGGATACTTCCCCTTTCAATCCGATCTTTCGGCAAAGCTCTTCGGGCAAAACAAGACGCCCTTGCCGGTCGGCGCTTGCGTGCTGCGCGCGTGAATGCAGATGGCGCAAAAAAATCCGGCGATCCCGCGCGGAAACGCCTTGGTTTGTTTCTGCTGCTAAACTCATTCGCGCAAACTCCTTCGGCGACATGACGAGGAGAAATTGATGAGTCGCCTCGGGCAAAAGGATAAATTCCTCTGCCTTGTCCCGTCGCCAACGAGAAGGAATCGTGATTCGATTTTTCTCGTCGATGGAATGCCGGAACTCTCCGGCATAGAAGCGTTCGGGTGGAGAATCGTTGTCCATGTATCGAGTGGAGAATTCGTCCATTTTGCTCCACTTGACCCCACCTTTAACCACCTTCCTCACGTGCGGTCAATAAAAAATTTCAGGCATGTTTGCGCCTACTCACCTGAACCGTAAGCTCCTCGGGTCATGAAATTTTTCCAGGCAGCGTTGACGATGGCTTGTGCGCTTGTGGTCTGTGGCACCAAAGTCGGATTGAGCCAGTCTCCAGAACAAACTCGGAGTGACGCCGTGCGGGTAACCGTTTCGATGCACCCAGACGGTTCACGCACAGTCTACAAATTCGACAATGCGCAGCATAAGGCCGTGGCGACGACGACCGATCCGAATGGCAAACTCCGCGAGACGATTCGTTATGAACTGGATGATGCAGGACATTTTTCCAGCGGCGAAATCTCCGGACCCGATGGCCGCTTTCGTTTCAAGAGCCGTTACAAATATGACGACAACGGGCGTCTTTTGGAAGAAACTCAAAGCGCCGAAGACGGTACGCTTTTGCACAAGATCGTTTACAGTTACGATGCATCGGGCAAGCAAGCCGGCTATTCCGTGTTCGACGCATCCGGAAAATTAGTGGGTGGCAAAAGCGCCGCCAAGATTCGCCCATCCTCTTCTCCCAAGGCCCGAGAGAAAGGTTCCCGATAAGAGAAGTCCTTTGGGACCTCGCCAGACGCTGACTGTTGCATTGAGCGACCAGTGGATCGACATCTGGTTGTTCGCTTGCCACAGCTCGTAAAGAAGACTACAAAACCGGCGTGATTGATTACATCCAAAAGGGCGGGCTGCTAATGTGGCCGATTCTGGCCTGTAGCATTATCTCGATCGCAGTCTTTGCCGAGCGCCTCTTCTACTTCCACCGTGCCACGATTCACGTGGGCGAATTCTTGAAGGGACTGTCGAACCTGATTCGGCGGCGCAATTTCGCCGAGGCCCTGCATGAATCAGCCGGGACTCCGGGCCCGGTAGCCCGAGTGATTCATGCAGCGATCATCCGGCACGACGCACCTCGGGCAGAATTACGCGACATCGTGCAAGAAGCGGCTCAACTTGAAGTGCCGAAGCTGGAACGGTTTCTCCCGGTGCTGGCTACGATAGCTTTCCTCACACCGTTGCTTGGATTGCTGGGAACAGTCGCAGGAATGATCGATGCGTTTGCGACAATCGCCTCGAGCGGCGGCTATGCCACTGTGACCGAGCTTTCCAGCGGGGTATATAAAAGTTTGCTGACGGCTGCAGCGGGTCTGGTTGTAGCTACTCCAACTTTCGTCGCTTACAGTTACCTTTCTTCCCGTGTGAATAACATGCTCCATGACATGGAGCGGGCAGGGATCGAAATTGTGCACATGTTGACCGAGAGCCGCCCGCTCAGCGGGATCATCACCTTCCAACCAGCCGATGAGACATCACGCGAGCTCGAAGTACGCCCGGATTTATAAACAGAAAAGTTTTAAGTTTTGAGCAGTCTGCAGCCTGGCACTTGAGGCTTAACCCTTAAAAACGCCCTGATTCATGAAGCTCGACCGCACAATTAATTATAACTTCGGCTGGCTTGTGCTCGTGGCGCTCGTGAAAGTCGCTTTCCTTTTGGTTTTTTTTCTGTTGCTGAGTTCGAATTTTATTTTGCAACAGGGGATTTCCGTTTCAATGCCGTTCTCTCATTTTACGCTGGGTCCACAAACTAACCAGCAAATCATCAGCATTACCGGGGGTGCAGTTCCGGCAATCTATTTCCGGGACCAGCGGGTCACCATGGAACAACTCGGCCCATTGCTGGACGCGGCCAAGCGGGACGGACAATCAATTATCATCAAGGCGGACCGTTCCACTTCTTACGAAACGGTTGCCGAAGTCACAAATGCCGCGCTTGAGCACGGCATCACATCCGTTGCACTTGCCGCCGCTCCGTCGCGATGAACAGTCTCAGCCCTGAGCTTGCAACAGAACCGCTGCTCTTTAGCTGGGATTCGCCTCGGCGTCGAACAGCGGCAATCCTGGCTTTTCTGGCGGTTTCCCTGGTCGCACATGCCCTTTGCTTTTACATTTTTCAAGTTGTTTATCCACCTATGGTCACGCTTCTGCCGCCGCCCGCCCGCGTTGCTTTGATCACCCCTGCATCTGAAGAAGGCCGTACGCTGCTTCGCTGGATCGACGCGGAAGATCCTGCAGTTGCGTTTACAACTCATCGTCCGCCGGAAGCAAGACTACGCCCTCTGCCGAAGGTTGAGCACGTGCCTTCCTATCACGCGATGGAACCAACTCTGAAGGAACTTCCACCCATGAAAGTCGACTCGCACGCCCCGGACTCTCAGCCGCCGGGTGCCGTTCCGTTTATGCGCCAAAAGAGCGCTCCTGCTGCCGAGCCGATCCCAACATCTGTCTCGTTTTCAAGCGAGCTTGATGCTTTCGGGGCTCCGATATTGCCGGAGCCGAGGTTCGTCGCTTCAAATGGAGAAACGCCTGAAGCGATTCGTTTTCGCGTGGGCGTAAACAGAGTTGGAGAAATTAGATATTGTTTTCCTATTAATTCCTCAGGTGATCCGGGGCTAGACGAACAGGCCCGCCTTTATCTTGCGCGTTGCCGTTTTTCCCGAAGCGCTCCTGGAGATGCCAGACCCGACGCGGTTTTGACCTGGGGGATTGCGACGATTGAGTGGGGCAGTGACATCACGCGCCCGCAGGCGAGACAGCCAGGCCGCTCTACGCCGTGATTCGAGTTAGTCTCGCCGCCTTAGTCACGATTTATTTGCTGCTTTTTCTTGCGGCGGTTTTTCTCTTCTGGATAGTGGGAGAATGGAATCGCCGGCGGCGGGAGCGACGGGCTCTGCAGTATCGGCTGCGCTGCGTGATTTGCGCGTTCGAATTTGAGGATCGA